>JAPDKB010000008.1 GCA_029258795.1 archaeon
AAAAAAGTTAATATACCTCTTTCTCCATATCATGAAACATGCTGGCATTCATCAAGGAGATTTATGAGGTAGAGAGCAAAAATCCTGAGGGAAAGGTTGAGAAGAATGTTGTGGAGATAAGGCATGACCCTCTCACCGGAAGGAAAACAAGGATAAATGTGAACAGGGCAAAAAGACCGCATGTCAGCGGGGCTTCCATAAAAAAGAGCGAGAGTAAGAAGGAAATTAAGGGCTGCATTTTCTGCAAGGAAAGATGGGAGGAAACGCTGCAGAGGTTTGGAGAGCGGGAAGGCATGGAGGGGCAATGGATAAAAGTGGGTAAGGGAAAGAATGAGGTTGTGCTTTTTCCGAACAAGTTTCCGTTTGCCAGACGTCACGTGGTTGTTGTGCTTGGTGGAGATCATGCGGTAAAGCTGAGCAAAATTTCAGAGAAAACGTGGGTGAACGCCTTCCTTGCCATAAGCCAATACTATCAAAAACTGACCAGAGCTGAGGGAAAACATTACATTTATATCAATCTCAACTTCCTCCCACCTTCCGGAGCATCGATAGAGCATCCGCACATGCAGATAGTTTGCGAGCAGAATATGCTCTATGCACATGAGTTTCTGCTGAGCGCTTCCAGAAGGTTTGAGAGGAAACATGGCATGTCCTACTGGAAAATGCTGGCGGAGAAGGATAAGGAGAGGTTCGTGGGGGATGGGAATTACTTTTCCTTCGTGTGCGCTTTCGCACCCATAGCAAACGCTGAGACATATGGGGTAGGAGTGGCAAAGCCCTTTCACGAGCACGATGAAGATGAAATCAAAGCCATGGCTGTGGATTTCGGGAAGATGATGAAATGCTACGAAAAAACGGGTTTCAGGAGCATGAACGCAACCATAATGTTCCCTCTAAAAGGAAGTGAAGCCGAAACCATGCCCGCCCTTGCGAGGTTCATAGCACGGCCCGAACCAAAAGAGGGTTATACCGCTGACAGGGGTTTCATGGAGATTTTCTATGATGAGGCTGTCGTTCACACCTTGCCGGAAGAGCTTGCGGAAACGCTGAGGAAGTTCTGGTGAGCTCGGCATTTTGAAAGGTGTGGGGTATGAGCATGAGGTATGAGATTGCTTACGATGTTAAGGAGATGGCTGAGGATGTTGTTAAAGTCCTTGAAATGGAGCACATTGATCTGAGCAGGGTCGTGTTCATAAGGAGCTTTGGTTCTTCAAGCAAGCGTGTGCTTGCGAGATGCCACGGCCTTGGCAAAATCTGGCAGAAAGCTCTGGGGGTTAAGCCACACTACATAATAGAGGTTATAGCTGAAAATTTCGACAAGCTCAGCCATAAGGAAAAGGTTGAGACGGTGATTCACGAGCTTATGCACATACCGAAAAGTTTTGGCGGGGGTTTCAGGCATCACGACTGGGTGAACAGTAGGAATGTGAAAAAGATGACAAAAGAATATTTTAGGAGGAAGAGGGAGATATTCAAACTTTGAGTTCTCTCTCTACCCCTATACCATCATGAATGCCCTCGAGCGTCTTCAGCCAGTAGTGCTTTGCTGCAAACCACTTGTCATGTTTGAACATGTCCAGCCACTTTTTGAGCTCTTTGTTCTTTGGATCGGATTTTGCGAGCTTTTCTATGAACTTCCACACTATGTCTATCACCCTCTCCGACTCCCAGAATGCTGGCTTTAACTCACATCTTTCATCGTAGAACAGGATACGTTCGGCAAGCCGCCTGTGGTGCTCGTAGAAGTTGTAGTTGGTGCCGAAAGCTTCATTGACAAGCTTTTCAATGGTCTTCTCGCTCCACCCTCTGTGAAACCTACATAGCCCGTTGTTGGTGGAGTAAAGCTCTTTTATGGTGCGTTCAGCGCTTTTCTTGCCAAGTTCGTAGGGGTCAAGCCATTCAAGGTGGTAGTACGTCAGGAACTTGCCCTGAATCGGAAGAGGGATGAAGAAGGCAGGAACCCAGTACTGGCATGGCCCAATTTCCCCATCATCCCCGTAAACAGCATAGACAGCAAAATCTTTAAACTCGGCTTCATGCTTCGGATGGTGGAACATGGACTCCAAATCCTCGGCTGCCTGCTTTATACCCTCGCAGAACAGCTTACCAAGCTCTTCACCATAAGCTATCATTTCCACAAGCTTGGCTGCTATCTCAGCGTTGTGGTGCGATGCCTTTACATCCAGCTTGTCAATATCAAATATCGGCTTCTTTGATAAACCAAAATCTTCAGGCTTTAACATGTTGCGGTGCATGAGCTCCATTATCCATGAAACTATCGTGCCCACCTGTATCGCATCAAATCCAAGCTCGTCAACCTTCTCCACAACCATGTCAGCTGCCTTCATATCTACTATGCCAGCATTTGGGCCGTTTGCCTCATAGGGCTCATAATCCCTCTTGTGAGTGGAGTATTTTTTGCAAACAAGAGGGCAGGGCTCGCCGCAGTTCATGAACTTTCTCGGCTTGATGCACTCCTCGTTGAACTGTTTGAGGTAATGCCCTTTTATCAGTTTTTCATAGGCCTCCTTTCTTTTCTTCTCAGTCCAGTAGATGGAGCTCCAGTTCAGGAAGAGCGTCCACGTACCCAAAGTTGAGAAGTTAACACCATAAGTCCCACCGCTCTTAACATCAGGATTATAATAGTATTTCTTGCCCTTCTCCATGATAACTTCCATCATCTTCTTTCCAAACTCGCGCTTGAAGAACTCATCAACAAACTTGGGATCGCTAAGCTTCTCATGTTTGTGACAGCTGTTCCCACCGTAAATTATGGCTACAACTCCATGGGCTTGAGCCATCACGCTTCCGAGCCCGCCTCTACCTGCAAACTCGTTTATGCCCTCGCGCATCTTGCCATCCTGAATCACGGTTGAGCATATAGCCCCATAAGTGGTGTTTAAAGCGGCAGGTCCAACAGCAAGAATTCTGAAGGGTATTTTGTTTTTGGTGAACACGTCTCCATAGTTGTCTATGATATACTGCTGTAGAGCATAGAGACCGCGCTTGTTTTTATAGCCGCCATAAATCGCAAACAGATGATCCCTCTCTATCTCGAAAAACTCGACCTTCAGCTTCTCATTTATGTTGCTTATCCTTATGATGGTTGGAGTGTGCCTCTCTCCTTCTATACAGCAGAAGTTAACATTCAGTCCGCAGAAGACATATCCTGCTCCGCCCATCGTTGAGGTGAAGAATCCCTTCCAGATGGGAGAACGAGCCGCAAAAATCAGGCGATGTGTGCCGGGAATGTTTGATGCTGCAAGCGGGCCAACACCGAAAATCAGCGCGTTTTTCGGGCTCAAAGCATCGTAACGCCACGACTCGTAGCGGTTGAGGTGCATCTCAACCGCAAAATCCACCACACCCAGAATGCGCTCGTCCTTAACCTTTTCCAGCTTCCAGCTCTTCTCCGCAACGTCTATGAAAAGTGCTCTTCTTTCCGGCAGGGGCATGAAGATTATTATGGCGGGGGAAATGATATAAAGATTTGTCCTCCTAGCTCGTGGAGCTTGGGTGGTGAGTAACCATTATAGAAATCTAACCTCAATCCTCAACCAGATCTATCCACCCAGCGTACTTCTCAATTTCGCCCCTGACCACCTTCTGATAGTACTTCTGGATTTCCTTAGCACGGGTTGTGGAGTACTGGATGTTGTTTATCTCTTTTATCGGAGTTATCTCTGCTGCTGTGCCGGTGAAGAACGCTTCATCAAAGCATGGAAGTTCGTGAACGGAAACTGTTCTTACTTCCGCTGTGTAGCCAAGCTCTTCTGCAAATTTCAGCACGGTATCTCTCGTTATCCCAGCAAGAATGCTTCCGGTGGGGGGTGTGATAAGCTTGTCATCCTTGATGAAGAAGATGTTCTCTCCTGGACCCTCCGCCACATTACCATCAAGGTCAAGCATGAGCGCCTCATCATAACCAAACTCTCTCGCCTCTATCGTTGCCAGCACGGAGTTGAAGTAGTGTCCGCATATCTTTGCCTCCGGATTCGTTATCAGGCGGTTCATTCTGTGGTAGCTGCTTATCTTTACCCTGACATCATCACCCAGATATTTTGGGAATTCGATGGCAAAGACCGCAACGTCAGCCTTCTGACTCAAAACGTTCAGACCTATTTTTCCGAAGTTGTAGAAGGCTATTGGCCTTATGTAAGCATCATCCAACCCGTTCTCCCTTATGACTTGCTTGCATGCTTCAATCAGTTCTTCCTCAGAAAAATCGAGGTTCATTCCCAAAACCTTTGCTGAAAAAAAGAACCTCTTTATGTGGTCCTTCAGCCTGAAAATCCCTCTCTTTCCATTTGCAAGCTTGTAGCATCTTATTCCCTCAAAAACACCCGTGCCGTAATGCAAAGTGTGACAGGTTATCGGAATTTTGGGATCCTCCACCATTTCTCCGTTGTACCAGACCTTCATACCCATGCATTTTAATTGATTGCGACAGATTTTTAAAGGTATGAAAGTTCTCATCTACGGCTACGGGAGGATGGGAAGGACATTTCACAACATTCTGGGCAGTAGCGGGAACTACGTGAAAATTTATTCCCTTGATGAGCATTGTGAAGTAAGTGAGATTGATTTTGGGAGGTTTGATGCCGCTGTTCTGTGTGTGCCTGAAAGTGCATATCCGGAAGTGCTGGAGAAGCTTCCGAAGGGGATTCTCGTTGTGGACATTTCCTCCACAAAAGAGAAAACGCTGCCCCTGCTCAGGGATTCAGGACATGAGTATCTGAGTATCCACCCTCTTTTTGGTGAGAACATCTACCCGTACTTTTCGGAGGTCATGCTGGTGGAGAGCAACTCTGACAGAGCAAAAGAGTTCCTGAAAATGCTTGAGAGTACGGGTATGCGCGTTATAGATGGGAGGGAGCACGATAAAGAGATGGCGAAGGTGCAGGGCGTAACCCATTTCACGCTTCTCGCCCTTTACGAGTATTTGAAGGACACACATTCCAGAACCGCGCTGCTCAATGCGCTTTTACCTCTCTGCCTCCGGCTGAAAACCCAGAATCCTGAGGTGATAAAGAGGATTCAGGAGGTTGCGAAGGATGAAAGGGAGGGGTTTCTCAACTTCCTAAAGGAGTTCAACGAGAAGTTCATGGAGAACTTTGAGAGTTATTTTGGTTTGGAAGGAGATTACAGCTTTCTTCTGAATGCTGCCAAGATTTACGAAAAGCCAAAGAGTCTGGTTGAGTACAGGAATTACTTGGAGGTTATAGATTCTCTTATCATGGATCTGCTCAATCTGAGGGAGCAGGCAGCAAGAGAAATCGCGCTCATCAAGAAGGAAAAGAGCATACCTATAGAGGTGAAGGAAGTTGAGGAGAGGAAGCTCAACCGGCTTCTGAAGAAACCAAGGAATCCCATAATTACGGGAGAGATATTTTCCCGTATATTCCAGCTCTCCAAGGAGGTGCAGTACGAAATCCTTGGAATTAGCGGGCTTGTTGGCGTGCTCGGGCCGGAGGGAAGTTACAGTGAGGAGGCAGCACTTAACCTCATTGGGAACAGAATCTTTCTGAGGCATTATGGCACGATAGAAGACGTTTTCAGGGGGGTTGAGAAGGGGGAAGTGGCTTATGGTGTTGTGCCGATAGAGAACTCGCTGACTGGAAGTGTTGCTGAGTCTCTAGAATCGCTTTTGAGTCACGACGTCTTTGCGATTGGAGAGGTGGATTTGAGGATTTCGCACTGCCTCGTTGCCAGATCTCATGTTGATCTGAAGAAGGTGAGGTATGTTTACTCGCATCCCCAAGCTGTAATGCAGTGCATGAATTTTCTGAGGAGAAATTTGAGCAATGCCGAGATAATCTATGCTTCCAGCACATCTCAGGCACTGAAAATGCTGGATGACGACTCTGTGGCCATCGCTTCTGAGAATGCCGCAAGATTAAGCGGGTGTGTCGTGCTGAAGAGAGATATTCAGGACAACAAGGAGAACAGAACGAGGTTTTATATCATCACGAGAGATGGAAAGGTTGATAAGCCGGAAGTCACAGCTCTTTTCTTCTCGGTTGAGGACAGACCCGGCTCGCTGAAGGAGATACTGGATGTGTTCTATGAGAAGCGCATAAACTTACGCAAGCTTGAGTCGCGCCCAGACAGGAGGAATCCAGGAAAGTACATATTCTTCACCGAAGCTGAAGCTAATCTGGATGATGAGATCGTGAGAAAGCTTAAAGAGAAGACGGAATTCGTCAAGATCGTTGGAAAGCTCAAGAGGATGGATTTTCTGGAGGTCTGAAGCGAGATTTAATCGTGGATGTTAAGAACTTCAAACAGCTCCGAAAGGTCGTTGATTATGTGGTCCGCTCCCACTTTCTCCAGAATTTCTCTGGTTGCCATTCCCGTCAGCACGCCCACGCATCTGACACCTGCCTCTCTTGCAGAGATTATGTCAACTGCAGAATCACCCACAAAAACGCAATTTTCTGGCTGAACATGGAAGAGTTGCATTGCCTTCATCACGCCCTCTGGATGGGGCTTGGGATTTTTCTGATCCTCCCAGGTGATTATGACGTCAAAGAGTTCGTGGATGTTGTGGTTTTCCAGTATCCTCAGCGTTGATTTCTTTCTCCTGTTGGAGACGAGCGCGATTTTTAAGCTTCTTTCCTTCAGCTTTTCAAGGGTGGGCTTTGCATTTTTGCACAATGGATACTTCGTGTCGTCGAATATCTCATAAAGGTAAGTGGTGAGCAGCTTGCCAAGCTTTTCAGCTTTCGAATCGAAATCTTCATGCTTTGCTCTCATCTCCTCCACAAGGCGGTTGAGCTCTGCGTTGGGATTTTCCTTTTCCATTATGCTCTGCATGCTTTTTCCTGAAAGAAACACTGCGAGAAACCCTCTGGCTTTTCCGTGCTCCGTGTTGAAGTCCTTCAGGCTTGAGAGCGCGTTGCATTCCTTCATGGTGTAGGGAAACTCGTTCCTTTTACACAATCCGAGCTGCTCGAACGCCCAGATGTAGGAGTCGTAAAGCACAGACATGGAATCCCAGATGGTTCCGCCTCCGTCAAAAATCACGGCTTTGAGGGTCATTTGGTATCTCCAGCGCGAATTAAGGAATATTTGGAGATTTGATTTTTATTCATTTAAAATTTCGTGAAGAGCTAATTGTCAATGTCGCTGGAAGTTGAACTGAAGGTACTTGGCATAAAGCCGGAAAGTGTTAAGAAAAAGCTTGAAGAGATGAGAGTTTTGACAAGGAAGATTGATCAGCGCGACTTCGTGATTTTGCCCAGCGGTAAGGAAGTGCTGAGGGTTCGTAAGGTGGACGGGAAGGTAAAGCTGACATGGAAGTACAGGGTGGAGAAGAGCAAGTTTAAGGTTGCGAGAGAAACGGAGGTTGAAGTTTCAGACTACGACAAAATGAAGAGGATTCTGTTCAGGATGTGCAAAGGCTTGCCCTATTATGAATACGAGAA
This sequence comes from archaeon, assembly GCA_029258795.1. Taxonomy (GTDB): domain Archaea; phylum EX4484-52; class EX4484-52; order EX4484-52; family WAPT01; genus WAPT01. The sequence goes on from JAPDKB010000008.1 coordinate 7,428, forward strand.
AATCAGGGAGGTTTTTGAACTAAATGGTGTTAAAGGGGAAATTGTGAAGCTTGAGGGTCTAGCGCCATATCTCGAGCTTGAAGGAGAGCGGGAGAAGATAATGGAAGTGATTAAAATGCTCGGGCTGGAAAACAAGGAAACGAGCAGTGATGGCATACCTTCTCTCCTCAGAAAAGTCGGAATCATGCCGAAGAAAATTGAATAAGTTGTACTTAATTGCTAGAAGAAATAATAATGCGGGTAATCGCGGCCTTCATCTTTCTCTCTTCTTTTATGAGATTCAGACCATCACGCCGGTATTCTGGAATGTCTCGCTCTGTTAAGGATATTTAAATTTAATAACTCACATGTCATTACATATCCGAAAATTATCTCGGTGAAATAGAATTTGAAACCGAGGAAGGCAAAATAATTAGTTTACCTTTGCATAAAATGCCAAAATATGCGTTAAGAAAAGATGAAAAACCCCTCGGAGAAATTCTCAATGAGATGAATTTAGATATAGAAAAAATAAAGGAAGATAACCCAGGTATCGATATTGAGCATATTGATCCCTACGAAATGGTACCTTCACATATAATATCTCTGGAAACACTTGAAGATGGAAAGTATTATTTGCACGAAAATCAAGTTTACTGCAAAAAAGGCAGAAATTTAGAAATTTACGATATTGTGGAATCTTGTGGAGAAAAAAGAAAATAGTAAAATTTGCAGAGATATCCTTAAAGTAGGATGTTCTTTTATCTCTGATAGCTCGCTCTGTTTTTTGTCTCTTCATCCATTCTTTCGTACGCGAATAACAGATGCCTGTTATAAAGTATGTATGTGAAAGATCGGGAATAAAAACCAAGTAGGTGTTTATAGCTTTTAAGTTCTTTATTGTAAGTGAGATTTAATCATTGTTTTTGTGTCTTAACACTTGGTTTGTGAGGTAAAATGTTTTTGTTTGACCAGAACGTTATTAAGAGGGTGGTGATTATTGTGGCGCTTCTAAGATAATAGCAAACAAACATAAAAATCTTATTTTCTCAGTTTTTTCCATGAAGGTGCTTGTAGCAAGTGATCACGCGGGATTTGAGCTGAAGAACCATGTTGTGGGGTTTCTGAAAAATGAGGGGTATGATGTTGTTGATCTCGGTCCCCACGAGTATGATCCTGAGGATGATTTTGTTGATTTTGCGGAAAAGCTGTGCAGGAAGATGCTGGAGGAGATGAAGGAAAACGAGAACAAGGATGAGATCAGAGGAATTTTAATCTGTGGTTCTGGGCAGGGTATGTGCATAGCAGCCAACAAGTTCCCCGGCATTTATGCTGCGCAGATATGGGATGAGGCAAGCGGAAAAATAGCTAAAGAGCACGATGATGCAAACGTCGCATGTCTTGCGGGAAGGTTTCTGGATAAAGAAACAGCGGAAAAAGCCGTTAAAGCATGGCTTGAAGCGAGGTTTCTGGAAGAGGAAAAGAGATTGAGGCGTGTTAACAAAATCAAAAAAATTGAGAGAGAATTCATGAAATGATCATGCCCGTGATGGGAATAGACCTGGCGGGAAAGGAGAAGAACGAAACAGGAATATGCATCTACTTTCTTGAATGGCTTGGGGAAAAGCCGCATGTTGTGAGGAGAACAGTCCACACCGATGATGAGATAATGGAGCTTGTGAGGAAACACAAACCAAAGGTTGTGGCAGTAGATGCGCCTTTCTCCTTTCCGAAGGAAGGAGAGGGTTATTTCAGAAAAGCGGATCGCATGCTGATTGAGCGCGGATTTAAAGTGCTCTCTCCTCTATTCAAAGGCATGCAGGTGCTTGTAAGGAGGGCTATGAAGCTGAGGGAAGAGATAGAAAAGGAAGGAGTGGAAGTTATAGAGACCTTTCCGAGGGCGGTGCAGCGGATATTTGGGCTTGAGAAGCCGGAAGGAGTTAATGAGCACGAGTTCGACGCTTTTTTGTGCGCGCTTGCAGCAAAAGCTTATCTGGAAGGGGAATATGAGAATCTGGATGGGATAATTTTGCCTCTCTGATAATGGGCACAGATAAACGAGAGAAAGCTGCCATCATCTCGAGCTTGCCGCCTCCTTCTCCCTTCTGACCCTTTCCTCGTAAGCATAGCTCTTTGTGGTGTCCTTGTTGTATGCTCCGAGAATCTCTTCAGCTAGGGCTTGAGCAGCGCTTGTCTTCTTGTTGAAGCATTTGTGATATGTGCCCTGCGCTATGTGCCTCAATGCAAGGTCGACCCTTCTCTGAGGAGAAGTAACGACTGGTTCTCTCACAAATATACCTCCCTTCTGGTAGGTTATGACCTCTTCAAGAGGAGCCGCATTCTCTATCGCTTTAACCAGCACCTGAATCGGATTCTGCTTGGTTTTCTTGTGGATTATCTCGAAAGCTTCATCGATTATGGTAAAAGCGTTGAGAGTTTTACCAACACAGTGACCGCTGGTATATTTGTGTTTCTTACCCTTGTGACCCGGAACAAAAAGCTTGTTTGCAAGCCTCTCTATTATGTTCAGCTTGGACTTGTAGAACTGCTGCCTTGCATGTCTTCCTCCTGTTTTGGGATATACCATGGGCTTCAGATTTATGTATGCCTGCAATCCCTTATCCTCAACCTTCACTCCCTCGTAGCTCCACTTGTTGAGAAATTTAATCTCTGTTACCATGACCATTTCACCTTCATCTTACCTGTCTCTTCTTCCTGCCCTTCACAAGCTCCTTGAGAGAAATACCATTAACTTTCACAACCTTCCATCTCACACCGGAAAGGTCTCCGTACTTCCTTCCCTTAGGACCGCCGATACCCTCAATTATAACCTCATCGTGCTCCTGAACATGATTTATTGCGCCATCAAGCGGGCAGAAGGCAGTAACTTGCTTACCGTTCTTTATGAGCTGTACCCTCACACACTTTCTCATGCCGGAATAAGGCTGCTTTGCCTCTATCATACGCTTCTCCAGAACTATCCCCTTTGCCTGTGGCGCTCCCTCCAGCGGGTCAGCTTTCTCCTTCAATCTCAACACTCTTCTTTTGTAGTAAGGATCATACCATCTCTTTTTCTTCTCCACCTTCAATATGTCCCTTGCCGCATACAATCCCTTTGGCATGACCAACACCACAAGCCACTACTTCAATTTTATGTCGTGGACGTCAAACCATCTCTTCAAAAATTCCCGTATAACTTTAATATTTTTTCCCTCTCTTCCGATCACAACGGGTCTGTGCTTCCTGTCCACCTCGACTTTTACAATTATCTTGCCATCATTTTTTAAAACTTTCGTGTCTTTTACATCCACCAGCATAAGATTTTTAACGAAGGTCTCGAGATCATCTGCATATCTGAAAACCTTTACGCGCTTACCCATCAACTCTTCTATTTTCCTTATCTTCTCTCCTCTCTTACCTATTGCATTGGATATTCTACCCTTTATCAGAAAGTAAGCAGTATCTCCAGCGTTTATATAGTCCACAACCTGCGTCCGTGTCAGCTTCTCAAAGGCTGCAATAGCCATTAGGTCCTCGGTGGTGTACTTAACCTTTGCTGAGGTCATCATGATCCCTTCATCACTTCTTCTTTATTCCCAACACCGACACCGGAAAGGGCTTCTGGCACAGAGCTCCAAGTTCCTTGTTATCCTCCTCATACACTACAAGCTCCACTCCAGCCAGTTCAGCGTAATACTTAATTCTTTCCTTCTCCTCTTCAGGGTAGTTTATGGCAACCACGACCTTTTCCACATTTCCCTTCTTCAGCTCTTTCAAGGTTCTTTCAGCTCCCAGTATTGCTCTTCCGCTTTTCACGGCCTCCAAAATCATCTGTTCCACTCCTGCAGCCATAGCTCATCACTCCTCCTTTATTCCAAGCTTGAACATTCCTGTTCCTATTGGTGGCAGGTTACCCACTATGACATTGGCAAATATGCTCTTGAGGTCATCCACCTCTCCACTAGCTGCCGCATTGGTTAAGTGTTTTATCGTTTCCTCGAAGTTTGCCCTCGCGAGCACGGATGCTTTTTCTCCTGCAACACCATACCTTCCTATCGGTTTGACAACTCCCGAAAATGTCATGATGTCCGCAACAAGCATAACATGTCTTTCATCCGTATCGACACCCTGCTCCCTTAGAGTTCTCAGGGTTTCCTCCACTATTAAATTTCTTGCTGCCTCTATACCCAGCAGCTTCATCACTTCAAAAATGTGGTTCGATCTGGTTCTTGTGGGGTCAACTCCGTTCATGGTGAGCACTTTTTTTAGATTTGTTCCGAGAGTTCTTATCACCCAATCATCTCCAACCTTTTCCACTATAACCTGAGTTATGCCCTTTATACCCTTTATCTGCACACCTCTTGCCTTCACTCTCATCTGCTGCAGGTCTCTTATGCTGACCTCTTCCTTCTTTGATTCGAGAATTATCTTGTTCCCTCCTTCAACCCTGACCTCTGCGTTTCTCAAATTCTTTTTAATTATTTTCGCAACCTCCTCAAGCTCCATGTCTATCTCTTTCAGCTTTTCCTCATCCACAACCAGCTCCACCTTCATCTCCATGAGATCGATGGAGTCCTCCTTCATTATCTGTTCAAGCGTCGTTTCCTTTATCTCTGCAGCGATTTTCTTTGCCGCTTCCTTATTGTTGTGTTCCTCATCCAGATAAATTTCCATGGAAGGTGTTGACGGAACCTTCCTCGCATCGAAAATCTCTATGAGTCTGGGTAAACCTTTCGTTGTGACGAGCTGAACTCTCCCCTCTGCGTGATAAGCTCGCAGCGTGGTCTGGGTGGCGGGCTCAGAGATAGAGTGGGCTGCCACCATTCCTATGGCCTCACCCACATCGTAAAGCATTTCCAGATATCGCTTTCTCCATTTCTCCTGCTCCTTCTTTGGAAGCTTGCTTATTTCCTCCTCATACCTTTTGGGCAACCTTATTTGGATCGTGTTGCCTCCTTCATTAACATCTGCACTTTTGGTTTTCTTTTTTGCCTTGGTCATCATGCACCACCCATCAGCTTGCCCCAGCTGCTTTTAGCGGGGTCTATACCATCCTCACCAGGAACGAACTGGACTATGTTTCCGGCAGCATCCCTCACAGTCCAGTCGTAATCCACACGTAAGTCATGGAGGGCGTTGACAAGCCTTCTTTCCAGATAGCCAGACACCCTCGTCTTGAGGGATGAATCCATTATACCCTCTCTACCCTTCATGACCTCGAAGAAAAATTCTATGGGGTCAAGACCCTCAATGAATGATGACTCCACATATCCGTGAGCTTTCGGACCGAGATCATACTTCTTGAAGTGAGCCAGAGTTCTGCCCTTGAAGCCCCTGAAGGCTCTTCCACCCCTTATCATTTCCTGTCCCACAATTCCCGCCATGTAAGTCAAGTTTTGCAAGCTACCTCTTGCTCCCGTCTTAGCCATGATCATGGCATCCGTCTCGGTGAAGTTCTTCTTTATGATATCCTGTACCTTGTTAACAGCTTCCCACAGCTCAGCCATTATTAAATCTTCTCTTGTCTCCTCCACGGTCCTGCCCGGATATGGTGTTATCTCTCCCTTCCTGTACTTTTCTATGATGCCATCCACCTTCTTGTACGTTTCCTTCACCACCTTCTTTATCTCCTTCTTTATGTCCTGTGGCAGGTCTATGTCAGAGATGGAGATGGTGAATCCTCTTATCATGAGAGCGCGTATACACATCCTTGTAACTCTATCCAGAAACTCTCTGGCAACCGAATGACCATATTCCATATCTATCTTATCGAGCAACAATCCCTTGAATGGGGATATCGCCTTGCTGTCGATGGCACCGCAAACAAGCTCACCGTTCTTCACGACAACATAAGCATCATGCTCACACTTATCCTTCTTGCACTTATCACATTTCTGGCAGAATCCAGCTTTAAACTCTATGTTGAGGTCATCCGGCAATAGCATTGAGAACAGCTCCTTGCCGGTGTACTCTTCCTTTTCCAGGTCCATGTATATTCCGGCTGCAGCAAGCACCTGCGCCGCCTCTTCTCTGCTGAATTTTGTGCCTGTTTTGGTGAGAATGTATGCACCGCTTATGAAGTCCTGCGTAGCTCCGATAATCGGTCCTCCGAACCTCGGAGACCTTATATTTTTCTCAACCAGCATCAGCTCTTCTGCTTCAGCTCTTGCTTCAGCGGTTTGAGGAACATGAAGGTTCATTTCATCTCCATCGAAGTCAGCGTTGTATGGCGGGCATGCAGCAAGGTGAAGCCTGAAAGTGCGATACGGCATAACCCTGACCTTGTGGGCCATCACAGACATTCTGTGGAGGGATGGCTGCCTGTTGAAGAGCACAACATCCCCATCCTGAAGGTGTCTCTCAACTATGTAACCCTCTGCAAGCTCTTCTGCAATCTCCTCCTTGTTTTCGGGCAAAATTCTTTTTCTTGTGCCATCAGGTCTTATTATGTAATTGGCTCCGGGATAAACATCACTTCCGTTTTTAACGAGCTTTCTCATTTCTTTTATGTTGTGCGATGTGACCTTTATCGGGATGGTTATTTCCATCGCAACCTCAAGCGGGACGCCAACCTCATTTATACTTATCAGTGGGTCTGGAGACACCACGGCTCTTGCAGAAAAGTTAACTCTCTTACCCGTAAGGTTGTGCCTAAACCTGCCCTCTTTAGTTTTCAACCTCTGAGCGAGAGTCTTGAGGGGTCTTCCAGATCTGTGCCTTGCAGGAGGTACTCCACTCAACTCGTTGTTGAAGTATGTTGCCACGTGATACTGTAAAAGCTCCCAGAGGTCATCTATAATGAATTGCGGAGCCCCGATTTCAAGATTTTCAGCAAGTCTCTGATTTATCCTTATTATGTCCACCAGTTTGTGTGTCAGGTCATCCTCGCTCCTCTCTCCCGTCTCAAGGGTTATGGAGGGTCTTGCTGTTATTGGTGGCACGAGGAGCAGTGTGAGCACAAGCCATTCTGGCCTGCCACCCTTCAAGCCCAGTGCCTTTGCATCCTCATCGCTTATCTTTTCGAAGTGAGCCCTTATCTCTTCAGGGTTGAGCTGCTTGTTGCCCCTGAAGAATGTGTATGGCTTCTCAAATTTCACCTTCTCTATCTTCGCATTACAGTGAGGGCACTGCTTTGGCGGTTCAGCTTTCAACCTTTCAGCATCACTCCTAACCTTCGACTTTTCAAGCAGAAGCTTACCGCACTCAGGACATGTGAGGGTGAGCAGGATTTTTATCTGCTTGAGATAGAGAACGTTGAGCACCGGCTTGGCAAGCTCTATGTAACCAAAGTGACCCGGACAATCTCCGAACTTACCACCACAGGTTCTGCACCTTATGCCGGGGTCAACGACACCCAGCCTCGGATCCATAACTCCTCCTTTAACCGGATAAGCGTCAGCATCGTACACTTCCGGAGTGGTGACCTTCATAACCGCAAGCTTCTTTATGGCTTGAGGAGACAATAACTCGAATTTTATAGCTTTTATTACTCTTGCCATATCACACCACACCCTTCAAAATCACTCTTCTTCCTCACCAACTTTCAGTTTTGGATTGATGTGCATCGCTCTCAGCTCATCAAGGAGGAGCTTGAACGCATATGAAACCTCTGCCTCCTCCACATTTTCTGATTTACAGAGCTGGCATACTGGCTTGTTCTTTATGTAGTCAAACATTGCTATGCTTCCGCATTCCTTACACACATACACTTTAGTGCGGTCTGAGCTAAACCTCTCTTTGAGAGTTATGGCAGCACCATGGGCTATCAGGCAGTCCTTCTCCATCTCTCCAAATCTCAGTCCACCTTCCCTGCTCCTACCCTCAGTTGGCTGCTTTGTGAGCAGGGTGACAGGGCCTCTTGCCCTTGCATGTATCTTGTGGGAAGCTATATGGTATAGTCTGAAGTAATGGCCCACTCCTATCAAGATGTGTGCCTCGTATTTCTTTCCTGTCACACCATCATACAGCACTTCCTTTCCATCGTATCTGAATCCGGCTTTCTCAAGCGCCTTCACTATCTCCTCTTCATTGGATTTAAAGACGGTGCCATTGATTCTCTCGCCCTTCATCGCTGCGGCCTTACCTCCTATGAACTCGAGCAGCTGTCCGACCGTCATTCTGGATGGGATTGCGTGAGCATTTATTATTATGTCGGGGGTGATGCCGTCCTTTGTGAAAGGCATGTCGTGCTCAGGCACTATAATCCCTATAACTCCTTTCTGACCGTGCCTTGTAGCGAACTTATCTCCCACCTCTGGCACCTTTGGCTCTCTGACTGTAACCTTAACCAGCCTGTCTCCGTCATCATTCTCCGTCACCACCGCCTTATCCACTATTCCTCCCTCTCTCGGATTCACGGTTTCAGAGTTATCTCTTACGGCTCTCACACCCATCCTGACCTCTTTCATCACACCAAGGAACCTTATCGGGGAGATCTTACCGACCAGCACATCATTGCCATCAACTTCGGTTTCAGGGGGTATTATTCCATCCTCATCCAGATGTCTGTAAGCATTCTCTCCTTTGTAACCCTTGACCGTGGGGTCGGGAATCCTTATCTCGTCCTCCTGTCCGCCCCAGTAACGTGTAGCTTCCGTTATGTATGTCCTGTAGAAATATGATCTTCCGAGCCCCCTCTCTATGGACGCCTTGTTGACTATAAGAGCATCCTCCATATTGTATCCTTCAAAAGGCATTACAGCTACTACCAGATTCTGACCTGTGGGGTGCTCCTCCAAGCCAGTGAACTTAGTGCTGTCTGACATGATGATTGGGAGCTGTGGATATGCCAGCAGGTAGCTTGATGTGTCCGTCCTAACCAAGTAGTTCTTGGCGTAAAGACCTAACGACTGCACTATCATTCTCGTACCGTAGTTAAGCCTGTCTCCTCTGTCCTTCTCCGCAAGCACAAGCAGTGATGCGTCAACACCCAGAATGAATAGAGGATCAATCTCGAGGTGGGTGTGCTCTTCCGTAACATCTTCCTCCTTCAACGCAACGTAAGCATTTTCCTCCTCTTCGGCATCGAGGTACTCAACTATTCCTTTCTCCACAAGCTCCTTCCATGTTATCTCTCCCTTGAGCAGCTTTTCCTTAAGCTCATCCGTGAGCTTTGACCTGCCGTTCTCCACCACTATGAGCGGGCGCCTTGCTCTTCCACCATCCGTGTTTATAACAACTTCCTGCCTGTCCTCATAATAGCAAACGTTCATCTTCTTTGTGAGCACGCCCTTCCTTCTCTTCTCCCTGAGCATTCCGGCCAGCTTTTTACCATCAGGATAGTATCCAACAAGATTTCCGTTCAGATAAACCTCCACTCCAACCTTCTCCTTCTCGCTCACACCCATTGATTTGAGGGCTGATACGATTTTTGTGTTCTCAACTTCCGTTGCATCGGTGGTTATCTCAGCTGCTATTGCCAGGAACTTCCTCAAACCGATGTTCTGACCTTCGGGAGTCCTTATGGCACATATCCTTCCCCACTGGGTCGGGTGAAGTTCTCTTGCCTCAAAGTGCTCCTGAGTTGAGGAAAGAGGTGAGACAACACTCCTCAAGTGGGCAACACTCCTCACAAAATTGCTCCTCTCCAGCCTTTGGGACACACCGGTTCTGCCCCCAACCCAGTTTCCTGTTGCCATGGCCCTCATAATCTGCTTAGTAAACACATCTGACACCACCGTGCTCTGCAGCTTTAGCAGCTTCCTGCCACGCTTCATCATTTTCTGGTAGTTGTACTGCAATCTTGCTATCAGACCCCACCTGCCAAGAATCACTGACCTGACAAGCATTTCCATTAGCTCGCCGACCATGCGGAGGCGTTTGTTAGCATAATGATCTATATCATCCGGTTCTATCTTGCCCCTCCTGAGCTTTATCAGCTTCCTCATCACCATCGCAAGATACTTTGCCTTCAGGATTCTGCTTGCAGCCGTTGTGCCGAGGTGTGGAAGGAAGTAATTATCGAGGAGGTAGTAAACTCTCTCTTCCCTCTGCTCCTTCTGGGTTATCTTCATCTTCCTGCCGAGGAAATCCACAGCATCCTCTCTGTTATACACATCCACACCGTAGATGTTGAGGTAAACATCTTCAAGCTCGTCCTCCTCAGCGTTTATCTCCTCTATTATATCCTTATCGCTGTCAAGCCCGAGAGCTTTTATCACTGCTATGAGCGGGATGGGCTGCTGCACACCCGTCAAGCGTGTCGTTATTATACCATCGCTCTGCCTTTCGAATATATGTTTCTGCACAAACCCGCTTCTTTCGGAGTTTATTCTTGCATAGTACTCGTTCTTCTTCCTCTGCAAAATGAGTTTGTTAGGTGCAACCTCCTCAGAAACTATGACCACTCTCTCGGTTCCGTTTATTATGAAATAACCACCCGGATCATCAGGATCCTCTCCCGCCTTTATTAGCTCTTCCCTGCTCATCTTGGAGAGAGGGCAGAGCACGGATTTGACCATGACCGGAATCTCCCCTATCTCCACAGTTTCTGTGTTGTACTCCACATCCTCGAAAACATGAGTCATCTCGACAAAAATCGGAGCAGCATAAGTTATGTTTCTCAACCTTGCTTCATGTGGAAGAATGGGCTCGACATTGCCTCCGGGCTCCCTTATCTGTGGCTCGCCAACCATCACCTTTCCAAGTTTGATGTAAAGTTCTTCTCCTGTCGGAAGCTCGATAGGAATCTTACCAATCTCATCAATTATTTTCTGCAGCTTTCTCGTCACAAAATCGTTGTAGGATTCTATCTGGTGTCTCGCGAGAGCGCCATCCCTTGCAAGCTCATCCAAAAAACTCTTACCCAAATTCATCCCTTAACCACCACCCTATAATATATGGATTCTCCAGCAGTCGGGCTTTTTCTGGTAATCCTGATTATGTCCCCGGGCTTTGCTCCGAGAATTTTGGCGACCGGGTCAGAAGCATAAATGCGTGGAAGCTGTTTTTTTGTGATGTTGAGCTCCTCCAGCAATTTCTTTGCTTCTTCCTCGCTAAGAATTTCATGTTTTGGCACGAGCTCGTGATTGAGGATTATATCTTTCTTGATGTTCACCACCGCTAAGGATTTATTTCGGTTGGACAGGGCACCCATGGAGCATGTGGTTGAAATTGGTGGGCCCGACGGGATTTGAACCCGCGACTCCCGGGTGTCTTCCGCTCCTGCCTTCACGGCAGGGAGGGCAGTCTGGTTAAAAGCTTCACCCTCCTTGTTAAGAGCCCGGTGCTCTACCAGACTGAGCTACGGGCCCACGGACAGGGAACATGATGCGGAACACAGCATGAGTGAAGTTATGTGAGAGAGGTATTTGAAGTGTGAGGAAGAGCTGTGAGCTAATATTCAACCACCCGCGAGAAGGTTTTACAACCTCATCTTTTCATACCTCAAATTTATAAACTTTGCGGATTCTTCGAGGATGCAGGATGTTTGGTCGACATATCAGAACATCAAAATATTTAATGGAAAACTTTATATTATTTTTAGAGGGTGTTGGGGAAAATAAGAAAGGTGTCGATGCAAGGAGAACAAGCTTTTTTAAAGTTTGTGTGTTATGAAATAAAATCGCTCTGAGTTTTGCGCCCCGGTAGTGTAGTCCGGCTGATCATACGGGACTGTCACTCCCGTGACCCGGGTTCAAAAGATGCTGCTCGATGCCGTCCTGCAGGATCGGGCATGCTGCTGGATTTCCCGGCCGGGGCGCCAAGTTCTTCTTTTTGTTAAAGAGATTAGTAACAAAATCCTTTGCCTAGAAATTCAAGAGTCGCTCTTTGTTTTTAACCAAAGATATCAATAGCAAAAGCAGTTCCCGATCAATAAGAACGTGTTTATAATATCCTTTTCTCTCTCGCATCTCTACGATGTCTCTCCAAACGCTAGGGGCTACATTATTTGTGGCTGTAATCATTAGAAGTTCTCCTTCTTTCGCATGTCTAACTCCTTCTGAGTAATCCATTTCGCTAAATCTGCTCTTGAAATATGCTTTTGCCTCTCCATACTTTTCAGGTTTTATGCTGCTCAAATAACTATAGAGATTTATGATATGAAAATCCGGCATACCTGGCCCGCCAATTCTAACCACTTTAGAGTTGAGAAGTGTGTTACCGTATTGGGTGTGCAGTGTAGTCAAGAACTTTGGTAATGTTTCTCTCAACTCTTTGAGCAGATTCACGACAAATTTTTCGAAGTTGTAAGGCCTTTCCTTCTCATTCCAAGCACTTACTACTTCATCGAACCAAATTTCACTAGACTTTTCTGGAGAAGTTGGAATATCTCTCGCGATACTCTGAATGAGTTCCTCGACCTCCTCGGAGTCTTGTCTGAGAAATTCAAGAAGGTAGTATGCTTTTTGCTTCCATGGTGCTAACTTACGAAGACTCCTTCTGTGATCCAAATATACAAAAATACAGTTCTTCCCCTTGTTTTCGGAGAGGATGTACGTAAAGTTCGAGATCTCTGGAAAAATCACGTAAATAGATTTTTGAGCATAGTGTAGTTTCAAAACCATTCTATGCTTATCCAATTCTACAGGTGCGATAGTGCTTATCTTACGCTTAACTTCCTGAAGTATCGTTATATAACGGACATTCTCGATAATCCTCTTAATCCTTATATGTTTCTCGGATGGGCGTATCTGCCTTCCACACCTACAAATTGGTAGTTGAGTCGAGCAATCATCGAACTCTATTTCTTCATCACAATTCTGACATTTCAACACTTTTTTTTCTTCTATTTCAATAAAATCTTTTAGGTCTTCTGGTAAGCTCTGTGTTAAAAGCGAATATCCTCTAACCAAAGGAATCCTGTCTGTCATTTTGTCAACACCTTATTTAGATATGCTAAGATGTTCTCTCGATCCTCTAAGGAAAGACCCCGATAGTCAAAACTTATGCTTGTGTCTTCTCCTTCCCTGAAGAATTTTATTGTAAATTTTCTCCCCTGAAACTTTATTCGAACATATTCACAGTCGCTTTCATCGAGAACTAACTCGTACGTTTCTCTCAAATCAGTTAACGCATTTTCTACTCCTAATTCCTCGTCTTGTGCTTTGATAATTACCTTTGGGGAATCGGTGAGTGGAAAGTTTGCAAAACATGCTTCCAAAAGTTTTACATTTTTATCTTCGCCTTTCATCCATTTTGATATTAGCTTGTTTATTTTTTCTCTTGGAAACTTTCTTTCTTCTTCACTTAGTTTTACATCATTGTTAGTAAGATCCTTTATGAGGTTTTCCGCAAATTTTTTTATCGTCTTTTTTTCTTTTTTTGTATAGATCTCCACCCTTGAGAAATCTTTTTGTATCTTAAAAACCTTCGAATCTGCCAGTCGTACAAAATCATTCCTATCTACTAGTTTTATTGGGGCGCTTTTGAGTCTAGATCTTCGAAAAATAATTATCCATTCGTTTTCAGTTTCTTTAAACCACCAAACCTTGGATTTCTGCCTTTTTTTCTTCCTTTTTCTTTCGTACGTATTTAGAAGATTTTCTACGGTTTCTTCATCTACATGTATATCTTCTACCTCAGGACGAGGATCGACAATGTACTTGGTAAATTTGCACTTTCTTATAAAAGACTCATAAAGTAAATCAACAAGCGCATCACTATGTTTGAGGTATAATAAAATAATCAACATGTCTGCATCATTCCCGTAGATTTTCATCTCGTCATCTTCGAGGAATTTGGCAGCGTGTTCACGTATCAAAGCCATGTGGCCAATCTTACTAGCAAACCAAGAGCAGCAATACATAGAAAACATTAACTCTTTGTCTTTATTGTACATCTCCCGGAATTTTTCAAACCTTTTACGTTTTTTAGTTTTGTCTAGACCTAAAAATCCTAACCATTTCTCATTTCTTGTCCTTAATCTATTGAAAATCTTTTTACAAAAACTTTTTTCGTCTGTTTTCATTTCATCGAGAAAGTCTTCTACTGGAATTTCTAGTTTTTTCCAAAATTCCACAGTCTTCTCTCCAATATCGTTCATAATTAATCACCATTAATCATGTTCATTAAAGCGACTTGCTCTACAGCACTTAGCTCAAATGAAACCAAATTTGCGATTTCTGAAACAATTTTCTCGTCTAAATTAAATTTTTTCACAAGTTTTTTCCATTCTTTATCCTCTAGATTTTCTAGTGCGTTAAAAAAACAAAAAATAATCTCATCAAATCCTTTTCTTTTTCCTCCTAGGTCAATAAGTGTTTCGAAATACTCTTTCAAAAAATACTTAATAAGATCTGGAGGTATAACTTTCTTCAAATCGTTTATACTCATCGAAGTTAATCTTGTTTTGCCTGAAAAAAGAAATGGCTCTCTAATATGGATAATTTCATTTACTGTCGTGTAGAACACGTTGAGTAACGAACTCCAATTTACTTCGTATTTCTTAGATTTATCTCGGCGGACAGGTTTTATCAGACCTGCTTTTTCTAACTCTTTAAGCTGTTCTGTGACCGTAGGTTGTTTCTTTTTTAGAACCTTCGCTATGGAAGTTGCGTAGTTTTTGCCGCTTATAATACTTAACAAAACCTCGAGATATGCTGGTCTTTCCAATATATCAAGTACGTTGTCAAGATTAGTCTGTTTTGCCATGATTATAAAAACTACACAAAAATATTTAAATGTTATTGGTATCGACTATACCATAAAAAATGGGTGTTTGGAGGGTGTTAATAGAGTACTACTATAATACGCTCGCCCCTCCCCCCAAAAACTCCTGCAAATCTCTGAATTCATCGATTAAATCTGCGGCAAGGTATGCTGAACCGCCGTTCTTCTCCTTCACTCTGTAGATGGAGATCACCCCACATGGCAGTTGCTGCTCTTCCTTCCTTAAGTCAAGCGCTATGAAGCACACCACATCTTTCGTGCTGTAAAGTGAGCTCATCCATTTCGCAATTTCCCTTATCGTTGAGCCCGAATTGACCACATCGTCCACTATGGCTATGCGGTCCACATCAACCGCGGTCTCAACCGCTCTGTATTCATCCAGAACCTTTCTGTAAATCTGACCCTCATAGGGCTTGCCACTGATATTGTCTATAAAGCCGATTGTTTTGCCATCTTTCACCACCCTCTTTATCGGACAGTAAAGGATTTCTAGCATGCTTTTTCCGTTTGTGGACAGTGAAAGCCGTATCCTCTCCATCAATTCCTTGCCTCCACTTCCCACTGAAATTACGGCATCATAGCTCAGAAGCTCGCTGTACCACGTTTCAACACAATCCCTTTCCATCTCTTTAAGCTTGGCGTTTTCCCACTTGCGCTGCGATAGAAAAGAAGGTACGCGCTTGCCCTGCTTCTCCTTCCATCTTGCGTACTTCTCCACGCTCCTCCCATCAAGCTCGCTCAGAGCATCAAGCAGCGCTTCCATTTCATCCTTTTCCTCCCCGAGGTAGAAAATGGCAGTGTAGTTATCGACTATGAACCCTCTTGCCGGTAGCGTACCTTCTCGATTCAGATATGCTGACATTTCCCGCTAATTCCTTAAGATTTCTCGTACTCCATTCATACCACCTCCGGTGTTTTTTTAGAAGGGAGATGATGAGAACATAGCTGAAGCTAAGAAAAAGCACATTTCCTTTCATGGCGCGAGATGTTGGTACAGCATCACCACACCTATGTTAAAATCACACCATCAAAGTTTTTAAGCTTAACCATTTCAGAAAAAGCGTTCCTTTGATGGAAAATTATTTCAAATAGCGGGTGTTTTCAAGCAATATTTCGGCAAAGTTTCTTATATTCCCTATGGACGGGTTGGTTTCCATGTATTTCTCTATTATTGGATGAAAATCCATCTCTACAATCGCATGTCTGGGTCTTTCGTACATTTCCTGCAGCGTGCACGTGAATACTGTTGCACTTGAACTCATCTTTCCTTTATTTGAAGCCACGCTAACACTACTCTGGTCCACCTTGAGAGACACAAGCAATTCATTACACGCGTCATCCGTGAACACGAAAAAATAGTAAGGATATCCACCATACCCTGCCGCTATTTCCTTAAAACCAAGGTCCGAAATGAGCTTGTCTATGGAAGATAGAGAAAGTGACCATACGGTTGACACCCTCTCTCTGAAATTGATTTTGGTTAGTGACTCGTTGAAAAGTAAAAATTTTTAATTATTAGCTATCGGCCGCCCTTTTCCGTCAGGAGCTTGATTATGGCCAGCGCAAACTCTTCAGCTGCCTTTGGGTCACTTGCTGTCACTATTTTACCATCCACCTCAACATCTCTGCCCGTATAAATTACTCCGGCTTTCTCAAGCTCGTCCCTTGCCCCTTTCCATACTGTAGCATGTTTTCCTTCCAGAATTCCAGCTCTGGCAAGGATGACTGGCCCGAGACATATCGCTCCTACAACCTTTCCTTCTCCGTAAGCTGATCTCGCAATTTCAAGGGCGCGCTCATTCTCGAAATAGATGGTAGCTCCTGCCCCTCCCACAAAAACAACCGCATCGAAATCAGAAACGTTGATCTCGTAGATGGTGTAATTAACCATTATCGTTGAGCCGAGCATACCCTTGGCAATGCCTTTCCGTAAAGAAGCAACCATGACTTTGGCGCCACGACTTTCAAGCACGTTTTTGGTCACGAAGAGCTCCTCATCCCTGAAGTTTTCAGGAGCTATTATCATGAGCAGGGACTTGTTGGCCAGCTCATCACTTACCTTCTGGTCCTGAGTTACAATCTCTCTTGTATTGTTCTGCTTTCCCACACACCCCGAAAAGAAAACGACAAGCACGGTCAAAATTAGGAACAGGACTGTGGCGTGTTTCTTCATGCTAAATGATGTGGCGCTAAAATTATTTAAACCTCCATGCAGCTAACCTGAAGTTATCAAAAAGCTCTGCATGGAGGTGAGGAAAATGGCGGGTGAGTATTTTGGACTCCAGCGGAGAGGTGGTGTACGGTCCAACCGGTGTTGATGCGGAGTTCTTGTGGAAGCAGCTAAGCCGTTACAGGATAAAAGATGCTGGTTCTGTGCCAAATTACGAATGGGTTATAACCCGGTTAAAGGTGCGCCTGAAAGAAAACGGATGTGAAAGGCTGTACGAATGTCCGGAGGATGTGCTTCCTCTTTCTTACAAAGCGGAAGTGGACGTTCTGATTCCGCTGCTGAAGAGTAAGAAAATAGTTGGATATGATGTTGTGAAGAAGTAACCCGCTCTTTCTTTATTCTTTTTTAAAAAGAAAATACTGAGAAATAAGGAGTGCCGGCAGCGTTCCGGGCTTCCCGGGCAAAAGCCCAGTACAACCCGGATCGCACCCGGGCTTAACTTCCGTGTTCGGAATGGGAACGGGTGTTTCCCCGGGCCTATGGCCGCCGGCAGGAAGAATATATGCGGGTAAGATTTTTAAGGTTTATCCCGTCCCTCGAAGCCCCAGCTTTTTCTCGATATCTTCTGGTTTGGCGTTTTTTAGCAGTACATCCTTCTCCCTGTTTTTCTCCCCTCTCACGATTTCAGCTTTAACGCCCAGCAGTTTGGAAAGGAAGCGCACAAGCTCTTTGTTTGCCCTGCCTTCAGCAGGTGGAGCTTTGACCCTAATTTTTAAGCGGTTGCGCGCGGCATCCACTTCAGCTATTTCGTTCTTCTTGGCGTTTGGTACCACTAAAAGTTTGAGAACTATACCTTCAGGATGTTTTCTAATCACTTACATCCCCATTAGCAAATTGTCTTCCTTGCTTTATCCATACACTTTTCAAGATATACCACAATCTCGTTAAGTGAGGGTTTTAACCTTTCCGTTAAAAAAGTGCGAATGTCCCTTTGCAGATACATATTAATTTCTTCTTTCGGGATTAGATCATCCATGTATTTCTCATATAGCTTCAAACCAGTTAAATACATGAGAATGTTGTAGATCCTCGTGATGTGCGAGTCTGCGATGGATTTAGTTTTCCACGACTGATCCATACCTATCGTTCCTCGATACAATATGGTATTTCCATCCTCTATCTCGATATATCGGGGATTGGACAACACTTTAATCTCTGGGTTAAACCGTAGATGTTTCAATTCTTTTAATTGCTGACATAATTCATTCCTATATGAGTTCTCCATCAAAGAGAGTATCGACTCTCCTTGTTTGTCCTCATTTCCAA
Organism: archaeon; assembly: GCA_029258795.1. Lineage (GTDB taxonomy): Archaea > EX4484-52 > EX4484-52 > EX4484-52 > WAPT01 > WAPT01. The sequence goes on from JAPDKB010000008.1 coordinate 25,513, forward strand.
TCACAAGTAATGTGAAATAATTGTTGTATATTTCAAAACCGCCCTTGACAGGTAGAGGGCTACTAGGGCAGTGATCATTGTATATAGCAGAAACTACGGTAAGTTCCGAATCCCTAATCATAGAGTCGATCAAATCCTCGCCGGTGTTTGTACCATCTCTTATTACGAAATATCGAGCTGTAAATGGTATGTCCGTTATCCCTAAATCTCTTTTAAAGCTGAGTTCATCTATCCGAAGGTCGTCCCACACCCTCAGTTCGATTTCAGGCGAGTATCTTTCAGCATCAAGTCCATTGGCTTTTGTAAATTCAAAAAATAAAGATGATGGTTTAGACCATACTTGTACGGGATGTTCCTTTACCTCGACCACTCTATGTAAGAGTTCGTGAATGCAAATCGCGGGAACAGGGATATCTGGGTTTAAGATATATTCTTTTCCGATTTCAATTTTGATACCTTCGTCAGTGTTGTTTGATACGGCCCTTGGACGTGAATGCCTGTATGTCATCCGTGGATGAGTGTCCCAATCCACTATTTCAACTATAACTGATCCATGGTTTTTGAGTCTTTCAAATAGTTCTGAGGATGTTTCTTTTAATAGTTCAAAAGCTATTTCGAAATTAGATTCAATTTCTTTCTTCAGATCTTCAAATATAGCCTGAGGAAGAAATTTGTTAGTAATGAGTAGCTGTGGTTTTTCCTCATTCATAACATTAACCACCTTCACTTAGTCTTCACTTTATAGATATGGAATTTTCGATTAAAATTTAAAAATTTATAATTATGTACTTACTATTTGGTAATTAATTAATTCTCTTTATCACTCTCACCATCCACTCCTCAAATCCCATCTTCCTCCAGAATGCACGCGCACCTTCGTTTCTGTGATCGAAAGAAAGGGTTATGTACTCGACTCCTTTCTCCCTGAACCAATCGAGCAGAAAGTTGAACATCTTTTCACCTATGCCCTTCTTTCTATGATCGGCACCAACGCATGCGTCGCTTATCCTGCCCATCTTTTTGATTTTCAGGAATGGTCTTGCACTCTCCACCACTCCGATCATGTAGCCGATAATGTTGCCATCCTCCTCGGCCACCACAACCAGAGCATCGTCCTTGCTGGAAAGCAGGTTCTCAACGTGCTTTCTAAAGCCCTCTTCAACCTTAGCTCCCTTTTTGTAAATTTCATCCATCTCCGCATGCATGTCCGCAAGCTGTTTGTTTATCCTCGCTATTTCATCAACATCCTCAAGCCGGGCTTTCCTAACCGTCACCATGGTTTTTCATCTGTGGGGGAGTTTTATAAGGGTTTCAAGTTCTCCTTGGCTGATTACGTTAAAGCCCACAGAACAAGCTTGGCAAAACCAATCAGTGCAAGGAAAACAATCACTTGGCGAAGGTAGTGTTTCTTGTCTTTTCTATTTATCCATAGTCCAATCAGGAAAGTGATGTAGAATGTGAGCAGGAATGAAAATACAACAAACCCAGCGTAAAATGCCAGAATTTTAAGCTTGGTGCGTTTTTCAAGCGGGATGTTTTGGGGTGAAATTTGCGGTGTTCTTTCTCTTTGTTTTATATCCAGCAAATAGAGAAGTACTATCACAAAAATCAGGAATGTACAAAACATGATAATACCTAATTCTTCGTAATGAGTGTTCAGATAATGGAGTTTTCTCTTGATTTCGTCGTTTATTCTGGTATGAAAACTCGCGTTTTTCACCTTTCCGATAATATCAAAATCAGGGTTGGTATCTTTAAACTCCCAGAGATAATATCTGTAACCGCCCATTAGAACATAATCTTTTTCCTGGTCAAATTCTGCTTCAAGATCATCATCTATTTTCACGATGATTTTAGTATCTCGGATTGGAGTGTACCACGCAGCCCCTGTTCCGAGGGGATAATATATCGTCCGTTTATGTTGAGTCCTATATCTATCTGGAAACCATTTTTACTTTGCTTGTAAAGTAATAAAGTAAGATTTGTGGCAACATCAAGCTCGTAATTGCTGACTGGTAGGTCTATGAAATCCTCTAATTCGTCACGTAGTTCGTTTTTTATCTGGGGTTCACATTTTTCGAGTAGAAAATTCTTTTTACATCTTTCATAATAACTAAGAATTTTATCACAGCTGCTATGGATGTTTTCATTATCCCAACACGCAAGACACAATGCCATATCCCCGGACTCCTGACAACACAACATATTTATTACTCCGTATAATACGCCTTCAACCTCACATTTTTGTTGTATTTCTGGATTACTTCTCACAAATTGCAGAACTTTCTCCAGAAGTTCAGGATTGTTAAATTCTAGATATTCATAATACTCTTTGCTCCTCTCATCCAACCCTTCAAGTTCTAATGTTACGATAGCGATGTAATGTCTTCGATATTTATCCACAACATCCTTCAAATTTTCAGGAAGCTCTACATCTGGATAGTTTTCCTTCAGGAATTCTTCTAGTGTTTGTCCGCTATCTACCTTGTATATCTCCACCATTCCAGCCTCAAATGCGAAAGTTTCGACCTTTTCTATGCCTTTTGAAGCTTCATTAAATTGAATAAAAGGTTCAAATAAATAGTAAAGGAAGAATGATTGAAAAAACGTAAATTCTAAATATCCATCCAAGTAATTATTCATAACACGTGTGCCTCTTTCTATAATGCCTGTAAAGCTCTGCAATTTTTTTGTTTTGATTATGTCATTATAGTTATATTTTTTCAAAAATTCCTTGTCTGTAATTCTACTAGCGTCCAGATAGTAAGGTTTAGAAACCAAAGGTATCAAAATTGTGATGTTTGTGTCTTCTTTACCTATGTATCCTATTGAAAGGAATAGATGAATCATCTCATGTGTCTCGTTCAGGACTTCAATAAAAGCGTACTGATGGTTTTCTTCTATGGAATGTAGGTCGATGTTTTTGATGACCGGAAGTGGCATGCCGTCTGCACTGACGGAAGATGGAAGGAGGATTGCAACAAAAAGTGCTGCTGTTATAAGATAAAGTTCTTTTTTCATGAAAGTGGTTTTGTGTGGATATCGGTTATAAAAGTTTCGTAATGTTAACGGACTTGCACTTTACTCCTCCACTTTAATCAGCAACCCCAGCCCGATAACAACACAAGCCAGAACCACGACTATAACGGCATGCAATCCGTGGAGCTCGGTTATTGCTCCGTAGATGAGAGATGCTACCGTTCCAGCAAGCATTGTTGGCACTGTTATGAAGGACAGTGTTGTGCTTCTTATCTTAGAAGGGATTGGCCTGTTGAGCAGCGAGCTGAAGATGGGCTCCGTGCCCGTCTCCACGGACATCAGCAAAATGAGTAAAGCGATCGAGACGAGAGGGTGGCTAATGAAGAATAGAAGCAGGATCAGCAGCACTGCAAAAACCTCCGTAGCTATTATTGCATTTCTCTCGCTTCCGAACATTTTCACAAGATGCTCGTTGTAGTGATAAATCATTATAGCAAGAGCGGAGCTGCTCAGAAAGATCAGATTGAAAAACTGCTCCTTTATTCCGAGAACATCTTTGACGTAAGGAAAAAATCCGATGAAAAGCATACCATATCCTATGCTCCACACCACCATGCTGGCAGTAAGGTATTTCAGCGTGGTGGAAGAGCGGATCAGCTCGATAAATTGCTTAAAATTGGTCAGAGTTTTTCGGATTAGTTTTATCGCGCTTTTTTCTTTTTTGCGGAGGGGAGCCTCCTCCGAAAATAGAAGGTTGAGTAAGATAAAAACATCGAGAATTGCGGCCACAATCCAGAAATAACGCAATAGATGCGTCACATTCCCTTCAAACCCGCCTGCTCTGAAGAGAAACACAAAGGCGATCAAGCTTGCGAATATAAAGGAAGCTTCACCCAACTTCATCATTTTGCTGGTGTATCTTACCCATTGCCTCTCACCATAACTTCGCTTTACCTCATCCATAATCCATGCATTGAGCGGTCTGGAAATGAAAGACGAGGCAACACCCATCAAAGCAACAGCCACCAGGAAATGTGAATATGTGCTTGCAAAAAACATGAGCAGATAGGCGATGGTATAGAGTAAATTTCCCAACATTGCTGACTTTCTCCTGCTCCACGCATCAGCCATGCTTCCCGTCACCACAACAAGCACGGCAAGAATGAAATAATACAGCGCCATTAAACTGCCAAGCTGCGCATGGCTGATTCCTGAATTTAGAAGATAGATGACGAATATTGGTCCGAGTAAAGCGTCAATACACTGAGCCAGGATTTCGTTTACGAAAAATACTCGCAGCTTTCCAGATATCATGAACATAAAGTAGTGCTTTTATGCGTTATAAAATTTTTATATGCACTTTTTCCATATAGAACTCCATGTCGCATAAATCAGCAGTTTCAATGGAGAAAAACATAAGGAAGGTTTATCTGTTGAGCTTTTTGTCATCATTTCATTTTTTCTCAGCTGTGCTTATACCCTTCTTTACCCTTTGGGGTAAGCTCAGCTTCACCCAGATTCTCATCCTGCAATCCATTTTCCAGCTGACCATCGTGGCCATGGAAGTGCCTACAGGTGTGGTGGCTGACAAGCTCGGCAGGAAGTTTTCCATAGCAATCGGATTTCTGCTCACAACAATAGGTGCGCTCGTTTACGCAAGCGTGCCGAACTTCTGGGTTTTTGTCATTGCAGAAGTGCTGTTTGGCGTGGGAGTGAGCTTCTTTTCAGGAGCTACGGAAGCGTTTGTTTATGATACGCTCAAGCAGTCCGGCAGAGAGAAAGGCTCGAAGCGTGTTTTCATAAGGCTCGAGCAGTTTAACTTGCTGGGACTTGCGACCTCAGCCCCAATTGGAAGTGTTATTGCTCACTATCTCGGTTTGAGAGCACCCATGCTTCTCACATCAGTCCCGCTGTTTTTGGGAGCGATCATAGCACTCAGCATGAAGGAGCCGGAGATACATGAGAAAGGAAGGAAACCCTCGTATCTGGAGATTCTGAAATCAAGCATTGATATGTTCAAAAAGAGAAGAGAGCTGAGAATCCTAAGCATTGATATGGTGGTGGTTGCCCTGCTCTCCTATTTCTACATCTGGGGGTATCAGGCAAAGCTGATGCAAGTCGCATTTCCAATAGCGCTCTTCGGTGTGGTGCATGCAACGATAGTCACGAGCGAGGCCGCCATATTGCATTTCCTTGAAAAGCTTGAAAAACTAGTTGGTGGAAAGAAGAATTATCTTTTCATTTCTGCGGTGATTCCCGGAGTATGCTACTTGTTGATTGGTGCGTCCTCCAGCTGGATTATTGTGCTGCCGGCCATGATAGCGGGCATGGCCTTTGGATTAACAAGAAGGACGCCAATGATAAACTATATAAACAAGTTCGTGGACTCAAAAGCGAGGGCAACCACACTTTCTTTCATAAACCTCTCACGCTCTCTGATGCTCGCGATTATCAATCCTGTTGTTGGTAAAGCCGTGGACATCAATCTCAACCTGACCTTCATTGGTTTGGGTATTATCCTTCTTGCTGTTGCAGCAACATCGAGGATTGAGGAAGAGATGCTTCTGGATTAATCTTTAAAAAGCTGTCATCTCACTATTTAAGCTCATGGCGAAGAAGGAGAAGGGTGAGGAGAAAGCCAAGAAAATGGATTATAAAGAAAAGGAGAAGAAAGCATCCATAGTTGCGATGATTTCAATTGTGCTCGGGATTGTTATGGGTTACGTTTCCGTCAAGCTTGTGGTTAGATTCGCGCTGCTTGCAGGCATGGTTTTCATGTTCGTCTATTATAAACTCGTTGCAAAATTCGTTTCCGGGCTGGATAAAGATGAGCTCATAGGCAACACCATCTTTCCGTTTCTCACAACATGGTACGCAACGTGGGTCTTTCTCTACAATTACTTTGCATCCTGATCAGCTCTTCCCGAGCCACTTCTGCTTGAGCTCGTGAAAGCTGCCATCAATTATGCTCTCCCTTATCTCCCTCATCAGCTTGAGAATGAAATGAAGGTTGTGGTATGAAGCCAGGCGGAAAAAGCTGAGTTTCTCGTTTCTGTAAAGGTGATGGAGATATGCTCTGGTGTAATCCTGACAGACGAAACAGTCACACCAATCATCAGGTCTGGTTTTTTCAAGCCTGAAGCTTGCGTTTCCAATCTTGATTCTGAACTTGTTTCCCACGGTTCCGCCCGAGAAAGGAGAGATGAAGATCATACCTCTCCTCGCCCATCTGGTGGGTGTGACGCAGTCAAATACATCAATACCTCTCTCAACACAGTTGAAGAGGTCCTCCACAGCTCCAATGCCGAGGAGGTGTCTTGGCTTCTCCGCCGGCAATAGAGGGATGACCCATTCAAGAATGTTGTGCATGTCCTGCTTCGTCTTGCCGAGAGAGCCACCTATCCCAAACCCGTCAAAAGGCAGTGAGGCTATGAATCTGGCTGATTTTACGCGCAAATCCTTGTACGCTCCACCCTGCACTATGCCGAAAATTGCCTGCTTCTTATCGTAAGCTTCAAGGCATTCCAGAGCCCACCTGTGGGTGCGTTCAAGCGCTAAAGATGTGTATTCCTTGCTGGAAAGTGGAGAGGTGCACTCATCCAGCACATAAACGACGTCGGAGCCGAGCTTGGACTGTATTTTCATGGAAAGTTCTGGTGTGAGACGCATTTTTTCTCCAGTTATCGGATTTCTGTACGTTATGCCTTCATCATCCACCTTTGCCCATCTCTCTCCAACTTTTGGCTCCTCCTTCATTTCATCTCCGGGAAATATGTTGTTGGCTATCTTGCCAACACCATGCTCCATTCCGAAACCGAGGGAGAATGCCTGAAATCCTCCGGAATCCGTGAAGATCGTGCCATTATAGTTCATGAAGTTGTGAAGACCTCCAAGCTTGTTTATGAGCTCCTCTCCCGGCTTGAGGTGGAGGTGGAAGGTGTTCGCTATGAGCGCCTCAACCTTCAGCTTCTTCAAATCCCTGCTGTCAAGAGCCCTAACGCTTGCCAGCGTTGCTACCGGCAAAAACACAGGAGTCTTGAATTTTTTGCCCCTGACGCGCACAACTCCGGCTCTGGCTTTTCCAAGCTCTGTCTCTATGCTGAATCGCAGCTTCATCAAGCCAAAAGAAGGAGGCAAACAATTTTAAAGTTAAGAGGGAAAAGTCAAACTCGTTGGATTGCGGGGTGGAAAAGAAATGCTCAGGAGCAAGTACATCTCGGAGGTGAAAGCGGGCGAGAAAGTCAAGCTTGCAGGTCATGTTTATGAAATAAGGGATCTGGGCAAGCTCGTGTTCGTGATTCTGAGAGATGTTAGCGGATTGATTCAGCTCGTGGCTAACAAGAAGGATTGTGGAGACGAGGTTTTCAAGAAAGTCAAGAACCTGACAAAGGAGGACTTTGTGGTTGTAGAAGGGGAAGCGGTTGCGAATGAAAAAGCTCCATACAGGAAGGTTGAGGTGTTGATTAAGAAGCTTGAAGTCATCGCTGAAAGTGATTCTCCTCAGCCCATAGACGTGTCCGGCAAAATAGAGAGCACGCTTGACAAAAGGCTGGACTGGCGCTTCATAGACATGAAAAATCCTGACGTGCTTGCAATTTTCATCTTCCAGAGCAAGCTCGTGGGTTTCATGGAGGAGTTTCTGCGCAGGAACCGGTTTGTGAGAATATTCACATCCCGCATAACAAATGCCGCTACAGAAGGAGGAGCTGATTATTTTCCAATCATGTACTTCAACAAGGAGGCGTTTCTTGCACAAAGTCCGCAGCTCTACAAGGAGAGTGTGCTTGTGTCCGGCATAGATAGAGTGTATGATGTTGGTATGGTTTACAGGGCTGAGCCGCACCACACCACAAGGCATCTCTGCGAGTACGTTTCCTTTGATGTGGAGATGGTTTCGGAAAGCATGAGGGATGTGCTTGAGATTCAGGAAGGTGTGCTTAGATACGCTTTCGAAAAGCTGAACAAGGATGAATGGGTAAAGGAAATGCTTGAAAAACGTAACATTCAGCTTCCTTTCCCGAAGAAGATTCCGGAAGTGAGTTTTGAGGAGGCCAATGAGATTTTGAAAGGTGCGGGGGCTGAGGTGGAGGAACACGATTTAACACCAGAAGGGGAGAGGAAGCTGTGCGAGTACTTTACAAAAGAGCATGATAGCGAGTTTGTGCTTGTTCACAGCTTTCCTTTTGCAAAGAAACCGTTCTACCTGATGAGGTATAAGGACAGGCCAGAGATCACTCATTCCTTTGATCTGCTTTACCGTGGGCTTGAGATAACGTCCGGAGGGCAGAGAGAGCACAGGTATGAGGAAAGGGTCAAGAACATAAGAGATAAGGGCATGGCTGTCGAGCAGTTCGATCATCTCCGCTTCTTCAAGTACGGCATGCCTCCTCATGGCGGCTTTGGGCTTGGAATTGAAAGGTTAACAGCTCAGATGCTCAAGCTGAAGAACGTGAGGGAAGCGAGTTTAACACCGAGGGATCCTGACAGGCTGGTGCCGTGAAACTTGCTTTTTACTCAACTCTTATAACCTTCGCTATCACTGGAATATCTTCCTCCAGAACCACAGGTGTTTTTGTCTCAACTGATATGTACTGACCTACGCTAAGATTAGAAAAGGGTACGGGAATTTCTTTGAACTGTGGCTCAAAAGATTCCTCATTTATTTCGATTTCCACCATTACTATTCTTGTATCTCTTCCCACAACAACCTGCTTGATGAAATAATCCGGTTCGTATAAGAATTTTGTGATGCTTCCCCCGCGATAAATGTTTGGAACTTTCAGCTTCAGGGTTTTTATCTGAGGGCTAATTTCGATTATCTCGCCCTCAAAACTTGTGACCTCTCTGGAAGCGTTTTCCTCCGTTACAAAAATCGGTAAAAGTCCATTTTTCACTTTCTCCATAAATTTCTGATCAATTTCTTTGAGAGTGTTTTGCTTCACAACATCTGGCGGTGTGACGAGGGATTTGCCTATATAAATTCCTATGATGAAAACTATGATGAGGGAAATTATCCAAGTTAGAGTTTGTTTGTTAGACATTTTTATCACGAGCAAGTTATTTTACAGCATACTCCATAGACAAATATAGTTCCCGAATCTGGACCACAATACACATTGCAACCTTTCTTATCAACCTTAGGCACTATACCTTTTAACCACCCGTCATTAAAATAACAATAGCCACCGCAACTGACAATAGTTTCATCATTTTTACAAAGAACTTTCCTACACTCTTTACTTCCCGTACAATAATCGCTAACACTTCTACACTGTAAAGAGCAAGATGAAGCACCTCCAGAAGGCCAACTTGATCTGCAGTCACCTCCTATGCAGAGCTGCGAGCCTTTGACGTAGCCCGAAACTTGTAAGTCGTCAGCTACATAGAGCGTAGAATCTTCAGGATCTCTCAAAGTGTTTGCTTCTATGATGTTCGCATCTAAAATGTCGTTGTCCCGCATGTTTAGATCTCCTGTCATAGAATCTCCAGCAGTGTTTACAAATCTCGAATCGCAATCGGAGCAGGATGAAATTCCACCACCACTCGGCCATCTTGACCTGCAATCACTTCCTATGCAGAGCTGCGAGCATCTACCAGGAGTATCACACCTCGTATCCCGATCAGTTCCACATTTAACATTACCGTAAGAGTCAGTGTAAAGTTTGTTGCAGTTCTTCTTGTTTATTATTTTGATGTCATTGGCTCGTAAACTGTCTGAGATAATAACCCATGAATCTTCGGGGTCTCTTATTATGTTTGCTTCCACCATATTGGCGTCTAGTAAGTTGTGATCCTGCATATTTAAATCTCCTGTCAGGGAATCTCCGCTTCTGTTCACAAATACTGAGGAACAATCTGAACAGCTAGAGATCCCACCTGATCCTGCGTTATCCACTCCACAAATCCATTTATCTCCGCTCCATTTGAGCACCTGCCCATCAGAACAGGAGGTTAAACCCGTTCCTCCTTTGGATGGTTGGAGGGTCCCTAAAAGATCATTCAGGTTATGGGTGTGGGTTGCAGAAGCGAAAGCACTGGCATCCTTTCCGTCAAGCTTGTCGGCATTCAGAGCGTAATCAGCCTGAGAGGCGTTTGCAACCTTTCCCTCTATCAAACTGGCGTTTATTTTTCCAGTTGTAGTTGCTAAAGGTATGTATTGTGTTCCTATTTTCGCATAAATTTCATCTAATGTGTGATACGCCCCGGTCGTGACAGCTGCAAGTGAGTTATCTGAGATGTTTAAAATTGTGATCAAAACCAAAAGTCCTGCCAAGATAAATGCGTGTTTTCTCTCAATTCTAATCGTTACGTGTATCTCCATACGCTTTTATTTTGTCCAAACCGCTATATATAAATTTTCGAAAGCAAGAAAGGGGTTATTATGAACCTCGAACTCGTCTGGTTCGATTCCTTCGGAGCAAAGTCCTCCTGCGTTCTTGTTAAAACTAAAGACGTCTCCATTCTAATCGATCCCGGCGTTGCGATCATGCACCGGAGCTTTCCTGCAAGCTTACCCCAAAAGCTCATGTGGGTGGAGAAGGGCTGGCATGAGGTGGAGAAGGCAGCGAGAAAAGCTGATGTGGTTGTAGTGACTCATTACCATTACGATCATCACAGCCCAGACAGAATGAAGATTTATGGTGGCAAGCTTCTTCTTACCAAAGACCCGAACCGCTACATAAATGATTCGCAGCGCGGTAGAGCTATGAAATTTTTCGAAAACCTGTGGAGGTATTTTGGAGATGAAGAGCTAAAGCCCGGAAGTCACCAGAAAAACGAGGAGTTCAGTAAAGCTGATGCACTGGATGTTGTGCCAACAGGCAAGATGAATGAAAAGCAGAAGAAGTGGTTTGAGGCAAGAGTGAAAAAGTGGAAGGGTTACAGAAAGATTGAGGAGGCTGAGTTTGATGACCTCAAAATAAGATTTGCTGACAGCGTTGAACTTACCTTTGGAAAAACGAAGCTGAGAACGATTGGTCCGCTCTTCCACGGTGTGGAATGCTCGCGTGTGGGCTGGGTTTTCATGGTTGTGGTGGAAGAGGGGAGCAAAAAGCTCCTTTACACCTCCGACCTTTGCGGACCGATAATTGAGAAGTATGCTGAGGTGATGGTCAAGGAAAAGCCAACATATCTTGTGGTGGATGGTCCCAATACCTACATGCTTGGCTACTTGCTGAGCAACGAGAATCTTGAGAGAGCAATTCGTAACGTGTGCAGAATCGTGAAGAAGGTTGATTTCGAGCTCTTCATCTGGGATCACCACCTGCCAAGGGAGCCGAATTTCAGGCATCATACATCTGAAGTGTGGGAGCTTGCAAGAAAGCTGAAGAAGGATGTGATGACAGCGCGCGAATACAAAGAGGGGAAGCCAGCTGTGGTGGAGGAACTCGTTAAGGAATGATTCAATTTAAAGTTTAGAATTTCTGTGTTTTTTATGGTGAAACTATCTGAGCTTGTGGGGTTTCTGGATGAATATTTGGGAATTAATCGGGATTATGGTGATGCCGTTCTCAACGGGCTTGTGGTAGAAGCTTGCGATCTGGAAAAAAATGTGGAGGTTGTCTGTCTTGCGTGTGATGTGAATAAGAAGGTTATTGAGGAGGTTGCAAAGAGAAATGCAAGCCTACTCATCACTCACCACGGCATCTTTACGAAACATGATGAAGCGAAGCTTGTGGGGTTGAAGGGTAAGCTCGTCAGGATGCTGGTGAAGAATGGCATTTCTCTTTACGTTGCTCACCTGCCGCTTGACTTTCACGAAGAAATTGGAAATCATGTAGCTTTGGCAAGGGCTCTGAATTTTAGGAATTTCCGGATTGTTGAACTGAAAAAGGGTGACAAAGATTATGGGAGTGCGGTGGTTGTTGAGCTTGAAAACGGAATGAATGCTGAAGATTTTGCAAGATTTCTGGCTGAAAAGCTTGATGTCAGCATTGACTTCCAGCCTGCGGGAGGCAAAGTGAGGAATGTTGCAATAGTCACCGGCTCAAGCATGTCAATGCTGGAAGACGTGTTGAAAGCTGCTGATGTTGATTCATTTCTCTGCGGGGAGGCAAAACACGCTTATATTTACCATGCGGAGCAGCTGGGCGTCAATGTTTTTTATGCCACACATTACAGGACGGAGATTTTCGGGCTGAAGGAACTTGCAAACAAGCTGGAAAACACATTTAAAGGTTTGGGGGTAGTGTTTATTGATATTCCGCCTTCCATTAAAAGGGTGGAGAGATGATGGTAGCGAAAAACATTCCTTCCGTGTGTCTAAGCTGTGGGGGATGCGTTGGTGTGTGTCCGCAGGATGCCATAAGTTTGAAGGATATGAAGATTGTGATCGATAAGGAGAAATGCAACAACTGCGGTGCGTGTGTCAGATTCTGTCCTGTCGGAGCCATGAAGCTTGATGAAGAGCGGGGTGATTGATATCACGAGGCCAGTTAACCTGAAGGACGAGTATGATGTTGTTATCATCGGAGCTGGTCCAGCAGGCAGTAGATGTGCAAGGCTGATAGCTGAGGAAGGGTTCAGTGTGGCTGTGTTTGAGAAAAGGGCTGAGATTGGGGCTCCAAAAAGATGTGCCGAAGGCATTGGAGTAAAAGCCCTGCAAAGAATGGGATACACGGGCAATGAGAGGTTTGTTGCGCAGCATATCGATGGCTTCTATCTTTATGCTCCCAACGGGAAGGAGTTCATGGTGGAGTATGGTTCGTCTCAGGGTTGTGTGGTTGAAAGGAAGGTGTTTGATAAGTTTCTTGCTTACGATGCCGCTAAGGCAGGAGCTTCTTTCTTCACCAGGACGGAAGTTGTTGATGTCCTGCGGGATGATGGGAAGATAAGCGGCGTCGTTATCAGATATGGTGAGGAGGAATTTGAGGTTAAAGCCAAGGTGGTTGTATCTGCGGAAGGTATTGAGGGTAAGATTGCGAGGAAAGCGGGCATAGACACGACCAACAAACTCATAAACGTTGACTCCGGCTATCAGTACGAGATGGCAAACCTTACAATGAAGGACCCAAAGAAGCTTTACTTTTACCTCGGCAATGAGATTGCTCCTCGCGGCTACATCTGGATATTTCCGAAGGGAGAGTACGTTGCAAATGTTGGTATAGGGATTGGAGGTGTGGGCGCTACAAAAAAAGCAAAGGAGTATCTGGATGCGTGGATAGAGAACCATCCAGAGATATTCGGAGAGGCGAGCATAATTGAGGAAAATGCTGGAGGCATACCTGTTGGTGGCCTGCTGGAAGATATGGTGAGGGATGGATTTGTTGTTATAGGGGATGCCGCCCATACCGTCAACCCGATTCATGGCGGGGGTATGGATGAAGGTACAAAAGCAGGAGAGATGGCTGCCAGAGTTATCTGTGAGTGCCTTGAACAGGGAGATGTTAGCCATAATGCACTTGCAAAGTTCAACAAGCTGTGGTGGAAGGAGAGAGGGGAGAAGTTGAAGAGGGTGGAGAAGCTCAGGCAGGTGATTGAGAAGCTTAGGGATGATGATCTCAACTTCCTTGCGGAGGAGCTTGATGTGCAGGATGTGATTGATTTTGCAGGCGGAAAAAATCTTACCAAACTGGCGAAGATTCTCATCAAAAGACCGAAGCTGATAAAGCTTGCGACTATCTTGAGATAAGGAACCACTTATAAATTTTTGTTCTGAATAGCTGTGATTATGAGCAATGAGATTGAGCACATAGCCTTCATCATGGATGGTAACAGGAGATTTGCTAAGCGTTTGATGCAGAAGCCCTGGAAGGGACATGAATGGGGGGCAAAGAAGGTCAGGGAAGTGCTCAGGTGGTGCAGAGATGCTGGAGTTAGGTATGTGACCCTTTATTCTCTCTCCATCGAAAACCTGCAGAAAAGGCCAAAGCAGGAGCTTGATATGCTGATGCGAATTTTCAAAAAGGAGTTTGAAGCTATACCTAATGATGATGAAATTCATGAGAATGAGGTTCGTATCAATGTTATAGGCAGGGTGCACTTGCTGCCCAAAGAAGTGAGAGATGCAATAGCTAGAGCTGTTGAGGCAACGCAACACTACAACAAATACGTGGTGAACTTCGCCATAGCTTATGGTGGGAGGAGCGAGATTGTCGATGGTGTGAGGAAAGTAATGGTTGATTTTGCTTCTGGAAAGATCGGGTCGGATGAACTTGATGAAGAGAGATTCAGACATTATCTCTACACCAACGGCACGCCTGATCCTGATCTGATAATAAGAACTGGTGGGGAAAGGAGGCTTTCCGGATTCCTGCTCTGGCAGGCAGCTTATGCTGAACTTTACTTTACCAACACTCTCTGGCCGGAGTTTAGTAGGGAGGAATTTCAAGCTGCTTTAAAGGATTTTTTCCACAGAGAGAGAAGGTTCGGGAGGTGAACAGGATTCTTATTTTGCGGTGCTGCCGGATTGTACCTAATTTTTAAGTTTTAAATTTTAATTTTTAGGAAATTTTTCCCAATTATAAAAAAATATAAGGTAACGACTCACATCCCTAGTAAGGAATTTCTATCCCTCGCTTTCGGGCTGTTCAGAATATCGCACTCCCTCTATAGAAGTTGTCTCTGGTCCCAAGTAAATTTCTCTTTTGGAATAGAGGTACAGCACAACTATAACACCAAATATGAATGCTGCAATGTTACCTAATAATCAAATTTGTTAGCACACTCAGAGAAAACAGGGCCACGGCGATTTTCCAAGCGGTTGGGTTCAGTTTTAACAGTCCGTACCAGATCACTGCACCAGCAAGCAGGAGTATTGTTGTAAGTATGATCAGTAGTCCCATCCATGGAGCATAGTAAGATATATAGCTCCATCTCTGAAGTACCACTCCTAGTCCAAGGAAGTACCACGCCAGAGAGAAGTAAAAAAGTCCAGCAAGGATTTTTACACCGAGTGGGGCTTCCCTCTTCATAGCATCACCTCCTAAACACTAACTCCTGTCTTTTTTACTTCCAGTCGTCATCCCCGCGGACGTGCAAAGAAATCGCTCTGCCCTTCTGCCGCGGGTCACAACAATCTCTGCGATTTGAGAGAACTAAATGCCACGCTAGCGCTTCAAAAACATTCGTCCCCAGAAGTCAAGGAATTCTGTTGTTCTTAGAACAAATCGTGATTAAAACCAGAGAACTTAAAAAGCTTTCCGCGTTGCGTTTTTACAATTTTGGAGATTGTTTAAACCTTTCTTCTCAGCAGTCCCAGTCTTTCTCCTATTTCGAGCCACGCCCACGCCCAAACCACGGCTTCAAATGATCTCACATAGTCCTGTTTTTCCAGAAAATAGCGCGCATCCTTTATGTAAGCTTTGATGTTCTCCACGAAGCCCTTCTGTGAGTTATCCAGCAGCTCTATTTCGAGATTTTCAAGCTTGTTCAGCCATTTTTCCGTTTCCTGAATGAGCTGTTCTTTGATGTTGTCTTCACCCATCATTTCACCTCTATGAGCCTCAAAAACTCCTCCTCATGGTGCTCCAGCTCTGCAGGCAATATGAGGCAATGTGGCGGTTTTCCGAAATCTATACTTTTAAGTTTTGAAATCGAACCATAAAGTACGTTTTTGTCCCTGCTGCCAAGACGGGAAAGGACCACAATCTTTGTCTTCTCGTTGAAAATTCCGTTGCCTTTTTTCTCTTCCATCTTTAACAGGATGTCCAGAGCTGTCTTTACATCCATCCCTATATCGAGAAGAATTAAAGTGTGGAGGTTTGCTTTCAGGTTGTTGAGAATGTGGTCGTAAGGGCTGAGAGGAAAGTAATTTTCCCCCGGGAAGGGAAGGCTAACGACTCTGCCGAATTTATAAAGGGAAAGCCCGCTTTCACCAGCTGCCGTGAGGATTGAGGAGGCGTGTATCACCTCAACCTCTACGCCGGAAAGCATGCACTCCCTCACTATCTCCTTGTGTGTTGTTGCGAAGAGCGGATCGCCCGGCACGAGAAAAGCCACAACTTTGTTTTTAGCTTCTTTAACAACCACGTTCCTCTCTTCAACATCCTCTCTCCTCAGTTCTACAATTTCCTTCCCTATCATTTTGCTCAGATTTTCAATGTTGATATTGAGCGGAGATGTGTATCTCTCAAAAAAAACGATGTCAGCTTTCTTGCATGCTTCCAGACCTCTTAAGCTCATGTCTTTCTCATCGCTAAGACCCAAACCCACAAGGTAAAGCATGATTTGTGTTTTTGGATAGATATTTTAAAAGGTTGTCAACCAATTTTTGTGTATGGCGAGGTTTGGGAACATACTCAAAAAGCTCATCAAGATGGCAGAAACGGATGATGATGTGTTAGCGGTGCTGCTTTTCGGTAGTGTTGCCAGAGGAGAGAAAAATGGTAAAGACCTGGACATATGTCTTGTCTTTAAGAAGGACACGGATAAAAATAAAATATTCGAGAAAATGGTGGAATACGCTTCCATTTCCGATATTGTGGATGTTAAAGCGTTTCAGCTTCTCCCGCTTCATATGAGAATGAGGGTGATTAGAGAAGGTAAGATTTTGCATGTTAAAAATGAGGATTTAGTGTACGATGTTGTAATATCTACACTCAGAGAGTTCGAGGAATTCAAGTTCATCTACCATTCCTATCTGGAAGGTGTGTTGAATGGATAAGGAAAGGATACTCGCAAAAATAGATGAAATGGATGGATATCTGGAAGAGCTTGAAAGCATCAGACCATCAACTTTTGAAGAATATGAGAGTAGCATCGAGAAAAAGCGCGCCTGCGAAAGACTTCTTCAGCTGGCCATAGAATGCGTTATAGATGTATGCGCGATGATCGTTAAGGAGTGCAAACTTGGATTGCCTGCTGATGAAGATGACATGTTCAGAAAGATAAGGAAAGCGGGTGTGATAAACAATGAGCTTGAGGAAAAGCTGAGAAAGATGAAGGGGTTCAGAAACATTTTGATACATCGCTACGGAGAGATAGATGATGAGCTTGTTTTTGAAAAGCTGTTCATGATTGAGGATTTCGAGAAGTTTAAGGAAGCTGTGCTCGAATTTCTTAGAAAAGGTGAGATTGAGTGAGCTCAGGCTTAAACGTTCGCAAGCTTCTCGAAGGAAAGGTAGGTGAGGATGAGTTAGAACACATACCGCGTGCTTTCGAAATAATAGGAGATATAGCCATAGTTGAGCTCGATGAAGTTGCAAGAAAGCATGCAAAGCTAATAGCTGACGCGATAATGCAGCTAAACAAAAACGTGAAGGTCGTGCTGAACAAAGTTGAAGATGTCTCCGGCAAGTATCGTGTGCCGAGGTATGAAGTCATTGCGGCTAAGCAAAACGAAAGGAATTTCTCGCACATCAAAAAAGAGTTTCGCCCCACGAAAATAACTGAAACCGTACATACAGAACATGGATGTAAGTTCCTTCTGGATGTCAGTAAAGTGTATTTTTCCGCGCGCCTGAGTTTTGAAAGGAAAAGGATAGCTGAGATGGTGAGGGATGGCGAGAGAGTGCTCGTGATGTTTGCCGGTGTTGGTCCGTTTGCCATAGTGATAGCGAAGAATGCCAACCCTGCTGAGGTTGTTGGAGTTGAGCTGAACCCTCACGCTGTTGAATACTTCAGGAAGAACGTAGCACTAAACAAAGTTGAAGATAAGGTAAAAGTTGTGGAGGGAGATGTTGCAGAAATTGTGCCAAAACTGCAATATCAATTTGACCGTATCGTCATGCCTGCTCCGAAGGATGCTCCGGATTATCTGGAGGTTGCGCTTGAAAAGATAAAGGAGGGTGGAATGATCCATCTGTACACTTTTGCAAGCGAGGAGGAAATAGAAAGCAAGGATGTTGTGAAACGTGTGGAGGAGAGGTGCAAGAAAGCGGGTAAGAAAGCAGAGGTCGTATTCTTCAGGAAGTGTGGAGCCGTCGCTCCTTATCATTACAGAGTTGTGCTGGATTTGAAGATTGGATAAATTTCCCAAAAAAATAGAAAAGAAAAATGAAAAAGATCAAATCAGTGCAATGTCACCCGTAATGTCTTTATCCGCATCGCTTTCGCCCCCTCTATCTGATCTCCGATTTCATTCCAGTCATGGATTCGTATCTTAAATTCTACATTGTTTGAAGGTTTTGTCTCTGGACCAACTATAGTAATAGTTATCTGTTCTCTCGGAACTTCGATAGCAGTATAATATATGTGGTCTGTTGGAAATCCTAAACCCTCCAATTTTTCTAGAAATCTCTTAAATAAGGTTGGGATTCGGTAGAATTCTATGTCATTATTATCAGGATCCTCCAAATTAAAGTGGAATTTGGCTCCATTTTCCGTCTCTTCAATTTCATAGCATACAAGATTAACTCCTGACTCTGTCCAGACACACCCTTCTGGATTTTCCTCTTCTAATTTTTCTATTGCTTCAGTTAATCTCTCGACAGTTTCGTACCCTTCAAATGAATAGCTCCAGAGCACTGTTCCAAGAGCCTCGCCATACCCTAACTCTAAAATAATTTTCACAATACTTTCAAAAATATCCAAAAGTTTACGAATCTCGCGTTCATACACCACCTTCATAACCACATCACCTCCCAACTTTTCAAGGTGCACAGAATGGACAACTTCAGGTGCATTAGGATAACCCAGGTCAAAGAATATCTCTGCTATATAAACGTGCTTTGCTGTTAAAGTGTGGTTCTAGGCGGGACAAACTAATGCAAACTAAGAACAAAGCTACCACTAGCACCACTAGTTATTCTGTCTCATCTAAGAACAAAGTCTGGTCAGCTCTTTGTTTGCGCAAGGAATTCTTAAACCAAAGATTTTAAATTTGTTAATAGTGGTGGCTACAGAAAGCGGCTTTATTTCCCGATCTTCTTCCTCGCTCCAGTCACCAGATCAACCAGCTCCTCATCCGCTATGACGTAAGGATAGTACACGAGCTGGACGCTGTCCACCTTGCCCAGTAACCGCCTTGCGAGCTGCGCTGCCTGCTCGTGACTTATCTCAGCTTTTATCACCCTCCCCGCTATCTCCTCCATGCCGTACTCTATGCTCATCTCAGCTATGCTTCCATTTCCATTTTGCTCCCTAACCACGTTTCCGTCGAAGAAAAGGAACTTGCCCTGTACAGCATCCATCACGTAGCGCTTACCTGCAACATTGAAAACCCAGCACGGATAATAAACCTTGCTTCCCGCGGGTACAGCACTTACGGGTTTGAGAGGCAGAAATACTGGAATTTCGTTTTCCCTCTGCTCCGTAACATCCTGCGTTACACCGCCGTGCTTGCTCCTTCTCACTCTTATCTTTACTATGATGGGGAATTCCTGCCCTATTATCAATGCCGTGCCGGTGTTCAGATTCTTTATCTCCTTCTCGAGCTCAGCACTCAGCCCTTCGGCATAGCTCACAGCTTTCAAGTCGTTTGGGTTCATCATCCTCAGTATTATCTGTGTGTTGCACTGGCTCAGCACGTTCTTGTCTATCCTTGCAGGCCTCTGGCTTATCACACACAAGCCAAGCCCGAACTTCCTGCCCTCTGAAGCCACGTTTTTGATTATCTTCGCGCTTATCTTTGCCTCGCTCTGCGGAATGAAGTTGTGAGCTTCCTCTATAACCAGAAAGCAGGGATTTATCATGCCTATCTTCCTTGCTTCGAAAATCTTCTCCACGATCTTGTAAACAACATAGGCCTGCACTTCCTGGCTCACGCCACGAAGGTTTATCACCGTTATCTTGCCCGGCACAACCAGCTTTGTTACGGGTGTTGCCTCCTCGCTGAATATCTTCATGTCCTTCAGCATCTCAAGCATGTTTATCACATTCCATTTACTCTGGCTCTGACTCTGCTCTATTTCAGCTATCACATCCTCAAGCGTGTACTTCTTTTTGGTTGACTTAACGCGCTTGAACGCAGCGTAGAGCAGGGCGAGCTGTGATGCTGTGGGTTTGGACGGGAAGAGCATGCCTATCTCCCTCGGATCTATTTCATCGTAGCCAAAGCTCAGCTGCATCGCTCCGGGATTAACGCGGGGATCAGGGCTGTAGTGCTGCACCTCGTAACCCTTCGGCTGAATTCCGAACTTGCGGAATGCTTCAGCATCCTTAACGTCGTTCGGGAAGCGCATGGAGATGTACTCGCCATGCGGATCTATCACAACAACAGGAATCCTCCTTTCGGCTATCTCCTCCAGCAATACACCGACGGTGTATGACTTGCCCGAGCCCGTGGCAGCAAGCACAGCAACATGCTTTGAGATCAGCTCCTGTGGATCAAGAAAGACCTTCACATCCTCATTGGCTTCAAGCACGCCTATGTAAAGCCCGTCTTTCTTGAGATTGAGCACCTCACTTATTATCTTCCTGTCAGCTTTGTACACCAGACTGTTCGGCTTTATGGGAACCTTCGGAATTTTTAGAATGCCATTCTCCCTGTAACCTATTATTCTCGCTTTGCACACCATCTTGCCGTCAGGATGCATCTCCACATCCTCAACCCTGCAGAGAAGCCAGTTGTCATCTGCACTCTTCACAGTAACGAAATCCATTCTGTTCACTTCCTTGTACGCACGGAAGTGAAAGCTCTTCGTCCCGGTTTTGCCGAAGACCTCTCCAACCAGCATGAGAACCGTATGGGAATTTAATGGCTGAAATTATTTTAAGTTTCCCTGAAACAACTTCCAGTTTAAGGGATGTTTTTCCCGAATAAAAAATTTTATCCTATACTATTACCATACTCTTTCGGAATTTCCGTGGAGTAAAACCCCACTATTTTAAAAAATTTCACGTTCAGAATTCCTTGCGTTCATGGATATTGGGGCCGTGGTGTAGCTTGGTTATCATTCCGGCTTTGGGAGCCGGCGACCCCGGTTCAAATGCCATGGAGCAAGCTCCTTGCATTTCTAGCTGCTCCGCGGCTGAAAATCCGGGCGGCCCCACCAGAGCCGGAGAGAATTGAATCTACTTTTAGAATCCTATGTGTCCCGAGAAATCTATTTTTGTTTTGGGTTCTCTGTACTGGACAATTTAGTGTATTGCCCAATTATTTAAAAGTGTTTTGTGGAGTGCCATCATCATTAACAACTTCCGTAAATTATATAAGTATTGCTGATTTAGGAGATGTTCATCAAAAAATATCTGCGTCTTTTTCTTGGGCGGGACAGAAGTTGTGGTTTATCTAGTTTTTAGTATGGGTCTGTATTGTCCCGCTCCTCCCTTCAAGGAGAAGGGGTTTTGGAGGTGAGAAGTTGAGAGATTGGATCGATGTTGTTGTAAAATGGGGGTTGGAGGATGCGCAATACCTTATGAAAAAGGCAAGAGTCGAAATGTCGTGGGATGGAGAAGATACGGAGATGCAGCGCAAAATAACTGGCAGTATAAGAAAAGAATTTAACGCCGCTCTCCAAGAAATAAAGAAGCAAAACGGTCTTTTGGGTAGCGAGGGCGAGATTGATACGCTCGAAATAAATTTAATACGCAAAATAGCTTGTAGGCACTGGCTGCAGGAATTGAAATCAATAGCGGAGCGCCGCAAGGTTCTGGGTGCTTCAAAGAA
Source organism: archaeon (assembly GCA_029258795.1). Taxonomy (GTDB): domain Archaea; phylum EX4484-52; class EX4484-52; order EX4484-52; family WAPT01; genus WAPT01. Next base: position 46,979 of record JAPDKB010000008.1, read on the forward strand.
GATAAACGAGGCAATAAAAGAGGTGGAGAAGGAGATCAAGAATCTTCTGGAAGAAGCAGAACATATCTACATGAACAACAGCGCACTTTCTTAATTTTTTAGAAAAAGTGGGGGTGGTAGGAATGCGTGTATCCAATATTATTAGCAAGATTGTGCTGATAATAATAATTGTGCTTGCAATGTTTGGAGCGTATAATATAATCAAGATATTCATCTTATTTTTTGTTTATTTTTGGGAAATTTATCCAACAAAAAACCTGAGTTAACATATTCTTGGCACCATGCTACCATAAGGCATCTGGAGAATGCGTTTTCCCCCTATAGTGGTTTGGATTACAACCTCCTCGTGCTCTTCGGTTGTGTAACCGGCTATGGCAGCATTTTTCTCGCCAGCTTTGTGCAGTGCTTGAAGCACATCCTCCGCTTTTTCCTTCACCACCGTCATCACAACCACTCCTTCATTCGCCATGGAGAACGGATCAAGCCCCAGCACCTCGCAGAAGTTCCTTACCTCTTGCCTTATGGGGATTTTGCTCTCCTCAATCACCATACCAACATTGCTCTGCTCGGCTATCTCGTTAAGGGCTGCTGCGATTCCTCCCCGCGTCGCATCCTTCATGGAAGTTATTCCTCCTTCTTCCATCGCCCTTCTGACAAAATGCCAGACATGCTTGCAATCCGAGCTGGCTTCCAGCTCAAAATCAAGATTTTCTCTTGCAAGTAGCACTGCTACGCTGTGCTCTGCTATGTTGCTAGTTATTATCACCGCTTCACCTTTACAAGCGCCGCAATTTCTGATCCAAGAATGCGGATATTGCCTGTAACTTCTCACCACCTCCAGATTGTGCTCAAGCCACTCGTTTCTCTTTCCAATACATGCTGTGTTTATGATCATCTCAAAATCTCCCTTCATGGTTTTGGTGTCTCCCCCCAAAAGCTCAGCATCTATCTCTTTCATGTATTGCGAGATATCTGAAATAACTTGCAAAAACTTGTCCTTCTCGAGTTCCTCATTCATGACGAGAGAAAGTAGAAAAGATGAGGGCTGCGCACCCATAACAGCAACATCATTTGCTGACCCGCAGATCGCAAGTTTTCCGATGGTACCGCCGGGAAATATTATTGGTTCAATAGTATGGCTGTCCGTAGTTATCACCATCTCGTCTGAGATAATAGCAGCATCCTCTCTGCTCTTCACATCAATTTTTGAGAACACGAATTTCTCCAGGAACTCCATCATTTTCTTACCGCCATCTCCTACATCCCCTACGCGCTCATCCATCAATCTCACCCAAAAACTTTGTGAGGTACGCCTGTCCTAAACTTATTCCGTTATCTCCAACAGGCACTTCACTTGGAAGCACAACGTTGATTCCATGGTTCTGACAGATTTCCATAACCTTGCCAACAAAAATGGGGTTGACCATCACACCGCCCGAAAGCACAACATCACACCCTTTTTTCCTTGCGTAATAACATGCTATTTCTGCCATTCCCGAAGCAAGGCATTCTATGGCTTCTCTCGCAACCTCTGCTCTGCTTACAACACCATCTTTTATTTTTTCATAACCTTCTTTTACGAAATTAGAAATTAAAAGTTCTTTAACCGTACCAGATTTAAATGGCAAGTTTTCCCCTCCGTAAGGCGCGGGATAAACGCTCTTTTCTTCCTTTATCCTGAACGAAGGATAAAGCTCAATCTCCTTTTCCCATTGTGCTGCAAGCGCCTCAAGCTTCATAGCTCCCTCTCCCTCATACGTCATTCTTGAATGGATACCAAGAAGATTAGCTATCCCATCAAAGAATCTTCCAGCTGATGTGCAGGATATTGTGTTTATGCCTTCCCTCAGCGCTCTCGCTATAAGCTCAAACTCTCTATTCTTGTTTTGCTCACCGATTTCATCCTCAAGCACTCCTGCAAGATGGAGCAAGGAAAGTTTTATTTTCTCCGGATTTAATGTTGATGCATCACCCCCTACCAGCTCAAACGGCTGGAGATGCCCTATTCTCCTGAACTCATTTTTGGTTAAATCAAGATAAAGTGCTTCGCACCCCCACACCGCTCCATCAAATCCATATCCTGTGCCATCGCAGCAGACTGCAACCGCTCTTTCCATCTTTTTCTCCATCATCGCCGCGAGAGCATGGGAAAAGTGATGCTGCACTCTGTAAAGCTTTGCGTTCATTCTTTCCGCTAGCTTTTCAGCAAAGAAAGTTGTGTTGTAAGCAGGATTCAGATCGCAGAGAACAGCATCCAGCTTTTTCACATCAAGCCAGTCGAGGAAACGGTGCACCACCTGTTTGAAGTGTGTGCTATATGTCTGGAAGTTGGAAGTATCACCAACGTACTGGCTGGGATAAACTACGCCATTTTTAACCACACAGATGGAGTTGTAGAGCTCGGCCCCCACACAAACCGCCGCCAGTTTTGCTCCAATTCTGAAGCTTGCCGGAATGAAACCCCTCGACCTTCTGATGAAGACAGGATTGCCATCGACAACTCTCATCACAGAGTCATCGCACCTGTTCTCAATTTTCAAGTTGTGGATAAGGTAAGCGTCAGCTTCCATTTTCTCCATTACACTCTCATCTGTGAACATAGGCATGCCCGGCAGGTTTGCTGAGGTCATGATGATAGCATTGCAATTCATGTGGTTGAAAAGAATGTGATGCAGAGCTGAATAAGGAAGCATGATTCCAAGCGTGTGGAGGGAAGGTGCCACCTCGTTCAGCAAGTCCCGCTTTTTCTTCCGAAGGATCACGATGGGTCTTGCACGAGATAGCAGTACTCTTTCCTCTTCCATGGTGATTTCACAAAGATTCCTCGCAACCCTCAAATCTCTCACCATTACGGCAAAGGGCTGCTGCTCCCTGCGCAGCATTTCTCTCATGCGCCTGACCGCATTTTCGTTGAAAGCGTCACATGCCAAATGGTAGCCGCCCCACCCCTTGATTGCGATTATGGCTCCACCCTCAATCATGCGTGCTGCCAGTTTTACCGCTTCTAGATTCCTTGCGATTGCAACACCTTCTTTGTAAAGAATGTAAGATGGTCCGCATGCAGGACAGCACGTGGTTTGGGCATGGTATCTTCTGGATTCCACACTCTCATACTCATGCTTGCATTTTTCGCAGAGAGGGAAGGAAGCGAATGAGGTATAATCTCTGTCAAACGGAAATCCCTTGAAAATCGTGAAGCGCGGGCCGCAAGCAGTACATGATGTGAATGGATACATGTACCTCCTGTCATTTTCATCCATCACTTCATTAAGGCATTCATCGCAGATTGCACTGTCAGGAGGGGGGAAGCTGATTTCAGACGAGACTCGGGATGATGAGCTCGCCCTTATCTCAAAAATCTCGGGAAGCTCCTCATTAACTCCCGCTTTTTCCACAACAACTTCATCTATCGATGCTATGGGTGGGAGCTCCTGTCTAACTCTTTTTATCAGCTCTTCGGGATTTCTATCCACAGCTATTTCAACCTCTCCTCCTCCCAGATTTTTCACATAGCCGCAGAACTTCATCTCCCTCGCTATTCTGCATACCGTAGGTCTGAATCCAACTCCCTGCACCTTGCCACGCACAATCACTCTATACATCATTATTTGAACTTTAGCTTGGAAGAAATTAATAGGTATGTGCATAGGTGTGCGTGGCAGGATTTTGGAAAAAGAAGGGAATCAGGCTATTGTGGATTTTGGAGGAGTTAAAAGGAAAATCAGAGTTGATTTGACCCCGGAAGTTAGGGTTGGGGATGTTGTGATGGTGCATGCCGGTTTTTCTATAGCGGTTGTTAGAGATGGTGGGAATGGAGCGTGATGCTGAGTTGTGGATTGGAAAAATAAAGGAACTTGCTTCAGAGATAGATAGGGAAATTGCCATCCTCACGCTCTGTGGTACTCATGAAAACACGGTGGCTAGAGCAGGTATAAGAAGCTTGATGCCTGAAAACGTAAAGCTCGTGCCCGGACCGGGCTGTCCCGTGTGTGTCATCGTTGATGAAGAAATTGCGAAATTTATGCATTTTCTTGAAAATGTTGATAGCATAGTCACATGCTTTGGGGATGTGGCGAAGCTTCCTTACAGGGGCAGATCCCTAAAAAGCGTTAATGGCAAAGGCAAACTGCATGTTGTTTACAGTGTTTTTGACGCCCTAAAGCTTGCAGAAAAAGTTTCAAAGCCAGTGGTTCATCTTGCAATCGGATTTGAGACCACGATGCCATCAACCGCTCTGGCTTTGCTTGATGCTCCGGAGAATTTTTACGTTCTCAACGCTCACAGATTTTTTATTCCAGCCATTTCTGCCTTGCTGAGCAGAACAGCACGCAGAGTTGATGCTCTCATCAACCCCGGACACGTGTCTGCAATAGTGGGTGTTATACCTTACAGAGAAGTTGTGAAGAAGTTTCAAGTTCCCCAAGTTATATCCGGATTTGAGCCATTAGATGTGGTTGAGTCCATAGCTTTGCTGCTTGAGATGTTAAAGGAAGGAAAGGCTGAAGTTATCAACCAGTATCACAGGGTTGTGAAGGAAGAGGGTAATGAGGAAGCTCTGAAACTATTAGATCAGGTGTTTACGAGAGATGATGTGGAATGGAGGGGGCTCAGGGTGATAGAGAAGAGCAAGCCCGCTTTAAAGAAAGAATTTGAGGAGAAGGATGCTGAAAAAGCTTTTGAAGACGTGTTTGATGATTTTGAATTTGAAGAGGATGAAAGGAAGAAAGCATGCAGGTGTGGAGATGTGCTGCTTGCCAACATAACCCCGCACGAGTGTCCTCTTTTCGGAAAGGTATGCGCACCATCCAATCCTATCGGACCGTGCATGGTCAGCATAGAGGGAGCGTGCAACATATGGTACGGGCTTGCTAGCAGAAAGTGGTGAAAACGTAACAAATTCAATTTGTATATGGTTTAGTGTGATTGTAGTCCATTCGTCTATTTTTGAGAATGAATATTAGGAGGTAAATTGATAACCCATACCTAGATACGGTGGTTCTCTGAAGAGGGACTCTAATAGTTAAGATGAGTCGCTGATACAACTAAATCTTTTTAAAAATTCTACCTGACAGAAAAATTCTTACACTCAAAGGCATGGGTTAGCCTTGGGTTGTGAAGGGGCCGTGGTGTAGCTTGGTCATCATTCCGGCTTTGGGAGCCGGCGACCCCGGTTCAAATGCTGCAGCCCACAAACTAATCCTACAAGTTGCGGCTGAAAATCCGGGCGGCCCCACCAGAGCCGGAGAGAATTGAATCTATTTCTTTGATGATCTGGTGTCCCGAGAAAACAAAACTCACACTCCTACTTGTCCTTTGGGATGAGTTTAAAGTATTCTCAAAATATTTTGAAACTTGTTTAAACATTTGTAGGGGTTCTTTGACCAAAAACTATATAACCATTAAAAACAAAGACACTGTTAGCCCGAAACGAATGAGCTCAAAAGAGCAAACTTGGGACAGGCATGCGTTTTCTTTAGAGCGTAGTATGGTGCATGTGTTCGCTCCTCCCTTCACTTCTCCCCTCGAGGGAGGAGCGAGTTGATTGGCGAGAGGGCAATGAGAAAAGCTGCTGGATAGCCATACGTGCTTGAGGTGTCTATGGCGGGAAAAGAGGTTGTGGTTAAGGAGGTGAGGTGAGATGGGAGTAAAGGAAGTGGTTGATGATACAGATACCTCGAAGGAAGTGCTCAGAAAGGTTATTCTGGAGGAACTAGCAGATATAAAAAGAAGACTGGACAAACTAGATAAACTAGATGATATTGAGAGGAGAATCGATGATATTGAAGAGAGACTGAATAAGATAGAGAAAAGTGTAAGAAGACTTAATTGGCGTGTGGGGGAGTTAGAAGAGGAAGTCGATTCCTTAAGACGTCGCTTAAGTGGGCGCCCCATTATCTTTGATGATGACAAGGTTCCGGTGATCGAACCAACGCCTGCATTGGGCGGCATAATGAGCTGCGAGTGGGACAGATCCGGACAGAGCCTTGATTGATTAACTTCGAACTAAAGCATATCCTAAAATTTACGCGAATGCAACATTCTCTTAATTTTTTTCGAAATGACGTGACTGCGGAATTTTCCCTGACTAGAAAAGTATATAAGTGTTAAGGATTAAAGATGACTCTGTTCAAAAAAACGAGTTCTTTATATTTGGTGTTGAAGCTTGGACGTGTTGGACATGTTGGTGTTTTTTCTACTCGAACATATGATCTCCTGTGTCCCGCTCCTCCAGTCAGGGAGGAGGGAACAGGAGGTGAGGAGGTGGGGTTATGAAGGATTTGGAATGGTTGATTGAAGTGACACAGCGAGAGCGTGAAAGGCAGTAGAAGTTACAGAATATGGAATTTATGAAGGTATTCAAGGAGATTGAGGAACTCGAGAGACAAAAGGAAGAGTATCGTAGTAAGGTTGAGGAAGTTGAGAAGCAGATACAAGAATTGGGGTCACGATTGAGATGTGCAGATGTGGATGAGAAATTTAGTTATTCGGTTGAGATTCGTAAAGATGTGGTAGTGTTCAGAGTGAGACGCCGAAGAGATATGAGTGTTGAGGGTCAGGTAGAGATTCCACATGATATGTTGCAAGGGTTTGTGGATTGGTTGAGACGGAAAGGTGTGATAGATGTGAGGTGATGAAATGCAGTATGAGGTGATCGGTGAGTGGGAGGCAGTGACCTTTCAGAGACAAAGGACCGAATAACAGAGATTCTGAAAAAGAGAGGCGTTGGGTATGGTGACGAGGGCGGGTAACAGTAGTATGTTGGGACGTGAGGGTGAAATCGATGTCCTTGAGACAGATGATCTGATGCAAAAGAAAGCTCTAGTATGCTGGCTAGAGAAAATGATGCTAATCGCACTTTGGCACTCCAACGATCTTACAACAAGCGTTCTCAAAAAATAGAAGAGATGGAGATAATAAAAGAGAAAGGCAAGACAACGTCCAAAGAGATTCTAGAGATCATAGATCAAATAGAACAATTACTAGAGGTATTAAAACAAAAGGTTTCTAGTTCTTCTTAATTTTTTTGTATTTTGTAAGTTGGGTTTTATTTTTCGATTTATGGGAAAATTATCCAATTAAGTGGATTGTATCGTGTGTTGTGAGAAGGTTAGTCGAAATGAGAGATGAGTGTTGTCACGTTGGTGTGCTCAACGTAACAACAATAATCTATATAAAGATTTTTTCGCTCACAATATATCAACATATCACACGTGAGCTCCGCCCAGAAAAAGATGAAGGTGAGTGAACTTGGTCATATACGTTAAGGTGATATGCCCGAAATGCGGCGGCACCTTTGAATGGAAATGGGGTCGTCAAAAAGGCGTGTGCGATATATGTGAGGCGGAGCTCACGATAAGGGATGTCAAGCTTGCCAAAGGCGAGATTTTGAAGCTATTGCAAGGTTGATGAGATTTCTTGCAAAAACTGAAATTGGTTGTTGAAGTCATTGAAATTAATGTGTTTCGTGGATATTGGAAGCAAGCCAACACATTCTTCAAAAATCGTATCTTGGATCTCTCCCCCATCCACGGTACATTATACCTTCTATGTATACTCTAGGCGGAACGCTGCCTTCGAGGGGACCTTTAAGTAATTCTGCTCTTGAAAAAGCTGCATCTAAAGCCGCTTCCTCAGTAATGGGTCCACATATATTTTTCGCCCTTTCAAATACGTAGCTTTCCCTTCCAAACATTTTCAACACCCCCGTTGAAATTTAGCTTATGTGAGATATCTCCAAACTCTTGCAAGTTTGGGCAAGATCCTGCTCAAGGTTTATAATGTTCTTGTAGACGATCTCTTCCAAAAACGCTCTCACCTGTTTGGCAATTTCAGGAATATGCTTTTCATAAAGTTTTTTATTTTTCTTAAGATCATTCTCGACATTAACTACCTGCCTGTAAAGATTTTCAAGACCCCATAGTTCCTCGATTTTATTGTGATTTGCTGCTCCCGCTTTTGCTATGTTAAGTGCTTCCTTAACCTCATTAACGGCACCCAGCACACCTTGGTAAGTGAGCCGGGGATTTTCAAGAGATTTGATCGCACCATACACCTTTTTTTCAGCAAGTCTATATTCAAACATCCCACAACCACCCCCAAAATTTTCTTGCTCTTTATTATGGTATTAAAAGTATTTAAATGTTTCGTTACTTTTAAGTGGTTACAATTTAAAAAGGTTAAACATTTAAAGATGTCCTCAAAATTTAAAAAGGCAAGGGGTGTGTGGTATGGCCAAAAGCAAGAAGGACGAGAACTTCGTTGACAAGGAGGATGAGATAAAGATAGAGAATGTTGTGGTTTCTGCTGACTTGAAAACACGTTTACCTCTTGAAAAGATAGCGATGGAACTGGAAGGAGCTGAATATGAACCCGAGAGCTTTCCCGGTCTGGTTTACAGAATAAAGGAGCCAAAAGCTTCCCTGCTGATTTTCACCACCGGTAAGATAATATGCGCGGGCACACGCTCTCAGGAAATCGCAATGCAGGCCATAAAAAAGGTCATTCAGGACCTCAGAAAGATCGGAATTGAGGTAAAGGGCGAGCCAGAACTGAAAGTGGAGAACCTTGTAGCTTCCGCTAATCTCAAGGCGAGATTCGATCTGAACCGCATAGTTTACGAGCTTGAGGATTGTGAGTACGAGCCGGAGCAGTTCCCGGGCTTGGTGCACAGGATGGAGGACCCACCTGTTGTGTTCCTCATCTTCAACTCGGGAAGGCTCGTGTGTACTGGCGCTAGGTCAAAAGAGGAAGTGAAGAGAGCCATAAACAACCTCAAGAAAGAGCTTGAGGCGATAGGTGCGTTCTAAATTCTTCCCACTCAAAATATTTTTGGGTGAGATTTCATGAAGTTGCTGTGTGCTTCAGATTACCATGCAAACCACCGCTTTCTTGAGAGCACTGTGGAGCACGCTGAAAAGCTGGAGCCGGATGTGTTCGTTTACTGTGGGGATTTCGTAATGCAGGAGTATGCGGAGGAACTCATAAAAAGGTTGGAGGAAGTTGGCGTGCCGGTGCTTGCGGTTGCCGGCAATCTTGATCTCGGTATCATCTATGAAAGCGAGATGTCGGAAATAGTGATGTACGGTTTGAGAGAGCTTAAGGGCTATCACTTTTTACTTGTGAGCGCCACCTATCCCTTCATTCTGGATGAAGCTCTTGCCGATGTTGAGGGTATAGACCCTTCCAAGCTGATATTCGTGACACATTACCCGCCAAAAGGTGTGCTTGACAAAATATGGAGCAACGAGCATGTTGGCTATGATGGTTATGCTGAATTTGATGAGAATGTCAAGCCAGCGCTCCACGTTTTCGGTCACATTCATGAGGACAACGGGTTTGAGATTAAGAGCAACACGATTTTTGTTAATTGCGCTGCCACACCATCCAGAAAGATCTACTTGGTTGATCTGAAAAAAAGAGAGGTAAGGGATGTTAAGCTATGAAGCAAAAGCTGAATGTGCCGCGGCTCTTCAGGGAGCGCTACAGGAGGATTCTTGGGGATGAGGTAAAGGTTCTTGTTGATTACTGCTTCAAACCGCTCAGGAAAAGCATAAGGATCAACACGCTAAAGATTGATGTGGATGAATGTGTGAAAATGCTTGAATCCAAAGGGTGGGAACTGAAGCAGGTGCCATGGTGTAGCAACGGCTTCTGGGTGGAGAACAGAAATGAGGAGCAGCTTGGAAACACGCTGGAGCACTTTATGGGCTACTATTACGTGCAGGAAGCATCATCCATGATCCCTCCTATTGTGCTGCAGCCAGAGGAAAAGGATTTCGTGCTTGACATAGCTGCCGCGCCAGGCTCTAAGACCACGCAGATGGCTGAAATGATGAAGAACAAGGGGTGTATAGTGGCAAACGACATCCAGATTCAGCGGATAAAGGTGTTGAGGTTCAATCTGGAGAAGCTCGGAGTCATAAACACCGTTGTGACGAGAATGGATGGAAGGAAGTTCATAAAGTTTAAGGAGAGGTTTGATAAAGTTCTGGTGGATGCCCCTTGCTCATCCGAGGGTATCATGAGGAAGGACTGGAAAGCGTTTTCCAGATGGAACATCAAATTCATAAAGGAGATGGCAAAGCTGCAGAAAAAGCTGGTGGATGCTGCTGCGGTCACGCTTAAGAGAGGGGGTGTAATGGTTTACTCCACATGCACCATGTCTCCGGAGGAGAATGAGGCGGTGGTGGATTATGCTGTAAAGAAGCACGGGCTGGTGGTGGAGAAGGTAAAGGTTAAGGGGCTTAAAGCCAGGCACGGCATAACTGAATGGGAAAGCCAGCAATTCGATGAAAGTGTGAGGAACTGCTTGCGCATCTGGCCTCAGGATAATGACAGCGAGGGATTTTTCGTTGCAAAGTTGAGGAAGGAGTGAGGGAAATGAGCAAGCTGAAAATTATGAGTGAAGAGGAAAAGAGGGAGATGCTGGACTATCTGGAGGAGAGGTTCGGGATAGATAGGGGTGTATTTAACGGTTACATTTTCATTAAGAGCGGGAGGAAGGTGTGGATAACAAACAGGGATGTTGTGGAGAAGAACTTCTCCGGGATGAATGTGGAAGCTGCGGGCATGCTTTTTGTTAGATGGGAAAAAATTAAGGACAAGATCAAGATCACCACGAATGCTGCGCAGATTTTTGGAAAGTACGCAACAAAGAACGTTGTGGAAGTGGATGAAATTCAGCTCCACCAAGTTCTATGCGGACTCAACCTGTATGATGTGGATGTTGATTGTGAAGACGGATACGTGCTTTTAAAGTATGGGGAACACATTCTTGGGGTGGGGTTGAAGCACGGGAACTTCATCAAAAACCTGATTCCAAAAGCAAGGAGAGTTAAAAAGCTTTAAAACTTTGGCTTTAAAAGGGTGAATTGAAAGCAAAAAAATTCGCTTCATGGATTTTTCAGTTAGGACGCATGTTGTGTTTGAGCAGATAGCTCCATGTTCTTCCAAATCCCGGCTCCGGGGACAGTGCTTTCTCTCATCCTTCCTCTCCAGACGGAATTCTTATCCGTCGCATCCCCCATGAGAAAAGCGTCCATACCGGAGCCCGGATTCCATGCGGCCGTGGTGTAGTGGGATCACGCCCCGTATCCAGCGGGGAAACGCCGGTTCGATTCCGGCCGGCCGCAAATTCATGAAGATGTGTGGAGGTGGAGAAGATGGCACCTCCTGAGAAATGTGATGAGTGCGGTTCCACCAACCTCAAGAAAGTTGTGATCGCCAAAATACCAACAGGGCCAATGGTCATTGGAGGGAGCACACCGTTAATGGAGTTAGCAGTATATCAATGTCGAGAGTGTAAAAACATAATGGGTCCCAAGTAAAAGCAAGCTTTCAGACCATTTTATTTTTTCTTTTTATTTTTGGGAAATTTGTCCTGATTTTGGTTTTGGATGAATGTGGAAGGGGCTCAGTTCAGCAAAAGGTTTATAAATTTTCGAGATATGTGTGACTAAAGAGTAACAAAAGTTGTCGATGCTGTAAATAATGGATCCCGTGAAAAAGCGGGATACCTAATTCTGGTTTAAGTAGTGGACAGCGTGAAGATGGCTGTCTCTATCTGTCCCGCATGCCCCTGTTCAGGTTTTCTTTCCCGGGTGCAATTCCCGGCAAGGGTCGGAAGATATTAAAAGGAGGTGAAGAATGATGGTGTCGTACTGCGCAGCATCGGAAATGCTGAAGGGCACTTCCGAACTATGCGAGGTGTATCTGTTCGTTATACTCTATCTATCTGGATTATTGGCCGCATACGTCATCATAAAGCTGGAGAGAGAGCCAGAGATTCTGGAAAAGCTGACGAACAAACTGAATAGGAAGATAAGCTGGACTGGAAAGACGCTAGATAACATGGATGTTTGGGAAATAATAGTCACGAGCATCATTCTGATTTCGCCAGTGCTATTTGTTATTCCATTCCTGCTAGGGTTCTGCCCGCGCTACTGCTAGCATAAATGTCCGCTAAGCTTTTCCCCAAATTTTTTGTCATGCCCCCGTAAGGTAGCCAGGCATCCTTCCTTCCGGCGGATGGTTCGTTTTTCTGGAAAAGGAGGAGGTGCTATCCCGCCGCCACCTCATTGCCGGAAGGAAACCCGGGTTCAAATCCCGGCGGGGGCACTTTTCGAAATTTTTGGTGAAAACAAAACCTTCCTATTTTTTGTGCGGCCGAAAAAGCACTGTGTCCGGGTGCAATTCCCGGCGGCCGCTGGAAAACTGTGAAAAAAGGAGGAGGTGAGAATTTTGAGGGAGAAAAAACCGGGGTCTGATTGGATATTGATATGGGTTGAAAAGGATATTAAGAAAGAAGGTATGTTGAAGAAAATAATAGAGTATGCTAGGGAAAATGAGTTGATTGAGCAGGATAGAAAGTGGCTTCACCCTACAGAAATAGAGGAAGTAGTAGGAAAGGTGCTAAAACACATAATGAAAGAAAAAGATCCTAACGCACCCCTGACACCAGAGAGGGCTGAAGAGCTCTATAACAAACACTATGTCACCCACGAACACTAATCGTCACCCATTAATTTTTATTTTTTGAAATTTATGGGAAGAAATTCCCGTTTAATTGAGATTAAAAAATTTAAATGCGAGAAATAAAAAGCTGTGTGTTGTTGGTGGGCCGGTGGTCTAGCCTGGAAGGACGCTGGCTTCGCACGCCAGAGACCCCGGGTTCAAATGCTGCGGAGCAAGCATGAATATGCTGGAACTCCGCAGCTGAGAATCCCGGCCGGTCCACCACATCTATTTCAGCACTTTTCCTGTCATTTTCCACCATATGAGAAGGTCAAGCTCTCCCACCTGCATTTTCTTGTGATGTGCTATACCACACAACAACTTTTCAAGCTTGAGATAATCTTTTCTTTTTGAAAGATTTGGATCCCACCAGAAGGGTATACACCCTTCTCGATAAAGCCAGTCGAGCACATGCCTGTCAACTATGGCAACATCAAGCTGTCCCGTGTTTCTTAAAAAGTGACTTGCCTCCTTGTATCCAATACCCTTGATATTTTTAACCAGCCATTCCCGAACCATTGCACTTTCTTCCAGCTTGAGCACTTCCAGCACTTCATCCATCTTTTGCCATGCATCGATGATGTATTTTGCTTTTCTCTGATAAAACCTCACCCCACATTTTCTGAGAGCATTACGAATCCGTCGCTCATCCATATTGTCATTCTCCTTTTCAGCGAGCATCTTCTGAAACTTCAGACCCGCAATTGCTGACGAATTGGCGGCAGAGATGCAGAACGCAAGCTCGGAAAATATGGTGGCGTCAAACTCCGTATCAAAATATGGCTGAAAGTTGTGATGTGTTTTTCCTTTCCTTCCAAGCTCGATGAATTTAAGCACTCTATCTCTTATCGCTTTTATCACTTCAGGCCTCTCCTCCAGACGTTTGTAAGCATCGCAGGACATATTCTGACAACTCCCTCAAAGTTCTCTATCTTTTTGTGCACTTCCATCAGCTCATCCATGCTGTTGCATACCACTTCCACTATCAAATTGTGATCACCACTGGTTATATATATCACTTCCACTTCCTTAAATCCCTTGAGTTTTTCGTAAACCTCAACCAGTTTTTCTGGTTTCACATCAATGCCAGTTAGCGATATTGCCATTCCTGCTCTCACGGGATCGATTAGAGCTTTGTATCCCAGCACAACACCGCTTGCTTCAAGCTTCTCTATCCTTTTTCTTATTGCTGCCTCACTTACCTTAAAAAGCTTTGCCAAAGCCACATTCGGGATTCTTGCGTTTCTTATCAGTGCTCTTATCAGGAGTTTATCGTTTATTCTATTCTTCATATTTCGCATTTCGAACTTAAAGTTTTTAAATCTTTAAAATAATGTTTATATAAGATACCGAAATGTTCGAATTTGTGAAGGTGGAAAAGAATGGAGAAGACAATGGAGAATCTTGTCAAGGCGTTCATAGGGGAAAGTCAGGCAAGGAATCGCTATAACATGTATGCAAAGATCGCCAAGAAAGAGGGATACGAGCAGATAGCAGAAATATTTGAAATCACAGCAGAAAATGAAAGAGAGCATGCAAAATGGCTCATGAAAATGATCCAAGAGTTGCTCAAAAAAATGAATAAGGGTATGAGCAGCATTAAGGTGGAGGCTGAAGCCCCTCTGGTTGTGGGAAACACAGTGGAGAACCTGAGGGCGGCTATAGAGGGGGAGCACTATGAGAACAGTGAAATGTATCCTGAATTTGCAAGGATTGCGGAAGAGGAAGGGCTGAAAGATATTGGTGAAAGGTTGAGAGCAATAGCGAAAGCTGAAGAGCATCACGAGGAGCGTTACAGGAAGCTGTTTGAGCTTGTGGAAGCAGGTAAGTTCTTCAAGAGGGATAAGGAAGTTGTGTGGGTTTGCAGGAAGTGCGGCTATGTCCGTACTGGGACAGAACCTCCAGCCAAATGTCCTTCGTGTGACCACCCATACAATTACTTTCAGGTTAAGTGTGAGGAGTTTTGATTTTCCCTCTTCCTTCCATTTATTCTCTGGAGTCGTTTAAAGCATTTACATTTAATTAGTGAAAAAACTGATGTGCAGGAAAGAAATATATTTTTGTTCTGCCCACCTTAATCTTGGTGAGTGTCATGGAGAACATAGCGGAGATTAAGGAGAGGATCTTGAAAGCTGGCCTCGGGGTTCAGACGGAAAAGGTGGAAAAAGATAATGAGCAGTTCTGCCCAGAGTGCGGTATGCGGCTTGTGCCAGCAGAGGGCTGTGTATTCTGTCCGTCATGCGGGTGGAGTCCGTGTAAATAGTTAGGGTGGTGTTATGACGAGTGATCTTGAATGCATATTTTGCAAGATAATAGAGAAGAAAATTCCTGCAGCGGTGATTTATGAGGATCCTTATGTCATCTCATTTCTTGATATAAATCCTCGATTTAAGGGGCATGCACTCGTCATTCCAAAGGTGCACGTCTCAACCCTTGATGAGTTGGGGGATGAGGCTTTGGCACACCTTTTCGTGGTGGTGAAGCATGTTGCCAAGAATTTGAAGGAAACGCTTGGCGCGGATGGCTACAACATCATAAGCAACAACGGAAGTGTTGCAGGACAGGTTGTTCCACACTTGCACATCCATGTTGTTCCGCGATACGCTGATGAGAAGAAAGGAATTGGTTTTGAAGCCACATTCCCTGTTGATGAAGAGGCCAAGAACAAACTGCACGAAATTGCTGAAAAGGCCAAGATAAAGCACGAGATAAAACCAGCATTTAGGAAAGATGATAAAGCAGATACGAGCGAAAAAGAGGAAAAGAAGGATGGAAAGGAAGAAAATAAAGAAGCATTACCATATGAAAGCGAGTATTTTGAGGACAACGGTGTGCCGAAGTTCAGGTGAGCTCTACTTTTTGCTTTTTTTATTTTAATGGGATTAATTTCCTAAAAAACAAAGAAAAAAAAATCAAGAAATCTTCTTTAAGCGAATTTTGTAAATCTCTCCTTCATTGGTGATACTTGAAATACACCAGCTATAACCTTCCGGCCATATTTCTCCATTCATCCCTATTATTTTGTTGTCCTTTACCCTCCCCCACGTTACGATCTCTCCCGCGCGTTTATCCTTGCTAACGGCACCGCATACCTCTAGCAAGCCAAGTAAGAACTCGTTATCCTCCAATCTTACTCACCTCCATCCGGAATTGATCTTTTGCTAAAAGCGCATCTTCAAAAAAAGAGAATTATTGTTGCGGCAGTATTATTGGTGGTGCCACTGGCTCGGTAAGATTTACTCCGGGGTAGAAGTTAGATGGTGCAGGCACTATGATTATTGCGTTGTTCTCCGATTCCGCGAACTTCTGAAGCACCTGTAGATAGTACCACTGCACGTATTCTGGATTTCTTCTCAGCGATTCTCCAATTATCTGGTTAGCCTTTGCTATACCCTCTGCCTCAACCTGCTTTCTTTCTGCCTCTCTCTTTTCTTTCTCAAGAATGTACTGCATTCTCTGGGCTTCTTGTTGTGCCTGCAGTTTAGCCTCGATTGCATCCTTCAGTCGGGTTGGAAGTTCTATTTTTCTCAGGTACACTCCCGTGACATCAAAGTACTGTGATAGTCTCTTCTCCAGCTCATTGTGAATTGATGCTTCCACTTCACTTCTTTTTGATCCATAAATTTCCTCTGCGTCGTACTGGGAAATCACATCCCTCACCGCGCTTCTAATGGTTGCTATCTTCCATTGCTCCAGATAGTCCTGATTCTTGAACGTCTTTGCGATTTCTTCCAGCTTGTCCTTTCTTATCTTTGTCGCAACCGAGAGATCAATTCGAATCTCCAGTGCGTCCTTGCTCAGAACCACGATGCTCGGATAGACAAGCCTAGAGGTAGCTATTTCCTCGGATTCGGCGGAAGCTGTGGCGGGTATCATTTCCTCCTTGCTTACAAAATCGACGGTTCTCACACCAACATAATAGATCTCCACGCTCTGTGTTAGTGGGTTCCTCCAGTGAATGCCGGGTTCTGCAGTACCTACGAATTTTCCGAACTCTTTGATCACCGCTTCTTCCGTTTGGTCTACCGTGTAGACTCCTAGCGCGCAGAAAGCTATTATGATTGCAATTGCACCAGCAATTACCCACTTCAACCACCATGGCCTTCGCTTTTTCTCTTCAGATCTTCTTTCACTCCCTCCACTCCAACCTTCAACTCTAGCTTCCTCCGGAGAAATAGGTCCATCCATCTCCAAGGGGTCTTCCATCTTTCTAACCTCCCCCGGGCCGCTATTCCCTGACTTGCGTCAGGGGCGACACCCGGTGTGGGAGGTAGAGAAGTATCACTACAATACTCATATCTTTCGTCTCGAGGTAAGAAGTCAGATTTTGTTTTTAACAGAAACCGTTTTTATCTAAACCTTTATATTTTTTACTATTTGGTGGTTCTTTCAGGTTAACATGATCTTCAATCTCTCTCTGGCTAACAAATAAATTCTTGACTGAGGATATACTTACTGAACATCAATAAAAGTTGTGGAACGTGTGGGAGCTGTTTCTTGTCCAAGTAGCTTTCAGAATATGATTGATGTGTCCCGCTCTGTCCCGTGTGCTCCCGTGCGAGCCCTGCTTGTGCCCGGGTTCAAATCCCGGCGGGAGATGATATGTGGCGGGAGATGAATTTTGGAATGCCGCCGGGGGGCGCCAGCCCGGTGGTTTGTGACCGCCTACTTTTCGGCGGTACTGGCGCACAAAAGTTTGTAATGGTTAGAGGGGGGTGGATATGGAAGCTCCAGGCTTCGAGCTAATATTCGCAATAATTGGACTTTTAGCAACTCTGTGGTTATGAAAAAAGCGATTACAAGAGAGGAGGTGAAAATGTGCTGAGGCGAAGGGATGGAGGCCCCATCGACAGAACGGGCCAATGAATTATAGTGATTCTAATGACTCTCACTTTTGTGTACATACTACTGGGTGCTGTGAATATTCTTAGAGAGCTCATGAGCTAAACAATTTCCCAATTTTTTATTTTTCATAATTTGGGAAATATTTCCCATAAAATGAAAAAATAAAAAATGGGAAGGAAGTTCAGGTTGTGAAGTGTCCCTCCTCCGCAAACCTGACAAGCTGCATCTTCTTTTCTACCTCTTCCATCAGCTTTCCTTTCATATTTTCGACATCGCGTTTGATGGAGCTCTCTATTCCCTCAAGCCGCTTGAACAGCATAACGTCCGTGTTCGCTACGGACATTTTGAGATGGTGGGTTAATCTTTCCACCGCCATCATTCTCAAAGTATCTCTGAATACGTCTGGAACCTCATTTCCATTTTCTATGAGCCCCTCAAATTCTTGAGTCAGGTCTACCCGGACTTTATCCAGAATATCCCGCAACATGGCTTCGCCCAAAAGGGACTTTATTTGCTTCACCACCTCTTCGCTCAGCAGGTATCTCAGTGTGTGGTAAGCATCCCCAACCATGACAGGTATCTCTTTCTCCGATACTGCTCTGCACCTCATCTCCCTCGCTTTTTCCAGCAGAATCTCTGCTTCCGTGTAATCCATGGGAACTGGTGCTGCCAGAATTTTAGCATCGGACACTACGACACCCTTTTCTTTTATGTACGTTGCAGCAATCTCTATTATTTTGTTTATTTCCCAGACATCCTTGTCCAATTTGTTTTTCCGGCAGAACTCCGCCAATTCCAAGATATCCACAGCATATCTTTCCTCCAGCAGCGCTCTCAAAGAAAGCACTTCCTCCTCGCTACTCCTTACATCTTCCACTACCGGTTTCTCAAACTCTACTTCCTCTCCACTCCCTACCAAACTCTCACCTCCTGAAGCCAGGGGCGCTCCGGACTCGAACCGGAGAAAAAACATCCCGTTGCGCCCCATGAAGATAAGTTGAGACGAGGTAGAGCATAGGTAGAAGTAGACCATCCCATACAAACCGTCTCAAGAGCCCTTGTAGTTATTTGACAGCCCCCTATTTCGGGTTTAAAATTTTTAATCATTGCTGAAAGAATTGAGAGTGTAAAACGCCAAAGTAAAAAATTTAAGGTGCATAAATGATAAGCTGTGTGATGCCACATGCAGTATGACTTCCACAAAATCGAGAAGGAGGTAAAGGAGTACTGGGAAAAGAACAAAATTCCGGAAAGGATTGCTGACTTCAATGCCAACCTAAAGACACGTAAAAAGAAATTCTATCTGCTTGATGGACCGCCTTATGCCAACGCCCCTCCTCACGCTGGACATGCCATGACCATAGTTTTCAAGGATCTCTGGGGTAAGTTCAAGTTCATGAACGGCTATGCTGTCTGGTTCCAGCCGGGTTTTGACTGTCACGGCCTGCCGATTGAGAATATGGTTGAGAAGAAGTTTGGGATAGGATCAAAGAAGGATATAGAGAACAAGATTGGTGTTGCCAAGTTCATTCAGATGTGTAAAGAATATGCTACTCAAAACCTGAAAGAATGGATGGAATACTACAAAGATCTTGGAGCATGGAAGGGCTGGCTCACGCCTTACTTAACTTACGAGCCATACTACATAGAGAGCATATGGTGGACCGTCAAAAAGCTTTTCGATGAAGGGTTGATGGTTAAGGGCAAGAAGCCCATACACTGGTGCCCGAGATGCCAGACATCCATTTCAGGGTATGAGGCTACCGACTCCTACAAAAACGTTACCGACCCCTCCATTTATGTTAAGTTCAAGGTGAAGGATAGGGATAACGAGTACCTGCTCGCATGGACCACAACACCTTGGACGCTTCCGGCTAACGTTGCGCTTGTTGTTCATCCTGATGAGACCTACGTTAAGATTGAGGTTGATGGCGAGTATTTAATTCTCGCTGAAAAACGCCTTAAGGATGTGATGGAAAGAGCTGGCATCAAGGACTACAAGGTTATTGAGAAGTTTGAGGGTAAGAAGCTGGATGGTGTGGAGTACGAGCCATTAATGCCAGAGCTTCAGACGCAGCAGGAGGCTGCCAAGAGTGGAAAAGCGCACAGAATTGTTATGTCCGTCCCTATTCTGAAGAAGGTTGTTGCCTCCAAGATAAAAGCAAAGAAAGAGGTTGAGGAGGAAGAGGAAGGAGAAGCTTTTGGTCACATGGTTACCATGGATGCCGGTACAGGCATAGTGCACTGTGCTCCCGGCCATGGAGCAGAAGACAACAAGCTTGGTGCTTATTATGGCTTGCCAGTAATCTCGCCTGTTGATGATGAGGGCAAGTTCACAAGCGAAGCTGGTTGGCTGGAAGGAAAGTTTGTGAAGGATGCGGATAAGGAAATAATAGAGCATCTTAAGCAAAAAGGTCTGCTATTCCACGCTGAAAGGATAGTTCACAGCTATCCTCTCTGCTGGAGGTGCAAAACCCCCCTCATTTACCGCACCACAGACCAATGGTTCTTCCTCATAGACCCAATAAAGGAGATGATGCTCAAATTCAATGAAGAGACAAGATGGCTTCCTGACTTTGCAAAGGAGCGCATGAGGAACTGGGTCAAGGACGAGGCGGACTGGTGCATATCGACGCAGAGATACTGGGGCGCGCCAATCCCAATCTGGGAGTGTAAGAACTGCGGGCACATGATCGCTGTGGGAAGCAAGAAGGAGCTTGAGGAGAAAATGGTGAACGATGTCAAGCTTGATGACCTCCACAAGCATGTTGTGGATAAGGTTGTGCTGAAATGTGAGAAGTGTGGAGGGGAGATGAAGAGAATTCCGGACATAATAAACATCTGGGTGGAGAGCGGCGTTGCTCCATGGGCTTCGCTCGGCTATCCTTATTATGATGGCGGTCTACTCAAAAAGCTGTGGCGCGTTGATCTGGTGGATGAGTCCCAGGATCAAATAAGGGGTTGGTTCCACGCCATGCTGTTCATGTCCGCTGCCACGTTCAAGGAGAGACCATATAACACCGTTTGCATGAACGGCTGGGTGCTGGATGAAAAAGGAGAGAAGATGAGCAAGAGCTTGGGGAACGTGATTTCAGCGGAAGAGGCATTCGAGCAGCTCGGCGCTGATGTGCTCCGCTTGTACGTTTGCTACAGCACAGCTCCGTGGGAGACACATAAGTTCAGCATGAAGGAAGCAAAGGAACTCTTCCGCTTCATGAACATAATGGTCAATCTTGTCAACTTTGTGGACATGTATGGTGTAGATATCAATGTTGATGGCGGCATGCCCAATCTCACCCGTGTTGAGGACAGATGGCTTCTTTCGAGGCTTAACTCCATAATAAGGAAGGTTGAAAGCCACATTGAAAACTTCCACTTCCATGCAGCAGCAAGAGAGCTTGTGGAGTTCGTGATGGAGGACTTCTCCCGCCTCTATCTGAAGCTGGTAAAGGAGAGGTATGATAAAAATGAGGAAAGAGAAGCGATGGATCATGTAATATCCAAGACAATCTTTGATGTGGTGAGAATGCTCGCACCCTTCTGCCCGTACATAAGCGAGTACATCTATCTGAAGCTGTTCAAGGATGCTGTTAAGGAGGATTCAGTACACATGTTGGAGTGGCCCGTGGCTAATGAGAAGCTGATTGATGAGAAGTTGGAAAGGGAGATGGAGCTCGTTATGAAGATTGTGGAGGAACTCAATTCAATCAGGCAGAGCAAGGGCATAAGGTTGAGGTGGCCTCTTGAAGAAGTTGTGCTCTCGTCCAACGAGATCACTGCAAGGATTGGGGATGACATCAAGGAAGTCATAAAGACGCTTGCAAACGTGAAAAAGGTTGTTGTTAAGGATGTTGAGCTGAGCTATGCGCTGAAGCCCAGATATGATGTGATAGGGCCGAAGTTTGGAGAGAAAACAAGAGAGGTTGTTGCCCTCCTGCAGAAACAAAGGCCTGAGGAGCTTTTGAACCGGCTTGAGGAAGAGGGGGCTGTAATGGTTGGTGAGTTTGAAATAACAAAAGAGATGGTGGATGTTGATGTCAAGCTTGAAAACGTGCCTGCTGGCTATGAAGGTGGAGTTGTTGACGGCACAGCTGTGCTTCTCAAGGTTGAGATCGCGCCTGAACTGAAGGAAGAAGGGATAGCCAGAGAGTTCATAAGAAGAGTGCAGCTGGCAAGGAAGGAACTTGGCTTAAGGTTTGAGGATGAGGCAAAGCTGCTTGTCGATGGCATGTCTCCTTTCATCAACAAGTGGAAGGATTTGATTGAGGAAGAGACGAACACGAAAATTGTTGTTAGCGAGCTGAAAGAAGAGAGTGCTGAGAAGTTTGAGTTTGAAGAGGTCAAGCTTATTTTCAGGGTGGAAAAATAGGGGTAAATTAGCACACAGCAACATTTATGCCCAGCACATCCAAAAAGCTAACTATGATACTTGCGATATCACAAGCTATTCCCTGAATCTTGTCCAAAAACCCTCCTTCTTTTGTCAGGAAAATGAAAATAATCATACCTACAAACAGTGCCAGCATTATCAATCCGAACTCAGTTAATCCAAGCTCAATCCCCTTTCGTCTCATGGTGAGTTGATGGTTCATGCTAATTCTACCTCTAAGGTCTTCCTAAATAATTGAAAGCTGTAGCAAAGAGCACATATAACAGCAATAGCCCGAGTAAAAGCATTAACAGAAGGCTGACCGAAAGGCCTGCTTTTTTCATCCTTACCACAACATATTTAAGGGAGGACAACAGATTTATAAGTTATGTACTGCTCTTTAAGGAAAAGAAAAGGAGCTTCATATATAGAAATCATATTTTTGGTGTTATTGCTTGCATTCATCACATTTTTGTTTGTGGCTTTGTTCCGGCACTGGGACATTAGCCTGGATGAAAAGGTTAAAAATGCTTTTGACACTGTTATGGCGAAAGCTCAGGAAAAGTTCGGGGTGGTGTTTTAAATGGGAAGGAAGGGTATGGATAAAGTGGTGTGGATAGTTCTGAGTGTGTTATTAGCATTTGTTGTTGTTTATTTAGCTATCAAAATAACGGGTGGTAGCTTTTTTGGGTTTGAAAGCCTAGTACATAGTGGGCTCGAAGAATCAAACCAAACAATTAATGAAAGCATAGAAAATATAACAAAAGGTTGGTGATGTGTTATGAGACCGCTGAAAAAAGGTTTCTCATTTTCTATATCCACCATAGCAGTGATTTTTCTCGTAGTGATAGTGATAGCCATCATTATTAAGTTCTATGGGGGAAGTATAGTTCCCCATCTCAATACTACTAAACTCAATATAGGTAGACTTGGTAATGTTACTACCACTATCGTTAATGAATCAACTTCCTCTTATCTCAACCCCTCAGGTGGCTCATCCAGTAGCTCATCTTATACTTTGACTCTATCGAATATGGGTGCTGGAAGCGGTAATAATTGTACCATAAACCTCAATGTCACTGATTCAAACAACAAGCCAGTTCCGAGTATAACCGTTACCGCACGGTATGACACCACATCTTCGAGCTGTACAAGCCAGAATGATGGCTCCTGTAAGATAGAAATTCCAAAACCTAGCCAAGAAGTAAACGTCTCTATCACTTGTTCTGGTTGCAATTCATTATGCATTAAAACAAACCCCTCATGTGGTAATCTGGGTGGGTGTTAATGAAAATTACCAAAAAAAGTAAGGGTTATTCTTGGCTGGAGATAATATTTTTTGTGCTGTTGCTTTCTGCATTGATATTTATTCTCATGAAATTCGGTAAAGGAGCGATAGATAAAATATTGGGGCTTGCTGACCTCGGTTGGGAGAAAGGAGGGTTGAAATGAACAGGAAAGGACTGGTAGGAAGTCAGATCATGCTCATCATCTACATAGTTATTTTTATAATCTGTTTAGCTCTTGCTTACATAATTCTTAATAAAATAGGCGTGCCCATTGTTGATACTTTGAAGAGGCAGTGGGGCTGGGTTAGCACAGTGGTCAAGACAGTGAGCTTTATTGGAAATGCCATTGATACTGTGATGAACATAGCTGGCAAGATATGGGGTTTTCTCACAGGCGGATAAGAAATTAAAATTTCCAAATTGAGGTGGAAAGTATGGATGAGAAAGCGAGGTCGATAGAGGTTTCTGGAAATAGCATAATCATTACTCTATCTCCATCGTTGTATTCCAAAAACGCGGTAATGCGGGCCGCTTACAGGATGCTGGGTAATTGCAGCGCCAGGGTGCTGGGAGATGGCATAAATTCATTATCCGTTGAGCTGAGAGTGCTTGATGATGATGGGAGGGTGGACAAAGAGGATTTGGTTGACGCTTTTTTCGCTGAGCTGCTTCAGGCGGAGATGGAAGAGATTAACATGCGCAAATTCGGAGATGTGAGGAAAATGCTTCTTGAACTTGCCATAAGAGGGCTTGCAGCAGGAAAAAATGCAAATGTGGGTCAAAATCAGGATAATAAAGGTGAGGTGAATGAGGAAGAAAGAATTGTTTAGAAAACTCAGATCTCTTGTCAAACCACCTCAACTCAATGATGATGGGGCATTGAATGTGCTCACACTTCTTGCAATTATAAGTGCGCTCCCTCTCCTTTCCAAGCTCGCTCACTCAGTTGTAACTCATGAATGCGTCACCAACAAACAGGAATGGAGTGAGGTGGAGGGCGAGTACAATACTTGGCTTCATAATGAGTGGAGCAACTGGATAGAGTGGGCTGATTGGAAGGAATGGTGTGAGTGGGGAAAGTGGGGAAACGGTGGTTAGACAGATGAGACTCATGCTCAAGAAGGCTTACTGCGTGTTCGGATATCAGTGCAACAATAACTGCAGGATATGCGCGGTCAGCTCGCAGGAGAGAGCGAGAAAGGAGCGGATCGGCACGGAAGAGCTCGTAAACTTTCTTATAGGGCTCCCACGCGAAATAAGGATTGTGGAGATTTCTGGAGGGGAGCCAACAATAAGAAGTGATTTTTTCACCGTTCTTGAAAAGGTAAGCAGTGAAAAACCCCATCTGAAATATCATCTTCTCACAAACGGAAGAATGCTGTCTTCAATCACCTTTGCGGAAAAACTTGCAGACCTCCCTGTGGATTTCATAATTACGGCTCTTCACTCCGCCACACCGGAGAGACATGACTGGATGACCAGAGCTGAAGGAAGTTACATGCAGACCATACAGGGTGTGAGAAACGCTTTAGATATGGGGTTTCGAGTCTCCCTAAAAACAATTGTGAATAAATCTAACTACAGAGAGCTGGAAAATATAGCAACTTTTGTCTGCTCTAGGTTTGATGACATCGATTTCTTTTCTTTTCACGCGCTTGACCTGACGGGAAATGCTCTTAAACACGCTTCCGAAGTTGCCGTAAGGATGAGTGAAACCATCGATAATCTTCTTAGGGCTGTGACCATCCTTGACTCCTCGGGAATTAGAGTCAGGATATATGGATACCCTTACTGCATGGTGTCCGAAGACCTCTGGAAATATATTGCACCACAACCAAAACTGATTTACGGATATAAATCTCCATCACTGGAAATTGTAAACCAGAAATTTGATGATAACTACGGTCTGCTCGATGTTTGCGAGGGCTGCTCGCTCAGATACAAGTGCTCGGGATTGTGGTATACTTATGTCGAGTTTTTCGGCAAAGATGAGATTGTGCCAGTAGGAGGGTGAAGGACGTGTACCTACTCAACGATGTACTCGAAGATAAATTGGACGGGAACAGAACTCTTCTCACCACGAGGTATGGAAGCTGGGTCATACTTACAGAGGATGATGTAAAGGCTCTGAGGTCCGGCAAGGCTGATGAGGAACTTCTTCAGAAGCTGGAAGAGGCGGGGATCATACTCACCGAGAGGAACATCAGATCAGAACTGGAAAAAATCGTCAGGAGGTTTGGATACCTTTACAATATGCCGTTTCTCAACGTTCAGATCAATCTGACCCTGAGGTGCAATCTTTTATGCAAGTATTGTCACGCAAACTCTAGTCCAAGCTCAAGGCTGGAGATGGACAGAGATATCCTGCTTGATGTCGTAAGATTCCTTGAGCGCCTGCCGAAAACCTACATTTCCCTCGAATTTCAGGGTGGAGAACCCTTTCTCAAGTTTGACCTAATGGAGGAGCTCGTCGAGAGGGTGCGGAATGAGGTCAAGGATAAAAAGGTGGTCGAGACTGTGGTGATTTCCAACGGCACCGTTATCGATAAGGATATAGCAAGGTGGGTTGCTAAAAATAACGTTTCTGTTTCCGTGTCGCTTGACGGTCCGAAGGAAATGCACGATTCTCAGCGCGTTTATCCAAATGGCAAGGGAACTTACGAAGATGTTTTGCATGCCATCACACTGCTGCGGGATGCCGGGGGTTTTCCAACTTCCACCGCGACCATCACAAAGAACACCGTTAAGCTCGGAGGTGCGGAAAGGGTGATTGAGGAGTATGTTAAGAGGGGGTTTCCATTCATCTTTTATAGACCCATCATGGATGCGGGGCGTGGGGAGGATAACGAGGAGCTTGCACTGAGAGCTGAGGAGTTCTTCGAGTTTGTTAAGGGAAGCATTGAGAAGGTTGTGCAGCTGAAGCGTGAGGGTGTTGTTTTTAGGGATAAGTTTGTCGAAAAATTCCTTCAGAATATTTTTGGAAAGGGTACGCGTTCCTATTCATGTCTGCGCGATGTGTGTGGGGCAGGAATTACGCAGCTCGTGGTGGCTCCGGATGGTTGGCTGTATCCGTGTGATGTTATGAAGGTCTTGCCGGAATTCCGGGTCGGAAGGCTCGAGAACCAATACGAGGAAGTTATGATGAATGTGCTCAACAGCATGATGGTTCTGCCGGACATCTCCGCTGAGTGTCCTTCCTGTCCCTACATAGCGTTCTGCGGTTTCTGCAAGCGGTGGAACTACGGAATATCCCGCTCACTGCTGCCGTACCACTTCCTGAGCGAGGACTGCAAATTCAAAAAAATGTTTTTCAAGTACATATTTCAGAATCTGAAATTCTTCCGTAAAAATGTGGACTGCTTTGTGGTTGAGGAGGGAGTGAGGTATGACTAGCTGCTTTCGCTATTTTTATCTGGTTTCCGCCCTCATCATGATTATCCTTGCGTTTCACATAACCAAAAGTTTTGTTCTCACATCCGCTCTTGTGTTCGCTTCCTTTTTTGGAGCAACCCTTCTTGCCATCGGGAAGGAATATGGATGGAGTGTTGTCTTTTCTGCATTTCACACAGCTATGAAAACACTCTCTCTTCTTATGCTTTCATTCAGTTTGCTGTTTTCCCTCTGCAAACAGGCGGTGGATATTAATTCCTTTTTATTGTTCATCCTGCTACTTTTCTCTTCGGTGAGTGCAGGAGCGATTGTGAAGCGTGCAGAAAATGTGTTGAGGTTCTGGCATGCGCTGCTACTTCTTGGATTTGCGCTTTCCGTTTACTTCCACTTTTACTTCATTTTTCTCAAAATTTCGGCCTTGCTCTTCATGATTTACGCAACCCCTTCCCTTACAACCCTACAGGTTGAGGTCTCTGAAAAGATTGTGGGAGAGTTCCCCGCAGAGATTGTGAAGGTCAGCAAGAAAGGTGTGAAAAAGGAAAGAATTTCTGTTTCTAAGATCAGGCTGGCACGCGCGGCCTTTTGCATCAGTAAGGGAGAGGTTATTGCCCAGCCCTTCAGAAGGCTGGATGATGCAGCGGTGAAGCTGTTGAAGAAAGCAGGGGTTAAGGAAATAAGGATTCAGAGGAAGGTGCTCCCGCAAAATATCTTTTTTCTTTCGATTCTCCTGTTCTTCCTTCTTATCCTTCTGGTAGCTCTACTGAATACGTTCCGAATGACTGTGGTGTGATGGCTGTATTGGAAATTATATCGTCAGGCACACACGTCTCTGTTCCTCCGTTGCATTTGTTGTCATCAACATTCACGTTCACGATGAATCGCAGAACTACTGGAGTCCACTTATTCTGCGAGACATCGAAGAGCTTGTATTTGGAATCGATAATTTCAACCAGTATTTTCAGATCCTTGAAGATGTAACGGTGGTAGTATTTCATAGTGCATTTGTGCCAATAATTCCATGCGATTTTGCACTTCCACTTTGGACAGCAATATTTATAACAATCCACATGAGGGGGTGGTTTCTGGATTAGCACCTGCCTTTCCACATGAATCAGGTTCTTATCTGTCCCTTCAATCTCCAGACCGCATCCAGAAGTGATGGTTTCGGTTACGGTTTTTTTTGCAAGCGTGTCTTTGTTTTCCACGAGTTCATTGATTAACTCGTCTATTCGTGAAATGTAAGAATTATAGCTGCTATTTACGGTTAAGCAGAAGTCATCTATACTAGTTGTGTGTATACTTGAACATGCTGATTGAATGGAGTTGCACAAATCGTAAATATAGGGGGAATTGCAATATTCTTCAAGTTTTGGTGTGGTATCGTGAAACACAGAGCTAGGCAAATGGCCTGAACAAATTACATTTACTCCCTCTTTTAGCGAATTACACCTAGAAATAAGATCTGAGCAATCTTCGTCCGTGACTGTTCCGGCTGCGCATATCGTGTCTATTTCTCTTCCCAGATCTTCCCTATCCGGGTTATAACCCATGAAATCGTTTATTGCGTTAAGTGTGTCATCATCCGTTCTATCAAGGGTGATGCTTCCCGCTTTACTCGGTGTTGCACTGTCACAGCACGGCTTCTTGTTGTCGTTCACACTCTCCCAAACATGCTTATCATCAAGATAGATGAGCTTCCATCCTATTCCTTCTGCAGAGCTCGCATTGAGATCGGCTTCAAGCTCGCTGAGAGCGCTTGTTATGACATTTTCAAAATCTGCTTCACCATATGTTGGTGTCTTATCCTCAGGACAATCGTTACAAGTTAAAGGTCTGCAAACTTCCTCGCTTTCCTCTGTATAGTAATCCTGTAGCTTTTCATTGGACTTTTCAAATATCTTCCTTATCAACCATTCCTCAATGTTATCCACAAAGGTGTTGCCATAGTTCACCATCAATCCAAGCCTGGTGGAAACGTTCGTTTCGGTAAACATGTTGGAATGCAGCATGACCGTGACCTTACCCTCTCTAGAAACTCTCGTTACGTTCATCCCTTCACTCATCCACACACTTCCGTGGATAGTATTTGTTGATGGGTCAAAAGTCACGTTGGGTTTTGATCCTTTGAAAGTCATACCATACATGTTGGTGGGTGTCCCTCTATAGTACTGTTCAAGATACCTTTCCATTATTTCCTGAATCATATCTCTACCACAACCTACAGCGGAAAACTTGTTGGAGTCCTTATGCTTGTATATGGTCGCCACGATTCCGCGAAGCTTAACAGTATTGTTTCTGGATGCTTTGATTTCTATTCGATTTCCTTCTATAGAATCCCCTTTCAGGAAGTAAACACCCGTGTGATTTGCATTCATTAGTATTGTGCCTCCTGATTTTATAGTCACTGTCGCGTTTTTGAGGAAGTAGAGAGTTAGCATAACCTCTCCGACTCTGAACCCGGGATCCACGCTGAACTCTATAGTGGTGGGCACTCTTCCAATCCACCCATTGAAATCCTTGAAATATGAGATGGGTTTGTAAACCTGCATCCCTGTTCCCTCCGCTTGAACCCAGTAGAGCACATACTCTCCATCAACATCTTCTATCCTCATACAACCCCTATCCACACCCTCAAAATTCACTCTCATGTTCAGAACGTACTTTCGATTGCCGCTTTCATAAGTTATACCGTTTTCAGCTATGAGCTTGGACGTTATCATTCCATGCGATGCGTAGTCAAGAACTGTTTTCATCATCGCAAATATTAGCGCTGGCTGTTCCTGACTTTCCTTTATCATCGATATCTCGAATTTCCCTTTCTCTATGAAATTTCTCAGCACTTCACCCTCTATTATTTGCATCGCCTCAAAAGTTCTGGTTAGCATAACCCAAGAGGCAAAAGCTACCCACACCATCAGGAGTAACGCTACTGCCAAAACCGATGCAAATCCCTTATCCCTATCTTTCATTTGAACACCTCTGCTGTTGCAATCCCTTCAGGTAACTCTTTGTTATTGGCATTAACAAATAAGAGTGTGTAATTTACTGCGGGATAATATTCTTCAGATGGTGTAGGGATAAACACTTCCTCCTTGAAAAGATACTTACCCCCAACACACTTACCAACATCGTAAGGGTAACGGAGATGGTGCTGCCATGTAGGTGTATTCACAAACTTGTTATAAAAAACTCTCTGGGGAAAGTGTCTCTCCCCACTGCCAACTATAGAGGGTAGAGAGGGTGGGGGTGTGCATTCATCCGGCCCTTGCGGAGATGGGAGCATTAGCTTTACTGTGTTGTTCAGATTGACTTTACCCTTAACACCACCATAATCAATATACACTTCACTCCATCCAGGAATGAAATGATTAACTTGAGATAAATCGTGCTGCGCTCCGTAAGTGTAAATGCCCAGCAGTTCATCAATCTGGAGTGTGCTGCGCTCACCCGAGTCAAGTGTTGGTTTTACATTGAAGTATGTTAAATAGGTGGATGCGTTTCTCTCCGTAGCGTAATACTGAATTACAGCCCCGATTGACTTGAAATTCTTCAGCCACGGCATGAAAATGGAGATGACTAGTGTTAATGTTATCAGGAGCACGAATACAGGTAGCTCCAATCCAAGCGCCTTATTTCTGTATTTTTTAAACATCGTCACCGCCCTTCAAGAGTTACGTTCAGGTATGTGAATTCCACGATTACTGGATATCCGTCATCTGTGGATAGATGATACTTCATGGTAGCGTTTAGTTTTTTCCCTGCCACGTTTTTGAAGGTTTTTCTGGAAAGTACATTATTAAAGTCTGGAGTGTAGATTGTTATGTTGAGAATGTATTCAATATCATCTCCAAGACAGGGTAGTGGTGCGCCATCGGGTGTGCTTTCTATAAACGTTCGGTTTAAAATGAACCACCTTCTATTGTTTAGAGAGTCGTTCGCAAGCAGGCAGCTATCGGTGATTATCTTGTTGGCGTAAGCTTCCATTAATCTGGCTCTGGCTAGCTCATCTATCGTTTTTGCGTTCATACCGGATTCAGCTTTATATACTAAGAGAGCTGCTGATGCGATTATGATGAGCACCATGGCACTAAATACCTGGGTGTATGGGAGCCCTCCTTTCATTGCTTTCAACATATATTCTCACCTATATTACAGCAGGATTTATTCGATGCATCGCAGATCATTATATATGGAGTGCAGTTCAAAATCTTCTTGACCACGCACAACTCTTCAGCATTGGTTACTGCGGAGCTAACCACATTGGATATGTTGTGACGAATATGATAGGTTATGTTCCTTGAAGGGGTGTGAAGCACAACCACCAACTTGGAATCTGTCAAATTGACTGTAAATTTTGGGGTTATTGATGTGTATATACTGTATCCTTGTTCCGAAGAGGAAATTTCCAAGAGGAGTGCGTAGATGGTGGAAGCTGTGTTTTTGGCTATGATTCTCGAATCCATAAGTATTTCTCTGTAAGAATTCAAGTAATATGATGCGACCAAGAACGCAATAATTACCATTATGCCCGTAACTACTAACATGGTCTGCGTCTCGTCCTCCATTGATAGAAATTTGTGTTTCAACCCATATAAAGCTTGAGAAGTAGGCATAGGGTAGGAAACGGTTACTGGTGCTTCTGGATTGAAAAATTCGAATGGTGCCCCCGCCGGGATTTTCAGCTGCGGGACAGCCCTAAGGTTTCAAGCTTTGCTTCCGCAGCATTTGAACCCGGGTCATCGGCTCGAAAGGCCGATATCCTTGCCTGGCTAGACTACGGGGGCAACGAAAGATACATTTCTCGTGAGATTTATTAATTTTTTCCTACTGCCAGTTCGGGCTTGTAAAATAATAAAAATAAAAAGGAGGCAGCAGTGCATGCCCATTTTTCACTCCTTCGCCAGAACTATGGTAATGGAAGAGACATTCACTTCCTGTCCGTTCTCTGATTTCAATGTGTCGGTTGCGATGCTGATGTCCTTCACTTTGACATCGGGGATGAACCTGTTCCTCACTATCTCCGCTACATCCACTGCCCTGCTTATCGCTTTACCTCTCGCCTTTATCACCACTTCCTTGTTTCCTTTCTCGTTGAACTGAGTTACCACAGCTAGCACATAGCTCATGGCTGGCTTGTTACCCACAAGCACTGCATTGTCTTCCTGCGCCATCTTCATGCACCTCCTTCAAGCTGTTGTTACTTAACTACCTCAACATTTGCGCGAGAAAATATTTAAAAATAAGTCAAAATCACAGCATGTCCTTAAGCTCGCTCCATTCAAGCTTTTCTTCCAGCCTTTTTCCATTTGTGTTGATGATGTACAGCTCCGGCTTCCTGCTGCTGAAATCATAATACAACCCTATAAGCTTTTTGAGCATACCTCTGTCCATCGTGTTCTTCACAACCTCATCCTTCATCATCAGTTTTATCTGTCTGTGAACGTTCTCCTTTGCGAGCTCATCAACATCATTTGTGGGTAGCGTGCCTCCAAAAACCTCGTTCTTTATTGTGTTTATCGCATCCTGTATGTAAGGATTCTCATCCCCTCCCTTAATCACGGCTTTCATCATCCCGCAGTTGTTGTGTCCGCAAACCAGTACAACCTCAATCCTCAGATGCTCCACACCATAATAAAAGGTTTCTTTGTTGAAAAAGTAACAATTTCCCGCGTTGCTGATTGTAAATACCTCTCCCGGCTGAAACGTGAAGCCAGTTAACATCTCGCCTTTTGGCACGCGGGAATCTGCACAGCATATCACCATGTACTTTGGTTTCTGTCCTTTTAACAGGTCCTCACCGTAAGATGGTATATTACTTTCTTCCATCAGAATCACCTCCACCATTATTAACAGGAAGTAGATAACTTCAGAAACACATAAAAATATTTTGAAAGAGCAGAATGTATATCACATTGTTTTTGTCATGTGGGCCCGTAGCTCAGCCTGGACATTTTGGAAAGCTGGGCTTCATGTGTTTCCGGCTTTCCAATCCAGAAAGAGCGGCAGCCTCCTAAGCTGTAGGTCGCGGGTTCAAATCCCGCCGGGCCCGCCACTTCATAATTCTTTCTTTTTCGAGTAACTGGCAATGTATCGATACAGCGCTCTCTTCTGCTCCATGGATATGTGGAGAGTTTCTTCAATCGCTTCAATGATTCTGTCATCTTTCTGAAGCTCTTCGTATTTCAAATATCTCTTTTCATTTCCTTTTCGGAGGTACACCCCACTACCATCCACACATAAAGGGATGTGCGCTTCCAGGAATCCAAGACATAAAGCGATGTTATTGTTTCTCTCTTTCAATCTATCCTGCAAATATGAAATGAACCCAAGGACTTCATTCATAATGGAAGAATCCGAGTTGAGAGTTAAATTTTTAAAGTTCCCAATATATCTTAGTTATTGCAAGATGTATGAAATATCTTGCAAAAACTTGGAGTGATATAAAATGGTTGACGAGGTTGAGAGGATCAAGATGGATAAATTGAAGAGACTGATGGGGAAGATGCAGCAAAATGAAGGCGATGTTGGTATGGTGATGGATGTTGATGAGAGGGGTTTCGATGAAGCCGTGCTTAAAAGTAGTGTGCCAGTGGTGGTGGATTTTTGGGCGGAGTGGTGCATGCCGTGCGGGATGCTCGCGCCAATATTTAAGGAACTTGCAAAAGAATATGCAGGAAAGCTCAAGTTCGTGAAGGTGAATGTGGATGACAACCCTGTGTTGGCAGCCAGATATGGAGTGCAGGGAATACCCACACTGGTCATCTTCAGAAATGGTAAAGAAGTTGAAAGGGTTGTTGGGGCTTATCCAAAAGCCGTGCTCAATGAGATTCTGGATAGAGTGTTGGGATGATGGAGCATGAGCAGCGGTAAAAAAGGCAGAGTGCTTAGCGATGACAAATTTGAAAGCGTGCTCTCCAAAGCGAAGAGGGTGGTGGTGATCGGTCTTTCCAGAAATGAATACAAGGCATCAAATATCATAGCTAGGCAACTGGCAGAAAAGTACGAGGTAGTGGGAGTTAATCCTGCAGGAGATGTTGAGGGCTTTAAAACCTATTCTGATATTGAGGAGATGGCAGGAGAGGTTGGCGAAGCGGACATAGTTGTTGTGTTCCGCCCTTCCGAAGAGGTTGGAGAGATAGCAGAAAAGCTCCTCAAATCCGGGTTGAAGTTTCAGGTGCTATGGATGCAGGAAGGAATTGAGAACGAGGGGGCTGCGAAGCTTTTGATTGAGCAAGGAATTGATGTTGTCATGAACAGATGTATGGGGAAAGCGCTTCACATGCTGGAGAAAAATTTTTAAACGAGATGTATATAACTCAATATATTAGTGTTGCAATATGATGCCCGTCTACAGGGATAGTGGCGGGGCGCACTATTTAGTTCAGCTGCGTTTGCCACCCCAGGAGCTCGATCTCAGCCCCCTGAATGACTATACAAGGGATGCTATTCTTGTCAATGATGTTGCTTATATGGTGGCTAAAAAGAAGGAGGAGTATCAGACAGGCGGCCATTCGGAGAATGAACATTCACTAGTGTTCTATCCTTCGAGCATTTACGTCAGCGGGAAGGATCCAAAAGATGTGTCAATTTTTGATGAGATTGCTGTTGTGAGGTATTTTACTCTTCCAGGCAACTACTCGAATATAAGTGGAGGAACCGATGTGACTAAATGGTTCTGGAGAACCTTTATTGCTTTCTATGGCGATAAAAATCTGGAATATGCAAAAATAACTTGTGGAGGTATACCTGCTCTCCCGAATTATAGAGTTATCAAAAAATTGAAAGATATAGATATCAACCTTAAAAACCTCGAAAAGGAAGGAAAGTGTGTGTGGCTTGAGGGAACATTACGTATGGTTGAAATGAAAGAGCCTGACGAATTTCTGGAAGACGGATTTTATTCCTTTCCTCATTCCCACAAATACATATAAAAACCAAAAACAACAAACAGATCTTGCCGTTCAGAATTTCATGAATTATGAATGTTGATTTCATTCCATCAATGTGTCCAGCGCTTTCTTCACCTCTTCAACAACACCTTTATCGTAAGGCAGGGCTATGCTTCTCTTGAAGCGCTTCTCGTTCTCCCTCGTGATGAAACCTCTAGAAAGAGAGATGAATTCGTTCTCTCCCTCGCTCGTTATGGCTTTCTTGTGCGCAACTTCCAGAAAGTTGTTTCCACCAAGCTGCACATCCATACTCTTTATGGTTTCAAACTTCACCACGTTCTTCACCCCTTTGCAAGTTTGTCCATCCTTAACCTTTCTCTGGAAGATTTATATAGCTATGCAGACATGCGTGCCGATAGAGAAGAAAAATTTTGGTTTTGCTCCATCCGATTGAGCTTTAATCAACCAGCACCCTCAGATTGCCAAGTGCAACGGCCTGCAGTACTTTCTTGCCGGCATCGCTCTTCTTTTTGACCCTTATCTGCCCTCTCTTGCCTACAGTTGCAGAAAAGAGAAACTCCTCGCCCTTGTAAACATCAACGTTCTTGCCGACCAGCTTTCTGTCCACCTCGATGATAACCGAGCCGGAAGCTTCCCTCACCCTGAAGGGTATGGCTTTTTTCAACGTGTCAACTATCGGCTCGACAGAAAGCCTTATGCCAACGAGCTCCTCCAGCTTGGCTATGTTCCTGCCCTCCTTACCAATAACTTTCGGCACATCCTCCTTCTTCACCCTCAGTACAGCTCTGTTCGGTCCGACTATCTCAACGCTGAAGTCCTTTATGTAGCGCTTCAGAATTTGAGTGAGCCGCTCCTCAGCAAGCTTGGCTATGGTCGATTCCTTAGCTTCCCGGACCTTCATCACCACCGTCTGCTCTCCGTAGGTGTAAATCTCGTACTCAAGCTTGCCCGTCTCAAAATCTATGACCTCCACTATTGGCCTCGCAAGGTCCTCAGCGGTCATGCCAGAAGGCACGCGCACATTCAAGTCAAGCACGTAAACCTTCTCTATCCTTCCGTTCTTCACGAAAATTATCGTGTCCACTATATGCGGAATCAAGCCCAGCTCAACTCTTTGGATGAAACGCTGCACCGCATCTATTGGCTGGGTGGCATGAACCACACCCACCATCCCAACTCCCGCTAATCTCATATCCGCAAAAACCTTGAAATCGTGGGTGGTGCGCAGCTCATCATAAATGGTGTAGTCGGGCCTCACAAGCAGAAGTATGTCTGAGGTTTTGGCCATGTCTCCTTCAAGGGGAGCGTATTGAGTTATCTCTGCGCTGACCTGCAAATCTCTCGGCTGCTCCATGGTTTTGACTATCTTGCCCTTGGACGCGTAGAATTCAGCGAGAGCCTGAGCAAGCGTGGTTTTTCCATGACCGGGAGGGCCGGCTATCAGTATGCCCTCAGCCCTCTCTTCCAGCCTTTTCTTCAGCTTGTCCGAGAGCTTGTAGTCCTCAAGCGTGACCTTCAGAATCGGCCTAACCAGCGTTATCTCCATCGCTTCAGAGAATGGTGGGCGTGTTATCGCTATCCTGTAGGAGCCAAGCTGCACAACGGTTGCGCCCTTCCTGCTTATCTCCACCATGGCCTTTTCGTCCATTCTAGCGCGTTCCATTATCTCTCTCGCAAACTCCTCCAGCATCTCTCTGGTCAAGACCACATCATCCACATCCACCAGCTTGAAAGCTCCAGGCTTTCCTCTCTTTGCCTTTGGTCTGCACCCTTCCTTGAGGTGAAGAGACATCGTGTCCTTCGTGATCCACCTCTCTATTGATAGCTTTTCCGGCATCTCGTGCTCCACATATATGATCTCTATACCCAGAGCTTCAGCACCCTTGGCTTGGATCATATCGCATGTTATGAGCACACCACCCATCTCTTTGGCAACGTCTCTTATGAGCGCGTCTATCCTCCCGCTCCTCGCAAGCTGAATCTCCTCAAGCGTGGGCTTTCTTCCTGCCTCTTTAAACTCGATCCCCCTCTTTTCACATTCCTCCCTTATCATCTTGAGCTCCTCAAGCCCCTCTATCCCTATCTCTCTTCCCCTGTTGGCCTGATTTTCAAGCTCAGAAATCACGAATTCAGGAACAACTATGATGTCGTTCTTCTTTATTCTTCCTTCTTCCATCAACCTTCTTACCACTCCAGCGATTATGGCTGAAGTGTCAGGTACATACACTTTTCCTTTTGTTTTGCTTTTCGTTTTGCTTCCCATTTTCAATTCACCAGAACATTCAATTCTCTACCACTTTTAAAAAAGTTGTGGGAAAAAGAAAAAAAGCTCCCTGCTGCTGCGCTTCTTCTTTCAAGCTGGCTCATGCGATGTTCTCCGCTATGTTGCCCACGATGGGCAGCTTGAAATCCTCGTGCTTTATCGCTTTGATCATGCACACTATCCAGAGCACAAATCCAAGAAGTCCGAGCAGCACTCCTGTAATCCAGCCCAGTATTGGAATGAAGCCGAGCACGAACTTGATCACGAAAAGTCCGAGAAACAGCACCGTTGATTGTGCTGCATGAAACCTTACATACCTGCTCTTCTTTTCGACCAGCAGAAATATTATTCCAGTCACAAATCCGAGCAGGTATGCAAGAAACGCTTCCACGTTCTCGGCCATACCAAGGCTTGTATCTCCACCTTTTTTCTCAGCCATTTCTTTTCACCTCTGTTGATTTAAATGATCAGAACCTCAGCTCACCACCGCCATGTAAGATATCTCCACAACCTGTGAACCGATGGTGGATGAGATTCCATAAGTTACGCCTTCCTTAACCACCACTCCGCTTATCTCATCCCCGCTGACTTGCACACCACTTGCCTGATACCCTTCCTTTGAAAGCTCGTTCACAAGCTCTTGTATATCCTCACTGCTAACTGCGCGTGGCACAGCATAGGATAGCACAACATAATTTGCTGTGCCGGTGCTCACCGTACCTACATCTGCCAGCTTTGCCCCTCCAAAGATGGAGATCAAAACAGGCCTTATGTCCTCATCCAGCTGTTGCGCGTATCCTGAAGGAGGTGTGACGTCAGCTGCTGACTCGTAGTAATCTTCCTGTGTGCTCTCACCTTGTGATGTCTCACCGGTTTCACCACAGGGTTTGGACAAATCGAGATTGATAAGTGTGTATTCTTTATCGCCGATCTTTACCAGTCCAACATCCACGTACAATATGTTGTTACCTTTTGAGAAAGTGAGTGACGTTCCCTCAACATAATGCATCGTGCCCACCCCCGGCACCACAATTCCGGCTCCTGCGGAAGAGCTCTTGCTTTCAAGATTCCAGCCATCGTTCTCCAGCTCGGAAGTGTAAAACTCAACCGCACCATCCATCTTGTTACCCTTAAGGTAGTATGAAGCGCTCTCAGAACATTCATCGAAAGAGTAGCTCACTCTTGTGGTGTCCGGATAGCGGGGCACACCATCTATATCTTTATCTCCAACATCATGCTTGGGAAGAAGCAGCTGAGCTGCATTTTCGACAACGCTCGTTGATGGCTTCCCACCACCTATGCAACCGCTTGCCAGAACAACGACAAAAACCAGAGACAAGACCGCAAATGCGCTTTTAATCGAAATTTTTTCTTTTATCATCAAGTTCACCACAATTTTTTGTTTTAATTCACTTTGTTCAAAAAATTTATATAAGTATCTGGTTGTTCTGAAAAGAGACGAAATTCGAACTTTTTATTTGTTTAAATTTTGATGTTTCTGGTTAAACCGCAATCTTTTTATGATGATTTGAACAAAAACTGATTCATGGGATTGCATGGAGTGTGCACACGTCCAGACCACAAATTCGATATGGACTCTGTGGAGATGATATATGATCCGGAGACCAATACAGAATACTTGTGGGGGAAGTGTCTTGTCTGCGGAGCACCGAGAATAGAAAAGAGGCATCCCGGTTGTTCTGAGAAACAGCAGGTAAGCGCGAGAGAAATTTACAATACATTACTCGCGCTTAAAGAACATGAGAAATACCCCACCATCATCCCTGTTACCACCTACACTTCCCACTAGCTTTCAACGCGCTGATTATATCATCGATCATCTCAAGCGCGGCCTGTCTGGCCGCCTCCTCAAACCTGTCTTCACCCGCCTCATATTTCTCTGATCTGTACGCTGCTATAACACCTCTCGCTGAGTGGATTATGGCTCCGAGTCCATCCTCATTGAAGTTGTGCACAACGTCCTTTGCTTTTGCACCCTGCGCTCCGTAGCCCGGCACGAGCACCACAGCTCTTGGAACAAGCTTCCTGCACACCTTTGCCTGCTCGGGATAGGTTGCGCCAACAACCATACCAACGGAAGAGTAGCCGTACTCCGTGCCGATCAGCTCGGCACCCCATTCATCCACCTTCCTTGCAACCATCTGGAAGAGCGTTGAACTATCGTTGTCCATTTTCACGTCCTGAAACTCGTGGCTGGAAGGATTGGAGGTCTTCACGAGCACAAAGATGCCTTTGCCGAAATTCCCGCACGCATCAAGGAACGGCTTTATCCCATCCGTGCCGAGGTACGGGTTGACTGTTATTGCGTCAGCATCAAAATAGCTACTTGCCTTTGTTCCGTCACACAGTTCAACTCTGCCCAAATAAGCGTTAGCGTAAGCTTCTGCTGTGCTTCCGATGTCGTTGCGCTTCACATCCAAAATCACAATTCTGTCCCTCTTTTTCACATGCTCTACGGTCTTTTTCAGCGCTTTTATGCCGTGCTTCCCGTAAAGTTCGTAGAACGCTGAATTGATTTTGTAGCACGGCACTAAATCGTATGTAGCATCCACAATTTTCCTGTTAAACTCAAGTATGGCTTCTGCTGTGGCTTCAAACACGTTATCCTCCTTTTCCACGGCTTGCTGCTTTATGAACGAGGGCACGAAGCTTATTCTTGTGTCAAGCCCTATGCAGCACGGATTTTGTAGTTTATCCATTAGGTTTAACAAGCAGTCAGCGAAATTTTTCTTGATGATATCGCATCACCAAGACAATAAAGTTATGGCAGCTATAGCAAGCAATACTCCCATAGCTTTGATGAGCGTTATCTTCTCCTCCAGCACCAGTATGCCTAGCAGCACTGTCACAGCAGTACTCATACCAACTATCGGCTTGACTATACTTATCTTACCTGAGCTTATTGCACGAATGTAAAAGAAGAATGCTATGCTTGCTATAAAGCCAGCGGTGCTTACATAAGGCACAACTTGCTTGTTGATGGATTTTGACGGAGCTTGATAAACCCACATCAGAGCAAGAAAGAGGAGCATGAAGCCTGTGGTGAGGAAAGTCACGGTTAAAGAGTCTGCATAGTTTGATGCGAGCTTATAAAGCAGAGGCGTGATACCATAAAGGAGCATGGCGACCAGAGCAAAAATTACGTAAGCTTCCATGAAACTTCGATGAAGTTTAAAAACTTTAAATTTCTGTCGCTGCATATCTGTCCTTGTATCGTTAAAGTTGTACCACAAAACCCAGCTCTTCCAGAGCTTCCTTTGCATTTTTCAAGTCATTCTCCTTCACCAGAATGTGATCAGTCGAGTAGGAAGAGATAACAAAGATAGATACGCTTTTTTTGGCGAGTGCACTAGCTACTTTTGCGAGAAATCCGACAAGGTTGAAAGGCAGCACCATGTCAAAAGTAAGAAGCTTCCATCCCGGCTCCATCTCCAGTGTGTCCACTTCATCAATCTTTGCTTCATCGATTATGACCGTTATTTCCTTCCCATCCATTATGTTGGCAAAAGCTTCAGGGTGTGGTTTCTTGGCTTTGACTATCGCAAATCTCTCTTTCCACACGTATACTCTTCCATCAGAACGAACATCTTGTTCCATGGTTTGATGATGCTCAAGAACATATTTATTTGTAGGGCTCCAATCCCTCAAAAAACTCCACCGCAAGCTTCCCTATGTCTTGACTGTAACCTCCTTCAAGAACAGCAAAACATCTTGCTTTGCATTCTTTAACTGTGTTTGCTATGGGTTTAGCAATTTTTTGGTAGCTTTCTTTTTTGAGCAGAAAACCCGTAAGAGGATCCTTCTCGTAAGTGTCGAAACCCAACGAGATTGCAAGCACATCCGGCATGAATTGCTGTATTCTTGTCAGAGCTTTTTCCAGCGTTTTAAGGTAAGCTTTCTCATCCGTTCCGGCTGGGAGCGGGAAGTTTATGCAGTTATCAGTGCTTTCCGTTCCTGTGCCGGGATAAAATGGATACTGATGAATGGAAACGTAAAGCACGTTGTCATCATGCAAGAAGATGTCCTGAGTGCCGTTTCCGTGATGCACATCGATATCAAGAATGGCTACTCTTTCTCCAGAATAAACCTTCCTCACCGCTACGGCTATGTTGTTGAAGTAGCAAAATCCTCCGAGAAAGTTCTTGCCAGCGTGATGGCCCGGCGGTCTTGTCAGGGCAAAGCCCTCAAGCTCGGCAGCCTTTATTGCGCATCCTGCTGCAAGAATCGGGTACTTAACGTCTATGGGCGGTGTGTCAGCATCAAAATAGTTCATACTCTCCACGCGTTTCACATGCTCTTCTGTGTGCACCACCAGCAGATCTTCAAGCTTTGCAGGCCTTGCATCCACAAAATCATGGTCAGTCTTTTCAAGCGCCTCCGCAATCCTTTTTACCCTTTCCGGAGTTTCCGGATGAAAGTCATCATGTCTGTATTCCAAACAGAGCGGGTTGTAGATGACGAGCATACTTTTCAATTGAAAAAAGAAGAAAGTTTAAGGCGCTTTTTCATCACTTCTTTCTCAACGTGTGTGCTGCCACAAGCACGGCAAGGAAGAGAAATACTGCACCAATCATGGACGATGCTGTGCCGACAGCCATCCCCGAAATGCTTCTTTCAGCCAGAGATGCCATGTTGAAAGCGGCTGTGGCAAGGAGTAATATCGGTGTGATGAGCAGAGCAAGCTCCAAGCCGTGGGATGTCGATTGACTTGTTTCTTCCCTCACAGGGGCCTGTGGAACTTGCTCTTGCTCTTCTTCTTTCTGGAATTTATCTTCGAAAGCATGCCACCTATGTAGTTCATAAGCTATGGACTCCCTTATTATGTTTCTTATCCTCTCAAGCCGGTGGCCCTCCTTCCTTTTAGCAAAGCGGTATGAATGCCCATCAGTGTGCAGGAAATCCTTCACAGCTCTTGCATTCAGGATTACATGTTCCTTTTCATGGTCTATGTGCACCAGCTTATCGGGTGGTGTGGGCTCAACATAGAATCTAAATCTTCTGAGCATATCGTGATAAACAACATCCGGGCTCAAATTTGGGTGGTGCGCGACTATTCTCTCTGCCGCAAGCCTGACAGCTTCCGGGAATATGCTTCCGAACACTCCTTTTATATCCTTTCTAACAACTGACTTGTAAGCATCCTTCATTGCATCAAGGTATCTCTTTGTCATGTTAGAAAGGAAGAAAATAACCTAAATATATTGATTTGTATAGTGTAATATACATTATACGGAATGTAATTTTGATTCAGAGCTATGTTCGGTTACGACACATTATTGAAAAATCAATTTTTCTCGTGAAATAAACCCTTTTAAAACTCCACCCGAAATTTTGTTTATGGCTTCTGCGGAGCAGGGTGAAGCTTCAGCCGGAAGAATCGTCTGGATGGATAAGCCCTACAGCAGGGAGGAGATAGAGAGCATACTAGACCCGCTGGTTAGAGAGTGGTTCTTCTCCCGCTTTAAAGATTTTTCTCCACCCCAGCGCTTCGCCATCATGGAGATACACAGGCAGAACAACGTGCTCGTTTCAAGCCCAACTGGAAGCGGGAAGACGCTTGCTGCCTTCCTTGCAATCATAAACGAGCTTGTGATCCTTGCAAGGAACAACATGCTTGAAGATAAGATTTACTGCATCTACATCTCTCCTTTGAGGGCTTTGAGCAACGACATAGAAAGAAATCTGCAAGTACCCCTTGCTGAGATCTACGAGCTCGCGAAGAAAAAAGGAATAAAATTGCAAAGGATACGCGTGGCAAAGCGCACCGGAGACACCACCGCAAGTCAAAAATCCAGCCAGCTGAAGAA
The DNA here is from genome assembly GCA_029258795.1 of archaeon. Lineage (GTDB taxonomy): Archaea > EX4484-52 > EX4484-52 > EX4484-52 > WAPT01 > WAPT01. The sequence goes on from JAPDKB010000008.1 coordinate 89,386, forward strand.
GCCGCCACACATACTCATCACCACACCCGAAAGCTTCACCATAGCTCTGTCTTCCCCAAAATTCTCGCAGCTGATGGCTCAGGCAAGGTATGTTGTGGTGGATGAAATACACAGCATAGCCGAAAATAAGCGCGGCTCCCTGCTGTCTCTGGCTTTGGAAAGGCTCGAAGCCAAAGCTCAGAACAGCTTTGTCAGAATTGGTCTTTCAGCCACGATCCACCCGCTGGAAGAGGTGGCTAAATTCCTCGTTGGATTTGAGGAAGAGGGGTTGCCAAGGCACTGTAAAATTGTGGATGTCTCGTTTGAAAAAAGGATCGATGTTGAGGTGCTTTCTCCAGTGGAGGATCTGATCTACACACCAACAGAAGTTATGCATGAAAAGCTTTACCAGCTGCTGGACAAGCTGATAGAAAAGCACACCACCACCCTCATCTTCACCAATACGAGATCGGGCACGGAAAGGGTTGTGCACCATCTCAAAACCAAGTTCAAGGATAAGTACGCTGAGCTTGTTGAAGCGCACCACGGTTCTCTCTCAAGAGAGATAAGGTTGGACGTGGAGAGAAAGCTGAAGGAGGGCAAGCTGAAGTGCGTGGTGTCATCCACTTCCCTTGAGCTTGGAATAGACATAGGTTATATCGATCTTGTGGTGCTCATAGGCAGCCCGAAGTCGGTAACGAGAGCTATCCAGCGCATAGGGAGAAGTGGTCATAGGCTGGAGGATGTGGCCAAAGGCAAGATAGTCGTGCTTGACAGGGATGATCTTGTTGAATGTGTGGTGATGGCGAAGAACATAAGGGAGAGGAAACTCGACAAGATTCACATACCCACAAACACGCTCGATGTGTTATGTCAGCATCTGGTCGGCATGAGCATAGAGAGGGGGTGGAAAGTTGAGGAAGCTTTCAGCATGATAAAAAGGAGCTATACCTTTCACAATCTCAGCTGGGAAGATTACATGGCGGTGCTGCGCTATCTGAATGGAGAGTACGTGCAGCTGGAAGAGAGAAACGTGTACGCGAAGCTCTGGTTTGATGAGGAGACGATGGAGTTTGGAAGGCGTGGCAAGATGATAAGACCCATCTACTATTTAAACGTGGGGACGATACCTGAGGAGAGCTACGCCAAGATCTATTCAGCTGACAAGAAGTCCTTCATCGGGATGGTGGAGGAGGAGTTTATGGAGAAGCTGACAAAAGGAGATAGGTTTGTTCTTGGTGGTAAGGTTTACGAGTTTCTTTATTCGAGGGGGAATAAGGGCTATGTCAAGCTGGTGGAGGATGCCAAGCCAACCGTGCCGTCATGGTTTTCCGAGCAGCTCCCTCTGACATATGAACTCGCTCAGGACATCGGCCGCTTCAGGTTCGAGATGAGGAGCCTGCTGGAGAGCGGGGCCGATAAACCTTACATAATAAGACATTTGATGGAGAAGTACAAGGTGAATAGAGTCACAGCTGAAGCCATCTACAACTACTTCAGGGAGCAGTATGACTATCTCTTCGTGCCAACGCATGCTGAGGTGCTTGTTGAGAACTACATGGATGAGCTGGGCAGGCAGAACATAATATTCCACACTCTTGTGGGAAGGAGAGCTAATGAAGCTTTGAGCAGAGCTTATGCTTATGCTCTTTCCCGCTACAAAAGGTGCAACGTCAGGATAATGCTCAATGATAACGGCTTTGCATTGATTCTGCCGAGGGATGTACGGGTTGACCCTCATCTCGTGGTTGAGCTTGTAACATCTGACAATCTGGAAGAAATGCTCAGACATGCGCTCGAAGGCACGGAAATTCTGAAGCGCAGATTCAGGCATGTGGCGACGAGAAGCTTCCTGATACTCAGGCGTTACGGAAAGCGTGAGAAAAGTGTGGCAAGGCAGCAGGTGAATGCCGAGATGCTTCTCAAGCTTATAAAGCGCATCGATCCGAACTTCCCTCTTCTCAAGGAGACGTACCGCGAGATAATGGAGGATGCCATGGACATAAAGAATGCGAAGCTCTTCCTGAAGGACATCGAGGCGGGAAGAAAGAGGTTCGTGATAAAGGACAGCGTAGAGCTCCCATCTCCGTTTGCGCTGAATCTCGTGGTGCTCGGATCAACGGATGCCGTGCTCATGGAGGACAGGAGGGAGCTGATAAAGCTCTTCCATCACCAGCTCATGAAACGGCTTGGAGGTGAGGTGTCTTGAAGGGAATTGATTTTTTCAGGCTGAATGAGGAGGGATTGAAGAGAAGAAAGGAGAAGGAAATGGAAGAAGAGAAGATGATTTACGATGCTCTCCGCAAGTATGTGAAAGATGGAGAGGGGCTTGTGCTTCTCTATACTATCGGGCCGGGGGCTGAGAGGGAAGAGTACAGGGTCGTGATGGACAGATTCAACGTCAAGGAGGTTAGGAAGGCTCTGGAGTACATGGGAGGTAAGCTTGAAATCTCCGTGCCATCCGAAGGCTTGTGCCTCGTGCTGAAAAAGGATGATACCCTCCAAGAATTTTACGTGGAAGTGAAAAATGATGAGTGATGATATTATACCAAAGGAAGTTTTGGTGGACAGCAAGATTAAGTTATTGCCGGAAGGGGGAGCGGTCATTGACGACAAAATTCTTGTTATAGCGGATCTCCACCTTGGTTTTGAAGGTGTGATGGCCACAAGCGGGCTATTCATGCCGCGCATCATGCTTGAGGACGTAAAAGCTCTGCTTTCCCGAATTGTGGATAAGCACAAAAAACTTGAGGAGCTCGTTGTTGCTGGAGACATGAAGCATGAATTTGCGGAGATGCACGGGTTTGAGTGGAAGGATGTGCATGCCTTCATGGAGTTCGCGCTTGAAAAATTCAAAAGGGTCGTGGTGGTGAGGGGAAATCATGACAACTATCTCAAAGTTGCACTCAAGAGGTATGAGAGAGTGGTGTTTGAGGAAGCTGCCTATGTTAAAGATGATTTTGTGGTGGTGCATGGCGATAAGGATAATGTTGCGGCTTTTTCCAGACCCTTCCTGATAATGGGGCACGAGCATCCAGCCATCGTTGTGAAGGATGATGTTGGTGCCGTTGTGAGAACAAGATGTTTCATGGTTGGCAAGTATGGGAGGACTAGGATTGTTGTGCTTCCGGCATTCTCTCCGATTTTTATGGGTACCGACATCCTTTCAATGCCGGACAGCGAGCTCCTCTCGCCGATTCTAAGAAGGATTGGCATAGAGGATTTCAAGCTTTACGCCTGCCTTGAAGATGAGGTTCTCGAATTTCCCACCATAGCTGAGATAAGAGCTCACATGTGATGCGCGATGGATGCTGAAAAGCTGAAAAAAAGGGTGGTGGATGCTTACCACTTGGGCAGATTTGCCGGGTGGGAAGGGAATAAAAACCTTGCTGTATATCGTTGGTTTCCTTACAAGGAAGCGTTTTCAAAGCAGCTGATGGATGAGATTCTCAGCGCTCATTCCACCAAAAATGTGGAAAGAGTCCTCGACCCTTTCTGTGGGACAGGCACAACAATACTTGCGTGTCTTGAGCGCGGGATAAGCGCTGTTGGGGTTGAGGCAAGCAGGATGATGGTTGCAGTTGCGAAAACAAAAACCACACGCTATAACGCTTTCGAGCTCAGGAACAAGCTTGCGCTTTTGGTGAAAGAAGCTAAAAAGATGGATGTGGATGAGGAGGAAGTAAGAGAAGCTCTCAACAACCCTCTGCTCGCAAGAGCATTCTCTCCAAGAAAAATGAAGGAGTTGCTCGCCCTCAAGAAAGCAATAAACAACGTTTGTGAAGATGGAAATGAAGCCCGGTTTTTTAGGCTTGCGCTTGCAACCGCTGCTTATGAAGCATCCGCACTCCTCAGAGATGGAGCGGTTTTCAAGCAAAGGAAACGGGTTAAACCCGCGCTCCTTGAAGAATTTGAAAGGCAGGCAAGCAGGATGATTCAAGATGTTGCAAGTTTCTGGCAAAAACATGCAAAAACTCATGCAGAGACAGGCGTTGTTCATGGAGATGCGAGAAACCTTCCTTTTCATAATGAAAGCTTTGACCTTCTCATTACCTCTCCACCCTATCTTAAAAAAGAGGAGTACGTGAAGGTGTACGGAATAGAGAGGTTCTGCATGCTCAACGAAACCATGGAAAATGCGAGCAGGTTTCTCGGCACATCCTACAGGAAGGGCGGTAAGGAGGGGGATGAAAGTGTTGAAGAAATGGTCGAATCTTATTTTAATGATCTGGGGAAGTTTCTGGTTGAGGCATTCAGGTGTTTAAGGGGGGGTGGAAGCGCGTACATCATTATTGGGGATGCGTGCATAGATGGAAAAGCATACGACTGCTGCTTTAGAACGGCTGAGATAGCAAGCAAAACCGGGTTTGAAGTGAAGCGAATATACATGTTAAATGAGAGGTGGTGTGTGAGGCAGCGCGTCTTCAAAACATCCAAAGTTTATGAGGCTGCTGTATGGATTAGAAAGCCGTAAACAGCAAGTTTTTACCTGAAAGAGGTAAAAATTAAAATTTTTTGAACAATCAGAACAACCATGATAAAATTTATTCACCTTCCTGAATTCGGGATGGTTCGCTTTACATCTAAAGATGAAAGCCGCGACTACAAATTCACTCCCGAAACAACGCCACGGCTTGAATTGGGGTTGCCCTATTCTTACCTCTCCTCGCTTCCTGATGTGAAGCTGGGCGACGAGTATTATGTAAAATGTGTGGATAGTGGTTTTCGGATTCATTCCATCTACAAAAATGTTGTGAGAAAGGAGAGTGACGATTATAGGGAGGTGGGATTTGAAGAGCGCGGCAAGGTGGAAATAGGAGGTCATGAATTGTTTTTTAGGAGGAGGATGTCTCGGGTGGAGAAGGAAGAGGAGGTTGTTGAGGACGGAGTTCCTGCTTCAAAGATGGTTGGAGGTTTTGAGAGTATAATGAGGATTGGTAAAGCGAGGGAGCTGGTGGAATGTGATTACGAGAGCGAGAATGGGCTTTACCGCTTTTACACCAGAGTTAGAGGGATGGAGGCTAATGGTCCTGCAAAGGATGCAACCTACTGGCACATGTTTCCCTCCAGGAGATGGGTGCCCGAGCTCAACCTTTCAGAATACGATGTTGAGTTCTGCGGGTTTGTGAGAGAGCTCTCCCATCCCTCCTCCAAAATCAGGACAAAGGAATGGTGGATATTTCAGATGGGAGAGAATGCTGAAAAGCTACGCGCTCTTCAAGTGGTGTCAAACTTCGAAAGGGATTACGGGGAAGTGGAGACAGTGTACAGAAGCATGAAGGATAGGTTAGCAGAAACAATGGCACAGCTGGTTTGATTTGGGAGTGATATCAGAAAAATTTATATGTAAGTTCTCAACCTTAATTACCTTTATGGCGAAATGTCCTATCTGCGGGGAAAAGATAAGTCTTTCCGGTCACAGACACGTTCTTTGTAAGCATCACAAATGGTTTGTGCATCTGGAATGCTGCAAGAAAAAGTGTAGCATGCATGGCGAGCCATGCGAGCATGCTTTCAAAATCTACTGAACGCTTATTCTTTTGCTCATCCACGTGCCGTGAAGATTGCACCTCGCTTTTGCAAAGATTGTTGAGCTGGGCGTTGCGTGCACAAGAACTTCCACAGAAGGATGGGCAAGAGATGCCGTGAAATCAACTCTTACTGCAGGAGTGTCATCCACACAAAGCTCAATCCACTGTATAAAATGTGAGGGTTCATTGGGATGTTTGAGGTATTTTCCCACCTCAACCCTCACTCTGGCAAGCTGCTTTTCCTCATCAAAACTCAGCACATCAACATCAACATGATGTTTCTTCTCGGCATCGCTCATCTCAACCGGATCCCAGCTTCTGGGTCTGTTCACACCGTATAGCAAGGCATTCATACCCACCACCTCCGATATGAATGGTGAGCAGGAATTTTTAAAATAAAAATCTAAGCCACCAAGCTGAAAAACATGGACCTCCCTAAGGTTGAAAAGCCAACTCCTGTTCAAATTAGGAACTACTATTCCCAGCCAGAACTCATGGAGTTCATGTTTGAAGTTGCAAAGCAGAGGGAGTTCGTGCCCGTGTATGACGGAAAATATGGCAAGAGGCCTGACATGCTGAACATGCCCGGAGATCTTAAAACCATGATTCTAAGTGGCGCTACATCCTTCCACATGTCTGTGGAGAGGTGGCACAACCCTCTTAACCTCAGCAACGAGATGAGGCCGGATGAGATTGAGAAGCTGCGTGCCGGCTGGGACCTGATTCTTGATATTGACTGCAATGAGGGCTACATTTATGCGAGAGAAGCTGCGTTGATTCTTGTTAAGGCGTTGAAAGCGCACGGAATAAAGAATGTTTTCGTTAAGTTCTCGGGCAGCAGGGGTTTTCATGTTGCCGTGCCGTTCGAGTCCCTTCCAAAAGAGGTGGAGGGCAAGCCCATCCAGTCGTTTTATCCGGAACTGCTGCAAGGAATAGCAGCTTATCTCAAACACCTGATAAAGGAAAAGCTTGGCCAGGAGCTTTTGCGCAAGTATCCGGAGCTTTACGAAAAGATTGCTGTTGATGATGAGAGGGTTGATCCTTACAAAATCATGGAGATAGAGGAAAACTGGTCGGTCAGGCATCTGTTCAGGGCTCCTTACTCCTTAAACGAGAAGACGTGGTTGGTTAGCACCCCCCTAAGAGTTGAGGAAATTCCATCGTTTAAAGCCGAGATGGCAGCAATTGAAAGAGTTAAGGTTGGAAGCGCGGGATTTCTGACGAGATGGGAGGAGGGTGAAGCGGAAAACCTTATATTTGAGGTGCTGGATTTCATGAGCAGGAGGGTGGATGAAAAAAGATTGAGTGTTTCCTCCGAGGTTGAGAGAGGTGCTGGCTTCAGAGAGGTGAGGAGTGACGCTTACCTTAAAAACAGAGTTGATGAAAGGTTTTTCCCTCCATGCATAAAGAAAGGGCTTGAAGGGCTTGAGGATGGTAGAAAGAGGTTTCTGTTCGTGCTGATTAACTTTCTAAAATTGATGAGGTGGAAGCCAGAGGAGATAAAGAGTTTGGTGTGGGAGTGGAACAAAAGGAACAAGGAGCCGCTCCGCGATTCATATGTCAGGGGTCAGCTAAAATATGCTTTCAAGAAGCAGATGGCTTACATCCCTCCGAACTGCGATAACAAGGATTATTATCCAGACATAAAAATTTGCGAGAAGGACTCATTGTGTGAGAAGATAAGAAATCCCTTATCCTATACTCTCACCAGATACACGCTCTACCTCAAGAAGTCGGGAAAAAAGAGAGGGAGGAAAATCGGAACTAGAACAGGTAAAAGAAAATGAACCCGTATTTTGCCGTTACCAGCAATGATAAAAAGAAGGTTGGAGCGTAGCGCACACCTTCCTTTATCTTGATTTTACCCTTTCGCTCCGTCTTCAGCTTTCCGGATTTCCATGCTTTCTTTATGAAGTCCACATCCTGTTTTGTCAGACCCACGAAAAGCTTTGAGCTGAACCTTTTCGTTGGAGTTTTGACATCTTCAGCGAGCACATCCCCCTCCTTCAACTTTTGGATGCTTATGTATCTCATAAAAACGTTTCTATCAGCATGTCTGGCGAAGTTAAGCAGGATGAAGAGCAGGAACATGATCGCGGTGTATTTAGCTCCCACTAAAACCATCTCCATTGCGATGCTCTCGTTGAGTGGAGAGAGGTAAAGATACGCTGTGCAGCCCATCACCAGAGGTATGGAAGCCACCACACCTTTAATCCGCATCCCTTCAAAGCTGGCTTTCAGCAGCTCACTTTTCTTCTCAGCATATAAAAGCGCGTAAATCAGGGTAAAGAGGATAGCATATATTGCTCCTACCACAAAACAGTTTATGAGAAATGCGACGGGGTAGAAAAGTAAGTGATTGACAGCCATCAAATTCGGGTGGAAGAAGCTCAGCGGTTTTGGTACTGCAAATCCTATCGATGCTAAAATCAATACGTCAGCTTCACCCCACTGTCCTGTGGAGAAAAGCGCGTATCCCAGCACGAGGAAAATTGTGGCTGTGGCAAAAGCTATGAATATGTCATCCCACTGGGAGAAAACCACACCCCTGCCAAGATAAATCAGAAGTGCTCCCACAAAACCCCCAAGCGGAACAAAATCTGGGATTTCGGTGGTTTTGATATCATATATTGCTCCTGCAAGGGATGTTAGACATGCTATCAGGAAAAGCGTGTGGTCTGAGAGGATGAGCGAGACATCCATGCAAATACACCGGATTTAGTTCACTTCTTTTTGGTTTTTCTTGTGGACTTGGCCTTTTCCTTCTTTTTGGTGCTGCTTTTCTTTCTGGTTGAAAGCAGGATTTCCGCTGCCTCTGTTAAGCTTGAAACTTCATGTTTTGGCATTTCTTCCTCAAACTCCGCATCCCTGTCAGCATATTTTCCTCTTCTCACTCTTATCGTCTTTATTCCCGCAAGGTTGCCGAGCAAGATGTCTCTATCTGGTCTGTCACCCACCATCCAGAAGTTGCGCAAGTCAAACTTCCTCTCAAATTTATCGTAGAGTAGGGTGCGTATCACTCCAATAATTCGGGGGTCCGGTTTTCTCATATCATAATCGGTTGCGCTCACCACAAGATCAAAGTAAGGGTAAAGGAGGTGCGAGCTTAATATTTCCTTTATCTTGGCTTCTGTGTGGTTGCTTAATAGGACAACCACATATTCTTTTCTGACCTTTTCGAGGAATTTTAGCGCATCTTCCACAAGCTCATTACCGCTAACCAGCGTTTCCTCTAAGTCAACTATCAGTACCTTCCTTCTGCTGTCTTTTTCCTTCTTATCACTCTCTTTTTTAATAGCCGCCATTTTCCATCCCGTTCTGCTTTCACTCCCTTAATCTCCTGAAAGTATCTTCCATGACTGCTGGAGGAATGTCGAGGGTTGGCAGCGCTGCCAGAAGATTCATGTCCACCTTCTTGCTGGAATAGGTTGGGATGATGTGCGTTACAAAATGCCCTGTCATCTGGCCGCTGGAAAATCCGTTCTGTGAAACAACTGTGTATCCGGTTATGTAGAGCTTCCTCCTCATCTTCCTTACCACGCTCTTGATGGTGTGCGCGTACTCCGCCATCTCCTTCATATCCATCTCTTCAAAGTGTGCTATGTGTCTCTTGGGGAACACCAGCACATGCCCTATGGCTTTAGGGTTTATCTCCAGCACCGCCATGAAGCTGCTGTTCTCTTCCACCACCATTGCGGGCAGCTGCTTTGCAAGTATCTTGCAAAACACACACTCCTGAAATTCCTGAGGTACATGCTTCTCCTGCTCCTCTCCTTTCTCTGCCCTTACCTCTCCTTCAATTTGAGTTGCTTCATTCTCCATCATGAAATCACACCTTTTTATTCAGCGGGCTTAACCACAAACCTACACACCTTATCTCCCTTAGCCACACATTCCGTCTCAATGCAATCGAGCTTTCTTCCTCCTATTGCCTCGGCAGCCCCTGCTATAAATCCGCGCAGCAACGAGCAAACGGGTTTGTCCGTTTTTATGTTGTTTCTAACGTACCAAGTTGCCACAAATGAGTTTTCAACCACAATCACTGACTCGCCCTCCCAGTCCAGCTTTTCAAGCGTGCCTTTTCCATAACCGTATGCTGACAGGAGGTCCACAACCTTATTAGCTACTGCATCCCTGCCCTTCTTGGTTTTGGCAAGTAGCTTAAGTGGCGGGAAGTGATTCATGTAATACAATACCACTGCCTTCACATGCTCTTTTGCGACATCATAGATTATCGCGTCAGCTGCATTACCTATAACCTCTCTCATTCTCTCGCGCATGTCCGAGTAGAAGCCGTTGAAAACTATTGCGTGTCTCCTGCCACCAATGGTTAACTCTCCCTTTTCCGGATCAAATTTCGCTGCTTTTATCCATTCCATCACTCCCTTTTCTTTCTCCTTATCTTCCTTCTTTTTACCAAGTATTTTTGCGGACATATAATACTCACCTGGTTTTCTTTTTTTGAATTTTAATTATCCAGACAAACTTTCTGTATGGATCAACTACCTTATATAATTTTTTGTTTTGTTCGTCAATAGTTATGATTGATGGATTTTGTATACTGACATGAACATAAAATATTTAAAGTTTGTATCCACACTTTTGTATACCGACATGAACATAAACATCGTTTTGGTTCTGAACCAAAAATTATGGTATGGAGGTGATGTGAGATGTATGGAGGTGGAGGAGCGGCTCAACCAATTTTGATACTACCCGAAAATGTGATAAGGCAGACAGGTAGAACCGCTCAAAAAAACAACATCGCTGCAGCAATAGCAATAGCGGAAACTGTAAAAACGACTTTGGGTCCAAGAGGAATGGACAAGATGCTGGTGGACAGCATAGGAGATATAGTGATAACAAACGACGGTGTGACTATTCTGGAGGAAATGGAGATAGAACACCCAGCAGCAAAGATGCTGGTGGAGGTGGCTAAAGCGCAGAATGAAGAGGTGGGAGATGGAACAACCACTGCAGTGGTTATAGCTGGAGAGTTGTTGAAGGAAGCTGAAGACCTTCTTGACAAGAACATCCACCCGACAATAATCGCTCATGGATACAGGATGGCGAAGGATAAAGCCATAGAGGTGCTGGAGAAAATATCCAAACCTGTCACCCTGAAAGACAAGGATGTTCTCAAGAAAATTGCAATGACATCCATGACTGGAAAGAATGCGGAAGTGGCAAGGGATAATCTTGCAGAGCTTGTTGTTGAAGCCGTGCTGACCGTTGCGGAAGAGGATAAGGGCAGGGTTGTTGTGGACCTTGACAGGATAAAGGTGGAGAAGAAGGAGGGAGCCTCAACCTCAGAGTCCGAACTCATTAAGGGTATTGTGCTGGACAAGGAGAAGGTCCATCCAGCGATGCCAACAAGAGTGGAGAATGCAAAGATTGCTCTTGTGGATATGGCACTTGAAGTAAAGGGTCCTGAGACCGATGCACAGATCAGGATAACGGATCCGAGCCAGCTCCAGGCGTTCATAGAACAGGAGGAAAAGATGCTCAGAGAGATGGTTGAGAAAATAGCGGCAACAGGAGCAAACGTCGTGTTCTGCCAGAAGGGTATAGATGACCTGGCACAGCACTTCCTTGCTAAGAAAGGCATTCTTGCTGTCAGGAGAGTGAAGAAATCCGATATGGAAGCGCTGGCAAGGGCAACCGGAGGTAAGATAGTGACCACACTCGATGATCTTAGCAAAGAGGATTTGGGACATGCAGGAGTGGTGGAAGAGAAGAAGGTTGCAGGAGAGGCAATGATATTTGTGCGTGATTGCAAGGATCCGAAGTCAGTGACTCTGCTTGTGAGAGGAGGCACAGAACACGTGGTGGAAGAGGTTTACAGGGCTGTTGAGGATGCTCTCGGAGCTGTGGCCTCAGCACTTGAAAGCGGAAAGGTCGTTGCGGGAGGTGGAGCTGCGGAGGCAGAAGTGGCAAGGGAGCTCAGGAGGTATGCTGAAAAAGTTGGTGGTAGAGAGCAGCTGGCTATAAACGCTTTTGCCAACGCTGTTGAAGCAATATCGAAGGCGCTTGCAGAAAATGCCGGAATGGATCCAATAGACACGCTCGTGGAGCTCAGGGCAAGGCACGACAAGGGTGAGGTTTCAGCGGGAGTTGATGTAATAGAGGGTAAGGTCGATGACATGGAGAAGCTCGGCGTTATTGAGCCACTGAAGGTCAAGACGCAAGCAATAAAGAGCGCTGCAGAAGCTGCAGAGATGATACTGCGCATAGATGACGTGATAGCAGCTAAGAAGACCGGTGGAGGCAAGGAGAGTGGTGGAGAGAACTTCGGCGCTGATTTCGAGTGAATGTGAGGAAAGGGCTTCGGCCCTTTCTTTTTAGAATTTTTCTGAACAGTATTGAAAACCTTTAAATATTTTTATCACTATATAGTAGTTACATGAAGATTGAAGAAATTGTTAGAGAAATTAAAGACAAATATTATGCTTGCAGAAGATTAAAATCATCTTCCATCGATTCTCTTTGGAGTGAGGCAGTATATTTTTTGCTCGTGATGGACTGGGAAGACATGATAAGGGTCGTTGAGTGGCCGGAGAAGCTTGTGGGCGATCTCGCGGCAAGATATGAAAAAAGCAAAGAAGAATTTTATGACCACATTCGTGAGAAATACAGAGAGAAATACGGAGTCCTTCTATCTGAAGAACCACAAAAGAGCACAACATGGCATTTCTTAGGTGACGAAAAAACTCATCGAAAGGCAATTAGAGGTAGGGATGGTGGGATTTACCTTCCAAAAATTTACATTAAGGTTGGTAGCAATCATCTTGCGGAAGAAGGTGGAATGGAAAGATACTTCAATATGCTTGGGAAAGTGACAGAATTACTTTTGAACAAAGATTGGTTTTGCAAGTTAAAGATGCCGAAAGATTTCGGGAAGTATGTTGTAAGGAAGGACGGCTGTATTTTTTATCTAAAAGATCATGATGCTGTGGGATTGAGCGAATCTTTGAACGACATCTATAGAGTCGTACGTAATACTTTCGGAAAAGATGCACGGCTCGTGCTAGGCTACGACAGAATAAAAGATGGAGGAGAAGACAGCTATTCAGAGGTTCTCGCCAACACTATCGTGGAACTGAGTAGAAGCAACAACTACAGAAATATGGGTGAGGCGCTTAGAGATGCGATCTTGCAAATTGAGAAAAACATTGGTGGTGTTTACGGGCATCTAGCTAGAGATTTCGGCCCGTTCACCAACATTTAAAAGTTTTAGAAACCCATTTTACTGAGGGTTCTCTTGCATGCAAAAAGTGTGGTGAGCGCAAAGGACTTCACAAAGAGCTGGCTGGTTGATTTCTTTTCCTTGGTTTCGCGTGTGAAGAACAACATGGATGCGTTCAGAAACAAGCTTGATGGGAAGCTCGCTGCCCTTCTGTTCTTCGAGCCATCAACCAGAACTCACGAAAGTTTTAGAGTGGCTGCATTGAATTTGGGTATGGACATATGCGGGTTTGCCGATCCCAAAGCGAGTTCTGTGGCAAAGGGCGAGTCCTTGATGGACACTGTGAAAATGTTCGTTGGATATGGAGTTGATGTAATAATAATGAGACACGGGAAGGCAGGAGCAGTAAGATATATAGCTGAGAGAGTCAACATTCCTGTGATAAACGCTGGAGATGACAGTAATGAGCATCCCACACAGGCGTTGCTCGATACCTACACCATTCATGAAGCTTTCGGCAAAATCGACGGGCTTAAGGTCGGGATGATAGGTGACCTCCGCTACGGAAGGACGGTGCCTTCATTGGCTTACGCTCTGTCCAATTTCGATGTGGAGATGCATTTCATAGCTCCTCCAGCCCTGATGCTCAGGGAGCACGTGCGCATGTTTCTGGAGGAGAGAGGCGCAGATTTTCACGAGCATGATGTTTCATCTCTTTCCTCCATTCTGCCAGAGCTTGATGTGCTTTATGTAACGAGAATTCAGAAGGAGAGGATACCTGATGAGATGGAATACGAGAAGGTAAGGAGGAGTTACACTGTAACGCGGGAACTGCTGAAAAATGCCAAGGAGAGCTTGATTGTTATGCACCCATTGCCCAGAGTTGATGAGATAAGGTCAGAGGTTGATGGGACAAAGCACGCTCTTTACTTCAGGCAGGCATCCAACGGCATGTATGTCAGGATGGCTCTCCTGTATTCCATCCTAAAGGAGGGATAGGATGAAGGATGGTGAGTTACTTGTAAGGAAGATAAATGAGGGTGTGGTGATAGACCACATAAGAGTGGGGAGAGGTAAGATTATTTTGAGCATGCTCGGCGTGGATGAGAAGTACAGGTTCGTGCTGGTTTCGAATGTTGAAAGCAGGAAGCTCGGCAGAAAAGATCTCATAAAGGTGGAGGGCTGGTTTCCGAAAAAGGAGGAGATGGAGATAATAGCCCTGGTTTCGGGAGAGGTCACCATAAACATAGTGAAGAATAATGAAGTTGTGGAAAAGTTCAAGGTGAGTCCTCCTTCAAGGGTGGAGGGCTTTGTCAAATGCAGGAACCCTAGATGCATAACCAACGATGAGAGGGAAAAGGAGTTTGTGAAACCTTTACTGGAGAAGGTAAGTGGCTCGCCCCTCATTTATTCATGTCATTATTGCGACGTCAGGATGGATGAGAGTGAGATTCTGCGCAACCTCACAGTTTCAGGGAGGTGAGCAGTTTTCTTGCTTCACCCCACCTCCTCGCTTTTCCGAAAGCGGAAAGGTAAGCGGTCACATATTTCCATGGTGTGCAATCGAAGGCAGGATTCAAAATTTCCACATTCTTTCCTAACTCCTTCGGGTTTATTATTTCGGCAGGAGACCTCATCTCTATCTCCAGCTTCTCAATCCTTTTGTCAACCTTCAGAACATCTCCCACAAAGTAACATGGCTTCCTTATCTCTTTTGCAAAGACCGCCATCATGCACGTGCCCACCTTGTTATATATCCCCTCCCTCCTTACGGCATCACACCCGAACATGAACTTGGTGATCTCATCCTTAAAATGACTCAAAGCTGTGTCCACCACGTAAATCACTTTGATGCCTGCTTCGCTCAACTCTCTCGCTGTTATGATGCCCTGCATTTTGGGTCGGGTTTCCGTCACGATGACGGTAAATTCCTTGCCCTGCTTTCTCGCCTCCTTGAGAAGGGCTACGAGTTCGCTTGAATGGCAGTGTGTAGCAATAACCTCTCCATTTTTTATTATGTGGTGCCACTCCTTCCCAATGTTTTGTGCTACGTTTTTCAGGTAGGAAATCAGCTTTTCAACATCCTCCAGCTTTTCTGCTTTTTTTGCCAGCTTCATCGCGTTGTAAAGCACGGATTGTGTGGGTCTCAATGCTGCAAGTTCATCCGCAAGTTTGGAAAAACCTTCATCAAAGCTATGGATGGAAGCGTAGTCCCTGAGAAGCTGGAGGCATGCAATTGTTATGTTTCTCGCGCCCTGAATCTTCAGCTCTTTGATGTCGTGCACCACCACTCTTACCTTTTTTCTGAGCTTCTCGTCCATGTTTTTTCATTGTGGTGAAATCAAAATATAAAGAATTGCGGTAAAATGATGATTATGGTTATATTCAAGGACAGGGCGGAAGCGGGGAGGATGCTTGCTGAGAAGCTTTCGGAGTATAAGGGTAGGGAGGACGCTGTTGTCTGCGGGATAACGAGAGGGGGTGTCGTTGTGGCTGCTGAAGTAGCAAGAATTCTTTCTCTTCCGCTTTTGCCCGTGGTAATGAAAAAGATAGGAGCACCCTTTAACAAAGAATTTGCGATAGGTAGTGTGGATGCTGATGGAAACGTTTATCTGAGCGATGAAGCTATGATGATCACCTCTTCCAACTACATTGAGGAGGAAGCGGAGAGGTTGAGGGATGAGATCAAGGAAAAGCTGGAGTATTATGGTGTGAAGGGGGAGGTTGTGGAAAGGATGGCGAAGGGGAAGGTCTGTATAGTGGTGGATGACGGTGTTGCCACCGGCCTCACAACGGTTGGTGCATCCAATTATCTCAAAAGAAAAGGCGCCAAAAAAGTTGTTCTTGCGGTGCCGGTTGCTCCTGCGGAAAGTGCGGACAAGCTGAAAGAGCATTTTGATGAGGTTGTTGTGGTGCATGCGCCCCAACAATTCTATGCAGTCAGCCAGTTTTACAGGAACTTCGAGCAGGTGAGTGATGAAGAAGTTAGAAGGATTCTTGAGGAACTGAAGTCATGAGAACGAAAATAGGGTTTTCTGTGCTTTTGCCTTCTCAGCTTCCTCAAGCTTGGCGAGAGCATTCTCTACCCTTTCCTGCGAGAACTCGTGCTCATCAACCAGAATCTTGATTATCTTTTCTTTATCAAGCTGTGGAAACTCTATCTCAACATCCTCTACCGGAGGGTTCATGAAAAATTCAAAGATTGCGTGGGGGTCAACATCATGCTCCCATTTAACATGGATGAGGATGCGATCCAGCGTTCTGTAGGTTTTCACAAGCTGCAATGCTTTTTTCGGTCCTATGCCTTTCACGCCTTCAGGATTGTAGTCCGTTCCGATAAGAATTCCCATTATTATGAGCTCTTCCCTGCTTATTTTCAACGTGTTGAGCACCTCCTCCAGCTCTATGAGCTCGGGATGCACCTCCTTGTAGTAAGGCTTGCCCGGAACCTTCCTCTTACCCGTTATGTTCAGATTTCTGACAAGCCTCGGAGAGCCAAAAAGCAAGGAATCCATGTCTTGGCTCACGGAAGCGTATGCCTGACCCTTCCTCACGAGGTGTGCGGCTTGCGCTTCCCCCTCAGACGGGGCCTGCACAACCGCTATGCCCATGGCCTGCAGAAGCTCCTTCGATTCCTTCACCATCTCTTCATCCAAACTTACGGCTGCCTGCGCGTATTTCCTAGCTTCCTCCAGATCTCCTGCTTCCAGAGCTTCCTTCCATTTCTGTGCGGCTTCCTGCCTTATTCTCTCCCTCTCCTCTATCGTTTTTTCCTTGAAGGTTGGTTTCTCTCCGTCGAACACATAAACCAGCTTCAAACCCTTCTCAAGCAAATTAACATTTCTGTAGAACAGGCCGGAAAGATGGGATGTTATGCGCCCTTTAGAATCTTTTAGTGGTGTGCCGTCAGCCTGCCTTATTATGCTGAGAAATTGATAGATTGCGTTGAAGGCATCAACAGCCAGAACCTTGTGGGCAAGATCCTCGATCTTTATCTCTCTCTTCGGCACGATCTCGCTTATTTTGACGCCCATGAATTAAGTGTGGGAAGGAAAGATTTAAATGAGAATTCTCATTTCAGGCGGGACAGGAATAGGCAAGAGCAACATAGTCCCCTGTGGTCACAGGCTGGTTATTTGAATCTGCAAAGGTTATGTCGGTAAAGGCTGATTCTAATGTTGCGGATAGGGTTGCGCAGTTTCCAACTTTAGTGGTAGAATATATTGCCTCACGTATGCAGTGTTTTGTTGTGGCATCGTATATTGGATGGTCAGCAGGACAGTAAACACAAACATTATCCACATCGTCTTCCTGAATGAAAACTTCTCCAGCTTCAGTGGGTGGGCAGCGGGGTGTTTTGTAGCACACTTTATCTTCTTTGTCGAATTTCGGATAATCAGATGGGCATTTATAACATTTTCCATTAAGTGCTACATACCCATTTGGGCAGCACCAATATCTCTCTCCTATGTTCGTGGTAAAACTTCCGTCACAATAATATCCGGACGGACAATAAATATAGAGATAACCAAAAAATGATGGGTCTTCTATTTTAAAACATATTTCCGCACCACTCGGTACACAACCTGGTGCACCACAGGAAGGTGATCGTAAGGCATTTACAATATCAGAAGGGTTCATGTCGTTCCTAGATTTCGTGATCCTCGGTACGGGATCTGCCCCTATAATTAGTTTTGTGGGAGGATTGGCTCCAAAATCGCACACCGTTATCTTCACATTACAACCTGCCTTTGGAAGAGAAAGAGGTATAGTCGATATTCCCGCATTTGAGCCATCATCCTTGAAAATTATCACACCCTGCAACGGCATGCTTCCGCCTGTTGTTCCTCCTGCGGCAAGTAGATCAGCCGCATCATAACCATCAAGCTTATCGGCATTCAATCCAGTAGATACATCCCCGCTCGCGTCAATTGTCACAGTGCCACCGTTCAAAATCAGGTTTCCGCTCGAGTCTTCTCGGACGGATGAAGAGGTGAGAGTGTCCGGATCATCCCACTTGGCGAGGAAGTTTGATGTGCCAGAACCATCGATACCGGAGGTGCCTGCGGGTATTGACGAGCACACCTTACCTGACGCGTCAAAACCAGAAACAAAGCTACCTGTGGGGCACGCGCCCAGTGAGCTCCAGTTGATCACGTTCGCTGCTATTTTTTCGCCATCAGGGGAGATTGGTTGGCCGTTTCTTGTGAGTATTTCATCTAGGTAGTGGTATACTTGGGAATGAGAAGCGTTTACGATCACAACAACGACTGAAAGAATTACGATACTAGAAATGAACAACAAACGATCATATCTCATCATGTTGGTTTAATCTTGCTCTGTGAAATTATATATGTTTTTTCATCTCCCTCCATTCTTCAAAAGTCAGGACTTTCCCCACAATGTGCCCTCTGCTTATGTAGCCAAAGAAGCGGGAATCGAAGGAATCCTCTTCATTCACCTCTTCTCCAAGCACCAGAAAGCTGTTGGCAGGAATTTTTCCGTTCTGTAAAGGAATGCTCAAAATCTTCTTTGCTCTCTCCGAGAACACATATGGCTGGTTGTTGCTGTTCCGGAGCAGGTTTCCGTTCAGGAACAGGTGAACTCCCTCGAATCTCACTTCATCTCCCGGCAAGCCGACAATCCTCTTAACGAAAATCTCAGTTCTTGTCTTGAACTTTATGGCCACGATATCCCCTCTCCTTACAGGATTGCAGTCATAATAACCACGCAGCAAAACCACTTCCTGTCCGTTCATTAAAACTGGTTGCAGGGATGTTCCTCTCACCCTGTGTTCCTCAGCCGTCACACAACTCATATTGATGCTTGTCCAGCTATCCGCACTATTTTGTGGCTTTCCGTGCAGGACGTAAGTAAAGGTAAACCACGCAGTCATAACCAGCAGCAAAATTGCAACGATAATTTTCAATCTCATTGTTTTGAAATAGCGGGTTAAAACGATAAAAAAGTTGTCAACCAGATGAGTTCCATGATGGATGTTAAAAGGAAAAAGCGGTATGAGCAGAAACTCGACGAGCTTATCGACAGGCTGGAGTTCATACAGGAAAACCTGCCAGCCAAGAGAGAATTTCTGGAAAACAGGATAATCAGGAAAGCACTCTACAAAGAGTTTCAGGAAGCCGTGGAGATCGTTTCTGATATAGCAGCCATGATGGTGAAGGATAACGGGAAACTTGTGAAGGATGACTACTCAAACCTGGAAGCTTCGGCCAAAATTTTGGGACTGAAGGGAACAACGGTTGAACTCCTGAAGCGTGCTCACGGCTTGAGAAATGTGCTCGTGCACGAGTACAACGGTATAGTGGATGAGATGGCCTATGATGCTATAAGGGAAGTTTTACCTGCAATTGAGACATTTTTCAAAAGGGTGGAAGAATGGTTGAGGAGCTGGAAAAGCTGAAGGAGAAAATTGCAAATGACTTCTCGTTCCTGCTGAACGATGTGCTGGGCGTAATCCTTTTCGGTTCGGTCGTGATGAACAAGAGCACACCCCGCTCCGATATAGATGTGTGTGTGGTCGTCGGCACAACATCCAAAAGTGAGGTCAAGAGGATATTCGATAACATTCTCAGCTCTGGTGTCACGCAGCGATACGATGTGAAAATATTTGAAATGCTTCCGCTCCACCTGAAAGGAGAAGTGCTGGAGAATGGAGTAATTGTTGCAAGCAAGGATGAGAGAGAACTGAGCTACTACCTCCATAAGTACAGAAAGATGTGGCAGGATCATGAAATCAAGATGAAGAAGCTCGGAATAAAACCATGAAAGAAATCCCACATGATAATTTTTTTAGCGATACCAGCAATACACTGTATGATACACACTTTCTGTTGCTGCACTAGAACACGACCGCTGAAATTCTATGTTTCTGGTGCTCGGATCCACAAAAAGTGTGAACACGTAAAAACCCCAGCCGTAACAATATTCCTGTGTGTCCACTTTATTCACATAAGTGAATCCGTTACCTGAAAAAGTAATCAGATCAGTAGCCGAAAAGATAACGTATTTCCCACACTTGATGTGAAGAGTACAACTGCTACCATCATTAGCCGTTGTAGTATAAATGAACAATCCCGTTCCAGCACCAGGGTTAATACAGCAAATTAGTTGTTTTGCAGCCGAAGGTAACGCCCCAATGACCTTTGTTCCTGTTTCAGTTCCGCTAAAACTTGCACTCCCAAGAAGTTTCCATGGAGTCGATACATCGGCAAATGGATGATCGTAACAGGAGGTTGCTGGAGTTCCAGCAGCAAGCAAGTCACTTGCCTCATACCCATCAAGCTTGTCGGCATTTAAGCCAGAAGAAATCCCTCCGCTTGAATTTATTGTTACAGTGCCGCCGTTTAAAATCAGGTTTCCTTCTGAGTCCTCTCGAACGGATGAAGATATCAGCGTATCTGAATCACTCCATTTAGCCATGAAGTTTGAAGTGCCTGAGCCATCAACCGGTGGGAGGGAGCCATATTTTGCCCTGCGAATTAAATCCGGATACGAAGCTTCCGGAGGGGCATGTGCCTAAAGAGCTCCAGTTGATCACGCTTGAAGTTATTGTTTCTCCGTTGGCGGAGATGGGTTTTCCGCTTTTTGTTATTATTTCGTCGAGGTAGTGGTAGACTTAGGGGTGGGAGAAGTTTGTGACAGCCATGACAGTAAGTGCTGTAGCTAATATCCACATTAACGTTTTTTTCATGATCTTTTTCCTGAGTTAGAAAGTTATATAATTTACGTCCCGGGTACGATGCAAAATTTCACTTTTCCTTCAACCCCTCCTCCGTTACCTCTCCCACCACATCATCCTCCAGCTTTTTGCCTGTTTTCTTCTCCCACTCCTCCACGCTCATACCGTACTGTTCGTTTATCTTATCCCTGTAAACCTCGGGGAACACGTTGTAAGTACAGAATGGGATTATCCTGCCGTCGGGAGTGGCATAATGAATGCAGCACCTCTTGACACGCTCTATATCATAGTTGTAGGGATCCTGAAAGTGCATCATACCTATGAAAAGGGCTTTCCAGTGGAACTCTCCCAAGCTGGAGTAGTCAGCGTTCCTGAAAATATCGGTCAGTATCTTCTTTATATCCATCCCTTTCGGCGCTTTCTCCTGATCAACAACTTTATTCAGCCCCGCTATCAGCTTGGCAAGAGCTTTGGCTTTTCCTATCTTACTCTGCAAATTCTCCTGAGCCATTGAGTTGAGCAGGGTGATGAAGCCCGGCACATCTATGAAATCAGTTATGGGTATAATGCCACGTGAATCATCAAGGAAAATGTATGTAGCCATACCGCAGTGTGGATGGGTGGTGAACTCAACCTGAGGCGCTCCTTTCACAGCTTCGACAAATCTTGAGACGGGCACTACCGTTGGTACGGGATAGAAGGCATTGGCTGGAATCTTTCCGTTTGTTTGTTCTTCAATCCCATGAATGACATCGGGAATTGTGATGCGCATCTTCTCCCTCATCTTTGCGGGCATGCTCCCCACGAACGAAACGGGCTGGAAGTTCACACCTCTAACTATGTCTATGTTCTTAACGGCAAACTCGATTATCGCCCCGAGCTCGTGATCGTTAACTCCTTTTATCACAGTTGGTACAAGCACCACAGGCATCTTCGCATCTCTCAGAGCATCAAGAATGGCGGGAATGTATTTGTGGTTTTTGGGGTTTGTCTTTTCAGTCACACCGTCAAAGCTCAGATAAACCACGTTAACTCCAGCCTTCCTGAACTCTTTTGCAAGTTCTGGTTCTCTCGCAAATCTCAAGCCATTCGTGTTTAGCTGGATGTGAGAAAAGCCAAGCTTTTTGGCTTCCTTAACGATCTCTATCATATCATCTCTCATCAAAGGTTCTCCGCCCGTGAACTGAACAGCTGGAGTTGGCACTGGTTTGTTTGACCTCAGAACCTTCAGCATGTCCACTATAACCTCAAAATCGGGCTCGTAAACATAGCCCTGCGCTCCTGCATTTGCGAAACAGTACCAGCATCTCAGGTCACAGCGGTTGGTCACGAACACATTCGCAAGTACCGTGTGGCTTTTGTGGAAGTTGCACAGTCCGCACGCCCAGGGGCATGCATCCTCACTCGAAGCTTTTATCTTCGGATTTTCCACTCCTCTTCCATCGTTAGCATACTTCTTTGCCTGCAGGTACATGTAGTAGTCGCTCCAGTAAACTTCCTTGAACTCGCCGTGTTCCTCACATCTCTTTATTATGTAAACTTTACCCCCTTCCTCAACTATATCGGCTGAAAGAACACGTTTGCATTCCGGACATACCGACTTGGTCTTGCCTATAATCCGCATGGTATCACAGCGTTATTTAATGTGCAGGAAATCTTTAAGTAATTTCCGATAAAGGCAAAAGCCGTTATATAAGGGTCACACTTATGGTTTCCACATCACCCGCTCCTTCTATGGATTTCAGCTTTTCCTCGAGTTTTTCCACCACGCCACCCTCATCAGCAACCAAAAACACAGCTTCTATGGCTTTCAAACCAAACGCGACAGGCACGACTTTTATGTCCTTAAGTTCAAGACCCATCCCCTCGATTTCATTCTTTATTTTGTCAACATCCACCTCGACGCTCTCCGGCATTATCCTCATACTCACTGCCACTTTCCTGCCCATATCTCACACCTCTACCCTGTTTAATTCACGGCCCCACAAAACCGCACGCGGGACATTTATATTCGTTAACAAGAACCTTGCACTTCTCGCATCTGATTATCTTTGCCTCTCCGCAGGACGGACATGGAAATTCCACAAAATTTTCACCTGCTCCTATAACACCATTACACGATGTGCAGCGCTTTATCGTCATTTCCTTCGCCATTTCGATTCACCTCGCTAAGCATGATGCGAAAAAGGACAACTAATTTAACAGGGGGAAAATTTATAAACATTTTTAGCTTTTCTCCAAAAAGAAGTTGTAAGAGAAATTGGTGGACCCGTAGTTTAGCCTGGACAGAATGGAGGCTTGCGGAGCCTCTGACCCGGGTTCAAAAGAACTGTGTTATCTCGTTCTGAAAATCCCGGCGGGTCCGCCACCGCGCTTTTTTCAAAATTGTGCCATTGGGAGCCATCACTTATATATATTTTTAAGAACTCAAACAATAATGAGGTGATGGCTTGCCCGAAAAAAACAAGCTTGATGATGTTGAGATCAACAGATTGAAAGCCATCGTTGGAATGGGGGATAAATCTTCTTCTCAAGACGATGCCGGAAAGCTCGCTGAAGCACTTGAGAAGCTCGAGGGAGAGAAGAAAAAGCTTGAAGAGTTGAGGAAAAGTGTTGTGGCTACAAATGCTCCTCCCAAACCCCAGCGGGAAGTAAAAGAGAGTGCAGCTAGAATAGAGAGTGCTGCCAAAAAAGAGGAAAGTGCGGAGAAAAAAGTAAGGAGGGACGATGTTAAGCTGAGAGAGAGTGCAAAGAAGCTCGTGGAAAAGCTCAAAGAAAGTGGGAAAGTTGCTGAAAGAATTCAAACATCTGATGCTGGGCTGAGGATCGGTGGGGTGAAAAAATCCAATAAGGATCTTTTTGTCAAGATAGATGAGCATAGGGAAATAGCGGAGCAGCTTATCCTTGCAAAGGAAGCGATAAAGGAAATAGCGGAAACAGTGGAGCTTCTTGCCAAAGCCGAGTCGATAAAGGAGGAAGCGATAAAGAGGTTGGAGGAAAGCTTGGATAAGATAGATCATGCCTGGAAAAGGGCGCTTGAGCTTCTGGAGGAGGGAGACAAAACCTACCCCGAATATTATGATGAGAGCAGCACGATTAAGGGAGATGAGTACTACCAGCTCAAGGTGGAGCTGGAAAGGTTAAGGAAAATCCTGGAAAAGATAAAGTGAAATTAAAGATGGTGAGTAAGGATTGTTGTTCCTTCTGTGCTTTTCATCAAAACTTTAAAAATTAAGCCATGAAAATAATTCTGTTCTGTGCGGGGGTTGCCGAGCCTGGTCAAAGGCGCGGGACTCAAGGGCGCAGGGCTCTTGAGTGATGAGCCAACACGGCAATGATATGATGTGCTGAGTTATCCCGTGGCTCAGTGCCTTCGTGGGTTCGAATGCTGCGGAGAAAGCTGAATAATTGCTGGAGGCTTCGCAGCTGAAAGTCCCACCCCCCGCACCACACCTTATCTCCGCTTTTTCTTATGTTTGGATTTTTGGACTCTCGAGATACCCACAGTCATTTAAAGCTTACTACCTCAACAATCCTCGTGCGGTTGCAGGTTGCGCTTGATTTTGTGAAGCTGGAAGATGCTTTGAAAGTTGCCAGTGCTGTTTCTCCATACGTGGATATCCTGGAGGCGGGTACTCCCCTTATAAAAGCTGAGGGGATGAAGGCGGTAAGAGAGCTATCACAGCTTGGTCTGCCTGTCATGGCGGACATGAAAACAATGGACACTGGCTATCTGGAAGTTGAGCTTGCAGCAGTCAATGATGCCAAAATAGTTAGCGTTATGGGCTTAGCGGATGATGCCACCATAGCTTCGGCAATGGAAGCCGCAAGGGATTACGGTGTTGAAATCATGGTGGATATGATGAATGCAATAAGTGAGGAAAACATAAAACGCGTCGCAGGTTTCAGACCGAATTATTTGCTGGTGCATGTTGGGATAGACCAGCAGGAAGCCGGAAAGAGCACGCTTGAACAGTTTGAGAAGATGGTGATGCTAGCTGGTAAGGATGTTAATTTTGCTGTTGCCGGCGGGCTGGATGAAGATGAGATAAAGAAACTTCCGAAAACCGAGAGGCTGGAAATTGTGGTGGTTGGCGGAGCGATAATAAGGAGGGAAAACCCCGCAGAGAGGGCAAAGATAATCTCGGATGTGGTGAAAAGCATATGAAGGTTTATAGGGTGGCTAGGGATTACCTTCTCAAGAGCATAGAGAAAAATCTGCGCAATGTGGATGAGGGCGCTGTCAACAAGTTTATAGAGCTGCTTGAGAAGGCGAAGACGGAGGGGAGGCGTGTCTTTCTCATCGGAGCTGGGAGAAGCGGTCTGGTGGCAAAGGCAGTGGGGATGAGACTGGTGCATCTGGATATTGAGGCTTATGTTGTTGGGGAGACCATCACAAGACCCCTGCACAAAGGAGATATCGTCATTGCGATATCGGGATCAGGGGAGACGACTTCTGTTGCTTCAGTTGTTAAGAAGGCAAGGGAGCTTGGGGGTGTTGTGGTTGCGATAACCTCAAAGCCATCATCCACCATAGGAAAACTTGCGGACATCATGATAAAGCTTGAAAGTAAAAGGCCGGAGGATGATGAATCCAACTATCTTGTGAGGCAGATAGAGGAAAGGAAAGCTCCGATCTCACCGCTTGGAACTCTTTTTGAGCTTTCAGCACTCATTTTCCTTGACAGCATGATAAGCGAGCTTGGGGCCAGACTTGAGATGGATGAGGAGGATATGAGAAAGAGGCACACGAACATAGAGTAACGGTTTAAGCTTTTACCCTAGTCAGTTCTGTAAATTTAATTGTTGGTAAAAACATCAAAAAAGCTTAGGTAAAAAGAAGGTAACTGTTCCTTCTGCAGATATTGATTGGGTTGAAGAATTTTATTTGAAAAATGGTTATAAACCTGTCCAATTCTTAGTAAAAGTAAAAAAGGAAAAGCTTTCAAAAGATTATAAAAATAAAGGATATAAAATCCTAAATGAAAGAGCAGAAGGAAAATACAAAATATTTTACATAAACATAAGAAAGTATGATCCAAAATTAAGAGAAAGATTAAAGATATTATTTAATGCTGATGAAGTAATTTATATAATGGAAAAGAAGTTATAAAATGTTCCTTCCACCAGAGCATCTGCAACTCTGCGCAAAATCAAAGATTTTGCTTGCCTCACTCCGTTCGGTCGTTGAACAAGCGTTATCAGGTTCGCCGGACGCTCACGCTGGCTCACCCAAATTTGTGCCAAAGGCACAAACTTCTGATAACGCTATATGTTAAGTCCAATCAGCCTCGGGGCGCATTTAAAGAATGTTGAATTTAAAAAGAACAACAATAATTAAAAAAATTAAATTGAATAACATAAAGTAATTTTCTGAAATTCCTTTAATATTTTTGTCTTTAATTCTTTGCATCCATTTCTTTGAGTTTTCAGATTTAATGAATAAATTGTCTGGGATAAAAATTCCCAAACCTTCCTTTTTCTTTATCTTCAAAAATAGAGCAAAAGGATAAGTTTCAAAGACACATAAATAATCTAAGAAAATATGACTCGCATATGGAATTAAAACTAATATAAAGAAAATCTTATCTATCATACCAAGAATAAACGAAAGAAGTAAGCCAATTATAATCAAACCAAATGGCTCTTGAATCCATGTTCTTCTATGATACCATGGAGCTTTTTTGTTGAATTTATGATCATAATCTATTAAGATGCCAAATATTAAAGAAAACAAAATTGTGAGCAGTATATTGACTGAACTGAATGGAATAAGTAGTAAGCATACACCAATAGCAAAAATGAAATGGTTTAGCCAATTCATTAAACATTAGTAAATTTGGATATTATAAACATTTAGTGCCCATCGGCTGACTTCTCCGAATTGCTTCACAATTCTCGACCGCTTCAAGTATTCGTGGGGACTTAACAGCAATTTAACGGAAAATCCCACTTTTTTATAAAGAAGTCCTGTTTCTATATAGCCTTGCAGGAATTTTCCCAAATTTCCCACGCTTCGCTTCGGTGCTAACGCACTCGGACAACAGGTGGATATGTGGTTCGCTTCGCTCACACAAATTTGCTCACTTCGTTGGATTTTTCCCAAGTTCGCCTTTAATGAACTTCATAAAACGAAATAGCCATACCAACGATAAGATTACAGAATTGCCTAGTCCTTCACCAGAATTTCTATCTCCTTCCCTTCAATAATGTCCACAACATCGTTGCAGAAAGGACATCTTATGAAGTGAACGTGAGCAGGGATGTCCACCTCTCCTTCATACCCGCAAGTCCTGCATCTTATTTTCGGCTTGATTTCGATGAACTCCAGCTTTATTCTCTCAAGCGCTGTGCCTTTAATCATGCTTTCTATCGCGAACCTCACAAAATCAACATTACCATTCAGCTTGCTGAGCTTGATGTACACTCTATTAGGGAGCTCTCCCATGTTCAGAAGGGAGTTGTATATTTTCTCCACAGTATCAAACTCATGCATAGTATCAATTATTATTCTCCATTGCATTATAAAAACTTTTATTCATAGGGAAATATAGCATGAAGAAAAAAGAAAAAAACAGGAGCTCAATTCTCGTGCTGTGTGTGTATGCCTACGGTGTTGCAAGTGTCGTGTTCCCTTTGTTTGGAGGGATAGTACTCCTTCCAGTGTTCAATTATTTTTCAGTTGCGTTGCCCTTCCTAAAACACATGGCACAGCTATGGGCGTTTGTCGCGGGGCTCAACGCTTCAGCACTTTATCTGGCGAGAGAAGGCTATACCGAGCTAGCAAGAAAAATTTTCAATTTTGCAACGATTGCCGGCATAGTTACTTTTGCTGCTTTCGGCATAGCACCGTTCTTATCCATACTTGCATCAAGCCACGTCAGCTTTTATGAGAAAGTGGTGCGCCATGAAAAGAAGCGTGATCATGTGCATAGGAAACGAGTTAAGAGGAGATGATGGCGTAGCTCTTCTGTTTTACGACATGCTGAAGAGAGATGAAGAGGTAAGCGGGATTGCAGATGTGGTTAAGATTGGTTCAGCGCTAACAATCAAACCAGCAGAAAATGCTGAGAAAATCATTGTGATTGATGCTGTGGATTTTGGTGGAGAGGTGGGAGAGGTGAAGGTGTTAGAGCTGGATGATTTGGATGAGGTAGCGGGCTTCACCCACAAACCCTCCCTAAGGATAATGTTGGGCTCGTTGAACACGAGAGATGTGTATATAGTAGGGATTCAGCCGAAGAATTTAGGGATTGGAGAGGAAATAAGTGAGGAATGTCTGAGCGCTTATGATAAGGTAAGGAGTGTCATCCTCCAAATTCTTTCATCCTGACGCGTATTTTTTTCTGAGTTCCTCGATCATGGATACAAGGGGCTTCACGTCCTCCATGACCTCGGGGTGTGTGTTCTCAAGCTCCTTCAGCGCGTTTTCGTAAACCATCCGCGGGAGCTCGCCATCTCTCTTCATCTCCATTAGATAGGAGGCGTAGCTCCTCACAGCGTACATGAACTCGCGCAAACTCTCAACTCTTATCTCATCCACCAGCGGCATCCAGGCCTCAAGCACAAAATTGTTGAGTTCTGCAAGCGTTATCAGCTTCCTTATCGTTCTCCTATCCTCTTCACTTACCTTCAGCTTTACCACCTCCTGCCTTGAAATGCACCACCCTCGGCATCTCGGTTAATCTGGGGTGCACCATACTGAAGTGTTTTGTGAGGTGGATTGCATTTGCCTTTATCACCTCGCTGCACACTTCTTGGCATGCTCCACAATATATGCATTTTTTCATATCATAGCTCCAGCTTTTGTTGGGCTCGACCTTTATTGCTCCTGTGGGACATACGCGCTGGCATGCTCCACAATATATGCATTTTTCAGGTAGATGGTAGAGCTTGCCCCTGAACCCATCCGGCACCCTAGCTCCTTCGTAAGGATAAAGCCGGGTGGCATATTTCCTGAGCATTGAAGTGAAAACGTGCCTGAAGAGTTTAAACATAAACCCTCACCAAAATGACCATTGCTACTAATATTGTCAGGAGTGCATATATTTTTAGCGTGTTCTTTATCCTCGTTCTTGCGAGAGATGCCCTCACTGCAGAAAGGAAAAGAACAATTGCTATGGATGCGAGTAAAAATTGAAGAAAGGGGAGGGGTCCGTTGAGATATAGTAAGATGAAGAGAGATATGAGAGTGTAGAGCTTCAGATAGGTCACCATCTCCGTAATTGCGTAAGGCACAGAGGAGAATTCTGTTGCGTATCCAGTCACTATCTCCTGATGCGCGTTAGGAATGTTGAAGGGCTGAAGGTTGAGCTGTGGAAGGATGGTGAGGAGGTACACCACACCCAAAAACGGAAACACAGTGATCAGATTTTCGTTGATAGCTAAAGGAATGGTCATATCCCTTGCCACATAATATGCTGGCCAGAGTGTTGTAAGGAGAAACGCCCCTTCAAAAGACAGGAATTGTACAAGAGCCCGCATCCCTCCTATCTCGCTGAACGCGCTAAAGCTACCCAACCCCGCAAAGGTAACGAAAAGGTAAGCTGCAGAGAGGAGCAGCACAACAAGTATGATATTTGTTTGTGCGGAATAAATGCTGTTTTTGAAGGGCACCACCATCAAACATGCAAGCGCTGCTGACAATAAAGCAAAACTCAGCCAGATTTCGTGGTTTGATGCCCTGTAGGACAGGTTTTCCTTTCCCATCAGCTTTATCAGGTCATATAACGGCTGGAGGAGTGGTGGGCCCTTTCGATTCTGCATCCTCGCAACGAGCTTTCTGTGCAGTCCAAACAAAAACGTGCTGTACAATAAGGCAAAGAGCAGGTAAAGTAAAGCGCTTGCAACCTCAGCGAGCATCCTTACTCAACCTCCTGAGATCATCCATGGTCAGCACATCCTTGCTATCACGCCTGACATCAACAACCATCACTCTCTCGCAGCACGAAAAGCAGGGATCTATGGAAGCTATTATTACGGGCACGTCCGCAAGGTGCTGGTTTTTAAGCATGAAGGACAACAACTGAAAGTTTGTAAGGGTGGGGGTTCTCACCTTTATCCTGTGGGGTTTATCAGTACCATTACCCTTAATGTAGTAGAAGAGCTCACCTCTCGGAGCCTCCGTCCTGTTTGTCTGCTCCACATCCTCCAAGCGGAAGGCGGGGAGGGGTTTTTCCTTTATCTTTCCCTCCGGCATGCTGGATGCTGCTTCCTCAATTATCCTTGTGCTCTCCACAATCTCCTTTATTCTCACAAGAGTTGAGGAAAGCACATCACAACCTTTCTCAACAACAACACTCCAGCTTATGGAGTCATAAGCGGCATATCCATCGGACCTGACATCAAATTTTATGCCGCATGCTCTCATGTTGGGTCCTGTCGCAAATCTTTCCGCAACCAGTTTGCTTATCTTTCCCACATTCTCCATTCTGCTCAGCAAGCTTTTGTCCGAGCTGAAAATGTTGAGGTAGTGTTCTGCTCTATTTCTTATCTTGCGAGCTGTCTCCCTCAACCTTTTCAACTGCTCTTTGTTCACATCTCTCCTCACACCACCTATCGTGCTCATTCCGTAATTTATCCTGTTACCGCTTATCTCCTCCAATCTGTCCAGCACCATCTCCCTATCCCTAAAAATGTAATTGAAGAGAGTGTCCTGCCCCATCTCGTATGCAAATATGCCCAGCCATAACATGTGGGAGTGGATTCTTTCGAGCTCAAGAACCAATGTTCTTATATATTCTGCTCTCTCCGGAGCTTGAATTCCTGCAGCCCTCTCCAGACAAGCAGTATAGCATACGGTGTGGACGCCACTACATATCCCGCATATTCTCTCTATGAGAAATATGTCCTGGAGGTAGTTCTTCTGTTCCGCAAGTTTCTCTATGCCTCTGTGCACATAGCCCAGATTGATTTTGGCGTTGAGCACAACCTCATCCTCCACTTCCAGAACAAAGTTCTCTGGCTCGAGCAGTGCTGGATGCTGCGGTCCTATTGGAATCAGGCAGGATGTTCTGGAACTCTTTGAGGTTATGATCTCGTGCTCATCCTTCTTTTCCACCTTTTTCTCGTGGAAAGGGGATTTCACATCGTGGAGTAGGAGACCTTCCTTTTCTTTGGATGTTCTTGTGTCCACCATCCTTATTCCAAACATCTCAGCAAACTCTCTCTCAAAAGCATCAGCTTCCGGAAAATAATTTGTTATTGAGTTCATGCTTTCCGGCTTTTCCTCCATCCTGCATTTCAGCGTCAGTATGCAGTAGGGATTTGAGAAGTGGTAGAGAAGGATAAAGCTTCCATCATTCTCAAAATATCCGTTTACAGCCACAGCCCTGAACTCATCCTCTCTTCCCGCAAGCGTTTTTATCATCCTTTCCATCTTCTCCGGCTTGACCTCCACGATCATGTCCCTCCCATCGTCTTTCAGCACTGAGCCATTTCTCTTCAACCATCTTAACAATGCCTGTTTGTTAAACGTCCTGAGCTTCATATCAACACCCTTTTATTATCGTGCCGACAGGATGATTATCCACAACCCTCAAGAGATTGTTAACGTCCTTTCCGTTGAATATGATTAGAGGGATGTTGTGTTTTTCCAGCAAATCTATGGCTGAAAGGTCGAAAAGTGCGTATTTGCCTGGGGATTGCTCCTCCTTGCTAAGTATTTTCCTCATCTCATCGTAAGTTGCCTCTCGCAGAAGCTCAGCACCCTCTTCCTCTGGATTTTTTGTGTACAGTCCATCAACCTTGGTCGCGTTGAGCACGACATCAGCATCAAGCATGGTTGCAATGTCTGCAGCCACCTTATCTGTGCTCTGCCCGGGCTTCATACCACCACATACCACAAACCCCGTCTGTTTTGCCGCTTCCACGACCTCCTCACAGCTTTCAGGCACTCTTGAACTCAAGTTCAGCAGCATGGAAAGCAGGAGAGCGTTCACTCTCGTTACCGCTATCCCCATTATATCCTGTTTTTCCTCATCAAGCCCGCAGTTCCTTGCCATTTCTATGTAATCTCTCGCATAACTCCCGCCTCCAGCCACCGCAACAAGCACCTCCACCTTATTTTTCAGGGTGGAAAGCGCTTCAGCATATTTTTTGAACATGCTTCCATCCTTTTCCATCAACAAAAGTCCACCGCTTATCGACACCACCACTCTCCCCCACATCCCTATCACCTGCAGCTTGCATCCCTCATTTTCAATCCATCCTTGTTTGTTTCGAAACGCTTTATCCATATTTCGATGGTTTTCATCAATCCGTCTATTATCGCTTCTGGTTTTGGGGGGCATCCATGAACATAAACATCAACGGGGATGTGCTTGTGCACTGGCCCAACGATGTTGTAAGATCCATTGAACACGCCGCAGCTTGTGGTGCAGGTGCCCACCGCAAGCACCGCTTTTGGATGGGGCATCTGGTCATAAATTCTTTTGAGGCGTGGCGCTATCTTTCTGTTCACAGCACCAGTTACAACCAGTATGTCTCCCTGCCTCGGATTGCCCTTCTCCAGCACACCAAATCTCTCAACATCGTATTTTGCGGAGAGTAGGGTGAATATTTCCACATCACATCCATTACACCCACCAGTATCAAGATGTATTATCCATGGCGATTTCTTTGCGGCTTTCATCACAATCTTGGCAACGAAATCCATACGAGCACCACCATCGTTGCAAGGACAAGCAATATGTATATTATCATCCTGTTCATATTTTCGTTTCCAATCCTTCTATTCTTTATCACGCTGATTCTGTATGCTCGGTTGTGCACCACCAGTCTTTCCGTCTCTCCGCACAGATACATGGAAGATGCGTCCTCCACAAGATTGGCAGGATTCTTCCTTCTCTCCATCAGAAAGATTGCCAGAGTAACTATAAATAGACAAATGATTGCCTGCACTCCGATGTTCTCGAGTGGAATAGCAGTTTCATCCATCATTCACACATCACCCGTAAACCATTAAGGCGTGAGCCATCATTTTTCCTGCGGTGATTAAGGGCTCATACCATATGCCCAGCAGGAACGTGAGCGCGAAAAAAACGAAGACAATGGAGATGTGTGGGATTTTGTTCTCCACACTCCTTCTGTAATGGAATTCCTTTCTCAGATTGTAAGCGTTGAGGCCGTAAGCTGCTGACGCCAGGATAAGTGTGATGCTCAGCAAGAATACTGGAATGGATGCTTGCATAAATCCAATGATGGCAAGATACTTTGATATGAATCCTGAGGTTAGGGGTACACCTATACTTGACACCACTCCTGTGGAAAACAGGAGCTCTATGAGCTCCTTAACTATGCCTCCTCGAAGCACGAGGCTTCCGAAGATGAGCGTTTCGAATATCATCATGTTGAGCTGGTGTATCATCGCATATACAATTAGTTCTCCGTTCAGCACTGAAGCTGTGAGAAGCATGAGGGCTAAAGCGGCTTGCGCCACGCTTCCGTATGCAAGTCCTTCCATAAGATTTTTTGCGCGGAACGCCATCACAATGACAACCAAACCAGTCACACCTGAAAGAACGGTCAGGAAAGTGGAAAAGATTTTCATGCTCAGGAGATTTAAATCAACCATCAGTTTGGAAAGCAGGTAGAAAGAAATTGTGGGCGATAATGCTCCAAGGAAAAATGCAAAGGGCACGTTGGTTGTGCGCATGAGCTTTGTCTTCCACAGGTAGAATGGAAACACTGCCAGCTTGAAAATCATTGCAAGTATGACCATGGCTGATGCGAACAGTGCTGTGGGAAGCGGGTGGGTGGAAGCGATTCTTATTTCTTGGAGGTTGAGCGTGCCGTAAGCAGTATAGATAATGAACACGCCAAGAAGGAAGAAGGTTGATGCTAAGGAAGAGGAGAAAGCGTAATACAAAGCCGATCTGTATCTACCGCGCTCTTTGGAAATCGCTGCAAGTCCGTATGATGCTATGCTCATCACTTCCATGTAAACGAATAGGTTGAACAGGTCGTTAGTGTGGAGCATGCCAAAGACGCCTATGAAGAGGAGAATGAACAGCACATGCGCCAAATGAGTTATCCTCTCGGTTTTTAAGCTCAGAAAAACGATCAGCATGGAAATCGCTGCGAAAAGCAGCAATATGGAGTTGTAGAAATTAACCGCAACCTCAATACCATAAGGAGGGGGCCACCCACCCACGCTGAGCTCTAGTAGGGGGGAGCTACCAACAATCTCCAGAAATGTGTATGCCACAAGAACAACAACAATCACTGGCACCACTAGATTCAGATTCTCTATCCAGCTGGACTTTTTCCTGGCTATCAGGATGAGATTGAGGATTAGGAAGAGCACAAGTACTGCCATCGTTCCAAAACTCGTGATTTCAAAGCTGCTTGCCCCAAATATTATCATCTTTCACCACACTCTACCTTTCTTATGAATAATGCTAACAACACGGCAGTTATGGAAACGTCTATCACGATGGAAGTGAGTATGAGCGCCTGAGGTAAAGGGTCAACACTCATCTTTGCAAATGTATCGACGGCTGAAGCACTTGACAAAATCGGCGGGAGGGATGATGGGGAGAAGCCCGCGCTCGCCAGAAAAACATGCGTTCCATTCACCATGATGTTCAGACCCATCACTTTCTTTATCATGCTTTTCTCCACCACCACAACAACCATTCCTGTTGTGAAGAGCAACATGGCGAGTGTGTGTTCAATCATCTCACATACCTCCATAGGATTATAACAAGGGCTGTTGTGACCATCATACTTCCTGCAAAGTTCATGAGGAGTGTGTATTCCCCGCTCCAGAACGACATGATGTGTTGTGATTGGAGTATTTTCGCTCTGAAAGTTGCGCCAATCAGTAAAATAAGCAGGATCACAAAACCTCCGAAAGTTTCGAGGAATGAAAACTCCTTCTCCACAAATATTTCCCTTGCAACATTTTCTCTCATCGTGAGAAAAACCAGCAAAAACGCCGATGCCATGATGACTCCTCCAGCAAATCCCCCTCCAGGAGATAGGTGGCCGTGCAGCGCTACAGCCAGCCCTACCATCATGATTATGGGAAACATTATTCTTGTGGATGCTCTGGCTATTTCATCCATTTTCAACCACCTTTTTCCCTCTGTGCCTTTCTCTATAAAGCAAAGCAAGGACTGAGATGGATGCTGCTATCAGCACGAGCTCTTCTCCAAGTGTATCATAGCCCCTGAACTCCCAGACTATCGCATTCACGGCATTAGCGGAAGTTAGAAGGTTTATGCTTTTCTCAGCATAAAATCTTGCAACATTTCCATACATCGTGGTTGTTGTGCTCATACCTATGAGTATTAGAATGCATGAGATAATGATCAGAGAGGCTGTTGCTGCAATCATCTCCACCTTATTCATACCTCTCACCGCTCCTCTTTATGGCATAGACAAAGATGGCCGTGGATGCAGCGGCATTTACACTTGCCTGCGTTATTGCAAGATCCGGAGCGTTTACCAGATAAAAATACAGCGCAACAACGAAGTTCATCACTCCAAGCACTATCGCTGCTTTCAGCATATCCTTTAGCATTAGGACTCTTACGGACAGTATTATGCATATAGTCAATAGCAACACGTGAATGAATGACATGGGTCATCTCCTCTTCCCTTTACCTTCAACAACGTGTATTCGGTAGTGGCATCTTGCTATGAAGTGTGAGGAAACCGGAACGGTAAGGAAAGTCAGGAGCAGGAGGAACAGCGTTTTCACCCTGAGCTCGTGGGATGGCGCGTAAATGGAAAATAGCAGCAGGCTGAGCATGACACCCCCCACATATATCATGGTTGCGGACTGCATCTTCATCATGAAGCTTCTGAATCTGATCACGCCTACTGTGCCCAGCAGCATGGAGATGGATGGGACGAGGAAAAGGATGTCATACATGGCCACCATCTATTCGTCACCCCCTAACGACGTATTTTGTTATGGCTATCGTGCCGATGAATGAAAGCAAAATCATGACTATACTTATGTCAAGATAGTATGCTGTTTCCCTCGAAAAAGCCATTATCACCAAATAGATGGAGATCAGTGCTACTGTAAGATCAGTGTACATCATCAGCTCGTAAAGTTTTCTCGAGGTTAGCAGCTTCACAAACACCATTATACTGGTTAACAGGAGCACGTAAGTGTAAAGCATGGTCACCACCTCAACGCATCAACGTATTTTTTTCCAACCTGCTTCTTGAGTTCTGGAGATGCAACATGCACGATAGCACTATCATCATCGCACCTTACAACTATAGTCCCGGGTGTTAGAGTTATCCCGTTGTAAACGAGGAGGTTGACAAGCTCATGATGAGTTGGTCGTTTAATTTTGATGAAACTCTCTTTTTCCTCCCCTCTCAGGATTATCAGTGTCATGCGAGCATGAGCTTTGATTTCTTCCAAAACAAGCCGTACCGAGTACCTTATAAAAGCCACAACACCCTGAAGAACTTTCAGCTCCTCCTTTCTCGGGAACGTGAAACGTGCCGACATGAAAGTCACTGCTATGGAAGCTCCGACACCAACCACCAGCTCGTCAGGGCTTGTTGCGCCTGTGAACATTATCCAGCATCCTATAAGGATGAGGAACACCACAAAATATCTCTTCATGCTGATATTTTTGTTTCATCCATGATATATAGTTTTGGGTGGACGGTTTCGAAATCTTTATATAGTGGCGTGAGAAAAAATTAACTTCATGCCCGAGTTCATATTTAGATTACCTGATGGGAAGGAAGTCGGGAGAGCGAAAAACTTGCGGGAATTTTTGAAAAAGCTCAAAGAAGTCCCCCTTGAGAGTTTGGAGTATCACTTCTACAACAAACACTTTGCACCGTGGTTGAAGGATAATGGACATGGGAAGCTGGTTGCAAGGATGAATCTTGTGAAGGTTAAAAGCAGGGAGGAGCTGCGCGACAAGCTCGTTGCGTGCGTTAAAGCGTATATGGATTCAACATCCAAATCAAGGAAAGGAAAGAGCGGGAGGGGCAGGAAAAATGCTAAAAGGCGTTAAGGTTGGATTTGTTATCCTTGCTTTTGCTGTTCTTCTCACGCTCCATTTCTATACTTTTCTGCCCGGAAGGATAGCGATACACTGGAACGCTGAAGGAGTGCCGGATGGTTATGCATCAAAAGAAGCAGGACTTATGCTCATTCCACTAATTCTTCTCATGGTCCTGCTTCTCTTCGAGGCGATACCCAGAATAGACCCGCTTTCAAAGAACATAAAGAAGTTCATGAATTTTTATGATGGGTTCGTGATAGCTTTTGCCATATTCATGGCTTTTGTGCAGGTGCTCCTCTTGCTTTACAATGCGGGGTATGCTTTCAACATGGGCTCACTGATTATTGGAGCGTTGGGCATTTTCCTCGTTTACATCGGAATCGTGCTACCTCACCTCAGAAGAAACTGGTTTATCGGGATAAGGACTCCGTGGACTCTTAGCAGCGAGGCAGTTTGGGAGAAAACTCACAAATTGGGCGGGAAGCTGTTCATCTGTGCGGGCATCATCTCCTTGCTTTTCAGTGTGTTTTTCAGCAAGGCCGTTGTTGTGCTTGTCATTCTTCTGATAGCCATCAGCGTTATTCTCATCACGTATTCTTACCTGCTCTGGAGGAAGGAAAGGAAGTGAGCTCTTCCGAGCTGACCACCCTTCTGAAATTCTCTGGATGCCAGGAGTTGGGATAGTCAACCCATCTCGCATGATTCTGCTCCACAAGCAATCGATTCACGTTGAGAAAATGAGTCCTGTTCGCTTTCACGTAAAGAATGGCAATAACCCTTCCGTACCCGTCATAGGTGCTTTTTTCGTCCACATCCAGATACACGGTGGTGTGATTTGAGAGCAATCTTTCCAGAAATTCCTTGGCCTCCTTGCCTCCTTCCTCTTCCAGCTCAAACGCATCTATGTCAGCAAGCCGCACCTTAAAACTCTGGTTTTCCTTGAAGCCAGCAGTACTTTTAACCCAGAGAGTATCGCCGTCCACCACCCTTTCAACGACACAGATAGCGTTGATTTCGGGAGAGGGCGTGCTACCATTCTGAACGCAGAAGAGATTGAGCAATATCGCAATCAGCAAAAAGAATGGTATTTTGGTTCGCATCTCCATATTCCATACTGAAAGATGATTATGAATTTAAATTTAGGGTGAAATTATAGGTTTATGAGAAGCAACGGGTATCTGAAAAAAGTT
Source organism: archaeon (assembly GCA_029258795.1). Lineage (GTDB taxonomy): Archaea > EX4484-52 > EX4484-52 > EX4484-52 > WAPT01 > WAPT01. The sequence goes on from JAPDKB010000008.1 coordinate 126,960, forward strand.
GAAGAGAGTATAAGAAACTCTGAGGCGTACAGAGAGCTGATCGATGAGGCGGGTGGATTGAGTAAGAGGTATGTTGAGAAACAGCTCGATAGATTTCTGAGAATTATCAGAATTGGGCTGGATGAGAACGTGATGGAAATCAGCAGGAGAGAGCTTGATGAGCTCATTGATGCCGGGAAGATGGGAGATGTGTTCAGAATGTACGTGGATAACGGCATTTATGGTGGTGATCTGACCTCACCACAAACAACCTACAGGATCATTAAAAGATGCATGGAGAAGGCGAAGCTATAATTTTTCAGCGAGTTCTGTGATTACGTTCTTCAGCTTTCCCTGCACCCTTTTCATGAGCTCAAAGACCTCCTCCAGCGTTATCCTGCTCTGCATACCCGCCGCGTAGTTGGTAACAACGCAAAGCGACGCGTATTCCAAATTCTGTTCTCTGGCGAGGACGGCCTCTGGTACGGAGGTCATGCCAACGACATGAGCTCCGAGCATTCCGTACATTCTTATCTCTGCTGGCGTCTCAAATCTTGGACCTGCGGTACACACGTAGATTTTGTTGGTATGAACGACGAACCTCGCTTTTTCGCACAGCTCCTTCAGGATTGAAATCAATCTTTCCGAATACGGGTTGGTCATGTCCACATGCACTACCTCATCCTCAAAATACGTCCACACATGCTTCGTGAAGTCAAGAAAATCAGATGGCAACACAACGCTTCCAGGTTTGATTTCTTCTGTGAGGGAGCCCACCGAGTTTATTCCTACCACAATTTTAGCGTTGGAAAGCTTAGCCGCCATTATATTTGCATGATGATTCAGTTTGTGTGGTGGTGCTTCATGCTCCTTTCCATGGCGCGGAATGAAAAGGAATTCCTTGCTTTCCGTGGATTTAACACGATATGCAACAACCTTTCCGTAAGGTGTGCTTATCTCAACCTCCTCACTATCCTCAAACAGCTTTTCCAGTCCGCTCCCTCCTATCACGCAGAGCATGAAGAAAAATTGTGGAAGAAAAGATTTTATTGTTGGCGCCGGGGGTGGGATTCTCGTTAGGGTGCCATCCTAACCACTCAAGTGCGGCACCTTCTTTCGAACCCACGCGCCCTTGCGGGCACCAGCTCTCCAGGCTGGCGCACTGGCCTGGCTATGCGACCCCGGCAGCACGAGATGTAAATTTATGGTTTGGCTGTGGGGTTTAAATTTTTTCTGGTGAGTGAGAAGAAGAAAGAGCTCAGTAAACCCTGAACTTCCCCTCTATTATTGCTTTCGTTATTTCTGTTATTGCTGCGAGCTCCTCATCCACGATCTTCCTTATCTTATCTTCCTCGTAGCCAGAACCCCACACATCCACGCTCGCAACCTTCGGGTAATCTATCCTCCTCCCTATCTGGCTGAGAATTCTCACAACCACATCATCCACTCCGCTTACTTCTTCAACAATCCTGTTAGCTATTTTAAACGAGAGCACGTTGTAAATCTTTCCAACGTGGTTGTACGGGTTCTTACCTGCGGCAGCTTCCATCGACATGGGTCTGTATGGAGTTATGAGGCCCGATACCCTGTTTCCTCTGCCAACGCTTCCATCGTCACCCATCTCGGCAGATGTTCCAGTTAAGGTGAGGTAGAAATCGCTTGGCTCTGTGCCGTTTTCGTTGTCAGCCGTGTTAAGATAGACATTAACCTCGTAATTATCTTTAGTGATGCTTGATGCAAATTCTTTCGCTTCCTCAAGCACGGCTTTTTTAGCATCAAGATACTCCGAAGCGGAGTTTATGTGTTTGGAAATGAATGCAGCAGCAATTGTGAGGTGAATCCTGTCCTTCATGCGGAGCCCCATCACCTTTATATCCTCTCCCACATACTTGTGCTTGGATTTGAAGTCAGAGGAGTTTAGGAATCTCTCCATCTCAAGCACAAGCTTCTCAAGCTGGGTGTATGGAGCAAATCCAACTCCAAAAGATGTATCGTTAGCACATGGCACTTCCTCCTTCCTCTTGAACACGTTGACAAGATCAGCTGACCCGCTCCCCATGACTGAGTCTATAACAACCTCATTATCAACATTAAGGTTTGGCAGGGATTTCTTGAGGAAGTCTCGCGTTGCTTCAATTGCTACCTCATGCACCGGAATGTAATCATCCTCCACGTTGGCTGTTGCCCTGCCAGAAAGTATTATCTTGATGGGCTTGAGAATCTCACCCCCGCCAAAATGAACATGCACCTCTCCACCCACAACCTCACACTGATCTGTGTTGTGGTGCATGAGAGTACCATACCTCTTGAGATATTCTTTACACAGAGCTACACTAACGCTTTCGGCAATTCCATCGGCCATCGTGTCTGGGTGTCCTATTCCCTTCCTTTCCACCATTTCCACATCTCTTTTCCATGAAGGTAAAGCGTCCATCCTTTCTATGACTATGTTCCTCTCCATAGGCCTCACCAATCTGAGATGTTACAATTAATCAGAGAAAAGCTTTATAAGGATTTACTTCTTTCTTCTTTTGTCCTGATAAGATCAGCGTATATGTCGCAGACCCACCCCTCACCATAGTTTCTTCCCTCACAATTTACCATCATATATGATTTAGGGTCTGCTTCACACTTAGGTATATCTTCGCCGGAATCAAGCTTATCCATGAAGAAACAAGGACACTCTCCCGGCTCAGCAACATAACCCGTGGCAAGTTTTTTTGCGATGTCAATTCTGGTTTCTTTAATTTTTTCCAGAATTTTTTCCAGTTCTTCTCCTTTAACAGAATAAGCAGGCATCATTTGGTTTATATTTGAAAGATTTAAAAACATTTTCTCAGTATTAGAAAGATTTATGCCGTACGAGTTTTTTGAACACAAGGCAGACATGGGGATAAGAGGACTTGGCAAAACAGTTGCTGAGGCGTTTGAGGAAGCTGCCAGAGCAATGTTTGATGTTATGTTTGATATAGATGATGTAAGCAGAGAGATTGAAGTTAGCGTTTCATGTGAGGCCTCGAGCTTGGATGAGCTGCTTGTTGAATGGCTCAATGCTTTGCTTGCTGAAAAGGATATTCATGATGCTGTGTTTGCTCATTTTGAAATAAGCAAGATTGAACATGAGAAAGATGGTAGGTGGGTGCTTGAGGGCAAGGCTTATGGTGAGAAACTTAATGTTGAGAAGCACAAGCCGGAGGTGGAGGTTAAGGCAGCAACTTATTCCCAGCTCAAGGTTTACTTTGATGAGGATAAGAAAGTGTGGGTTGCGCAGTGTGTGGTGGATGTCTGAGGGGCAATAACAGTCTCACCCTGCCCTGTTCCATGGCGGTAGCTCATCGTGCTTATCCTCGTACCCCTTTCTTAACTTCTCCTCCAGCTGTTTGGCTCCCTCTTTGTCTTTCATAAGCTTAGCTAACCTCGACCGGCGTTACGTTATACTCTCCCTCAAGCAGATAACGGCTGACCCCTCCTGATTGTCTTCTCGCCATAGCTCTTATAATACTCCCCAAAAAATTGTTCTCCTAATTAGAGCTGTGTCCGATGTAAAGGATATCATATTTTCCTTTCAATCTTCCGAACTCCTTATTGAGACGGAAAACATACACTCCCACAGCTTGTTGAAGCTTTTTGCGTGAGTTATCAGATCGAATGACTTCAGAGAATGCAATCCAGTTCTTGAGCCCATACTTGTGCATGTCTTCTGACTTCATTTTGTTCATCTTCTAGACATATTCTCTTGAATGGCATCATTTTCTCGCCACTATCTCTATCACATCCCTGTGCTTGAGCTCGTAATCTCTGGAAAGCGCTTTGTTCGTCCTTATATCTATTGCTTTTATGAAATTGTCTCCAAGCTCCTTGTGAATGGCATATGCAAGATCGAGGGCTGTTGAACCCTTCTCCATCAAGAAGCAATCCGGCAGAACGTTGCCTTCCTTGTCAGTCAGTTTGGCGTTGGGCACCGGGAAGACCGCTATCATTTCAAGCAGTTCAAACACAGCTTTGTCCACGAGCTGCTGAATTCCTGTTGAGCCGTAAACATCGAGCACCTTCTCCCTTATGAACTCCAGCCCCTTTCTCTGCTGTTCATTCAGCTCCCTTTTGACAACGAAGTCTTTTTCTCCCGGAACGTAATCTATGTAACCATTTTTTGCTGCCATCTTCAATGCTATTTCAGCATGTGCTGAGCATGGAACAACGATTTTATCTGGAAACTTTTCCTTCAGCCTCTCAACCATCTCCGGCTTGGCTATATCCACCTTGTTAGCTGCAATTATCATCTTCTTGCTCTCATGAAGAATAGCTTTTGCAAAGCTTTTTATCTCGTCATCACTCCAGTTAAACAGCTTTTTGTCCTCAAGCCCGCAACTTGCTAAAGCTTTTTTTATCGCTCCCTCCTTCATCTTGAGGCCGGAGAGCATCTCGTAAAGCAATTCCTCCTTGCTGCGCTGCATTTCTGCTCTTGCCATCTTGCTCCAGCTCCTCTTCAGTATGCCATAAATCCACATCACCAGCTCCTCCTCCAGAAACTCAACGTCTCTTGCGGGATCGTAGCTGCCAGCAGGAACTTTCTCCCCCTTTTCGTTGGTTGAGCCGGAAGCATCCACAACATGGATAAGCACGTCAGCATTCCTCAAATCATCCAGAAACTGGTTACCCAAGCCTTTACCTTCATGCGCTCCCGGAACCAGGCCAGCAACGTCAATCAGCTGGATGGGCACGAACCTCCAGCCGTTGAGGCAGAAGCCCTGCTTCGGGTTGCATTTAACGTTGAACTCCTTGCATACACACTCAAGTTTAGCATAAGCTATGCCAACGTTGGGTTTTATGGTGGTGAATGGGTATTCGGCTATCTCCACCTCAACAAGCGTTAGAGCTTTGAAAACGCTGCTCTTACCCACACTTGGCTTGCCCACAAGTCCAATCTTTACTGGCATGAGTTGAAAATGTAACAGGAAAATTTTAATTATGAGCACGGTCCCAACGAGTGAAATATGTGCTAGACCTCTATCCTACCGTTTATCAAGAGGTAAAATAGTTCTTTCTGAAGTTTTGGGTCACGTCTCAATTTATCATCATCTATCTTTTCTACAGCTCCGCTTTCTTTCCACACTATAATGAGATCCTCTCCGCTATAGTTGGAAACTCTGCATCCTACTCCCGGAGTAACCTCAATATCGCGTATTATACGTACTGGTTGTTCTGGCAAAAATTGGTATATTTTACTTACATCGTCCATTATTTTCAAAGACTTTTCGATAGATTCAGGATATACTGCAAAAGCTTTGCCTTGTTGTTCGCTTCTGTTCAGATCATTCCACTCAGAGTGCGATTTTACAACTTTGTAGACCTGTTCACAACTGTTGAGGTAACCTGTAATACAACACGCAGTTATGGCTGCAAGTTCTGGATCTTCTGGCAAACTTATGTGAACTTTGAGACCTTGCTTGCCTAGCTCGTATTCCTTATCCATCGTACCATTAACCTGGATCCATGGAGTTCCGGGTCTAGAAGTAGTTTCGAAATTCTCAGACAGATACCGGCTTAGGTCCTCTAATCCCAAAGAAGAATATTCGCGGAGCAAGTCGTATAAGGCATTTCTTAAATCTCCAGCACGTGTCATATATTTTGGGTTTCGTTTCGATATTGCATATATTGTTCTGCCGATTAGTTCAGGTTTAGTGTAAGTTCGCCCTTCCGAATTCGTAATTTTTTCAGGTAAACGCTCAACGAACTCGACAATTTTTCCGGCCAAATAACTATTTGTACTCATACACCCACCTCATCTTGTTACTACTATGTAATAGTAACAATGAAAATATTTAAACTTTTCGTTCAGGTATGAGGAGAAGTAAAAATAACTAATCTTTCTATCAAGCTTTTCTTTACTCATTTCAAGAACATCTCTATGATTAGACACCCACCATCAATCTTTGGGGAGAAGTGACTTAGATTTTCTTTTTGCTTTTATCTCAATCTTACCTTTTTAACAGCCTCTATTTCAGGTATAGCTTTCAGAAGAACAAGCTTGTGGTACATGCTTCTGGCAAGTTCATCAGCTAAATCGCCAGCGATCATCTCCAGCATTTTTCTATCCATACCAAGCTGTTTGGTTGCCATGTATGAAGTTTGAGACCAGACCAATGCATTTATATTGTAATATTATGTGAGATTTCGCCATATTTATCATCACTAAATCAATAAATACAACATCCGCACAAAATTTAAGCATGAGGAAAAACTCTGCGCAGGACTACAGAAAACACGCGCGAATCCATGTTTATACGGGGGATGGGGAAGGTAAGACAACGACAGCTCTTGGACTGGCTTTGCGTGCTGTGGGTCACAAGCACAGGGTTGTGGTGGTTCAGTTTTTGAAGGGAAGAAAGTACGTTGGAGAGTACAAAATAAGGAACATGCTCAAGCCCTACTACGAAATTCACCAGTTCGGAAGGGCTGAGTTTGTTGATATTGATAACCCTAGCAAGGAGGATAAGAGAAGGGCGAGAAGAGCTTTCGAGTTTGCGAGGAAGGTTGTGGAGGAGAAAAAGCCGGATTTGCTCGTGCTTGATGAAATAAATCTTGCGATGCACGCCAAGCTGATTGATGTGGATGAGGTTGTGGAGTGGCTCAACACCTTACCCAAAGATATAACCGTCGTGCTCACAGGCAGGAATGCTCCGCGCAAAATAGTGAGGATGGCTGATCTTGTAACTGTGATGAAGAAAGTGAAGCATCCGTATGACGAGGGTATGCCCGCTGAGGAGGGTGTGGAGTACTGAAAAAATGATTATTTTTTAATAAAGTTCCCCAAAAACCGCGATGAATAACATCAAAAACACCATTAATCCTGCCTTTAAATTGAGAAGTTCTGCTTTTATCCTGAGTCGGAACCAGAAAATATATACCTGCTATTATAAACATTGTGGCAAAGAATGCTGTCAACACACTTTCAAGAGTTGCGTTCCGCAGTGCTATCAAGCGGGACATACTTGTATTACCTTTTTTGGAGGTTAATAAAGCTTTTGGAAAGTTCTTAGTCAGAACTTAACGAATTAATCAGCATGAAGAAAAACAAACCAAGGAAACTTATTGCAAATAAAATTAAACCTGTGTTTGAATTTAAGGATCCTGTTCCAACCAAGTCAGGATACATAATCTCAAGTCCCAATATCAGGAGCACTGTCACCAGCGCTGCTATAAAAAACGCCATTATAGCGCTTAATAATATTGACTTAAAGACCTTTTTCAAACGGGACACAATACCCCTCCTAAATGTAAGGGAGGAGTTTATCAATTTAAAGCTTCAGACCATACATTAATAAACACAACACGCCAAGGTGGTGATTCTAATGGACCTCTCAAAGCTCAAAAAGGTAAGCGATTACGAATGGGAAATTCCGAAGCATGGAGAGATGAATGTGCCGGGCAGAATTTTTGGAATGAGAAAAGTTGTGGAGGAGATGGATGAAAAGGTTTACGAGCAGTGCAGCAATGTTGCATGCTTGCCCGGTATAGTCAGAGCTTCAATTGTCATGCCTGATGGCCACTGGGGTTACGGCTTCCCGATTGGTGGAGTTGCAGCGTTTGATCCCGATGAAGGAGGAGTCGTTTCCGTTGGTGGGGTGGGTTTTGACATAAACTGCGGAGTCAGAACCATGATTTCCAATCTCATGGAGGATGATGTGAAACCAAAAATAAAAGAGCTTGTGGATGAGCTCTTCAGGACTGTGCCTGCTGGACTTGGTTCGAGAGGGGAGATTGTGCTGAGCAGGGCTCAGGTTAATGAAGTGCTTACAGAAGGAGCGAGATGGGTTGTGGAGCAGGGTTACGGAATGGAAGAGGATCTGGAATACGTGGAGGAGAACGGAAGAGTTGAGGGAGCGGATCCATCAACAGTTAGCGAGACGGCCATAAAAAGGGAGAGAGGTCAGGTTGGAACGCTTGGAAGCGGGAACCATTATCTTGAGGTGCAGGTTGTTGATGAGGTTTATGATGAGAAGGTTGCTAAAGCGTTCGGGCTCTTCAAGGGGCAGGTGGTCATAACATTCCACTGCGGCTCAAGGGCATTGGGACATCAGATAGGTACGGACTATCTTAAAATCCTTGCTGAGGCATCGCGCAAGTACGGCATAAAGATAAGGGAGAAAGAGCTGGTTTGCGCTCCAATAAACAGCAAGGAAGGTGAGCGTTACTTCGCTGCTGTCTGCTGTGGCATCAACTACGCTTTTGCCAACCGCCAAGTTATCGCTCACCTTGCGAGAAAGGCCTTTGAGCGCGTGTTTCCGGGGGAGGAGCTCAAAACCCTCTACGATATAGGTCACAACACCTGTAAGGTGGAGGAGCACGAGGTTGACGGGAGGAAAAAGAAGCTCTACGTGCACAGGAAGGGAGCCACACGTGCCTTTGGCCCTGGCAGAAAGGAGCTTCCAGCCAAATACAGAGATGTCGGTCAGCCGGTTATAATAGGAGGGAGTATGGGCACCTCATCCTACATTCTGGTTGGTACGGAGGTTAGCATGGTCAAAGCATTTGGCTCAACATGCCACGGAGCGGGCAGGAGAATGTCAAGAACGCAAGCAAAGAAAAAGTTCTGGGGCCAGCAAGTTATAGAGATGCTTGCAGAGCGCGGCATTTACGTGAGAGCGCATTCCATGCCTGGAGTGGCGGAGGAAGCGCCCGATGCCTACAAGGATGTGAATGAGGTAATAGAGAGTGTGCATCACGCCATGCTCTCAACCAAAGTTGTGCGCTTGAGGCCGATAGGCAATATAAAGGGCTGATTTCATGTCCAACTATGGAATTAAACTTCTGAAGGAGCTGATAAAGTTCAGAACTGAGAGCTTCAGCTACGATAAAAAGCTTGAGGAGGGTAAGGATTGTGCCGATTTCATTAAAAATGAGCTTGAGTCGCTCGGCTTCAAAACATCCCTTCTCTCCAAGCTTGAGGACAGGCCCGTTGTTGTTGGTGAGCTTGATTCTAATGCTAAAGAAACGTGCATAATAGTTACGCATTACGACGTTGTTCCTGCGGGAGATGGTTGGAGTGTGGAGCCGTTCTCTCCTGTGGTCAGATATGGTAAGATATTCGGGAGAGGGGCGAGCGATGATAAGGGCGGGATAGCTGCTTTCCTGCATGCCATGAAGGAGATTCAGGATGGGAAAGAGGAAATGGAATTCAATGTGAGGTTCATCTGCACTGGTGATGAGGAGCTAGGCAGCCACGCTGGGCTGAGGTGGATCGCTTCCTCCAGCCATAAAAACCTGCTTGAAGGAGATGTTGCCTACATTCTGGATGTCTCCACCTCCTGCATAAGCGTTGGATGTTCGACCAGCGTTACAGGCATGATTGAGGTCAATGGCAAGCAGGGGCATGCCGCCTATCCTTTCAGATGTAAGAACGCTGCTGAGCACGCCATTCTCCTTGCTTCAAAGCTCATTGATTTTGGGAAGAGGGAAGGAGAGCATGTATCCTCCCGCTTCAAAGCCACTCCAAATCCTGTAAACAAGATGATATGGAACAGGTTTTCTGTCACAGTCCTCAAAAGCGGGGAAAAGCCGAATGTTATTCCGGGGAGAGCAACAATAAAGTTCAACTGGAGGTTGATTCCTGAAGAGGATTTTGATGAGAGGAAAAAGGAGCTGGAAAAGGAGTTTGAGGGGTGGAAAGATGAGCTCGGGGTTGATGCCTCTCTCGCTTTTAACGAGCCGTTTTTGGGATATGGGGTTGAGGAAGACAACAAATATGTTAAAAGATTGAAGGACGTTGTTGCTGATCTGGATGCATCAAGAGCTCTGTGCGGGGTTGAGTTTGGTGCGACAGATGGCTCCTTCCTTCACCACATGGCTGGGCTTCCAGCCATAGGTTTTGGTCCAATGGATGAGGACTGTAATTTTCACGGTGTGGATGAGTTCATGCGAGTGGAAACAATGACTCTCGTGAAACAAGTTCTAAAAAGGTTTCTGGCTAAAGATTTTGAATGATGATTTCAGATCTCATTTTCTGGGGAGTGTATGCTCTCCTTACCTACTGTGCCGTCTTCCTGCTTCTCACTCTCCTTTCCAAAGCCAGAAAGATTGAGCTGAAAAAATGGGAGGACTGGCCAGCAGTAACTGTCATCATCCCCGCTTACAATGAAGAGAAAACGATTGCCAAGACCATAGAATCTGTGCTCAAGCTGGACTATCCGAAGGAAAAGCTGAAGGTAATCGTTGTGAACGATGGCTCGAAGGACAGAACTCTGGAGATAGCGAGGAGGTATGAGGAGAATGGGGTGTTGGTGCTCAGCCAGAAAAACAGGGGTAAGGCTGTAGCACTCAACCACGGGCTGAAACATGTTGACAGTGAGTTCTTTGCATGTCTTGATGCGGATTCTTTTGTGAGGAGGGACACGCTGAAGAAGATGATGAGATATTTCACAAGTGAGGAAGTGAGTGCTGTCTGCCCCTTAATGAAGGTCAACAACCCCAAGAATCTCCTGCAAAAGCTGCAGTGGCTTGAGTACATTCTCTATGCTTTCCTTAAGAAGATCTACGCAGCCATGAATACTGTGCACGTGACTCCCGGTCCGTTCAGCGTGTACAGAACCAAGGTTGTAAAGAAACTCGGAGGTTTTGATGAAAACTCCATAGTGGAGGATCAGGAGATTGCGTGGAGAATGCAGAGACACCATTATACCATAAGGCAGAGTATGGATGGAGAAGTGTTAACAAACGCTCCGAGAACACTGAAGGAACTGTATAGGCAAAGGAGGAGGTGGTATGTTGGCTCCCTCCAGACCATATGGAAGTACAGAGACATGATTTTCAACAGGAGGTATGGGGATTTTGGAATGTTTCAGGCGCCAACACTACTGATCGGGGCAGCAATACTCCCTTTTGTTACGGTGCTTATTACCTTCAGATACATCGTGTATCCCGCTCTGAGAACATTATGGAATTGGTATCATGTGGGATTCAACATTTTACCTACTCTTCAAAATCTATGGACCAAGACAAAAGCAATAAGCTTGCTTCTTGCCTATGATTATGGCAAGATATTTATTATTCTCTTCCTTCTTGTAATCAACATGTACTGGATGTACAAAGCTTACAGGGAAGCTGGAGAAAAACTTGAGATTTATTTTATCCCTGCTCTTGTGCTGTTTTTCCTTGCGTACTACGTACTGCTCAGCTTCATCTGGGTTGCTTCCATGATAAGCATGGTCAAAAAGAAGGGAAGATGGTGGTGAGTTTGAGAAAGATTGAGAAGGAGAGGTACATTGCTGCTGGAGTTATAACAGCGTTCATCTTCCTCATGGGGATGCTTGTTGGATTGATGGCGGACATTCAAAAGGTGAATTACGCGGAAAGTGTCGTGCAGAGACAGGATGTTGAGTTCGAAAGCCTCCAGCTTCAGTATCTTTACCTTCAGTACCTTCCAAAGAAGGATGTATGTCCCGTGATAGGGAAGATTCTGGAGAACAATCTGAAGACGCTTCAGCCGATACTTGAGAAGTTGATAGAGTACGAGGAGAACAACAAGAAAGGGGGAGAGGAATACGATTTGCTAAAGAGAAAGTACATCCTTGCCAACATAAGATATTTCGTACTTGCTGAAAAGAGCAGGGAGGAATGCGATGCTGATATAGTGACCGTGCTTTATTTTTACGATAAGAACTGCGGTGTTTGTCCGACGCAGGGCTTCATCCTGAGCCATCTAAAGAGCATCCTGCAGGACAGGTTTCTGGTGTTTCCTTTTGATGCCAGCTATGATAAGGAGCCCATGATAAACGTGCTGGTGACGCAGTACAACGTTACAGTTTTTCCCACTCTCGTTATCAACGGTAAAGAGCGGGTGGAAGGTTTCAGAACGGAGAAGGAAATACTTGAGCTTGTATGTCCTCTCTATAAGGAAAAACCGGCAATATGTGAAGGTGTTGAAGAATGATAGATAGGTATGGTGCTTTTTTCATCGTTGTTCTTGTGTTTCTGTGCATTTCATGGAAAGCTTATGCCCTTGTGGGAACACCGTGGTGGGATGAATGTGTTTATATGGGGCTTGCGAAGAACATTGTGGAGAGGCACGCATTCGAGATAAATCTTTTTCATCAGGAAGCTTTCAGACCTCCGCTTTATCCTTTCTTGCTTGCAATCCTTTACCTTCTTTTCGGTTTCTCCATAAAGTTGGCATATCTATTCAACCTGCTGATCGTGCTGATGGCATCATTCGTCATCTATGAGATTGCAAGAAGATGCTGGAATGATATCGTTGCGCTGCTTTCCCTTTTCCTGTTCTTTTCCTTCAGGGAGCTTCTGTTCTGGAGCACCAAAGCTCTTGCTGAGCCGCTGGAGATTTTGCTTGTCAGTGTCTTTCTTTTTGTCTGGATGTGCGTGGATGATGAAAAGAAAAAGCTTGTGCTGCTTCCTGTTTCAACGCTCGCGTTTTTGTCAAAGTACACTCTGGGCTCGCTTTATCCGCTGCTCTTTATCCTGATCATGGTTGAAAATCGTGTCAGAAGCTGGCTGCTCTCGAGAAAGTTCTGGTACAGCGTGATAATCTCCTTTTTAATTCTTCTGTCCTGGATGTTTCACAGCATCGCGGTTTACGGCAGTCCTGTTGGTTCTGCAACCTACAATCTCCACATAGTCAATGAGATTACCGAGCAGAAACCCTGGAACTACTATTTTCTCAACTTCTACAACATTTTCTGGATACACGGTCTGATCTTTCTGGCTGGAGCAGCTTACCTCATCTACAGAAAAGATAGGGAGGTAATTGCTCCGATTTTATGGTTCGTGCTTTACTTCCTGCTGATGAGCTTCATTGTGGGTGAGAAGAACTACAGGTACCTGCTTCCTCTTTTGCCTTCTGTGGTGCTGGTGTCAGCTAGGTTTATGGAGAGGATGGGAAGTTCAAATGGGATGATGAGGGCGGTGTGCCTTACACTTATTGCCTGTATCTTCGTTTCTTCATTAAGTTATGCTGTGTCCGTGGCCTATACGAACAAAACTGCCCGAAGCGAGATGCTGGAAATTGCTGAGCTGATCAGAAACGGCAAAGCTGGTAGCGTGATGTCGTCCAACTACCCGATCTATAACCTTCTTACAGGCAGAAAGGTCATCTATTTTCCACAAGATGACTGGGCGATGGACGAGTTCATAGAGAGATACAACGTGAGCTATGTCGTTGTGGATAGCTGCGAATACAAACCGGATTGGGTTGAAAGGTATGTGGAGGAGCATCCAGATATTTTTGTGAAGGTTTATGAAAAGGAGGGGTGGTGTAAGGTTGAGCTTTATCAGATAAAGTAATGCGGTACAAAAGCCACTTTTGTGCCGTGTATGGTTTTGGTTGTGAACTCTTTATCTGTAAAGATCACACCTCTCTCAGGTCTGTAGGTCTTGATGAAACTCGTGAAGCTTCTCCCCACACTTGTGGTACGCGTCTTTACCTCGCATGGTACAATCATTCCATTCATGGTAATGATGAAGTCCACCTCCGCCTTGCCGGTGGTGCGCCAGTACTTTGTCTCGGCTTCCAGACCTCTGCGTAACTCGTTGTGAATGAAGTTCTCAAGCAGCTTCCCTATATCATCCCTGACATCCATTCCATGAAAATTGTTGAGCAGAGCATTTCTGAGACCGAGATCAATGAAGTACAGTTTTTTTGATTTTCTTAACTCAGTTTTCATGGATCTTCTGAATGGATTGAGGAGCTCAATCACATAGGTGTGATTGAGTATGGAAAGATACTTTTCAGCAGTTCTGTAATCTATATGCAAATCTTTCGACAGTGTAGTTATTTCCAGCAGTTCTGCGATGGAAGCCGCGAGGTATTTCATCAAGGTTTTGAACTTCTCGAGATGAAACACGTTGAAAAAGAAAAAAACGTCCTTTTCAAGATAGGTGATGAGCAGGTTGTGCAGAATCTCCGATTTGATAGTTTGTTCTTCTTCTTTAACAACAGCGGGATAACCACCATACACCACGTATTCATTCAGCAGTTCTATGAATTCGTTGTGAAACACAGGTGTGACGTCAATTTTCTCTGTTTCTCCTGATATGAAGTCAATAAACGCTTTTCTGTACTCTCTGAATATTTTGTGGAGGTCTTTCGCGCGCCACATGAGAAATTCCTCAAAATCAAGCGGGTATAGCTCGAAATAGCACGATCTCCCCACCAGATACTTTCCAACCTCCACCTTTATGTCGAACGATCCAGAGCCTGTGACCACCAGCTTCAACCTTTCCTTATGGAGATCGTAGAGAAGCTTGAGTATTTTTCCTATTTTTTTCGAGTACTGCGCTTCATCGAGAAAAAGGTATGTTTTTTTCTCATTTTCTAAAAACCTCTCGATGAAGAGCTTTGGATTATTTTCAAGAGAGTTCAGCACTTCCTCATCCTCGAGGGTCAGATAGGTTCCTCCGTACTTTTCCTTGAGGTGTAACAAAAGAGTGGTCTTTCCGGCCTGCCTCGGACCCTTTATCAGGATCACCTCGCCTCTCTTCATCCACCTATCCAATTTTTCTTCTATTTTTCTTGGATACCACTCCATGAATAATAGAATTATTTTTGGAGTTTATAAATGTTTCACACCTTCAGAAGAAATTACATTTTGATGTAATAACATCTGGAATTTAATTACATCGTAATGCAACAATTTCTTGGAACGTTAGAATCAGAATCATTCTCAAAAACAAAATGTAAAAAAGGAGCCGAAGGCTCCTAAATTCTTTTCTTCAGGTTTACTCGCTGGTCTCGCCCTCAGCAGCCTCCTCCTCAGCCGGGAACGGGTACTCAAAGTCCGCTAGTTCTCCGTTCACCAGCATCTTGGCAGTGCCGCTGAGCTCCTCAGTAGCGAGCTTGAGGCATGCAGCCCTTGTGTCGTCAGCGCTCCATCCTGCAACCACTATCGCAACCTTGTCACCGCCGAATGGGTTGTCTATTGCCTGTATTATTGCCTTACCCTGGAGCTTGGCCTGCCATTCCTCGAATGTCGGTGTCTTGCCTGCCTGTGCAAGCTCTGCCACGAGCTGGTTGGCTGCCGGACCACCAACCAGTATTATGTTCTTTGCACCCTTGTACTGGCTTGCCTCTGTATCAAGAGCTGCTATTCCAGTTCCAGCCAGTGCTGGGAATGTCATCTCGGCAGCTCCGGTGCTCACAGTTCCACCGAACTGTGGATCAGGTCCTATAGCGACAGTGTAGTACACCTGCTCATCCGGGTACATTATTGTTACTTCTCCCTGATCTTCAGTGTCAACCTTTATGTAGGTACCCCACCTCGTCAGCCCGCTCTTTATGTCGTCGTCGCTTTCCCAAGTTTCAAACCCGCCGTTAAGTGGCGGATTGGTTGAGAGCACTGGAGCACCGACAAATGTTTCGTAAACCGGTTCCTGAACTTCGACCTGCTTGTCATCGCCGTTGTCGTACCATACAGGTACGAGCACTGCTCCCTTGTTCTCGTCGTCGTCCTTCTCCTCTATTATCAGGATTCCTGCCTGTAGGTTGTCCTTGCCCAAGATTTTGATGGTGCCATCACTATTAACAGTATAAATCACGCTACAGTACGGTGCATTACTGCTTTCATTTTTCCACTCTGTTCCATCATATACGTACTTACAGTTTCCTGGAAGCACCACAGTATCTCCATTCTGTGGTGTTCCGCCAACCGTATTATTAAGCTCTATATCCTTCACAAACGCGAGCTCCTCACCCTTCCTGAGCTTTATCGTCGGGAACACCTTGATCTCGTCTGCATCATTGCGTTTTACGCTTACTTTTTTCTCGCCCTCGTCTATTGTGAAGTTGTACTCGTACCCGTCGATCACCTTAACCTCCCAGTTGTCATCGCCGTAATCGATTTCATAGGTTGTGCCTGTGAGCACATCCTCAAGCTCCAGTTCGTCATCGCTGGTATCGATGTCCTTCACCTTCAGGATGTGTGCGAAATCGCCGTCCTTCTGAGAAATCACGAGGTAACCGTCCTCTGGTATCTCCTCGCCCTCATATGTCATTATTTGCTCTTTATCGTCGTTGAGAAGGTCCACGTCACTCTCGCCAGATTTGTGGTATGCAAACGTTACGGTCTTCGTGTTTCCTCTCTTGTCTGTGAATTTCACTGTTGCTTTATCGTCTCCAGAGGTGCTGACCGCTATCTCATCTGCAGTGGGTAGCACTTCTGCGGTGTTGTCCTTGAACTTGACCTTGAAACCGAACACGGGATCTACGAACTCACCACCCATCGGGATGTAGTCTTCGTCATCACTTGGTGCAGTGACCTTTATCTCTATTCTGGATACTGGGCTTCCATCGTGTGGCGTTATTGTCACATGCGTCCCATCCACCGTATCCTCATCCTTTCCGACTTTCACGGCAGAATCGTCCTCCAATATAATCTTCTTTGTACCGACTGTCAGCACAACGTTACCTGTCTCCTCTGGAACCTTGTACAGGTTGATCTCCTTGACATGGAACACCACATCCCCTATTGTTATATCGTCTCCTTCTTCCTTTGTATAACTCTTGCCGTTTATCACGATGGTTGCTGATGGTGTCTCACTTATACCTGTAACGCTCACGGTGTATTCCTTTCCGTCGATTGTTACTGTTGTTTCCTGCCCTGCTGCGACTGTTACTTCCTGGGAAGCTTCATACAGGATTATGTGAGTGTTCGTGTTCTCATCATCCTGTGCTATGGTGTATTCCTTGCCGAAGAGTTTTATGGTATTTCCCTGCACCTCTTCATCGCTGAAGTTTATCTCGTCGTTGAACACAATTTTCAGGGTGTAAAGCGTCTCTGTATCGAAGTCCACATACACAATGGGATCCATATCGGACTCGGGCTTTCCTGCAACAACCTGTGCATTACCGATATATATGTACTGGTCATAGTCATAGTCCTCTCCACTATCATCGGTCACTGTTCCACTTGCAAGCAGGTTTGGCAGGTCATCACTTGTCAATGCTTCCTTTGCCTTGTCGATTGTGTCGAACAGATACACCTTCTCGCTCTCGGTTTCGAGAGCGACACCGTTTGTAACTTTTGTCACTTCTCCTCCTCCAGTCACTGTTGCCTCAGCTCCGTGCCTTGCCAGAGCTGCTGCAACGTTTATTGCACCA
>JAPDKB010000004.1 GCA_029258795.1 archaeon
TGTACCTCCTCATTCAATGATAAAAATATCATTTCAACTTCTTTTTTAGACAATTCCTTATCAATTTTCAAAAACCCCATTAAGGTATTCCTCGCAACAACTGATGGTCCGAGATAAGGTGTGGTTATATTTGGGGCTATCACTAAAACTTTCATTCAATCACCATGTTATAGACTTTTAAGATTTTTTTTGTGATGTTTTCCCAAGTAAACTGTTTTGCATATTCTCTTATCTTTTCTCTGTCCCATTTTTTATCTAGTGCTCTTAAGATTTTCTCTGCTAGCTCTTTAGGATTTGCAGGCTCACATAAAAACCCATAATCTTCTAAAGTTATCACCTCTGGGATCCCACCAACAGCAGTCCCTATAAATGGTAATCCAACTCCTAAGGCTTCGAACATGACTGTTGGATTTCCTTCACTCAAACTGGGCAACACAAATAAATCTGCTGCGTTCATCCAGTAGGCTACTTCATCATCTGGTACAAATCCAAGCAGTTTAACATGATTTTCTAACTTAAGTATTTTGATCTGCGTTTCTAATTTCCTTTTTAGTGGTCCGCTACCTCCGATAAAACAAACAACATCGTCTTGCTCTTTAATAACCAAAGACATAGCATCTATAAGATACTTATGCCCTTTGTAAGGGAATAACCCCGCAAGATTGAAAAGAATCTTGGAGTTGATCGGTAAGTCAAGATATTTTCTTGATGTCGATCTAGGAATGATTCGTATTCTATCTGGATTATACCCATTGAGAATATGGACAAACTTCACCGAAGGTACGATCTTCTTGAACCAAGGAATATCTTTTTTATTGACTCTTATTATTGTATCTGCTCTTTTCCAAGTATTTATTATTAAAGGATCTCTATTCAGTAATCTAGGGTATAAACTAATGTGTGTATGTTCTGTGATTACTACCGGGGTTTTAAATTTCTTTTTCAACTCAACAGCAACCACTCCACTCGGCCAAGTATAGTGTGCGTGAATTAAATCGAATTTTAAATCATTATTTCGGATGAATTTTCGTAATGCTCTGTATTCGAACAATATCCGTTGTTTATTGAATTTTAAGTGAGATAATGGAAACATTGGATTAAAATATCTGAGAAACCATATATGTGTATTTGGAAGTAAATCGTAATTTCTGTATTTTATTTTTCTCTTAATTTCAATTCCTATTGGAATTGGAACGACAACATTGATCTCATCCACAAATTTGGCGAGAGCCCTGACTTGTTCCTTGACGAATATGTTGGTGATATGAGAATTATTTTCGTTAGGAAAATCATTAACAAGCACCAAGATTCTCATTTATATATTCACCTCCATAAGGTTTAGCAATTTCGAATCCCGCCATTTTTAAACACCAATATCCGATGATTTTATTAAATTCTGAAGGACGGTATCTTGTTTTGAGACTAGAAGCTATTGGGCCAGCAACCGCGCGCATGTTGACTTCTTCCTTGCGAACAATATTTTTTAAGGGTCTTTTGAGAAAAGATGGAAAGTATGTCTCAGCAAAATAACGAAGATATTTGAATGATCGCCATGAATGAAATACATTATAATAAAATTTTGTGCCAAACCCCCTAACCCATTCTTTATGAGACAGAGAAATATTAAATTTATTAAAAATATTATTCCGAATCACATCATTGTACAGAATTTGATTATATTTATATTTTATGGGTAATTTTCTAAAAAATTCTACAATTTCAATATCCCATAATGGAATAATGTGCCTGTATCCAAAAAATTCGTAAGTTCTGTTGGAATTTACTATGTATTTTGCCTGTCTTTCTTTCATATTCCAGTTATCATCGATGGAGTATGGAAATGTTTCATTAGGATAGTTTTCTATGTATTCGCGAAGTTTTTGTATAATTTTTTTATTTAATTTTATAGAGTCGTTTAAAATATAATGTTTTGCTAAGATTCTCGATACAACATTCTCTTTCCTTTTCGGTAATGGTAATTTTCTTAAATGACTCCCTGCAAGAAAGTCACCCGAATGTCCGGGAGCTATGATCGAGTTTTTAGGTAGTAATTTGTTTTCATGAAGATATTTAAAAACAAAGAAATCCTGTAAATGTGTTGCAGAAACATGGTTAAATGCATATTTGTAAAATTCAAAAAACCAATCGCTATCCGGATAAAAAGGGTCAACCAAAGCATCTGTTTGTTCTATAAAATACCAGTCATAACCTAACCTTTTTGCGACTTTTCTCGCTACGATCGCCTCACTGCTATTGGGTAATCCATAAGTGTAGCAAATAACATTTTCATATCCGTTTTTTTTGAGGAGTGCAGCAATGAGTCTCGAATCGTACCCTCCACTTAATGGTATAACTATTGTATTTTCTTTCGCAAAATAAAGGACTCTATCAATAATATGATCAAATATTTTCAAAAGGTCGTCTTTGAGCTTATTATAATTTTTTGAATAGATTTCTTTTTTTGTTACAGTATAGTCATAATAAAATTCTTTTTTTATCTCACCTTTTTCCTTATCTATTGTCAAAATCTCACCCGCTTGGACCTGATATACTCCTTGCAAAATAGTTTCACTACCGGACGTATAACCGCATTTTAAAAACTCTGCACATGAGAACGGATTTAATTTTGGTTTTAGACGGTTTTTAATATAGAAAGTATTGTCCGATATGATAATTTTATTATCATTAATAGTGTAAAATAAGGGAAATGTTCGCGTAATATCTGTGATCAAATATAAAAAATTATCTCTTTCTAATATAGCTGCAAAAATTCCATGTAATTTTTTTAAAATTTCTTTTAATTCATCAAATTCTTGTATTTTATCTAAAAAAATTGGGAGATATTTTTCATTATAAGTTTTTTCATTCTCTATTACATACCCTTTAGCATAATTTCCACGATACTTATACCAAGGATATCCATAATTAAAATCCAATTTTATCTCAATTTCCATAATACCGCACCATATTAAACGTAAAAATTTCATATTTGAATCATTTTTTAAAATTTTTGATCATGTCAAATTTTTTGAAACGATGTTTTTCTAAATCTTCATTCAATAATACGTCAATTATTCTGTCACTTGCACGCCCATCTCCGAATGGACATTCCTTTGCAATTTCTGGTGGATCAGCAACATGCTTGAGGATCAAATCTTCCTCCAAGCCCGCAAGCACGCACCCCTTCCCTAGCGCTTCAGGTCTTTCAGTGTTGTAACGGAGCACGATAACAGGAACTTTGAGCACGGTAGCTTCTTCCTGCAATCCTCCAGAATCTGTCATCACAAGCTTCGCATTTTTCATCAGAACTAAAAAATCCAAGTAACCTAAAGGTGGAATGATGTGTAAATTTTCTATTTTTCTAATTTTTTCAAATAAACCGTGAACTTTTAACAGGTTTTCTGTTCTAGGATGAATGGGAAAAACCACATTTTCATTTAGCTCTGAACAAATTTTTTTCAAAATACGAGTTATTTTTGAAAGCGCGTCCTTATTTGTGTTTTCATTTCTATGAAGTGTTAAAAGAATGTAGTTGTTGGGCTCTACATCTAGTTGTTCTAATACGGAAGATTTTTTCATTGCTATGGGTAAGTGTTCTTTCACCGCATCCACTACAGTATTGCCAGTAACATATATTCGGAAAGACTCGATATTTTCTTTGAGAAGATTATCTTTGGATACGTTGGTGGGCGCGAATAAAATGTTGGAAATGTGGTCCGTCAACCTTCGATTTATTTCTTCAGGCATGGTCATGTCATAACTTCTAAGACCTGCCTCTACATGTCCGAACAAATAGCCATTCTTCACTGCAGCAAGGGCTGTGGCAAGCACAGAATTTGTATCCCCTTGCGCAAGAACTATATCGGGAGATTCTTTATCCAAAACCTTTTCGATTAAAAGCATGCCCACTCCAATCTGAATTCCAGGACTTCCGGACCCAACACTTAAATTGTAATCGGGCATGGGTAGATTCAAATCATTCAGAATTTTTTCGAAAAGCAGGAAATCGTAATGCTGTCCTGTAGTGACAAAAACGTGTTCTACATTGTTTAGCTTAATCGCTTTTCTTATTATCGGAGCCATCTTTATTATTTCCGGGCGTGTGGAAACAACACTAAGTATCTTCACATTACATCCCCCCTCCCAATACCATAAAACTTAAACCCTTCTGGAGGTGTGGAGAAAAATCCTCTTCCATCAAAAAGCAGTTTAGGCTCTTCCATCATTTCGCTTATTCTATCCCATTCAATATCCTTAAAAGCGGAATGAGCCGTAGCAATCACTATAGCTTGTGAACCCTTAACAGAAGATTCTATATCGACATCATGAAACACAATTGGATCGTAAATCCTAACTTCCATTCCGTTTTTTTCTGCAAGTTCTTTTACTTTTAAGCTGGGGCTCTCCCTCACATCGTCCACATCAGGTTTGTAAGCCACGCCAAATATTGTTACCTTTTTCACGTCATGTGCAAGCAGCGTTTCGATAGCTTTAAGCGGCATGGAATCGTTAATTTCTCTAGCAGTCGGAATAAGTTTTACGCTGTTATCAACCTCTACAAGGAACCAGGGGTCCACAGGAATACAATGCCCTCCCACCCCAATACCTGGCTGATGGATGTTCACGCGAGGATGTTTATTAGCAAGATTTATCGCTTCATACACGTTGATTCCTAATTTTTCTGCGAGATGTGCTAGTTCATTAGCCAGAGCTATGTTAACATCACGATAAGTATTTTCTATTACTTTAACAAACTCTGCAGTAGTTACATCAGTAATGTAAAAGTCACCTTTGACAAAAGAGTATAAATGCTTGATAACGCCCTCCATACTTCTATCCATCACGCCTACAATTCGAGGATTGTGTATCATCTCATACAGCGCATTTCCCGGTATTGCGCGCTCTGGCACATAAGCAAGCTGAATATCCTCACCAACAGAAAGCCCTGAAATTTTTTCAAGAAGAGGTTTGATCAAGTTTAAAGTTGTTCCCGGCGTTACAGTGGATTCCACGATTATTAATTGTCCTGACTTAGCAATCTTCCCTATTGATTCGAAAGCTGAAAGAAGGTAAGATGCGTCCATTTTCCTATTTTTTACGGGTGTTGGCACGCAAACCACAATTGCATCACACCCGGATAATTCAGAATATTCTGTAGTTGCCCTTAATTTTTTTCCAACTCTCTCGAGCAGTTCCTGGACGCCTTTTTCCTTTATTGGAGTTTTACCTTGATTTATCATTTCTATTTTTTCCTTTACCAAATCCACGCCCACAACGTCATGACCTGCGTCTGCCATCAGAAGTGCGGTGGGTAGTCCAACATAACCCAATCCTACAACACCAACCCTCATTTAAAATCACCACACTTCAGAAAGTATTTTCTCTAATAGATTTTTAGGATTTTCCATCAGTTCTCTGTGAACTTTTTTATGTGTGTTTTTTCTCACTCTTTCAATACGTTCCTTCACTTTTTCTTCATCGAGCTCATGAAACAAAATTCCTTTCCTTATTAAATATTTATCTACTGCCAAAAGTTCTTTACCGGGATACATGCTTATGGCCAGCGTGCCTAAAAGAGCGGCTTCCCTTGTCATTGTTCCTCCACCACTGACAACCGCATCACAATAATACTCCCATACAGGCCCATCTATAGGTAGTGGTGGTATGCGTACCGAGATTCCTTCACTTTTTAGAAGGAACTCGCTTTTTTTCCTTGGTATCAGCAGGATATTAAATTGTGGATCAGTTCCCACTTCTTCAATGAATTTCAAGACAGGATCGGATTTTACATTTCTAAGATAGTTAGCGCTTAAAGGTGTGGTTCTAACCAAGACATTTTTCTTTGAAGGGTCAAGAAGATCTGGTTTGGTGTACTTTTGTGGAAAGAAATTATAGAGATAGAGCCCCTCTTCCACACCTTTGTAGTGTATGGCGTTATGGGCGCTCAAGCCCATACACTCGGGGGTTACAATTAAGGTAGCGAGCTTCATGATCTTGTCATTCAACATAGATTTTTCATTATCACTAAAGAATACGGATGGTATTCTGCACAACTTTGCCGATAATAATGAAGATGGATTTTTCGTGAAACAAAGATCTGGTTTCTCTCTCCTTAAGAAATTAAGAAGAGAAATTGTCCTAACTCCTGTTGCAAGAAATTTGAAAAATAATCCATCCTTATGTGACCCTATATGCACATATTCTAGTTTTTCTTTCTTTAACAATTCTTCAGTTTGTGCGATATTTCTGCATGTTATTATAATTTTTGCATTTTCTCTCATAAAAAGGTTAATAAAGGGTTTAAATGTCATCACGTGTGGTGTATTGGTTATATCGAACCATACTTTCATGCACATCGCCTTACCACATCAGCAACTTTTTCCAGCTCCTCCTCGCTCAGAGCTGGATGGACTGGGATGGAGATGACCTCATTAACGATTTTTTCCGTCACAGGCAATCTGGCTGTGAAGCCCAGCTTTTGCATCACCGGCTGCTGATGTATTCCTGCTGGATAATAGATTCCGTAGCCCACCCCTTCCTTCCTGAAAGCTTCTATGAGCTTTTCCCTTTCCTTTACCCGGATGGTGTACTGATGATAAACGTGCTTCACCTCCGGAATAACATAAGGAATCTCGACATTATCGATGGAGGAAAGCATCTCATCATAATATCTGGCGTTCTTCCTTCTTTTTTCGTTGAACTTATCCAGCTTTTTTAACTGCTCTATTCCTATGGCTGCCTGTATGTTCGTCATTCGGTAATTCCAGCCGAGCTCCACATGCAAATACCTCTCTTTCTGGCCGTGATTCCTCAACATTCTTATCTTTTCAGCAATCTCATCATCATTTGTGGTTATCATTCCCCCCTCTCCGGTGGTCATGTTCTTGGTGGGGTAAAAGCTAAAACATGCAACATGCCCGATACTTCCCACCTTTCTACCTTTATATTCCGCTCCGTGAGCCTGACACGCATCCTCCACCACGAAAAGGTCATGCTCTTCAGCAAGTTCCATTATGGCGTCCATTTCACACGGCTGTCCGAAAAGATGCACGGGCATTACAGCCACAGCGTCCTTTGTTATCTTTTTTCTGGCATCTTCCACATCCATGTTGAAAGTTCTTTCATCAATGTCAACAAAAACTGGCTTACCTCCGGCAGCTATGATGGATGTCGCGGAAGCTATGAAGGTGAATGAAGGAACAAGCACCTCCTTACCTTCAACACCCAGAGCTTTAAGCGCAAGAATCAATGCCTGCGTGCCGTTTGTGGTGGATAGAGCGTGCTTAACCCCTATGTATGACGCGAAAGCTTTCTCAAACTTTTCAACATATTCTCCCATGGCCAGCATGCCAGATTCAAGCACTTCAAGCACGGCCCTTTTCTCCTCCTCACCCACCACCGGCTTGGCTATCGGGATCATGATCACACCACCCGTTTCATTATCTCCTCGATGGCATTGTTTATCGTTTTAACAACAACATCAGCACCGCTTTTCTCAAGTTCTTCCGCATGGAAGTTCTCACTCTCAATCCCGATCACGAAACAACCAAGTTTCTTCGCCTCACTCACATCTTCTGGATGATCCGTGACCACGATACAGTCTTTTGGTGGCACACTCATCTTCTCGATAACAAACTTCAAATCCTTATCTTTCTTTCCGGCCTCAAAAAAATCTTCCCTGCCCAGAGCGAGATCAACCACCACTCCCCCCAAAAACTTCTCAATAACTTTTCTGCTGTTTCTGCTCCATATGGCTATCTTGAATCCATATTCTTTCAAAATTTTGAATATTTCATCATTTACTTTCTCCTTAAGTCCTTCAATTTCTTTTTCCGTTAAAATATCGTTGACCTGATTCCATAACTCCATATCTTCCTGTCTGATGGCACGCAGGGTCTCAATTATTCTCCCGAACTTTATGTGAAATACACCTTGCTTTTCCAGAAATTCGTTAAGCTCCTTTTTGAGTTCTACCCAATCAATCTTCAGTCGTGTTAGCGTTCCATCAAAATCGAAAACAACAAGCTTCATGAATATCACACTGTTTTGCTGGTGAACTCTCCCTCCCTGATCAGTTTATGGCCTCCGTCAACAACCCTTACCCAGTAATATCCTGCAGGAATTGGATTGTATTTTGGTAAAGGCGGTATTTCCTCTCCAAAAGCAAGCTTCACATGATAGTAGGGCATGTTCACCCCCGCCTCGCTGAAAAAGTTGCTTGTGGTGAAAAACCTGCCAGCATTTATCTCTGTGACGCACGGTACGCCATCCCTATTCTCCTTGATATCAACACAGAATATTCCTGTGGCTTCCTTATCTATGGCCAGAACTGCTTTGGTGGCAACCTCATTCACAAGATCATTATGAACCGTTACAGCCACAGCAGGGGTTGATGTCTGTCCGCTCGGCGTTATGTGACCGAAGAGATATTCCAGTCTTTGCCTGGCTTGAGAGGTTATCAGCTCTCCATTGTCCCATATGCTTTGCCAAGCGTACTCCTTACCCGGAAGAAACTCACACAGCATGAAGTCGCTCCAGTCCAAACCTTTCATCTTGATCCAGTAGTCCATCCATGCTATGGCGTGTTCTACCTCCTTAACAGGCAGAGCTGCTTTTGAGCCAGCCCCTTTTATAGCTCTGACCCACACCACCTCCTGTTCACATAGCTCCACCAGCTGGCTGAAGGCATCCTCAACATGATCTCTGCTTTTGATCCTGATGGATTCCGGTACAGGAACTCCTGCTCTTTTTAAAATTTCTGCAGTTTTCTGCTTGTCCTGACAGATTCTTATTGTTTCTGTTTTTGGAAGTCTTGTTATCGCGTTTATTCTGTTTCTGTTCTCAGCAATAACCAACACCTCTATATCTGGCTGTGGGTGCACCATCTCAATTTCCTCTTTTTCTATGATCTCGTTCAGCTTGTCCACATAATCTTCAGCTGTAGCCTTTGGCACG
Source organism: archaeon (assembly GCA_029258795.1). Lineage (GTDB taxonomy): Archaea > EX4484-52 > EX4484-52 > EX4484-52 > WAPT01 > WAPT01. The sequence continues at coordinate 8,956 of JAPDKB010000004.1, forward strand.
ATATAACGAGCATCTACGGGCGAGACCTCTATGTGAAACTTGTTTACGTCTGTGCCAACGATGTAAAAACTATCTTCTTTGACCATTCGGAGCGATTTTATGAAGTTTATCGCTGCGGGTCCTCCAGCTCCGGTAACCAATATTCTTTTTGTCATCCCGTACACCCCTCCGCCTCTAACGCCACTCTCAAGGACTCCATTGCATCCTCTCCCGTTACGAGAGGTTCAGCGTTTTTCCTCACACAATCCAGAAAGTGCGCAAGCTCTCTTTTTAACGGCTCCTCGAACTTCAGCTCTATGATCTTTGCAGGATGCCAGAGCAAGCGTGGATCAGGTTCCTCTTCGTTCGTGTAGATCTCCAAAGTTTGAGTTATGTAGTTAAGATGTATGAACGCCTTATCCAGCGTTACGTACATGTGTCTTATCTTGCGGGGAGAGACCCAGTTTGTAACTATTGATGCGGAACAATTCTCCAAACTCATCCAGATCTGGGCATGGTCCTCAACACCCCTTCCCAAAAGTTCCATGGTCTTCGCTCTAACCTCCAGAACATTCTCTCCCGTGAGATATCTGACTATGTCGATGTCGTGGATACCGAGGTCAACAACAACTCCCGTGGTTATCCCCGCTCTCGGAGCAGGTACCCCCACCCTCACAATGTTGAATGCCAGATACCTCGCCTTCTTCTTCTCGACCCAGTCCTTCAGGTATTCAACAGCGGGGTTGAACCTCTCTATATGACCAATCATCAGAATGTTTCCGCTCTCTTCAGCTTTATCCACAAGCTTCCTCGCATTTTCCATCGTATCAGCTATGGGCTTTTCCACAAGAGCGTTCGTTTGTTCTAGCACTTTGCATCCAACGTCAGCATGCAGCTTGGTGGGGACAACCACGGAAACAGCATCTGGCTTCTCCTTCCTCAGCATCTCCTCAAAATCCCTGTAGGCATTACAGCCGTATTTGTCAGCAACCTCTTTTGCCTTTGAAAAATCAACATCAACGACGGCAACAAGCTCTGACCCCCTGAGCTCGGAGTACACCCTCACATGATTCCTACCCATCATTCCGGCGCCAATAACCGCTGTTCTCAAAGTTTCCATGAAAATCCACCTCACTCACTCGCCTTCAACCTCATGATCGCTTCAGCTATGTCTCCATTGCATTCCTCCAGCGCTTTTCTCGCTTCCTCCATGCTGACATTGGCCTGCTGGGCAACGAGCTCAACATCTTCATCCTTTATGGCAAGTAATGGCTTTTCCTCCACCTCACCCTGAATCTGGAAGCTCTCAATACCCTGTACCCTTATCTTCTGCACCACAGGGTTCCTTATGATCAGCTCCTTGCTCTCGCACTTTATTATCACTTCAACGGCATCAACACTCTCAACATTCATGCCAAGCTTTCTCATCATCTTCTCCATCTCTCTAGGGTTAAAGCCGGCTGGCAGCATATTATCAAACTTTTAAAGAGGGGGAACTCTTAAAAATCTATGGCAGACATCACGATGGCTTTCCTTTTTCTGGCAGCAGTTTTTGCCGGTGTTGGAATTGGAACTATAACCGGATTGGTGCCGGGGTTGCACGTGAACAATGCAGCGATACTTCTCTACTCCCTGATGGGTTTGAGCGGGATGGCAAGCGGCAACGTGTTCATCATCACTCTCATCATCTCAGCAGCCATAACCCACACCTTTGTGGATTTCATTCCATCCATTTTTGTGGGAGCTCCAGAGGAATCGACATCTCTATCCGTGCTTCCGGGCCACAGGCTGATGCTCCGCGGCTTGGGTTATCAGGCTGTTGTTTACTCCGCTTGCGCTGGAGTTGCCGGAATCCTGCTATCCATTTTTTCGCTTCCCCTGCTCCTGAAGGCTGGAGCAGAGATGTATGGAAAGGTGAAAGCAGGGATGCCTTATCTGCTTGGCAGCATTCTGCTTTTCTTGGTGCTCACGGAAAAAAAGAAGAAGGATGCCATTCTCATCCTTTTCCTTTCATGCATGCTCGGCACGATAGTGCTGTCTTTACCCATGACGAGCTCAGAAACATTGACAAGCATGCTGACAGGACTTTTCGGCATAAGCACGATGGTGATGAGCATAACCACAAAGCCGAAGGTGAAAAAGCAGAGAATGAATGTGAGGATTGTAAAGAAGTGCCTGCTGAAGGACTCGCTGCTCGGCACCATGGCAGGCACGCTTTCCGGCCTGCTTCCGGGAGTAACATCAACCCAGACATCCATAATCATGGCCACGCTTTCCCGAATGAAAAACGAGCTGAGATTCATAAGCTTGTTAGGCGCTGCTAACACGGTGCATGCCTTCATTGCGGTCATGGCCCTTTTCATAATCTCAAAGCCAAGGAGTGGTGTGGCTGTGCTGCTGCAGGAGATGAAGATTGAAACCATGATGACGCATATCATAGTGGCATCGATGCTGGCAAGTATGGCAGCATGCATTCTCACCGTAAAGCTAGCAAAGAAAATCGCAACAAGCTTGGAGCGTTTCAGATATGAAAGGATAAGCCTGGCTGTGCTTTTAATGCTCGTTATCATGCTCTTCATCCAGACCTCATGGCTGGGCATGATGGTGGCGTTAACTTCATCATTGCTTGGCATACTGGCTTACAGAAAGAACGTGAAGAAGAGTTTACTGATGGCCGCGCTCATTTTTCCCATAATCATCAACTATGTTGTGGTGTGAAGTTAACACACCCCTTCATTTCATGTGGAAACAAACCGAAAATTTTATAAAAATTATCGCAGGGTGGCGTGAATTTCCGCATTAACTTAACCCCCCTTCATTTCATGTGGAAATTTTGCGAATGTTAAGAAACGTTAAAACAATTAGCTGTTGTGAAAATTCGTAAAATTTGATTTGTTTTCCAAAAAATCACGTGAAATCATGAAGAATTGTTTGAGGCAACAGCAAACAAGCTTATCTGCCTGTCTTTCCTACCGAATAAATTATCTATATCTCTCTCCAGAAGCTTGAAGGTCTGGAGCACATAGCTTGAAACGCGGTAACGCTCAAGCAGCATTTTCGTTGGCTCGACGTACTTTCTTATGGCGCCTTCCGGCACAGTCAGCAGGAGTTTGCCACCACACTTCTCGCATTTACCGCTCAGAGGCACACGCCTGTACTTTTCGTTGCAGTCCACACATCTGAACGTCTGCTTGGAGAAGGTTCGCAAATTACCCTTTATGTCTCGCAGAAAGTGGTTAACTATTACAGCTTCCGCCACCTTGTTTTCATCGCAAGCCCTTATCAGCTCCGCTATCCTCAACTGCTCCTCTATCTTCTCCTCCATTTTCTTGAGCAGAACATACCTAGTTTTCAGCGGAGCGTCCACTATGCTTGCCGTATCATGCGTGAACTTCATCCTTATTTCCTCCCGATCGAGCACATCCTCCACCACTCTCGGCCTTACCTCTATTTCAGTAGGCATGGCGTAATTCAGGGTTGCGTAGTAGAACTCGAGAGGGTAGCGCTCATCTATGTCTATGTTCCATGCTTCATCATCTATCTCTTCAGGATTCAGCTGCACGGTAAGGACAAGCGGCGCATCCATCGTGGAAGCACCTCTCGTTGCTGGCAGATATTTTCTAGAGAAGTTCAGCAAGGCATCCATTAAAAGCATTATAGAGTCCTCATCTCCATCCGCGTTGCGGCGTTTCGCAGCATGCCAGAAGGGGTGTGCAAAACACACCCTCGCTTTGGTAAAGCCGATTATCCTTCCAACTATGCCCGCTGATGTGTGCGGCGCTAACCCAATCACGAGCTTGCCTATCAGATCTTCCTTCTTCTTCACGTTGTAGTATGGCTTAAGTCCGTAGAACTTGACGAGAAGTTCATCCACGAACTTTGCCACCCTCACCAAATACTCGGCTGCTGAGCTCTCATCGTTATCAGAGATTATTATGTCCTGAGGCATCAGCTCAACTATCTGCTCATCACTAACGAGCTCCTTGCCATAAATATCGTGTGTGTAGCCCAGCTCCCTCAGCTTCTCAACACTCACCCCTATTTCCTTCGGCTTGAAATGTGTTAGAGGCACGTCCGTGCTGTCATATCTGATGGTGCCGTCCTTGTTAACATACAGACCATGCTTGACCCTCAGCAGACCCTTCTCAAGCCGTTCCATCGTTCTTTCAGCTCCGGAAACGCCGCGCACACCTTTGAAAAGATTGGGCAGCTCCTTCATTTGGAGGTTACGAAGAGCATCATTAACGAACTTCCTTATCTTCACGTTCATTTTGGCATAAGGTCTGGTTTCCATACCGCAGTGCTTCCTCTCCTTCACTATCCTGCCACACTTAACGCACTGGAAATAAAGTGTCGTCTCGCTCCCGCAGAGAGGGCAGACGGGATAAAAGACAAAATCGTTGCATTTCTCACACTTGTAGAGTGGGAATTCAGCTTCCACATATCCCTTGGAATAAGCCTCACTTATGTTCCTCATCCTGCCTCCCTGCTGTCCGCACGGGAAGAGCACCTGAGGTCTGCCCTTCATCACCCGTTTATCAGCTTTCTCTGGCCTGCCCATCTTCGTGCCCAATCTTGTGGGGGCTTTCTTCATTATTTTTACGCCAGCCAGCTTCTCCAGAGCTTCCATCACATCGCTGCTGCTATCGATTTTTTCCAGTAAAGAGTTCACGTTAACTTCATCCGGCCTGCCCAGACAGTAATATGCTGCCAAGCTTTTTTCACGCAGGTGAATTTTGCCGTCCTTAACTTCACACGGCAGGCATAACTCCTGCAAAATTGCATGAAGCTTCTCATCATAATCAAGCACAAACACACCATTTTCCATCCTGCCCTTAGAGAAGAAGCTAACGAGCTGCTTCAGCTGCTCCTTATCTATGTCGTGCCAGAAAAAATTATAGTAGGGGTGGAGCGGCACACCCAGCTCTTTTGAAATTGTAAAAGCTTCTTCCAGCGCTGGCGAGACATACGGTTTCCTAATGTACCTGCTGACATCAGCGCTGCACCTCTTTCCTTCCTTCAGTGCTTTCTCAACCTCAAGGACCCACCACTCCTCGCAATAACCAGCTGGCAGTAAAACGTGGTTGTTGGAGAGAAACTCACCGAAAGGCACGAGTATGTCTCCCAAACTAAGAATCTTCACAACGTTTCTCTTATGGTGTTCAACATCCTCTTTGCTCTTCAGCTCAACTATACTTCCGTCTTTGAGCAGGACAACTGGCCCCTCAATAGCATCACAAACAGTGACCACCGTTGCTTTACCCGGAGCTTCGGTCGCCATCTGAGTGCCAATGGCAAGGAAATCAACAAGATGTGCTGTTGCAGGATGGATCGCTGTGGCTGCAAGTCCTGCTGTTCTTGCCCTCCCGTACCTCAATCTAAATCCTCCCTTTCTTGCTGGATGCGCTATTATGGGCCTTCCAGCAACAATCTTCTCCAGATACTTGGTGCTCGGGATGTATTTGGCTCCATCTCCCTCCTCCCTTTTTACATCCTTGGCAGCATGTATCCTGTGCTTCATTTCTATGAATTCCTCCAGCCACAACCAGTCCTCCAGACCAAACTCCTTACCGTACTTCTTTATTTTCTTCAAGAGCTTCTCTGCTTTCAATGGCAAACCATCGAGCAGAACAAGACACATCCCGCCTCTTATCCTGTTGGTCTCCACCCTCTCCAGATCCTTGTAGTTGCTGACCTCCAGCTTTTCGGTTGGCTCTCCGGTCATCTCAACTGGCACGTTCTTTATTATGAACTCTATCTCCTCTTTGGTTGGATGGTACTGCTTCTTAGCAACACGATTGTAATAATCCTCTACCTCTGTGTAGTAACGCAGTATTTCCTTTTCCTCCGGCTTGTATCTATCCAGCCCCAGAGCACGCCTTATGTAATCTGCTGCCACCACAGACATGGCAGATGCTGTACCTCCCGCACTCCTTATCGGACCAGCGTAATAAACCGCAAGATACTCCGTCCCATCATTGTTTTTCTTAATCCTCACCCTCGATATTCCTTCAAGTGGTGCAGTAACCACACCGAGAGTTAGATATGCGACAGCAACCCTAACACCGGCTTCAGCCGCCTCCTCCCTGCTTTCAAAAGAGCAGAATTTACCGAGGGCTGTTTCCTTCCCCGCTATGAAAGCCACCCTCTCGTCATTCTTGTGGTACTGGCCTTCCAGCTCCCTGATCCTCTCCTTCAAACCGGAATTGAAAATCTGCGGGAAGATGATTGAAACCAGTCCCTCCACCTTTGCCGCAAGGTCTTCCGCCACAGGTATTGCTACCTTTTTCTCAGGGTCATAACCTCTTGCCCTTGCCTGATTTGCTATGCTGTACGCTTTCTCACATTCCTCCTTTATCGCTGAGAAATAATCCTTCCATCGCATGGCAACAAATATTGATATATCAAAACTTTTATTTAATTTCAGAGCCAAAGAGTAAGCATGGTGTTTGGCTTTCTTTTTGGAAAGAAGGAAAAGCAGAACAAAAAGGATGAGCTCGAGGAGATAAAGAACCGTGTTCTGAGCACGGAAAACGCGCTGCACCAGCTTTCTGCTTACACTCAGGAGGAAATAACGAAAATCTATTCCTACCTCCATCAGTTACACACAGACATAGATGGAATTGCAAGTGTTGTTGACGAGCTCAAAAATGGAAGAGGTAATGATAGTGGTGCTGCTATTTCCATCCTTCAGCAGAGGGTTGAGAGCCTTGAAAGGATGGCCGATAACCTTTCTATAATAGGCAGGGTCGCGCTGAAAAATCATGAGAGGATAAGCAAGCTGGAAAGCAGGATAAATGAGATGCTTCTTGCGATAGACAGGCTTGTGGATGAGGTCATAAAGAACAGCGCCCAAGCAATAAGTACTGAGGAAAGGAAGAAAGAGAAAGCCGAAAAAAAGGAGGAGACAGAAGTGAAGGCTGAGGTGAAAAAGGAGGAGAAGAAAGGGAGGATGTCGAAGGAGAGGGAGTACCTTGCTGAACTTGCAAGATTGAGGAAAGAACTCGTGGAGCTAAAAACATTCAGCTAATGTCGAGTAAAATTGGGGATGGTGTAGGAAACATTTATAAATGATGAAATTCGAACATACTTACTGAGGTAATTGCCATGGCGGCTACCCCGAAAACAAAACATTACAGGATGTTCTTTAAGAAGTGGGTAGCCGTTGGAATGTATCTAATTCCCGGATGCTCCACAGAATAAATCCGGGATGACTCCACATCTCTTCTCATGGGGTGTGGACGACCGGAGGAGGTTGGTGTGCTGATCTTCTCGGATGGAATTGATTCGGAGGGTGGGGGTCTGGAGGAGAGAAGGTACACACCCCCCACCGTCCGAGCCCGATTTTCCTCTTTTCCACATGTAGAAGTGGTGACCCTAATATTTTAGACAAACCTACATATAAATTTTTCGGTTAATGGGAAAAATTTCCTAAAATGAAAAAAGAAAAGCTTAAATAAGTTGGAAGGAATCTCAAACCTTATGCGCGTGTCGATGGTTGAGCTGATTGTGGATGCCAAAATGGAAGATGTGGAAAACGCTTTGAAAAACAGCGAGTTTGTGGATGATTTTGAAATAGAACCTCTTGACAAGGAAGACGTGCGAAAAAGCGTGCTGATAGTTTTCAAGGAACTGGTGGATTCCAAATACCTTGATGAGGTTCTGCGCAAAATCTTTCCGTTTGAGGAGATAAAGAAGGGCTTGGAAGAATGAACTCAGTTGTAAAAGTCCAGAACCCTCACTTCTCTCGTGTTTAGCTCGACCACAGTCACCTTTCCAGGATTGGCAACATGCCCAACCCTGTCCATAAAGCTGGTTTGTGCCTGGAAGGTTGATGAGCTGATGAGAGTTATGCCCTTGTAGTTATCAACACAGTGTGAGTGCAGATCACCTGTATGGAATATATCTGGAACCTTATCTATAACCAGCTGATCATGTTCGTGTGGTGCCTGAATTATACATCCGTACGCTGGAGCAAGATGCCTCTTCTTCAGCACTTCCTTCATGACGTATTGTGGGTTTGTGGTGCCGTACTTCCTTATAGGAGTTATCATATCTATAAGGGAGGTGAAGCTATAGCCGTGATACATTAAAACAAGTATGCCTTTTTCCCCGTCTTTTCTGTGTATTCTGACGTAAGCAGGATTCGTGGCCAGAAAAACGTTGTTCAGGTGGTAGAGTTCTGGAACAAGCTCTTTGGGTAGAGGTGGTTGTGGCTCCGCGCTCCTCACAGCGTCGTGGTTTCCGGGGCAGAGCACAATAGCTATGTGTTCTGGAATCTTTTCCACAAACCTTTCGAGGAGCTCGTACTGCTTATATATGTCCTTCACAACCAAATCATCCTCCTGTTCAGGATATATTCCTATGCCATCCACAAGGTCTCCCGCAATGAATAGGTATTTGACAGAAGATGCTATCTTGTCATCCTTATCGTTTATCCATTTCAAAAACCTCCTTTCAATATCCACTATGAACTCCTTGCTTCCGAAGTGGAGATCTGAGATGAAAACCGCGGAAACGGGATCACTCACCTTATTTATGTCTGTGGGCAGCGGAACATCGGGAAAAACTATGTTCGATGCGTAAAAGAAATTTCCATTATAATTACCCCTTAAGCCAATAACCTCATCCTCCAGAACATAATCTCCCAGTTTGGTGGCATCATCTTTCAAAAAAACATTAACCACGCCTGTCGTGTCCTCCAGTTCAAGAATGTAATTTCCATTTTTGGTTTTCGTTTTTTCACGCACAACCCCGATTATAGCGGTTTCACCATTCCCCTTAATATCCTTTAACTTTCCTATGGAAACTGCATTCCTCAGTTCTGCGCGCTGCATCAAAATATCTCTTATTTTTTCGTATCTATCCTTGAACATCTCAACGAAAAGTTCAACACCTTTTTGGGAAATATTTCCATTTGAGGTGTCTCTGTTCTCAACCTCCACAAAGAAATCATACTCCTCCGCTTTAACCCTTTTAACCGGCCTTATGACTTCAACCCTCTCTTCATTTCTCACCTCTTCAACCAACGGCTCGAGGTGCTTTCTTGTGAGTACACCCTCCTCTATCTCCAAAGAATATATTTTCTCAACAGGAATTCCATGCTCCTTTATGAAATCGAAAGCTGATGGCTCAATGAGAATTCCACGTTCCATCAACTCAAAGATCAGCTTCTGTACAGATTCCATAAGGATTTTGATTATGGTGGAATGTTATAAATCTAATTCCTGCTTGAGTAAGAGAAGTATTTTGTCGTGTGTTGTTTTTGAGATGGAGAGTGAGATCTCTCTTGTCCTCCCATACCTGCCTTTAGAGATGACGCTCGCGTTTATTAAGCCCTGGATGTCGAGCTCCGCTATTATGTCTGAGACACGTCTTTGTGTTAAGGGTCTCAACCCCATCTGCGCACACAACAACTCGTAGCTTTTCTGTATGTCTCCCGTGAGCACGCACTTCTTTCTTTTGAGCACGGTTAGAATTGCGAAAAGCACCAATTTCGAGTGTTTGGGTAGCACACGTGCTGCTTCAGTCATCCTGTCAAGATCAAGTTTCTCTTCCGCCATATCTATGTGCTTTTCCTCCACCCTATCATCATTATTCCTTTCAGCGATCTCACCCGCTATCCTTAATAGGTCAAGAGCCCTTCTCGCATCACCATGTTCCTGCGCTGCCAGAGCAGCACATTTGTTTATGGCTGCTTCATCTATCTTCCCTTCATTGAAAGCAAGCATGGCCCTATCAAAAAGTATGTCCTTAAGCTGTTCATAATTATAAGGTGGAAATATGATCTCCTCTTCAGAAAGTGATGATTTGACTCTGGCATCAAGACAATCTATGAATGAAAGGTCGTTTGATATCCCAATTATAGATACGTTCACATCGTTTGTTGTTTCACACATCCTTGTGAAATTGTAAAGAAGCTCGTCCCCAACCTTTTTCACAAGAGCGTCAATCTCATCCAGAACAAGAATGACGTTTCCACCCACTCTTTCCAGCGCGTTATAAAACCTCCTGTAAACTTCATCAGTAGGGAGGCCGGTTGTTGGTATCTCCTCCCCCAACAAATTTGCGAGATGTGCTAAAAGCCTGTACTCTGTGTCGGCAACCTTTTTCATCTTGCAGTTGGCAAAGAGAACCCTCAATTTTATATTATGTTTCTCAGCAAAAGCTTCCAAATTCGAAGTAACGTAAGTTGTTACTAAGGTTTTACCCGTACCAGTCAACCCGTAAATAAATATATTGGATGGCTTTTCATTTCTGAGGACGGGAGCTAAAATTCTACTAAGTGTGTTGATCTGCTCATCTCTGTGGTAGATCTTCTCTGGTCGGTATTTGATGGAGAGCGCGTCCTTGTTTTTAAAAATAGATTCTTTCTTCATGAAATCTTCAAAGAGGTTTTCCAAGGTTTTTTGTGTTGGAGTTGTGTAATGAGATAGTGTTCTCTCCTCCATAAGCATCACATGAAATATAGGAAGTGTAGGTGTATTGTAACATCTCAATTAAAAAATTTAAAATAATGGTTTGGGTTGGTGTGAGAGACACTCCTTCATTTCTCATGGAATAGATAATTATATTAAGCGATTTTTTATAACAATGTTATATTAAAAAACACATCTAAATACCATTCCATTTGAAATCAAGGGGGCACTCCACTAGAAATGATAAGAAGTTAATGTTCAATCCAATGTTTTCAATCGTTTTATCATCACTTCAACATCTTTTATTTTAGAAATAATGACTGGGATTTTCTCAACTTCAGCTATCCTTCTACCAATATTATCTAAATCGTCAATTTCATGAAATACAACCACACCCGGCCTCAAGTTAGTAACTTTTATTGCTATAAACGGTGACCTTCCATGGGAAATGTTGGTGAAGATGAGTGCTCTTTCCGTTGTTAGACCATACATCTTAACCAACTCCGCTGGAGAAAGTTCTATTATGGCGCGTACAGAATCAATAATAGTGTATCCAAAAATATACTTCTCTATATCTTCACCCACAACGATTTCTCCATCAATAACTTTGGCGAATTCCTTAAGTGGTATTGGTTTTTCAAATTCCTTCATACTGAGTATGACATCACTTATCTTCTCCTCTGGGAAGAGGGAAGAGTATTCTTTTATTATCTCACCACCTCTTCTTTCATCAATCTCAAGCATGGCGGTAACCAACTTCTTTATGAACTTCACTCCAGGGGATTTCCTTCTACCACTTTCATAATCAGAAATCACAGAAGGCATGATATTTAGTTCTTGCGCGAGCTTTCTCTGTGGGATTTTGAAGATACTGCGCCATTTCTGTATCACAACACCAGGATCATTGGAGAGAACAATCTCCCCGGCTATTTGTATTGAGAGCATTTTTTTTGCCTTTTCGAAGGGTGTGTAGTTCTCCAAAACATCCATACCAATCAAAATATTATAATGTGAGCACACTATTTAAAAATTTGTTTACCATCTCGTATTCACATGGGGTTCAGAGCGTATTTGAGAGATATTCTTGTGTTTTACACAGCCATCCATACCTACAGCTTGGCGATCAACTCCAAAGAAATTGATGTTAAATTGATAATAACTATAACACTTCTTTTCATCATAACTCTCTGGTTTTTGCTGGAGCGTGTAGGCATCCTCCCCAAAATCGGCTGAGATCAACTAAACTTATTTTCAAGTTTTTCAAAATCAATCACGAAACTCTCCCCTAGCTCCTCCATATCATCTAGAGTTACGAAGAAAAACCCTTTATTTTTCTTTTTTACAAGAAAAAACGGCTTAGCATTAAACATATCCGCCACAAATAATAGGTTTTTCACCTCATCTTTAGATATGTAAAGTTTGTTTTTTGAGGTGTATTTACACTCTATCACCAACACTTCATAACCCTTTCCAGCAATTATGTCTGGTTTTTTACTTCCAGCAGAACGTATAACATAATATCCCCGCTCTTCCAGAAACTTCCTGACCTCCCACTCAAACTTGTAACCCTTTCTGTAAGACATTATGTTGCACCAAAAACCATAATTTATTAATAGATTATGCTGCTCATGAGTTATTAAAACTTTGTATGGTGGTGGGTATGTTTAGAGAGTATAAAGTTAAAGACATCATGGATAAGGATTTTGTTAAAGTCAAACCAGACGACACCATAATGGATGTTGCCAAAAAAATGAAAAAAGCAAAAGCGTCTGAAGCAATCGTGGTTGATGGAAAGGAAGTGATGGGGATCGTGACATTACGTGACATAGTTTATGGAATGGCTGCTGGCAAAAAACTGGAGGATGAAGTGCTGGAAGTGATGAGCTCTGAGCTCATCGTGGGAGAGGAAGGCGAAAGCGTGATGGATGCGCTCAAAAAAATGAGGAAATACAACATAGGAAGGTTGCCGGTCATTGACAAGAACAATAAACTAATTGGTATAATTACAGAAAAGACGATAATAAACACATTCCCTTCCATTTTAGAAGTGATGGAGGAAGAAGCCAAAATCAATGAGGGTGGTGAAGAAAGCGCTTCCCAAGAAGAAGAGATAATGGAAGGAGTGTGTGAGAGCTGCGGAAATTATTCAGAAACGCTGCGCAACAAGGACGGATCTTGGTTGTGTGAGGAATGTTACAAAGAGGAAGGTGATTAAAAGTAATTAATTTAAAAGTCCAGCAACAATTTTCAGCAGGCCCACACCCGTCAGCAGCCAGAGCAAAGCCTCTGGCTTGCGATGAAGTGCTGTGTTACGTGTGGGCCACACTCCTCCAACCCAGAAGCATCATGCTCACCATCATCACACACCACTATAAGGGAAAACGCGGTGTGAAGGGAAAATAGTAATCTTACTGCTTCTGGGTTGGGTGTTTAGCAAACTATAGAAAATCTTAACACTGAGGTGATGTTCATATGGCAAAACTGGCTCAAACATCTGTGAAGTATTTGGTGAAGGCTAAATTCGAAGCTTCGGGGTATGTGGAGAGGCCTGATGTTATAGGTGCTATATTTGGACAGACAGAGGGGTTGCTTGGTCCCGAACTCGATTTGAGGGAGCTGCAACGCACCGGTAGAATGGGAAGGATAGAGGTCGAGATAAATTATGATAAAGGAAAGTCGACAGGAGTGATAATCATTCCAACAAGCCTGGATATAACAGAAACGGTGCTGATAGCAGCTTCTCTGGAAACCATAGAGAGGATAGGACCCTGCAACGCTAAAATACGCGTCACCAGTGTGGAGGATTTGAGGACTGTGAAAAGAAAATACATAATAGATAGAGCTAAAGAACTATTACAACAAGCACTCTCTCAAATACCCGAACCATCTCAAATAACAGAAGACCTCATGCAATCGGTGAGAGCCAACGAGATAACCGAGTACAGAGGGCTCCCTGCAGGACCCGCTGTTTTGGAATCAGATAAGATAATTGTGGTTGAGGGAAGGGCTGATGTCATAAACCTCCTGAAACACGGTATAAGAAATGCAATAGCGATAGAGGGAACGAGCGTACCGGAAGCCATAGTGGAACTATCCAAACAGAAAGAAGTCACAGCGCTTTTGGATGGAGATCGGGGTGGTGATCTAATATTGAAAGAACTTCTCACAAAAGCGGACATAGATTACGTTGCCAGAGCCCCCAGAGGCAAGGAGGTGGAGGAACTCACAAGAAAAGAACTGTACAAATGTTTGAGAGAGGCGATTCCAGCAGAAGAGGTCAGAAACCAGTTACACATAGAACAGGAGGGAATTTTTACACCTGAACCCAAAAGATACGAGAAGCTCGTGAAGGAAGATATTGGGGAAAGAAGAGCCGAGAGAAAGAGAAAGGATGAAGGAGAAAAGAGAAAAACAGAGAAGAAGGAAGAGGTAGTCAGCAAAGAAACCAAAGAGCTCTTTAAAAAAGAGATGGAAGAGATTTTGGGTACGAGAGCGGCATCAATATTCAACGATAAGATGGAGTTCGTGGGCAGGGTTCCGATAAAAGAGCTGGAAAAGGCGCTCACACAGGTTGAGAATGCGAGGGCAGTGGTTATAGATGGAGATATCACAGATGATATTCTTAAAATAGGAAAGAAAGGAATAACCATCATCGTGGGCAGAGAGGTCAAAACAAAAAGGAAGACACCAACTTTACTGCTGGGACAGAAGGATCTGGAATGATTCAATCATTTCAGCGAGAAAAGTGGTGTGGCTTTGCTCTTCCCAATCAGAAACATCCATTCAACACGAACACCAAACTTACCTTTGAAATAGGCAGCGGGCTCCACAGCAACGACCATATTTTTCTTGAGGTTGCCGCCTTCCTTAATCAGGGTTGGCGCTTCGTGAACCTCAAGTCCAACACCGTGCCCAAGCGCGTGAAAGTTATGGTATGCTTCTTCCCCAAACCCACACTCTTTCATCAAGCTTTCAGCATGCTCGCAAAGAGATTTGATCGGCACACCTTCCTTGGCAATTCTTCCCACACTCTCAACCACATGAATTAAAGAGCTCTTAATCTTCTCAACCTTTTCATCAAGCACAAAAGTGGTGGTGGCATCACTGCAATACCTATCCACCACAACTCCCAAATCGAAAAGCGCAACTTTTTTGCAAGTTCTGCCATCCATCTTGCCATGTATGATTGCGCTATTCTCATCATAACACACCAGCGGATTGAAAGCGGGCTCAACCTTCTGCTCTGCCATCCATCTCTTTATGGTGTAATAAGCATCCTTATCCTTATACTCCCATAATCGCTCCATTTCAACACTTTTGAAAATTTTTTCAAGGGCTTTACACGCTTTCTTTATTTTTTTGATCTCACCTTCATCTTTAACCGCTCTTAATTCAGAGAGAATGGGGTTGATGTCAGCACACTTTTTCACACCAAACTTTTTCTTCACTTCCATAAACCTGCCGTGGCTCATCGAAAAATCGAGTCCCACAATTTTTGCGCTTTTTACAATCCTCTTTATTGTTTCTAAGCCATCTTTACCCCATCTTCTGACTTCCCATGGAAAGGATGCTGGCACAGCATCTTCACTTGTGCAAAACAGAACAACGCTATCGCTAGCATAATCCACAAGAAGAGCAGAGTTGAAATCAACAGTGTTCGTTAGATAGAACATGTTTGCATCAAAATCATTTGCCAGCAGCACAGCACACTCAATCCCTTTTTCACGCATCTCTGCCATGAATTTTTCCATTCTGGTTTTTAGGAAATTCATCCTAATTACCTCTACTCATGTTTTTTGAGCTCCTTCTCTATTATCCTCACCATCTCATCCAGCAAATCTTGATGAATGAGCACATCCTTCCTACCCTCATCCTTCAATTTTTTGTAGAGTTTGTGATCAACACAATCCACAACTCTCACACCAACATTTTTGGCAGCGTCCATGAGGGCTTTATAGGAAAGGGAGTCCGGCTTCAAATATGCAAAGAAAACCTTATACCTCTTCTTCTTTTCCCTCAAATAATTTTCCAGCCTTTCTCTCGTTACTTCATAATATTCCTTCTGAATCTCCTCCGTCTCTCTCCACTCTTCCCAATCGTAGCTGGTGAACGGATACTCGTTCTCAAACTCACGGGGTATGACTCCTGCATTGGATATCATGATCTGATGAATCTTAGCGTAATCTTTTAGGCGCATCAACCTGCTTATTATTGCCCTGTGTGTTTTGGATTTGGAGTAGGGCTTTCTGTACGCACACGGTAGAAAGAGCGCGTATTTTTTAATAGAGGGTGGCTGGTAAACCTTGACTATGTAGTCGTGCCACACATTGAAGTAGGGGTGCACCAAATATTCTTTGCCCACACCCTTCAGAAAAACACGATCCTTCTTTGGTATGCGTGGAGGGCACACATAATCATAGTAATACAGTTCAACATCTTCCATCTTCATCCCCGTTTGCTTTAACGCTTTCCTCACGATCTCTTCAAACTCTTTTTTTGATAGCGGATGCCACCTGCCCTCCAACCACAGCCTGAAGAGTTCTGTGTTGGGCCTGGCATACGTGTTCAGTATGGCGATGCTGTCAGCATGTTCTTTACAGAAAAGCAGGGATTTGGCAAGCATTCCTGCTTGATCCTCCACAAAAGGCAAATTCACCATGATGTATGCGCGCACCCTCCCGCCAAACTTCCTTATGATTTTAGAAGCTTCAACGAACTCCTTTGTTCTGAATGGCTTGTTGATCTTTGCCATTATTTTATCATCAGCAACCTCCAGCCCTATGGCAAAACTGACCTCAACTCCCTTTTCTTTAGCATAATTTAGAAGTTCCACAACCTCCTTCTCTTTCATCACAACATGTTGTGGCAGTACCTCAACCACCACCTCCCTAATGCCCGTTTCCGCTGCAATATCTATCATCTTCGTCCTGAACTCTTTAGGTATCTGGTTTTCATCCAGAAAACTACCTGAATTGAAGAACTTAAGCACTTCAGCATCACTCACTCTTTCAACTTTTTCCCTGACCTCTTTCTCAAGCTCTTCACAGCTTTTCTTTCTACTCTCCTTCCACCCAAAAGGACAGAAAATACACCTTCCCCAAGAGCACTTACCGCTTGTCGTTATCACCACAATTTCCTTTTTCTTCATGCATTATCGCTTTTCACCAAACCTTTAATAATTTCCTGAGAAAAACCAACCTTATGTTCGAGATAAAGGAGAGGGAAGGGCTGGCAAGAATTGGAAAGTTCAGGGTCAACGGAAAAACGCTGGAAACACCAACCATCTTTGTGGTGTACAATCCGAACATTCCAACGGTAAAGCCCGAGGAAATAAAAAAACTCGGGTTACCTCTCATCACCAGCTCCTACATTCTGTGGAAAACAAGGAAAGAGGAGGTTGAAAAAAAAGGCCTACACAACTTTCTTAACTTCGATGGTGTGGTGATGACGGATAGTGGAGCATTTCAAGCATTTCAGTACGGAGACGTTGACCTAACAAACGAAAGCGTCATAGAGTTCCAGAAAAGAATAGGATCTGACATAGGAGTCATTCTTGACCTAATAGTCGGGATGGAGGAGGATGTTGAAAAAGCGAGGGGTATGGTTGAGGAAACCATAAGGAGAGCAAGAGAACTCTTCGAGCTCGGAAAGGGCAAAACTTTGTGGGCCGGTCCAATTCAGGGTGGAAAACACACCGAGCTAATCAAACTTTGTGCCAGAGAAATGGAAAAAATGGATTTTGACCTTTTTTGCATAGGGAGTGTTGTTCCCGCATTGGATAATTATTGGTTTGATATCGTGGTCAACCAGATTCTCACAGCGAAACAACACTTACCCTTTAACAAGCCAGTCCACCTCTTTGGCGCGGGACATCCGATAATCTTCAGCTTGGCTGTTCTGCTCGGCATAGACCTTTTCGATAGCGCTTACTACGCTCTTGCGGCAAAACGTGGAAAGTATCTTCTTCAGTCAGGCCAGGTTCTGGACGTTAGCTCCATGAGTGACGTTGCATGCACATGCCCGATATGCACCTCCCACTCCATAAAAGAGTTTGGAGAGAAGGAGCTTGCGCTTCACAACCTTCACGTTATAGCTGAAGAGATGAAGACGATCAAGCAGGCGATACGTGAAGAGAGGTTGTGGGAGCTCGTGGAACAGAGGATAAGAGCACACCCCTCAATGGTAAAAGCATACGTGGAGTTAAGAAACTACAAAAAGTTCTTGGATAAGTTTGAACCTGCATCACGAAAACGCGGAACCTTCTATTTCGATAGGCTTAGCGAGATAAGACCTGTTTTCAGAGTGGCAGCCTCTCGTTTAAAACGGGTGGAAAGCAAAAAGAAGTTCAGATGGCTAAGGTGGGATGTGCCAGCAGAACTTAAACACACCTATCCGTTCGGACAGACGGTGTTCCCCCACACGATGATAGGGAAGGATGATGAAGCTAAAGCCATATCCCAGACAGAAGCCAGAAACATTGTGGTAAAAATTGTGCAATACCAATATGGAATTGATACCACATCCATTCTCAATTCTGAAGATGTGAATGTGGAGATCTCAAAATCAACAGGTAGGATAAGGAGGGTTTACAAATCCTCCAAATTGCTGGGCACGATAAGAGCTCAGGACGGACTCTTCATCCCAACACTCGAATTTTTCAAACTGACCAAAGAGTTGTTCAACAACACCTATTCGATATGGGTTGATAAAGAAGCCGAAGAGTTCGTGAAATCAGGCAGGAATGTCTTTGCAAAGTTTGTGGTGAAAGCATCCTCAAACATAAGGGTCGGGGATGAAGTCATGGTGCTGAACAAAAATGACGAGCTGATAGCTTGCGGCACAGCTCTGATGACTCCCTTAGAAATGTCACAGTTCAAAAGAGGCGCTGCCGTTAACGTCAGGGATTACCTTCACAAGGATAGAGCTTCTTGATTATCATCTCCCCATCATAACTCACTTCTCCTTCTGCACAAATACAAACTACATCCATATTGCCTGCATCCACTTTTGAAAAAACAACACCTTCCAAACAGCGCGAACCATTACCGAAAAACACGATTCTTGAATATCTCGAATAAGCATAAACTTTTGCTTCACCACACACCTTTATGTAATTCTCTCTGCGCTCCTCAGCGAGATCACATGGCTTCATAACCTCAACTTTCATGAATTCACCAACCAGAACGAGCATCACACATAAAATAAGGAAGATGATCACGATGGTTTTATCCGTGAAGTTCACGTTAACCTTCACGTTTATCTACCTGCCCACCCAATTTGTATTCGTGGAGTTTAACGTAAACCGGACCATCGTGCTTCAAAATGCTTTCGTAAAGCGAAGCGTTGTTTATAGTGAATTTGAGCTTCGGTATCTCAACCCCCTTAATTAGTTCAGCTAACTTTTCCCTATCATTAACGCTTTTCACTCTCGCCAAAGTTATGTGAGGTATGTAACTTCTTTCTTTACTGAACCCCAATTTGGTCATGTTCACGTCAACTTCACGCATCAACTCTTCAATCATGTTATTCGATTCTATGCCTATCCAGACAACTCTCACGTACTTTTCATTAGGGAACACTCCGAGCTTTGCGTGAAGTTCACATGAAATTTCACGTTTATTTGAGAATAGGGTTGTTAGTTCTTCATGAATCTTTAGGATGCTGCTCTCACCCACGTTGCCCAGAAATTTCAGGGTTACGTGCATGTTGTCTTTTTTCACGAACTTCACGTTTCCTACACGATTAACTTCACGTGTAAAATTTCTTACAGCACCCACAATGCTCTCCTTCACATCCTCCGGAATATCCAGAGCTATGAAGCACCTCTTCATGAACAGAGCAAAACCTTTTCAAAAATTTAAATCTTTCTGCTGCTTAATATCCATACTTCTACCTTTACGTGAACTTAACATTAACTTCAGGTGAAATTCATGAGTGATGCTAGGGCATCATGGTACTCTCGGTTTGGGTGGAGCAGGAACCCATTCACTCTTGAGATAAAACCCCATCTTTTCGTGGGTCACAGGAAGGAGATAGAGGAGCTCGTTTCTGCCATAAACGATGGTGAGAAGTTCATCTTGGTCACAGGACCCACAGGAGCGGGCAAAACAACACTGTTGAAATGGTTGAGCACACAGCATTTCTCCCTTTATTTTCCCAAACCCCCCTCAAACAAAGACGAGCTGGTTGATGTGTTCAGGGAGAATGTTCTTAAACCATCCTTATTGGAGAGGATTTTCAGAAAAAACACGCTGAACATATACAACCTTCCGGAGAAATTCATGAAGAAACACAAGAACAAGAAGTTTCTCTTGCTGGTGGACGAAGCTCACGAATCCGAAGTCTCCATAATGGAATGGTTGAGGAGCATAGGCGATCAGATAGATAATTGCGTTACAATCTTCGCAGGACTACCAAAACTCAGAGAAACAACACTGAAACAACTCGAAACCCTGAACCAGCGATTCACGATGGAGATGGAACTCAGCACCTTGACCAAAGATGAGATGATAGAGCTTGTGCGCAAAAGGATAGAGGATGCGGGTGGTAAAGGAATCGAACCGTTCACTTATGAGGCGCTCGAGCTAATTTACAAACACACAGGTGGATTTCCGAGAGAAGTTCTTAAACTATGTAATCAATTGATAAATGAGGCGATAAAGCGCAACTCATATGTCATAGATGGGAGCTTCTTCAAGTTTGATGCTGAGGAGGAAGAGAAGATAAACCCGTCTTTGGAACTTGAAAGCTTGACCGACAAACAGAGAGAAATTGTGGAGCTCATAGCAAGAAATGATGGATTAACACCGACAGACATAGTTGAGATGATAGACACCACATCTTACAAAACCAAGATGCACGCTTTACGTGCCGTAAACAACATTCTCAGGCGGCTGGAGAGAGATGGGATGGTGGTGAGGAGAAAAAAGGGCAGGACTTATGTGTACGAGGTGACACCAAAAATAAAGAGTTTGTTTGTCGAATCGTGATGGGTGGTGTCATGCTGCTCTTTTTTGTGTCATTGCTTTTCGTTGCCATTCTATCCATCATAACTCTCAAAAAGAAGGCCTTTGATTACATCGCTGTGCTGATTTCCGCGCTTTTTGGTGTTATTGTGATAAATTTGCGTGGAGTGCGATGGTTTTCAGTGATGCTCATTTTTTTGGTGGTTGCGCTGTATGCAACCTATTTTGGTAAAGCGAAAAAGGACATGAACCATGAAAAGAAGAGAGGAGCTGACAACGTAATATCCAACGGGTTGGTTGCATTCGTGGCCGCAATTCTTAACCTACCCTACATGTTTGCCGGCAGTTTGGCTGCCGCTCTCTCAGACACGATGAGCTCCGAGATAGGAATCCTATCCAAATCTGATCCCATGCTCATAATCAATCCACGAAAGAGAGTGCCGAAAGGCACGAATGGTGGGGTTAGTCCTCTGGGCTTGCTTGCGGGAGCGGTTGGTGCATTACTCATGGGTATTGCTTCCTCCATCTTAATCCTGAACGGAGACCCAACTACCACCATCCTAATCTCTTTTGCTGGGTTTTCGGGGAATATACTGGATAGTTTGCTGGGTTTGGTGGAGAATAAGGGCAAACTTTCAAACGGCAGCGTTAACTTCTTAGCAACCCTGTTTGGAGGGGTGGTGGCGACGTTTACATCATATTATTAAATTTTTGGAATCAAAAGTGATAAGAGGTGATGAGGTTATGTTCAAGGAGCAGAGGTTGAGAGGTAGGGACATAATAGGTAAGGTTGTGGTTAGTGATGAGACAGGCAGCAAATTTGGCATAGTGGAGGATGTAACATTCATAGCGGAGACGGGAGAGCTACTTAATCTATTGCTGGTTGAACCCACAAAATCCGCGAGAGAAGCCAACATTCAGCAGGATGAGAATGGTAGGTACATAATTCCATTTTCAGCAGTTAAAAGTGTTGGCGACTTTGTCATAGTCAGCGAGAAAGACCTTTTCTGACTTCATCTTATACCTTCAGGAGTCACCCTGAAAACAGCTTCACCATCTGGCAAGTATGGTGAGTCCACAAGCTTTGCTATTCTCTTGTCTCCTTTACTCTTTCTCAGATAGATTCTGAATGTGGCCGCATGGTATAAAACATGACCTCCCACAGCTTCTGTTGGATCACCGAACAACACATCTGGCTTAGCCATGACTTGATTGGTTATGTACACCACACAGTTGTATGTGTCCGCTATCCTTTGCAGTGTGTGGAGATGCTGATTCAGTTTTTGCTGTCTCGTTGCAAGAGCACCCCGCCCAACATACTCTGAACGGAAGTGGGAGGTGAGGGAGTCAACCACAACAAGCTTTATGTTGTACTCCTTTATCACATCCTTGGCTTTCTCAACCAGCAGTATCTGGTGGTCTGAATTGTAAGCCCTACCCACAAATATGTTCTCCAGCGTTTTTTTCGGATCAAGACCCAGAGCATTTGCCATCTGCTCTATTCTCTCAGGCCTGAACGTGTTTTCCGTATCTATGAAGAGAGCATTTCCGTTAAGCCCACCCTTCTCTTTTGGAAGTTGAACGTTGACCGCAAGCTGATGAGCCAGCTGTGTTTTCCCGCTTCCATAAGCGCCATAACATTCTGTTATTGCCTGCGTTTCCAACCCACCATGGAACAGAGCGTCAAGCTCTTTGCTTCCAGTGGTTAACTTATTCACACTCTTCCTCTTTTCGAGAACATTCAGCCCTGTTTCAAAACCCATATCTAAAGCATTTCTGGCGGCAGCTATTATTCTGGATGCAACACCCTCTCCAATTTCAGCAACTGCAGCTATTTCAGCTGGAGATGCTGTAGCTATTACCATCAAATCATTGTATCCAGCTTCCGCAAGTTTCTCAGCTATCTTTGGGCCGACGCCCGGCAAATCCTCCACATTTTTTATTTTGTTTTCCGCCACATTCATCCACCCACTTCAACGGCTTTTTCCACCTCCTCCAGCACCTTTTTCAGCAATGATGTGTAATTCACATCATCAACCCTGGTCACCACAAGCTCCACAAAATCGTTGATATCGCTTTCTTTTAACAAACCTCTAACCACAACCTCCTTTCCTATCAATCTCACGACGTGCTCTTCAAAAAATCTTTTCTCACCCATGATTTTAATTTTTTCCTCAATTTCATCCACACTCATGTTGAGCAGTGCTTCGACATTCTTTCTGAAAGCCACAAAATTGACAGCAGCAGTACCATCGTCCACAACACCACTTAAAACGAGGAATCTATCTGGCTTAACTTCACCATGATTTTCACACTTGCCTTCATTGAGCTTGGTTTTACATGTGGGACACAGGTAATGGAGCACAGGCCTTTCAAACACCAATGAAATTGCACATCTGCACGTTACGGCATCACCAACTTTTGCATCAATCAAATCAACTTCCTTATACTCTCTTTTTTTGGGCTCTTCTCCATCCCTAACATACCCTTCAGGCACGGAAATGTCCACACCTTCAACCTTCCTTATATTACCCTGTCTGCCAACTCTAACCTCCACTCCAGCAAAATCATCCTCGCGAGTGTAACCATTCAAAATCTCAATCACATCCCCCTCATTAATGTTGTTGAGAAGCTCAACCTTTTCATTCCACACGGAGACGCGCACCACCCCACTATCATCTCCAACAAGCAGATTAACAACTTTGCCCGCTCCACCATTCTTCTTGTTGAATTCATGTGAAGAATAGATTCTGATGACTTTCACCCTCAAGTTCACCTGATTCAGGCCGGGTATCAAATTCTCAACCTTGAGAATTTTCGGCTTTTTCTCCACCAAATCCACACCAAGCTCCTTACCCACGATTATTATCGCTCCAGCCCTTGACACCAGCCCTCCAAATTCTTCCAGTTTCTCTTCCACTTTTTTGAGAAGCTCCTCTCTGCTGATCTGGGCGTTCTCCACTATTTTGTTTATCATTTCTTCCTCGCTCAACTCCATGCTGATGAAAAATTACTCCACTATATTTAAATCCCTACCCATATCCCTGCCGATAGAAAAACGCAACTATCCGAAATATCCCAGCTCTTCTGGTTTGTGGAGACTCTTCACCTTCTCCAGCTTTTTCTTGAACGCCTCAATCTCTGACTTCGTTAAGGACGGTTTTATTATCTTCAACGCTTCTTCAAAATGCTTCATTGTCACCTTTTTAGCGTTTATGTTCTCGCGCAGAGCTATTATTGCTGCCTCCCTACACAGAGCTTCCAGATCCGCTCCACTGTAATTCTCTGTCTTCTCAGCAACATTCTTCAGATCAACATCTTTGGCAAGAGGCATGTTTTTGGTGTGCACTTTCAGAATCTGAAGTCTGGCTTCCATATCTGGCATCGGCACGTAGATGTGTCTGTCAAATCTACCGGGCCTCATTAAAGCAGGATCGAGAGCATCAGGTCTGTTCGTTGCGCCAATAACAACCACACCTTCCAACCCTTCCAGCCCATCCATCTCTGAAAGCAGCTGTGTAACAACCCTTTCTGTCACATTGGTGTCCATACCAATCCCTCTTCTCGGGGCCACAGCATCAATCTCATCTATGAAAATTATGGAGGGTGCAACCTGTCTGGCTTTCCTGAATATCTCCCTTATCTTCTTCTCACTCTCTCCAACCCATTTGGAAAAGATTTCAGGCCCCTTGATGTAGATGAAGTTAGCCTCACTCTCATTAGCAACAGCTTTAGCAAGCAAAGTTTTTCCCGTACCCGGCGGACCATAAAGAAGCACACCCTTGGGTGGCTTGATTCCCATTCTTTTAAACGCTTCCGGATGTTTGAGAGGCCATTCCACCATCTCTCTCAGCTGCTGCTTCTGCTTCTCAAGCCCTCCAATATCACCCCACTTAACTTTAGGCACCTCTATCATCACTTCTCTCATGGCTGACGGCTCCACGACCATCAGCGCGTTCTTGAAATCCTCCATGGTAACCTGCAGCTTTTCAAGAACCTCTGGAGATATGTCCTCGTCAAGGTTTATTTCTGGCAGGATTCTGCGCAGAGCAGACATTGCCGCTTCCTTAACCAAAGCAGCGAGATCAGCTCCAACGTAACCATGAGTGCTATTTGCTATCCTCTCCAACATTATATCAATAGCTTTTTTACTCTTTTTCATTTCAGCTATGGCTTCAGGAGTGATAAGCTCAGTAGATATAGCTAAACGTACGATGTCGGATTTTGCCTTTTCAATATTTTCCTTATAAAATATGTTTCTTGGATCATACGCTTCTCTTAAAGACAACAATCTTTCATTTTCAAGTATGAATTTTATTAATTCGTCTATTTTTTCTTTAGTTTTTATCGCTTTCTTCAATTTATTTAGTTCTTCAACTTTTTTTTCAATATTGAATAATTTGTTCTTTATCTGATTTATGACATTTTTCTCCTCTAAACCATGTTCATATTCTCTAATTTTAGATTCGAGTTGTTCTTTCTTTACTTTTAACTTCTCTAGCTTTTCTTCTATCTTTTCCTCCAAGTATGTTCGTATTACTTCTGGATATAATTCTGCTTCTAGAGGCATGTTTCTGGTGTGGATCTGCAGAATTTCAAGCCTCCCGTTCCTATCAGGAACGCCAATCTCAATCTCCCTGTCGAACCTGCCCGGCCTGCGCAAAGCAGGATCCAAGGCGTCAGGCCTGTTGGTCGCGCCAATAACTATCACTTGCCCTCTGCTCTCCAGTCCATCCATTGAAGCTAGGAGCTGAGCGACTATCCTCCTTTCCACCTCTCCAGTAACATCCTCTCTCTTAGGAGCTATCGCATCAATCTCATCTATGAAGATGATTGAAGGAGCGTTTTCCTGCGCTTCCTTGAATATCTCCCTTATCTTCTTCTCACTCTCACCATACCACTTGCTTGTTATTTCAGGACCGTTTATGGAGATGAAGTGCGCACCACTCTCATTAGCAACAGCCTTGGCCAGCAACGTCTTCCCAGTGCCTGGCGGACCATAAAGAAGCACACCCTTGGGTGGCTCTATACCCAAACGCTCGAAAAGCTCAGGGTGCTTCAGCGGGAGCTCTATCATCTCCCTTACCTTTCTAACTACCTCCTTCAATCCACCTATATCCTCGTAAGTTACGACAGGCACACCTTCCTCTTCCTTAACCTCAACCATGTGGCTGAGCACTTCAACTTCAGTCCTTTCAGTTATCATCACTATGTCCTTGGGCTCGGTTTTGACAACCCTGAAAAGCATCTCCCCAAAGCCAAGAGCAAAAATTTCATCTATGCCCATGCCTGTGAGGAATTCAGGGTAGAAAGGCGCGTTTCTTTTGCGTGGTGTGGGCACAATTATATCTCCCTTAACCATCACCCTTCCCATCAAAATCCTCTTGATGTGCTCTCCAGGAATGTGCACCACAACACCCTTCTGAGCTGGAGCGAGCACGACCTTCTTCGCTTCCTTTATTTCTGCTTTTCTAACTATGACTGTCTCTCCAACAGAAACGTTAGCATTCCTTCTTGTATAGCCATCCATCCTTATTATACCCAATCCCGCATCTGAAGGATAGGAGCGCACAGCAATGGCTGCAGTTTTTCTCCTTCCCTCTATCTCAACTGGCTGTCCTTCCTTCACCCCTATTTCCGCAAGCTTTTTCAGATCAATTCTGACTATACCCACTCCTATATCTGACTGAGCACTGCTGGGTATTTCCCCGACCTTCAACTTTATCTCCTTCTTCCGTTTGGGCTCTCCATCCACCATAAGCCATCACATAAACAACAAATTATGTCTGGCTTAAAATTTAAATGTTGGAGCATAAAACTTCGCACATGAAAAATGTACTCAAGCTGAGGTGGGAACAGCTAAATAACTTTCTTGGAGGAGGGCTGGAAAAGGGAATAATCACCAACGTCTATGGTGTGGCTGGAGCAGGCAAAACCAACTTTGCTCTTGAGACCGTTATAGCCGCATTACTCGATGATAAAAAAGCAATCTTTGTGGACACAGAAAGGAATTTTTCTCCGGAGAGGTTTCTCCAGATGCATCCGAAAGAGGAGGATCTTGAAAGAGTCATTATCTTTGAACCGTTCTCATTTCAGGAGCAGCACGAGGTGATAACCAAAAAGCTCCCTCTGATTTTGGAAGAGGAAAAAAGCAAGATCGGTGTGGTTGTCGTTGATTCGATGGTATCCCTCTACAGGCTGGAGATGAAGCATGAGAAAGCCCAAGAAATAAACGCTATGCTGAGCGAGCAGTTCGTCATGCTGGCAAAAATAGCCAAACATCACAGCATACCTGTACTTGTTACCTGCCAGGTTTACACACCTTTTGACAGCGATGAGCTCGAAATAGTAGGGAGAGATATCCCGAAATACTCCTCAAAATGCATGATTTTGCTGGAAAAGAAGGACTATGGGATCAGAAAAGCAACGCTCATCAAACACCGCTACATGCCAGAAGGTACGAATATAGAACTTAAAATTACTAATAAAGGACTTGAACCTTCGGAATCGAGAAAATTCAGCATATTTAAATGATGCTCTCCAAAAAATATAATGGGTGTGGTCTGGATGGTGTCACTGTTCGACATATTCAACATGTCAAACGTGATTAAGATAGGAAAGTACAAGATATACAAGAATCTGGAATCCAACATCTATTTCGATGTTTCCGAAATTCTGAACAACCCGCGCAACTTTGACATTCTAACTGACATGCTTGCCGATGAAGCCATGGCCTTGAACCCAGCCAGAATTGCAGGGGCTTACACATCAGGAATTCCTCTGGCCACTGCCATCTCCTTGAAAACGAACATCCCCATGGTGTTCATAAGAAGAGAGCCAAAGGAGTATGGTATGCACACACAGATAGAGGGTAGGATAAATGAGGGAGATCATGTCGTGCTGGTGGATGATATGTTCACATTTTATGAATACAACGTTCCGTTCATAGAAGCAATAGAGGATGCTGGTGGAATAGTGACTCACATGCTCGTAATAGTTGATTTTGGAATAGAAGAAGAGCGGAAAAAACTTGCAAGAAGGGGTATTGAGCTTGTTTCTCTCACAACGGTTAGAGAAGTTGTGAGTAAATTGAAGAAGAGAGGCATAGTTCCTGAAGATTTCAAGATCGAGCTTGAGTATTAGCTTTCTTTTTCTTGCATTCGGGGTCCAAACACAGGAGCCATGGTTTCTTATTTCGCATAATGATCTTGACTATTGGCGTGCCACACTCCTCGCAAACCTTACCAGTAGCTTCTACTTTACCTTTTGAAGGTAGGGGGTATATCTTCCTGCACTTAGGGTACGTGTCACATGACACAAATCTCTTCCCGTTCTTACTCTTTTTTATGATGAGGTTGCCTCCGCACTCACACTTTCCAACAACGTTATTCATTTTTTCGGTTTCTTGGATGGAGTTAAGAAGCATTGAACCCACTTTAGATTCTCTGTTCTTGAACTCCTCGAGCACAACAGTTAAAGACTCCTTAGCTTCCTCAATGACATCTTCGCTTTCCACAGCATCCTTCGCTATTTTTTCAAGTTTTTCTTCAAATTCTCTGGTGAGCTTTTCATCCACTATTTTCTCAGCGTTATCCATGAGGACTTTAACAACCATCTCTCCAAGCGGAGTTATTTCAATTTTTCTTCCTTTTATGTAGCCTCTATCATACAAACTCTGCACTATCTCCGCCCTGGTTGCCTTTGTGCCAAGATTTCTTTTCTCCATCTCTCTGACGAGAGAAGCAGGAGTGTATCTTTCAGGTGGAGATGTCATCTTCTTTTCGAGCTTAACCCGTTCAATATTTCGTAGTTCCCCAACACGGAATTGAGGAAGTTCTGTGTCCCTTATCCTTAAATACGGCTTGTAAGCTTCATACCACCCTTCCTTCAAAGTTGTTGTTCCGGTTGCCACGAATTTTATGCCAGATGCATTGAAAACAGCCTTTACCGTTTTCTTTTCTGCGGGCTCCATGAAGCATGAGAGGAAGCGCCTAACGATCAGATCATAAACTCTTGCCTCATTCCTGCTCAAGCCGTTGGGGAGCTCTCCTGTTGGATGTATCGCTGGATGTGCTTCGTCCTCTTTTTTTCCTTCAGCCGGAATCAGCATTCTTTTTTGGAGAAGAGTGCCAGCAATCTTCTTATATGGCTCAGATTTTGCGAGTTTCCCCATTATATTCCTGAAATCTATGGTTCTCGGGAGTTTCTGGGAGCTTGTTCTCGGATAGGATATGAGTGACATCTCGTAAAGCTTTTGCGCTATTTCCTGTGTTTGCTTTGGCGTTAGCTTAAAAAGAGCATATGCTTCCGATTGCAAATCGTTAAGGTTAAAGGGTGCTGGGGGATTATGCTTGTAGGTTTTTTCGGAAACGTCCTCCACAACACAGGTTTTTTGCCTGCTCACAATCTCCTTAAGCTTCTTTCCCTCATCCTCACTCTCAATCTTCCCTTTTTCGTATTCAGCGTTAATGCCATCCACAACTATACTCAGCTTCCAGTAGGGTGTGGGTACAAAATCCCTTATCTCAAGCTCCCTCTCGTAAACTATTCTTAAAGCTGGCCCCTGCACCCTCCCACTGCTCAAAATGTAATGCCTTCCCGCTTTTTTCACGGAGCTCATAAGGGCTCTGCTTACATTTATCCCCCAGAAATAATCCAGTATGTGTCGCGTGACACCAGCTTCTGCCAAACCCTTCAAAATGGTGGACTTGGCATTTTCATAAGCTTTAACCAGATCTTCTTTGGTGAGTGCGGAAAACAGCATTCTTTTGGCATTCTTTCTATTACATATAAAGCGGAGGATGTTGTATCCTATCGCTTCCCCCTCTATATCATAATCCGTCGCGATTATTATCTCTTTAGCATCTTTGCTCAGCTTTCTTATTAGGTTTATGTAATCTTTTGTGTAAGAAGCGCTTCTGCTTATAGCATATAGTGGTTTCCACTCCACCTCAAAAACAGGGTAATGATTGAATGCCACCTTTTTCTTCTCAGCAACTCCAAAAAGGTGGCCAGCTGCGCCAACCACAACAATCTTTTTTCCTTTCCTTTCAATCTCAAAGTATGGCACTCGTCCATACTTTCTGGTTTTAACCCTGCTCTCTGCAAGCGCTTGCGCTATCTTCCTTGCGCTAGAAGGTTTCTCAGCGATTATAAGCTCGTCCAACATCCTTTTACCTCTTGGTCTTCGGTTCTATCTTCTTTATCCCGTTCATATATGGCCACAGAACCTTGGGTATGTCCACACTACCATCCTCGTTCTGGTAGTTTTCAAGAATTGCGCACATGGTTCTTTCCGTCGCTATTCCCGTGCAGTTCAGTATGTGAACATAGCCCTTTGGCTTATCCCCTTCTTTCTCCCTCCACTTTATGTTCAGCTTTCTTGCCTGATAATCCGTGCAGTTGCTCCCGCTGACCACCTCTCGGTATTTCTGCTGTGCTGGAAACCACACCTCTATATCGTACTTTTTGGCAGCGTTATCGTTCATCTCTCCCGAGCATATGTTCACAACTCTGTAAGGCAAGCCAAGCTCCTGATAGAACTCTTCAGCATTCCTTATCATTTTTTCATGCCAGTCCCAGCTTTCCTCAGGCAGACAGAACACTATCTGCTCCACCTTGTCGAACTGATGCACCCTGAATATGCCTTTTGTATCCTTACCATGGCTCCCTGCTTCCCTCCTGAAATTGGTTGAAAAGCCAACGTATTTTAGGGGGAGGTCATCCTTCAGAAAGGTCTCATCCATGTGGTATGCTAAAATGGATTGCTCAGCAGTAGCTATAAGGTAAGCATCCATACCCTCCACTTTGTAAAGCGTGTCCTGAAAATCAGCCAGTTCTGAAGCCCCCTTCATGGCTTTGCCACTTATCATATATGGCGTCCATAATGGAATGAACCCCTTGGCAACGAGCTTCTCAAAGCCATATCTTATCAGCGCCAAATTCAGGAGCACGAGCTCATTTTTCAAATAATAAAACCTAGAGCCTATCACTTTTGCAGCTCTTTGGACATCGGCAACATCAAGCATCTCCACCAGGTCAGCATGACCCCTTGGCTTAAACTCAAAGCTTTTCGGCTCACCCCAGGTGCGCACAATCTCGTTATGCTTTTCCTCATCGTCCCCTACAGGCACGCTCTCATGCAATATATTCCCTATCCTGTAGCGCAGCTCATCCCTCTTCTGAAGAAATTCCTCCACCTTCCTTTCAAGTTCCGCAATCTCTTCCTTCAATTTCTTCATCTTCTCCACAATCTCGGCTGGAACTTCCCTGCCTTCTCTTTTTAGCTTCGCAACTTCCTGCAGAATTCTGTTTCTTTCCTCCCTTTTCTTCTGCACTTCCTGTAAGCATTCGCGCCATTTAACATCATACTCCAGAACCTTATCCACGATGCTGGGGTCCTTGAACCTCTTGCGTTCAGATTCCTTAACAACATCGGGATGTTCCCGTATGAATTCCATGTCCAGCATGAGCGATCACCACAAAACCTTTTATAATTCACCTAGTGTTAAATTTTTATGGGTTTGCTCTCCTTCCTTTTTGGAAATAAAAAAGTGGAGAAAGACGTAGAAGAACTTAAAAATTCTATGGAATCTTTTAAAGATGACATCAAAAATTTTGCTTTCTCGCTCGCAAAGATGAACGAAAAGATAGTTGAGTTAAATGAAAAGTTTGATGATGAGATTGAACAGATTTACGAGAGAATTTCTGAAATTGAAGAAAAAATTAGCATATTGGCTAAATCCACTCGTGTTGGTGTGGAGGCAAAGAAAGAGCTGAAGGAAGTGAGGGAACAGCTGAGCAAGCTGATTCAAAAGAAAAAGGAAATTAAGAGGGAAAAGCCCGTTCAAGAGATTAATACGGAGGAAACAAGTAAAGTGCAGGAAATACATGCCTCTGTGAAAGAGGAAATGAGAATGCTGTCTCCTGCTGAAAGAGAAATCCTTTCCGCCTTGCTTTCTTCCGAAATTCCTCTGAGCTACGAAGAAATAGCCCAGCTTACGGGTAAATCCACAAGTACTGTTAGAGACCATATGAACAACATAAGGAAAAAAACAAATTTGCTGGAAGTGGTAGAAACTCCGGACAGAAAGAAGCTGTTTAGGATAGCGGTCAAAGCGAAGCAGGAGATCATATTGTAGTTCTATCGAAATTTTCGACACATCTTCGACAGACATTCGACACATCTTCGACACTGTCGAAATTTTCGACACATAAAAAAGCACAAGCAAAAGATGCTTTGCACATCTGTGTCGAATAACTGTCGAAATTTTCGACACATCTTCGACAGACATTCGACACATCTTCGACAGACATTCGACACATCTTCGACACTCAAACACAGCCATTTCCTATTAACGTACATATAAGTCCGAATTAGAAACAAGGAAGTTCGTTAAAATTACCTTGTGATTTCAACATTCTTTATGAACTCGTAAAGCTCCCTTGCTTTCTTGTTCTTTTCGAAGTGCTCTCTTATCGGTTTTATGAGCTTTTCCAGATGCGCTGCCACAGCCATCTTCAGATCAAGCGGGTGGAGCTTGCCCTCTCTATAATCCCCTTCAACCTCCTCGTACGAGCCATAAACAACGTCTCCTCCGAACTTCTCCGGACGCTCAACCTTGAACTCATCAAACGCTCTGAAAATTATGTGCTTGACGTAATCCATAATCGGATTGTCCTCAACAACCTTTTCAGGACAGTACGCCTTCCTTATCTTTCTCACGATCTCCTCGCAGCTATCATGAACAAATATGGCTGAATCGGGCTTGCTCTTGCTCATTTTGGAAGAAATTTCCTTATCTATTTTCTTGTTTTCATCATACCCTTCTCCCTCCTTTGGCCCTTCCAGCCCCATCAGGATATGGTGGCTGACAACTACTGGCTTTTTCCACCCAAGCTTATCAGCCATCTCCCTTGCAAGCATGTTCACTTTCCTCTGATCCATCCCAAGCTGGCATATGTCAACATCAAGATGGAACACGTCAGCACACTGCATTGAAGGATAGAATAGGAATGCCGTCGGATTGTTCTCTCTCCCAACTCTTCCCGCCACCGTCAAACATCTCATGCCCCGCTGAATTGTGTGGTTTTTCGCTATTAAAATAACCTTTTTCCAGTATTCTGGATCATCAAAATGCTCTTTATGCCACACAACATCAACCTTATTCATGTCAACTCCCGCAGCTTTCCATACCTCCAGAAAGTATTCTCCACACTTCCTTATTTTTTCAATATCTCCTCCCAGCTTGTTGTTTATCCATGCAAAGCTGTCCGCAAGCAAAAGCTTGAAGTGCACACCCGCCTTCATGAGATCCCTGAGCAGAAGGGGTCGAAAAACACCAACAGGCAGATGCGCTATACCACTCGGCTCAAAACCATCATAAGCCACAATCCTATCTTTCGTTTCAACAAGCTCCCTGAGCTCTTTTTCCGTCACAATCTCTTCTCCCACGCCCGCTATGAGCTGGAAGCGCGTCTCCGCATCCATAAGGTTATGGTTAAGTACTTTACACTTTAAATTTGTTGTCATGATCGAGATTGACGGGAGTTATGGTGAGGGCGGAGGCCAGATAGTTCGGGCTGCCATGGCTTATTCCTGCCTTACGGGCCAGCCCACAAGAATATTTAACATACGGGCTAAGCGTTCCAATCCCGGGTTAAGGAAGCAACACGCAACAGCGATAAAAGTGCTCGCAAATTTATTCAAGGCGGAGGTTGAGGGAGTAAGCGTTGGAAGCAAGGAGGTGACTTTCAAACCCGGGAGTGAGGTGAGGAGTGGTAACTTCACTTTTGAAATAGGTAGTGCGGGCTCAATAACTCTGGTTCTTCAGAGCGTTACCTTCGCTTTGATAGGAAGAAAGTGCAAAATAACTCTCACAATCAAGGGAGGTACAGATGTGCCCTTCTCCCCAACCTTTGATTATTTCAAGCACTGCTATCTAGCATTACTCTCACGTTTTGGGTACGAGGCAAGCGCTGAAGTGGCGAGGCGCGGCTATTATCCGGAAGGCGGAGGGGAAGTGAAGTTCACGTTTAGGAAGCATGAACCCCAGCCAATATTGATGAACGATTGTGAAGAAGATTTAAAGGTATTCCGCGTGCTCGCTTCCGCTTCCAGCAACCTGCAGAAAGGCAGAGTATGTGAGAGAACGATAAATTCCGCTATTCACCACATCCTGAAGAACTTTGGAGAGGTGAAGGTTGAGACATGCAGACACTACTCTCAAACCCGATCCACTGGAGCAGCACTTTGTATAGTCGGTTCCGGCGGGGAAAGAATGATCGGCGTTGATTTGCTCGGGAAGAGAGGTCTCCCCTCAGAAGAAATCGGGAAGAGGTGTGTTGAACTCATAAAAAATGAAAGTAAAAGTGGGGCATGTGTGGATTTTCATCTTGCTGACCATCTGGTTCCTTTTCTAGCAACTTGTGGTGGAGAAATAAAAACTTCTCATATAACGGAGCACACCAAGACGATGGTCTGGCTTGCCAACAGATTCATGGATGGATGCTTGAAAATAGAGGGGAACTTGATAAAATCATTAAATAAGGGTTAGCATCAAAATTAAGAACATGAGGTTAAGAATGATCTTGCTTTTCACAGTAAGTATCCTCATGCTTTTTATTTGGTCACAGGCATCTCTGGCTATCAACCCAACCCTAATTAAATCACTATCGTCCAATCCCAAAGTACATGGTTTGGAGAATCTGGATGTGCTGATGAAAGCCATCTCCAATAATCACAGAAAAGCTAACGGAATTCCCCTCATTCTTAAATTGAATGGCAACGTGGATGAAAACCTCCTGAAAAGAAAGGGAATAATCGTGAAGAGACGCATACCAAAATTGAATGTTCTGATTGTTGAGGCACCACCAGAAGCATTGGAATACCTCACATCACTACCTGAAATAAACGCGGTCCGCATACCACGACAGATACCTCTCACCTTACACGAGAGCGTGCCTTTAATTCGGGCCGACAAATTATGGAACGTCCAACTAAACGGAATGAATCTAACGGGAAAAGGAATTACCGTCTGTGTTATTGATAGCGGTATTGATTACACACATCCTGCTCTCAGCAATTGCACCACAGCATATCAGCCGGAAAATGATAGCGTAACCGTTGTGCCATATACCCTTAACATAACCCCAACAGCCACGCCCTTAATTCAAAATCACACAATCGAAATAGAGAATTTCTCCGCATACTCCATTCACATAAAGGAGCTGCATCTTGGTTGGGATGACTATCTCTACATCTATGATGAGAACGGCACAGTTGTTCGGGAATATAACTGGGAAGACGATGTGGATGTTTGGACTCCACCAATAACAGGCAGGAACGTGACGGTGGGGGTGGTGATAAACGATAGCGATTCCAGCGTTTACATAGATATGGTGGCCAACGGCACAATGATCCCCAACATAAGCGTATGTCCAAGAATCGTTGCGGGTTACGATTTCGTTAATGACGACCCATTACCCTATGATGATGTCGATCACGGAACCATGGTGGCAGGAATAATAGGGGCTAACGGCACGATAAAAGGTGTTGCTCCTGACGTCAATTTTGTGATAATAAAGGCTTGTTATCCTTTTCTATGGCTGGGGGTGTGCGATGAAGCAGCCATCATAAATGGAATATATTATTGTGTTGAAAACGCAACAAAGTATAACATCTCGGTCATTTCCATGAGTTTGGGGGGAGGATCTTTCTCAACTTATTGTGATGATTACAGCGAGGAGATGACTCAAGCCATAAGAGATGCGTTAAAAAACAACATAACTGTGGTTGTTGCTGCAGGAAATGATGGGTATGCTACCAACATTTCTCATCCTGCATGCATCAACGGCACAATTCCTGTAGGGGCAACAACGAAAACTGACGAGATAGCTTATTTTTCCTCCAGATCTCCAAACTTCGAATACTTTGTTTTTGCCCCAGGACAGGACATTTTAACCACAACCCCTACCTATCACACAACAGGTTATTATGGAAAGGGAGACGGAACTTCCTTTGCAACTCCACACGTGAGTGGTGTCGTTGCTCTAATGTATCAGTTTTACCGTCTGCTTTACTCAACCTTACCCACCCCACAATTAATTAGGAGAAAGCTCGTTGAGACGGGCGTGCCAATAATGGATAGTGCTACCTCACACGTTTATCCAAGGGTGGACGCATACGCAGCGGTCATGTCACTAGACACAATACCACCAACAGTGTCAATCATAGAACCACCAAAAGATATTGTTACAAACAACACCAATCTAACGTTTTTTGTGAAGCTAACGGATAATTTTGCGCTGAAAAATGCCTCCGCACACTTACTCTTCAACGGAACCCGCACCGAGCTTAAGAACTGGAATTTTGAGGAGAACATCAACAGCACGACCATAAATTTTACTGTGGAGTTTACATCTGATGGAACACGCATAATCAACGTGTCAGCGTGTGACTATTCTTCCTGCACATCTTCATTACGCACAGTGGTGGTGGACACAACACCTCCAGCAATACATCTCAACATGTCTAATGGCACTACCATCAACACCTCGACTGTGGTTGTCAGCGTTAAATGCACGGATTTAACCCCCATAACCAGTATGGAATACTGTCTGGATGAATACTGCACACCGTTAACCTGTACCAACGGAAACGCGCAATTCGTCCTTAACAATCTAACAGACGGGAATCACCAGCTTGTCATGCGCGCGGAAGACTTTATAGGGAACAGCAACACGATCAACATAACCTTCAGGGTTAAGGTACCTCCCTACATTCTTGTTTACATTAATGAGAGCGAAAGCATCATACCAACCAATAACGTTTCAGTGTTCATTGAGGGTTCAGACAACACAGAAATCAAAGATATGGTTTTGGTTGTGGATAACAGCACGTATGAACACATTTTAATTAACGCAAGCAGCGTGAATTTAAATTACACTTTTTCATTGCCGGATGGAGGGCACAACATAACCGTGTGTGTTAATGACAGCGTGAATTTGTCTAGCTGTTCATTTTTAGAGGTGAAGGTGGATGGCAATCCCCCAGTTATCTTGCTCGTGTCTCCTCAGAACACCACTTACACCAACTCAACCGCCATCCCACTACAATTCCAAGTTAGCGACCGACCATTTAACATCATAAACTGCAATTCAACCATCGAAAGATTCAATGGAAGTGGTTGGGTCGTGCAACACAAATTTTCCTTGAGCTCAAATGAAACGCCAATAAATTATAGCGATACCTTAACGATGGGTGATGGCATCTTTAACCTCACAATAAGTTGTGTGGATCCCGCAACACACATTACCTCCATCAAAGCCAACTTCACCATCGACACCCTTCCTCCATCGATCAGCATCTCCTGGAAGAAAGGAAATTTGGTGGAGCACACACTGTACTTGAATGAGAGTGAACTTGAGTTTAACTTGAGCGTTAACGATCATGGTACTGGCATTAAAGAAGTAGAGATTGTTAAACTTGCTGGAAATTCAACGGAAGCAATAATCAACGACACATATCACAATTTAACCACGGAGAAGCGTTACAATTTATCTTTGATGGTGGAGCAGGAAAACACAAGTTTAACGGTGGTTGTGAAGGATAGCATCAGATCCGTGAACGAGAGCTTTTACATCGTAACGGATACTTTGCCCCCACAAATCGTTATGCTTAGTGTGCCCTCAAAAGTTGCTTTAAATTCGGATATAGAAAGGCTGGCAACATGTGAGGCAGAAGATAACGAAACAGGTATATTTTTGGTTGAGATTTATGGAGATACAACCACTACAGGCAACAAAACATTGGTGTGCTGTGCTTACGATTACGCCCTAAACCGCGTGTGTAACGAAACCTATTATTACGTTTATGCACCTAAACCCAAAAAATCCAGTTCAACCACCCTCACCACGAGCTCCACTACCACAACCATTCAGATTGTTGAAGAGGAAGAGGAAAAGGAGGAGGTTCTGATTTTGGAAGATGCAGTTGTCATTGACATTTCAACAAAAGGAAGTGAAAAGGAAATCGATCTTTCGAATCAATCAATCCTGCCGTTCATCAAAAAATTAAGAGTGAAATCAGAAAAAGGAGTTGAACTCGAGATAGCTCCTGTGCAAGTTCAAAACGAAAGTGTGATTGAGGCTTTTGTTATCAACGCTTCCGGTTCTTCCGAGATAACAAGTATCAATCTAACACTCTCTCTTCAAGAACTTCTTGAAGAGGGGGGAGATGTTATAATAGTTGTGAATGAGAAGGAAAATCACAAGGAATTGAATGTTGATGCTGACACGCATTCAACAGTAGGTCTGGAAGTTGTTCCTCCAGCCACCATCACCATCCTCAAGAAAAAAACCACACAACTCACATATTATGGAGAGGAAGTGCAACCCGTGGAAGAGCAGTCCGAGATAAAAACAACCCAAACCAGACCCGATGATGAGGAACAACAACCCTCCAATTCCATTCTCTGGCTGTTAATGTTGGTTTGTTTTGTTTCCACACTTGTTCTTATAAAATTGTGGTCGCGCCATCTGAAAGAAAAACAGAAAAAACAGATTATTCGTGATATGGAAAGGATCAACCTCCTTCGTGCAAAGATGGAGGAATTGCTGAGCTCGAAAGATATAGCTGAGGAGGATCGTAAAAGACTGGAGAGTTTAAGGAATGAAACAGAGAAGTTGTACAAATTCATGAAAAAGTCATTAGATAAATGAATCCAGTATCACTTCACCTATTTCCTTTGTGGACTGAGAAATTCTGCTCAAATTTTCCGTTATGTTGGCTATGTCAGATCTAATGTCCGCTGGCACAACACTTAAATTTTCTCTCAGGTTTTCCAGATCAACTTTGGAATATCTTGTGCTTTCATCCACAACATAGTTGGCAAGGTTTCTGTCGTTTTCGCCAAGGGCAAGCGGAATTTTCTTTATTATCTCCGCCAACCTGTTGAGCGGTTGTTGCAGAAGATGGGAGAGTTCCGCCTTTTCCATAATCTGTATGGTGTGGGTGGCTATGCTCTCAAGACAATCTCCAACACTTTCCAGTTTTTGCAGAACAGAACTGTAACCAAACAGTTTGATGAATGTTCTCATGCTCGGAAAGCTCTCATATCCCTTGATATTTAGCTGTCTTCTCGCCAAAAGAACCATTTTATCCAGATCATCATCCCGTTGGACAACATCTCGTAAGAGAGATGCGTCATTCTTTATTATCGCTTCAATGAGGGAAGATATCATCCAGAGAATGGATGCGCAACACCTAGAGATCATATCCTCAAGATTCATTTTTTCTGGCCCGACCATAACCTTTATGATCAGCTTATTATTTTCCTCCAGCAGATCTATCCCGAAAAGTATGGACTCCACACTGCTCTTGATCTTTTTCAGCACATCCCACGAATCAAGGCCGGTAACCTCTATTTTATCGTATCCTTGAACGTATTTCGCAACTATTTCCCTTACCACCCATTCCACATTTCTGTCAAATTTAACAAAACACTCCCTCACCATCTTTCTGTCCTTTCTAACAACAACATGCTCGCTTTCTGGCGTGTAGTTTACCACCAACATGTCCCCATTCTTTATTCCATGGCTATCCACCCATTCTTTTGGAAGAGAAACGACCAGTGTTGTTCTTCCAAGCTTCTGCACCTTTCTTCTTTCCTCCATACTACCCCTTCGGTATATGTTTGTATATACCACTCTTAATTAACTTTAAATATTTAACTTGGATTAGTGATTTTGTCTTTCCACCCCGTTCTTTGGTGATTTGTGATGGAGGACACGATAGTTAAGATAAAGGAAGCCGAGGAGAAGGCAAAACAAATCATCGAAAATGCGGAGAAGAAGAAGGAAAAAATAATTCTTGAAGCCAGAGAAAAGGCGGAAATGCTGTTGGTCGAGACCCAAGAAAGATTGAAAAAGGAGAGAGAGCAGGAATTAAAAAAACTTGAAAGAAAATTGAAGAATAAAAAACAGAAGTTGCTGAAAGAAGCGGAAAAACAGGCAGAAGCGCTACGCAAAACATACGAAGCACAGAAGGGAAGGCTGGTTAAAAAGGCGGTCGAGCACTTTCTAAAGGTTTATGCGTGAAGGGCCATGCTCAGAACAGAAAGAATGTACAAGCTGACGGTTATAGGAGCGAAAAAGTATTTGGAAGAGGTAGTGGATGCTCTATATGATCTTGGAGCGGTGCATATAAAAGAATATGAAAAAAGTGATGAGTTCTTCGACATAGGAAAGCCGTTTGAGAAATCGGAAAGAATCTCCAAACTTTTAATGAAGGTAAGAGCAATACTATCCTTACTCCCCAAAGATGTTGAGGTGGATGGAAAGCGGGCTGGCAGCTTCAAAAAATTTGATGAGCTGGAAGCTTGGTGTATCGAAATCCATGAAAAATTGGAAAAACTGCATGATGCTCTGAGAAAATATACCGAGACACAAGAAAAACTAAAAACAAAAGCGGAGCATCTCAAAATGCTTGAGAAGCTCAACCTCAAACCAGAACTGCTGACAGAATATTCCACAATTCAGTGGAAAATCATTTTGACAAAGAATGATGATTTGGTTAAGAAGTTGGAATCGAAAGCCAAGGATGTGTGTGAATTTCGCGTTGCTGAGTATGATGGAGGGAAATTGATTGCTGTGTTTTATAGAAAGGATGCGGAGAAAAAAGTGAATGAGATCATGAGTAATTATGAACATGCAGTCGTTGAACTTAAAGAGCTGGAAGGGATGGAAGGCTCACCCACCATCCTGAAAAAAGAGGTCGAAAAAGAGCTCGTAAAGGTGGAGAAGGAGATTGAAAAGCTTCAGGAAAAAATAAAAGAGATTGCAAAAAGGGTAAAGCCAATTCTCCTCTACTGGCAGGAGGTTCTGGAGGAGGAAGCTGAGAAAGCTGAAGCCCCGCTAAAATTTGCCACAAGCCCCAACGTCTTCATGCTCAAGGGATGGGTTCCGAAGAAAAATGCGGAAAAGGTCAAGAAAACGCTGGAAAAAATAACCAACAAAACCATCTATCTGAAGTTTGAAGAGGTGGATGAGAAGAAAGAAAATGCTCCTGTCAAATTCGCTCATCCCAAAGGTGTGGATAATTTCCAGTACTTCATGGAAATGTATTCCCTGCCAAGATACAGCGAGATAGACCCAACACTCTTTGTTGCGCTCACATTCCCCGTCTATTTTGGCTTCATTCTGGGTGATGTTGGATACGGACTTACGAGCTTGATAGCGTTCCTCCTTCTCCGTCAAAAGTTCCCGAATCTGAAAAAGCTCATGAACATATTCATTTTCAGCGCGATAATGACCATAGTGTTTGGATTTGTTTATGGGGAGTTCTTCGGGCTTAATGAGATAGCTGGAATCAAGATGCCTGTGCTGATTCACAGGGTTCATGAAACAATGGACCTACTTTTAATCTCGGTTGCCATCGGAATAATACACGTTAACTTAGGATTTATTCTGGGCATAATAAACGAGTGGAAGCTCCACGGATTCAAGAAAGCATTATTTGAAAAAGCGAGCTGGCTGATAATTGAGGGAGGTGTGGTGATGTATTATTTAGCATCAAAGAGCTACATAGCCATTCCAAAAGAAACGGGTATAGCAGTTACGCTTGCAGGCGTTGTCATGCTCGCGAAAGGAGAAGGTATAAAGGGTGTGGTTGAACTCCCCACACTGTTGAGTCACACTTTATCATATGCGCGATTGATGGGTGCCGGAATAGCTTCAGCAGGGCTAGCGATGGTGATAGATTCCATAGCTGGGCAGCTGATGGCAAAAGGTTCCGTGTTCGTTCTTTTTGCTATATTGCTCGTGATAATGGGTCATGTTATGAACATCATGCTTGGCATAATGGAAGGATTTCTCCACTCCCTCAGGCTTAATTATGTTGAATTTTTCACAAAGTTTTTCATAGGTGGAGGTTTTCCTTACAATCCTTTCGGCAAAAAATCAAAAATGAGGTGAGGAAAAATGGCAGGAGATGTTGGCCTGATAGCAATCGGAGCCGGACTGGCTATTGGTTTGGGAGCGATCGGAGCCGGACTCGCTGAAGCATCCATAGGAGCTGCAGCAGTTGGTGCATTCACAGAAAAAGAGGAGCTCTTTGGAAAGGGTTTGATCATGACAGTGATTCCAGAAACCCTCGTGATATTCGGTATGGTTATAGCCATAATGCTGATGCAGCTCGCACACTAAAATCTTATACAAAGAGGTGAAGAATGGCATTGGATGAAGTGGTAGAGGAAGTTATCAGTAGCGCCAAGAACGAAGCCAAAAGAATAACGGAGGAAGGAAAAAAAGAAGCTAAAAAAATACTGAGTAAAGCGGAGAAGGAAGCAAAGGAGTATGAAGAGCGTTTCAGGAAGGAGACAGAGAAGATGCTGGAAGCGCTGGAGAAAAAAACAATGGCATCAGCAGAACTGGAGGCCACAAAAATTATCATGGAAGCAAGAAAAACGATCATGGAGGATTTCGTCAAAAGCTTGTTGGAAACCCTATCCAAACTCGACAAGAAAAAGAAGGAAAAATTGTTAGGGTCTTTGGCGGAGATGGTCAGGAATGAAATGAAGGTTCACACCATTTATTGCAATAAGAACGAGGAAAACATCATCAAACAACTCTTTAAAAACGTCAAAATCAAGCACAT
Organism: archaeon; assembly: GCA_029258795.1. GTDB lineage: Archaea > EX4484-52 > EX4484-52 > EX4484-52 > WAPT01 > WAPT01. The sequence continues at coordinate 50,973 of JAPDKB010000004.1, forward strand.
CGATTGTGCAGGAGGGTTCATCGCAGAGAACAAGGAAGGAGATTTATCCATGGATTTGACATACGAAACTCTCGTAAATAGAATAAAGCTCGATCTCCTCAAGATCCTCGATTCCGGGCTCAAGAGCAAGTAAGCGTGAACACCATGCCCGCAATGGACATACTTGGAAAGATAAGCTTTGGAAAGTATCCATATCTAGCGGCACGGATGCGTGCCATGAAGAGTAAGTTGATGACTAGAATGGACTACGAAAAAATGCTTAAGATGGACATATACACCATGACCAAGTATCTGTATGAACACAGCTTCCCGATTCAGGAAGAATTGATGAAAGAAGGTATAAAACCAGAGGATGTCATAGAGATGGCAGTAAATAAAAGCTTAGAGGAGTGCTTCAGAAAACTCCTGTTCATAACCGCAGGTAACACCAGAAAAATCATCGTCGCATACGCTTACAGATACGACATAGAAAACTTGAAGGTTCTGGTTCGAGCAAGGATAAGTAACGAGCCCCTCGATCTCGTGGAAAAGCTGTGGGTGTGCGCCGGAACTCTGACCAAGGAAAAACTCCGAGAGCTTTATCAGCTTGAGAGTTTGGAAGATGTGATGAAAAAAGCAAGGATATTCAAGGTGGATAAGAAAATGAAGCAAGCCACAGAAGTTGCCGAAAAAGAAGGTAACCCAGCGGTAATAGAAAACCTTTTTGACAAGCGTTACTATACTTTCTTGGTTAAGTACACCAAAAGATTTGGTAGGGAAGCAGAACCGATCTCAAAACTGATAAAACTTCGTTTTGATATCATGAACCTGCGCACGCTTTACAGGCTTAAGAGGGAAGGTGTTTCCAAAGAAGAAATTCTCAAGTGGATCCACCTCACCGGAGGTTATCGACTCAAGAAAAAGGAGTTGGAACAATTGGCATCCGCATCAAACCTCAGAGAACTTCACGAGAAGGTTAAAAACACTTACTATGGAAGCATTATCGGAAGTGTGGATATTTCAACCACACTCATAGACCTCGAGCTCAAGCTGAGTCAGTACTTTTTGGGCTTCGCATCCACCCTCATGCATGCTCATCCTTTATCCATAGTGCCGGTAATAGCATTCATGATGATGAAGGAGGTGGAAGCTAACAATATAAAGCTTATAGCAAGAGGTAAGGCAAAGGGTGTGGATGAAAACTTCATTAGAAACAATCTGGTGGTGTATGCATGAAGCAAAAGAAGGTATGGGTTGTTGGCAGCTATGATTTCACGCTTGGGTTCAGGCTTGCAGGAGTGAAGGATGTGGTTGAAGTGAGACATGGTGATATACAAACTCTTGAGAAAAAACTGGATGAAGTTGTGGAGAGGGATGATGTGGGAATAATCATAGTTAGGGAGGATGAGTTCAAACAGCTGCCAAAGAGAAAAAGAGCCGTGCTTGAAAATCTGACCGAGCCAATCATAATCCCTCTTTCAGAAAAAATGGAAGGGAGTGATGTTTTGAGAAGCAAGATAATTCAGGCAGTTGGTGTTGATCTGTTAAAATGATGATGCGAGGTGAAAAATATGGCAAAGGATGTCGGCAAGATATACCGAATTGCTGGTCCGGTCGTGGTGGCAAAAGGTATCCATGCTAAAATGTATGATGTTGTTAGAGTTGGACACGAAAAGTTGATGGGTGAAGTGATTCAGATAGACGGAGATAAAACCATAATACAGGTTTATGAAGACACAACAGGACTTAAGCCGGGAGAGCCCGTGGAAAACACAGGAAAACCTCTCACAGTTACCCTTGGTCCCGGTTTGCTCGCGAACATTTACGACGGTGTGCAGCGCCCGCTTAGCATGCTGAAAGAAAAGTCCGGAGATTTTATAGCCAGAGGTATAGAAGCTTTTGCACTTGATGAAAAGAAGAAGTGGGAGTTCGTTGCCACAAAGAAGAAAGGGGATTATGTTAGGGGTGGAGATGTGATTGGATACGTGATGGAGTTCAACACCAAACACCACATCATGGTTCCTCCCGACGTCAAGGGAGGAAAAATAAAATCCATCTCATCCGGAAATTTCACGGTCAGGGATGTTGTCTGCACGTTAGAAGATGGAACGGAAATAAAGCTCAGCCACGAGTGGCCAATAAGAAAGCCACGCCCCTACAGGAAGAAGTTGAAGCCCGAAGTTCCATTAACCACAGGGCAGAGAATTCTGGATGCGCTTTTCCCAATCGCAAAGGGAGGTACAGCCGCCATACCGGGTCCATTCGGTGCAGGTAAAACGGTAACGCAGCAGACACTTGCCAAGTTCAGTGATGCTGATATTGTGGTTTATATTGGCTGTGGTGAGCGCGGCAATGAGATGACCGAAGTTCTGGAGGAGTTCCCAGAGCTTGATGACCCAAGGACAGGCAACCCTCTCATGAACAGAACTGTTTTGATAGCTAACACCTCCAACATGCCTGTGGCAGCGAGAGAGGCATCCATCTATACGGGCATAACCATAGCTGAATACTACAGAGACATGGGTTATGATGTCGCATTGATGGCTGACTCCACATCCAGATGGGCTGAGGCGATGCGTGAAATTTCAAGCAGGCTGGAGGAGATGCCCGGAGAGGAGGGCTATCCCGCTTACCTCCCAACCAAGCTTGCGGAATTTTACGAGAGAGCTGGAAGAGTTCTGCCTCTGGGAGTTGAGGATATAGGATCTGTCACCATCATAGGAGCTGTCTCTCCACCCGGTGGAGATTTCAGCGAGCCGGTAACGCAGAACACGCTGCGCGTTGTTAAGGTGTTCTGGGCTCTCGATGCCAAACTTGCACACAGGAGGCATTTCCCCGCAATAAACTGGCTGACCTCCTACTCTCTTTACCTTGACACGCTTGAGCCGTGGTTTGCAGAGAATGTCGCAAGTGATTGGATAGAAAAGGTCAGGAAAGCGATGGAAATTTTACAGGAAGAGGAGAAGCTGCAGGAGATAGTGCAGCTTGTGGGTAGCGATGCCCTCCCACCAAAGGAGAGGATAACGCTTGAAGTGGCAAGGATGCTCAGAGAGTTCTTCCTGCAGCAGAACGCTTTCCATGAGGTGGACAGATACTGCCCTCTGGACAAAACATACCTCCTGCTTGACCTCATATTGAAATATGAGGTGTTTGCAAGAGAGGCACTTGCAAACAATGTTGCGCTTGAGGACATACTCAACATCAAATCCAAGAAGAAGATAGCGGAACTCAAGTTTATTGAGGACTACAAGAAGGAGATAGAAAAGATAGAGAAAGAGATGGAGAATGAATTCAAAGCTCTTGTGAGGGGTGAGTGAAGATGGCAATGAAGGAAGCTCATAAGTTTAAGGAGTACAAAACCATTGAAAGGATAGCAGGTCCACTGGTTTTTGTAAAGAAAGTTAAGGATGTTGCATACGGAGAGGTGGTTGAGGTCATTCTTTCCAATGGAGAGAGAAGAATGGGTCAGGTGCTTGACAGCTCGGAAGATATAGTTGTGGTGCAGATATTTGAGGGAACGAGCGGAATAGACAAGGAGAACACAAAGATAAAGTTTACGGGAGAAGTGATAAAGCTTCCCGTCTCCCTTGACATGCTGGGCAGGATATTCAATGGGAGAGGCGAGCCCATTGATGGAGGCCCAGAAATCGTGCCTGAAAAGGAGATGGATATAATCGGTAGCGCTATCAATCCATACAGCAGAGCTCCACCTTCCGAGTTCATCCAGACGGGAATTTCAGCGATAGATGGTATGAACACGCTTGTTAGGGGGCAAAAGTTGCCCATATTCTCCGGCTCTGGCTTGCCTCACAACGAGATAGCGCTGCAGATAGCAAGACAGGCAAAGGTTGTTGGAAAGGATGAGAAGTTTGCGGTGGTCTTTGCAGCCATGGGTATAACTCATGAGGAGGCGCAGCGCTTCATAGATGATTTTGAGGAGACAGGCGCTCTTGAAAGAGCCGTTGTCTTCCTCAACCTTGCTGATGACCCTGCTGTGGAAAGGTTGATCACCCCAAGACTTGCGCTCACAACAGCGGAATATCTTGCCTTTGACAAGGACATGCATGTGCTTGTTATCCTTACGGACATGACTAACTACTGTGAGAGCTTGAGAGAGATAGCTGCAGCAAGAGAGGAGGTGCCCGGAAGAAGAGGTTATCCCGGTTACATGTATACGGACCTTGCAACAATTTACGAGAGAGCTGGAAGGATAAAGGGCAAGAAGGGAAGCATAACACAGATACCGATCCTCACCATGCCCGGAGATGATATAACACACCCGATTCCGGACTTGACGGGTTACATAACAGAAGGGCAGATAGTGCTGAGCAGAGAGCTTCACCGCAAAGGTCTTTACCCCCCAATAGATGTCCTGCCCTCACTTTCTAGGTTGATGAACGCTGGTATTGGTAAGGGTAAAACCAGAGAGGATCACAAACAGGTTTCTGATCAGCTTTATGCACTTTATGCAGAGGGTAGGGATTTGAGAGGGCTTGTCGCCATAGTTGGAGAGGAAGCTTTATCTGAGAGAGACAAGCTCGTGTTGAAGTTCGCTGATAGGTTTGAGAAGGAGTTCGTGCAGCAGGGAAGGAAGGAGGACAGGAGCATAGAGGAAACCCTGAAAATAGCATGGAACCTGCTTTCAATGTTGCCTGAAGAGGAACTGACCAGAATCTCTCCAGAGTTCAGAAAGAAGTACTACAAAAAAGATGAGAAAAAAGAGTGAAGCCGGTGGATGCACGTGATGGATGTTAAACCCACAAGATCAGAACTGTTGAACTTGAAGAAGAAAATACAGCTGGCAAAATCAGGACACAAACTGCTGAAGAAGAAGAGAGACGGACTGATCATGGAGTTCTTCGAAATTTTGAAAGAAGCCAAACGGGTGATGGATGAGACCAGCAATCTTTATGAAGTGGCCAAGCAAAGGCTGGTTATTGCAGAGATAACGGAAGGTGCGACAAAACTCAGATCAGTAGCGATGGGGGTGGCGCCATTCCCCTCCATAAACTTCACCACAGCAAACCTCATGGGTGTGAAAGTGCCAAAGGTGGAGGTGGAAGGAAGCGAGCTACATTTGCTTGAGAGAGGTCTCGGTCTTTTAAGCACCGATGCGAGGATAGATGAGGCATCCTACTATTACCGACTTCTGGTTGAAAAGCTGGTGAAGTATGCAGAGATAATAGCGACTCTTTACAAAATGCTGGATGAGATAGAAAAAACCAAGAGAAAGGTCAATGCTCTCGAATTTGAAGTAATTCCAAAGCTGGAGGAAGCCTCAAAGTTTATAACCCAAAGACTGGAAGAAATGGAAAGAGAAAACATATTCAGGCTTAAAAGAATCAAGAAAAAGAAGTGATCATTTCTTTTTCAGCTTCCAGTAGACCTTCTTACTCTCCCCAATTCTCGCTATCCTGTACTCGCAATCTATCTTACCCTCGTCCTTCAATCTATAACAGTGTGTATTTGCCGTGCTCCAGCTTATTCCCAGCTTCTTAGCTATTTGATATGTGGTCAGGGGTTCTTTCGCTTCTTTAAGCACCTTAAGTATTGCCTCAGCAACGCTTTTGGTCATGAAAGCACCTCTCGAGGTATCAAGATACAGATTTATTATTTCAATTAAAGCCCAAACTCCTATATAAAAATTTCGTTTTTCCAAAACCGCATTTTCCATTATTTACAAAATTTCACATTAAAAAGAGAAAAGGAGGTAGTTCTTAGTTTATTTTTACTCGGGGGAAATTACTCTCCTTCCATTGCCTGCCTTATCTGGTGCAAAAGCTCTGCTGGAGTTTTTATCGGATACCTGAGTTTGTCCAGAATATCCTCGATTCTCTTGCCCTTTATCACCATACCCTCCAGCTTTCTCTGCAGAGTGTCTTTTTCAACAGGGAAATCAGTACCCTTAAGCTTTGCGAGCACATGCACTGCCCAGTCAGCACCCAAACTCTTAACGGCCTGCTTTGTTATCTCTATGGCAAGGTTGATTTCATCCCTTCCGGCGAGAATCTCCTGATAGGCAAGCTTTGCGAGAGCTCCAGCTGTATGAGTCCTCTTCTCCTCATCCTTCTCTCCAGCAACATCATCCAGCTTGGATTTTATCGCTTCAGGATCAGCCCTCAACATGTTCTGCACTGTCTGCTTTGTCACACCCAGTACGGATGCTATGTGCTCAGCACTGTAGTTCTTCTCCTTTGCATAAACTATGGCATAGCTTGCAGCCATCAAACTCGGAAGCCACGTCAAGTTGCGGTGCTCAACCAGCTTTCTTGGACCGCCAAGAATCTCTATGGACTTGAGAAATACTCTCATGGCTTTGGCATCAACATCATCCTCAACCGGCTTGACCTCTATCACCATCATTCACCACCTCCTGAATAGGATTTCAAACCTACCTGACTTGATTCCTTCATTAACTCTTCAAGTGGAGGTCCAACCTTTACCAAGCCCGTCTCTGTTATTTCGAAAACATGAGTCCTTGTGTCGTGACCGCACATCCTGCAACCATCAATTCTTATAAGCCGCACCACCGAACCTACGGGTTTCTTGTAAAGGCTTGCAGCATACCTGCTCATTATCAGCTCCTTTGAGAGCACGATAGAACAATCCACTATGTGGCTTACTGCATAACCGCCAGCCGCTTCAGCTGTCAGCTCTTCATGTCCGCTCCTCTTTTGAGATACGAATATCGCTGTCTGATGGTGCAGCTTCATGAAATTGAACAGCTTCCTGACTATACTCCTTGCCATCATTTCTTTTGCTTCGTAAAGTCCGGTAACAGAATCTATGACTACCGACTTAGTATCATAATTGTCTATCGCGTATTCCAGAGTGTTAAGCAAGCTTGAGATATCCTCTCTCAACACAGAATGAGTTGCTGCATCAACCATCACAATGTTGTTCTCTATATCATCCCATTTTATGCCCATAGCTCTGGCTCTTTCTCTTAATCCCACACTCACAAAAGCTGAAGGCGATTCCACAGTTACAAAGCAAACTCTGTAACCTCTCGATGCTTGAGTTACTGCAAACTGCTCCACCATCAAGCTCTTCCCCGTATCGGAAACGCCTGTTAGGTTAACCACAGCCAGATATGGAATTCCACCGAGCGGAACCCTCTTCACTTTACCTCCTTCAATCTTCGTGGTGAAGAACATCTCATCAAGTCCTTCCACACCCGTAGGTATGCCGAAGAGTTTTGGAGCCCTCTTCCCCGCTTCTTCCAGCGTTTCCACCGCTTCTTTCACAACCTTTTCCCGTACTTCCTCGCGCATAGTAATATTTTTGTTATCGAAACTTTTTAACTCATAATCAAAATCTTTATATGCAAGTTAAAAGAACCAAATATTATGTTCTTGCGCAAGAAAAAATTGAATGTAATCGTGGTTGGTGGAGGGAAAATAGGGGAGCACGTGTCCAAGCTCTTTGAAACAAGAGGTCATAGTGTGTGCGTTATTGAAAAGGATGAAGAGCTGGCAAAAGAACTCTCCACCAGAATAGGAAGCACTGTTATAAATGGGGATGGAACAGACATGCTTGTGTTGAAGGATGCTGGCATAACCAATGCTGATGTGTTCATCGCCCTCACCGGAGATGACAAAGTTAACCTCATGGCATGTGAGATTGCAAAGAGCTTCAACGTGCCAAAAATAATAAGCATAGTTAATAAACCTGGCAATGAGGAGCTATTTCTCAAGCTGGGTGTAAATGACATAGTGGCGGTAACGCAGCAAGTTGCAAATGCCGTTGAGAACATGATAATGAAGGGGGGTAGCAGGGTTATTGGAGAGGTGGCGGATGGATCAGTCAAGGTTGTTGAGCTGCTCATAGGCGAGAATTCAAAATATGTTGGGAAGATGAAGGACGAGGTGAAGGATTTTCTGCTTGCAGGAATATGGAGAAACGGAGCTTTCATTTTTCCACACAATCACGTTAAAATCAATGCGGGAGACCTCATTCTTGCGGTGGTGAGAACCAAGGATCTGGACAAGGTAATGTCTAGGCTGTGATGCGACATGAGAAGTGTGCTTGGTTATTTAGGCGTGCTGCTTCAGATAATAGCAGTGTTCTCTCTGATTCCTGGGATTGCAGCTTTGATATGGAACGAGTTTGCCTACGCATTCTACATGATGTCGCTGGTTTTCGTGTTTTTGGGCATAATTCTGGAAAAGTATTTCGGGACTAAGGACGAGTTGACCATATCTGACGGTTTGAAACTCACAGCCATATCTTTTGTTGTGGTCCCCGTAATTGCCACCATCCCTTACTTAACCCTGCTTAAAAATTCAATAACTTTTACGGATGCACTTTTCGAAAGCATTTCAGGGTTTACAACCACTGGGCTAACAGTATTTGATGACCCCTCTACACTTCCCAAATCGTTGCTGCTGTGGAGAAGCATGACTCAGTGGATAGGAGGGATTGGAATAGTGGTGGTTTTCCTCGGATTTTTGAGAAACGCATCAACCTCAGCGCTCAACATATTCTCCGCACAGAACATCGAAAAGAAGGTTGGATACGACATAATCAGGCTTGCTCGCAGAATCTTTCAAATATACCTCATGCTTACATTTACAGGATTTCTTCTATTTTTCATCGCGAGTAAAAGCGTTTTCACATCCATCAATTATGCACTGACCTCCATATCCACTGGAGGTTTTCAAGTGGGTGCGCAGTTTCCATCAAGCCATGGAATGATGCTTGTAGCCATCATCATGATGATTGCAGGAGCCACAAGCTTCCTACTTCATGACGAGCTGTTGAGGAGAAGGATAAAAAATGTAATTAAATCAGTGCCTTTTATGGGTATGATATCTTATCTTACTGTTTTCGTTCTGTACTCGTTTATAAATACTGGAAGCCTGGAATTTTCAGTGTTTCAGGTTGTCTCGGCGCTCACCACAACGGGATATCAGGTGGTGGATATAGCGTCGTTGCCTCTCCACCTCTTTTTCATACTTCTTATAGGGATGATCATTGGGGGGAACACGAACTCCACAGCAGGAGGCATAAAGACGGAGAGGGTATGTTTAAGCTTAGCATCCATACCATGGATGGTGAAAAAACTATCCTCTCCAAGGAGGGCGGTCATACCCCTTAAGCTTGGAAAAAAAGTGGTGAGTGATGAGGAAGCTAAACTTGCATTTGTGTTCATTGGAGCCTACTTTATATTCGGAGTTGCTTCAGCGTTCTTCATAGCTTCATTTGGTGTGGGGTTTGAACACGCGCTCTTCCAATCCTTCTCAGCTATAGGTACTGTGGGTCTGAGCACGCAGTCGTTAGCTTCATATCCTTTTTTAGCCAAGCTGAACCTCATGGTGCTCATGTTGATGGGGAGATTGGAGATATTTCCGCTGTTGATACTGCTGAAAAGAGAATGAAGAGAGGTGTGGTCCATGCTGAAGCTCAGAACGAAGCAAATGGATGTGGAATCAAACAGCAATCTGGTTGTGTTGAACGAGAAGGATGCTTACAGGCTGGGGGCGCATGCAGGAGATAGAGTTGCGGTGCGTTATGGTGTGCAGGAAGCTTGTGCCATCGTTGAAACAACCAAAGAATTGGTGGATGAAGGTACCATAGGACTTTCCAAAGAACTTGTGGGGTGTGGTGTGAAGGATGGATGTGTTGTTGAGGTTGTGCCAGTATCAAAGCCAAGATCAATAGATTTCATAAAAAAGAAGCTTAGCGGAGAGGAGCTGGACGAGAAGGAGATAAAAGAGATAATGAAAGACGTAGCTTCTGGCATGCTTTCGGACATGGAAATAGCAGCTTTCATATCTGCAGTTTATGTTTACGATTACACAGAAAATGAGATAACCGCCGTAATAAACGAGATGGTTAATGCCGGACTCACCATCGAATGGAAGAAGAAATACGTGGCTAACAAGCACAGCATAGGTGGTGTGCCAGGAAATAGAGTCTCACCCATAGTCATTCCAATAGTTGCGGCTGCAGGAATAACAATTCCCAAATCATCATCAAGGGCGATAACCTCTCCGGCAGGCACTGCAGACACGATGGAAGTGATATGTGACGTTAGCTTCAGTGTGGATGAGATAAAAAGGATTGTGAGGAAGACGAACGGCTGCCTTGTGTGGGGTGGAGCGCTGGATCTAGCGCCCATAGACGATAAGCTGGTGAGGATAGAAAGACCACTTTCCCTTGACCCTCGCGGTCAGGTTTTAGCATCCGTACTGTCCAAAAAGAAAGCCATGGGTGCAAAACAGGTGGTGATAGACATACCTGTGGGAAGTGAAGCAAAAGTGAGGAGCATGGATGGCGCGTTGTCTCTTGCGAGAAGGTTCAAAAGCATAGGTGCAAAGCTGGGCATGCAGATTGAGTGCACCATAACGAGAGGGGATGAGCCGATAGGGAGAGGAATCGGTCCCGTGCTCGAGATGATAGATATAATGAAGGTGTTGAGCAACAGATCAAAAGGACTTGAGGACTTGAAATCGAAATCAATCATGCTTGCTGGCAAGCTGTTGAAAATGTGTAATGCTGGAGATGAGTCCACAGCCAGAAAGATTCTGGAAAGCGGGAAAGCTCTCAAGAAGTTCAAGGAGATTGTGGAAGCCCAAAATGGCAGCATAGATGTAAAGCTGGAAGAGATGCTGGCTCAACATCATTACGATTTTGTGGCTGAGAAGGATGGAGTTGTGCTTGACGTAAGCATAAAGAGCATAGCAGGTATAGCGAGACGTGCTGGCGCTCCCATGGATAAAGGAGCGGGCATCTATATGTTCGTGAAGAAGGGTGAGCACGTAAAGAAAGGACAACCCCTTTTCAGAATTCACGCATCCACCTCCACCAAACTCAGAAGCGCTTTGAAATACGCGAGAGAAACCAATCCAGTTATGATAGGCAGGAGGGAGGATTTGCTGTTGAGGACGTTATGATTATTCCACGATCTTCTCCTTTCCAATGATGTTGAGGATTTCATGCATCAAATCCTTTGCATGAATTCTGGCAAGCATACCGTTCTGACAGTCCCTCTCTCCAAACCTGTAACAGCCATCAACCCTAACACCATCCCCACTTATGAGGAGGGGGACATCATCTCCGCTGTGGTCCTTCAAGCAGCACGGTGTTGAGTGATCTCCCGTCACAACCTTCAGGCATTTTGTGTTTTCAAGCTTAGAAAACGCATCGTCAAACTTCTCTATGAACCTCTTTTTTCCAATGGCATCGCCATCATGCCCGAAGAGATCGGTGGCTTTAACATGCAGGAAAACAAAATCGTATTTTTTGAGGGCTCTTTTTGCTGCTTCAACCTTCGCACAAACATCCGTTTCCTTTGTGCCTGTAGCGCCCCTCACCTCCAGAACATTCATGCCAAGGAACCTTGCTATACCTTTGTAAAGCCCCGTCCCCGCTATACAGCAGGCTTTCAGCCCGTACCTCTCCTTGAAACTTTCAACATGTTTATGTTGAGCAGCACCCCTTATCAAAATGTAATTTGCAGGGAGCAGACCCTTTCTGATGCGCTCTTTGTTCACCTCATGCCTCTCCAGAATCTCATGCACCTTTTTTACATACTCTTCCAGCAGCTTTGCAAGATTCCTTGCCCCACTCTCCTTACTCACAGCCCTGATTTTTCTAGGTTTGACACCAGTCTTGTGCGGGTCATTCCCCTTCACATTTTTGCTTATGTTTTCACCTCTGACCACAAGCACAGCCCTGTGCTCCACTCCCGCCTTCAGAATGAACTTCACACCACCAATCTCCATGGTGAGGTCCTTTTCAAAAACACTCACATCCTTTATCCTCCCAGCTCTTCTATCCACAATCTTTCCGTCCTTCATCGTTGCGAAGTTGACGCGGAATGCGACATCTCCTTCCTTCAGCTTGAAGTTAACACCGAGAGCTTCAGGCACCCCCCTGCCCGGATAAAACTTTTCTAATGGATGGTAGCCAAAAAGCTCGAAATGCGCCGGTCCAGATTCCACCACCACACCCGGCTCAATGGGAGTGTGGAACCCACACATCCCCTCTCTTGCAAGAAAATCCAGAAATGGTGTGGAAGCAGCTTCCAAGGGTGTCTCGCCATAAAGCTCCTTGCAGGGCCTGTCTCCCAATCCATCCAGAATGGTGAAGAGAATTTTCATGATAAAAAAAGTTATTCTTTTTTTATATTAAGTTTTCTGTTTATCAGCTACACTTACACTTTAGTGTTGCATCTCCTAATAAAACATCCTTACATGTGTCCTTTACTCCACTCACAGAACAACTAATTCCTTTGTTTTCACATAGATTTTTACACTCACCCTTTGCTATATCGCTTGGATCTGCATTCGGACTGGTAGAACACGCTCCCAACACACAGGTTTTACATGCTTGTAGTTCCTCTTGAGGCACAGTATTTTGAAGGGGCTGCATCCCTCCACCAAAAATACCTATAAGAACCATGGCAACCACTATCAGAACTACAGCAGCTATAACCAAGGTTAGTGGTGCAGATAAAGCCCTCCTAGCCATACCCTTCTATTAGAGCGGAGGTTATATATAAAAATTTCGTTGATAATATGATGTTGTCTTGGGTTCTTGGGGCCGTAGTGTAGCTTGGTTATCACTCCAGCCCGGGGCGCTGGCAACCCCGGTTCAAAAGCTAGGTTAAAGCGGTAAAGCTGAAAATCCGGGCGGCCCCACCAAATTCAAAATCCTTTTTTCATTCCAACCTTCTCACTCTTCCATCTTTCAACATGCCCCTCCTCATCCAGCAGAAGGAGCTCAACCCCATCATCATTTATCATCAGCTTGCAGCTTATCCTGCCGTTCGTTATCTTTATGGCTCCAGCTACGGGATGGGGTAAGAGTATCTTGTGCTTTACAACATCATAATTATCATCAAAACAGTTGGCTTCTATCAGCAAAGCTTTTCTGGCCATCACCCCACCTTTTCACCAATTTTGTTACTTATTAATAATAACACCTTAAATTTAAAAACCTTCTCAACACCCGCCACAATTCAACTTTTTGGTTTACAGCTCAACAGAAACGAACTTACTGGCTTTTTTCACTCCTTCCACCGTGTTCACGCGAAACAGAATGCCCGAAACCTTCTCCTTTTTCTTAAGTTGTGCTAAGCTCTGAAGGAAAGCGTTCAAACACCTATCATCTTTAACCACAACCACATTTACCTCTTTACCCATCTTCAGCATTTCTTCCAGCGCATCCTTGCCCGTATCAAATAAAATGAAAATCCTTCTGTTTCCCTTGGAAAACATTACAAGATGATTTGACACGTGTTCAGCTATAAACCCCCTTCTCTTCATCATTTCAACCATGTCATCCAGAGGCCTGGTATCGCATCCTTCATCACTCACATCTCCAAACATACTGATAACAGCATCTCTCCATGCATCCTTCACAAAATATATGTGTGCATTCTGCCCGCTCACCCTCATCCCCTCAAAATCAACCACACCCAAATTTAGCATATCATCCATGAGCTTTCTGAAGGTCGTGCCCGAAATACCCATGTCCTTGTAGAGCTGTGAGGCTTTGGCCGCATCACAGTTAATGAGTTTTCTCAGCATAGCCAGCTGTCTTGCGTTCAGCTCATTTTTCAGCTTCTCAACCCGCTCATCCAAAACACCATCTCTGGATGCACCTTTTTCTTTACCCACGAGATCGTTATCCTTCTCCTCACTCTCCTCATCTTTCTCCACACCAACCTCAACAAACTCTTTCATGGACTCCCTCACTTCCTCATCAGAAACGCTGCCCTTCTCCACGCTAACTTTTGGAAACCTGACCAAGAAGGGCTTCGTGAATTCTATCTTTCTGCAGAACACCATACCCTCTCCAATCCTCAACCTCCTCAGGAAATCCTTCTCCTCCTCGCTTGCAAGGTTGAGCATGCTCGCAGCATCATCAACATCTGAAGCTTGTTTTGTCTCAAGCCCCAGGTTCATATAAACCTGCGTTGAGGTGTTACCTAAAGCGGTGTAAGAAACGAGCGAGGGGTGCTGATCAGTATAAACTATACCCACTCCCAGCTCCCTTATCTCTCTGAAAATAACATCCGTTACGGTTTCTGTCCCGAGCTTCTTCGTTTTCTCTCTGTTCAGAATGTGATGTGCCTCCTCCACCACCATGATGCCATTTAGCTTTTCCTTCTTCCCGTTGACCAGCAACCAATCCCTGAGCCATTGAAGTATGATCTCAATGAAAAAGGTTCTGTCGTTGGAGGAGAGAGCATCAAGCTCCAGCACCGTTATGTTCGGCTGGAAGAAGAGCTCTGCAGGATTGTAGCTGGTTTTGGGGTTGAACGCCTCTCCTATCTCTCTGAAGCAGAGGGAGTCAAGCGCTCTTTTGGCCGTTGCAGCCCAGTTTCTCTCTCTGGCTGATGCAAACTCCGCCTCGTTCGCATAAATCCAAGCCCTGATATCCTTCAGCTTTATTTCTCGTCCTTCAGCCATACTTTCCAGTTCATCGAGGGCGCGCAACACAATGTATCTGCCACCACCCATCATCCAGTAAGCATGATCAAAGATTTCAGCAAATTCCTTGCTCCACTGGGAGAATGGAACGTTTTCTGGCGGCTTAACCGGGTTGAAGTAGAATGGCACAACGTTCCTGCCAACTGTATAGACACGCAGCTTGTCCCTAAGCTCATCAAGCCGCATCAGATCCCTGTAGTTCCTCTTGGAGAAATCGAACACAACCACAGGAATATCAAGCTTGGCAAGCTCTACCAATAAGTGCTGCACCAGGTTGGTTTTTCCGTAACCAGTTGAACCAAAAATCCCCACATGATGAAGGAAAACCTCCGGATCAAGTTTGAAGGGGTAGAGTTTCACTCCTCCATAAACCACATCTCCGAAGTGCAGCTTTCCATTACACGCAACCTCTTTTGGAGGTGGTTCAAAAACAACCATGTCCTTCTCAGGCATTATGGAAAGCATAGCAGCTTTCACCGCATCCACCAGATCCATCAGCAAGCTTCTGGTTTTTTCATCTCCCGCAAGATAAAGCACTTCCATATCCACAACTTTATCCCTACCTATCAGAGGAGCAAGTTTCTTAACTTCCTTTAGAAACTCGTGTCTCTGTGTAACTTCCATAATCATTCACCGCCAACTATACCCCTTATCTTGGAGAGGATGTAGTACTGCTCCTCAAGAACATTCAGCTCGTTGGTTATGGTGGTCACATCCCTCCAGTAGCTGACCTCCTCCCTCCTCAACTGCGATTTAAGTGCTGAGATATCTGCCATCACATCCCTTATGTCTTCCGGTTTGCTCATCTTAGCCATCAAACCCTCCTTTTCCTTGATCTCCGCGTTTATGTCATTCACAATCTTTTCATGTATCTCCTTCCTTTTGGAAAGAGCATCCCTGAGGTCCTTTATCCTCTTTTCCAGAAACCTGCATCTTTCAGCTATGCTTCCAGCAACTTCCTCAACCTTCAGCTTCAGCTCTTCCAGCTCTTCTGTTGTCTCAACTTCCAGAGTGGTGGGGTGAACATGCACATCCCTTTTGACAACCTTTTCAACTTTCGGGGCTTGTTCTTTCCAAACATTGGCTGGGGAGTGCATGAACTGCTCTGAAGAAGCAATTGTCATCTCCCTATAAATTTTTTCCAAACTTTCGGAATCCTTGTATGTGTACCTATCATCATTCATGCCGCACACCAGTCCCAAGCGTCCCAACTTTAACTTCAGAACGAAATCATTTAAAAATGTTAGATACAATCTGTAATCCAACCAACCAACAACTATGTATGGACTCCGCTGAGACGCTAAGACAAGTGTGATATTTCTACCTATCTTCTTCCCAATCTCAACCCTCTCCGTTCTCGAGGCCTTCTTCACCTCTTGGCCATATTTGGGCTGAGAGGTGAAAGGCGAGAAACGGAAGGAGGGAGAAGGAATGAAACATGCGAATGGTCCGGTGGTTGGAGTGTGTATTGAGTGTGTGAAGAAGAGGGTGGCTCAAAACGGAGGACTTGAGCTGTGCGAAAAATGCCAGAAATATCGGGAAAAAATTGATAGAGCTATAGAAACTGGTGAACTTCTGCCAGCAAATCTTTTATGCCCATATTGCATAGAACACAACAGGATAGGCTTGGTTAGAATCGTGGGCCCATCTGAAGCAATAAATGGCAGCTCTCCAGTTAAAATGGAGGCCGACTGCGACGGATGCGGACATACTTACGAAGTGCTCGATGGTCCTGTACCAATAACCGTGAGGTGAAGCGCCATGCAGGAGACCATTGAGCACATTTTCTCAATTTTTAATGGAGGCAAGGAGCTTTTCGGAATTCCGCTAACAAGCCGTGAAAAGGGGATTCTGAAGAACTTGAAGGAAGTGCCTGAGCAGAAAGAAATCGGATTGTTGGCATACAGCATAAAAGAGAAGTTTGGTGTGAGTGAGCACATTGCGGCTTGCGCAGCTTTCTGCATAGCCCTCAAAAAGATAGAAGTGACATCGATTCTGACGAGAAGACTTAGCAAATCAGATAGGGAGTGGGTTTCTGTTATAAAAACGGAGTACTCGCGAAAGAGGGTCAAGGGTATTCTCTGACCCTTCCTATTTTTTATTTTTCATTTTAGGAAATTTTTCCCATTTATACTCTCAATATATTTAAATAATGAAATACCAAAAAAGAGAGAGGAGTGTGCAACATTCATAAAGATTTTTCGTGAGGGTATATAACTATGGTGAGCAGAGAGCAACATTTCACTCTTGTTGTCTGGACCTCGCTCTTACTTGTTCTGCTCGCTACTCGATCGTTTGCGACGGGCTTTTTAATAGCGACTCCAGAACCCTCAACGCCGTGTTACAACCAATCTTTTTACTCAACCGCACAAAATTTAGCTTCGGAATTTAACACAACGCTGGTGGAATTTAATTGCACAAACATGTCAACACTTAAAACTGCTTTGAGCTCGTATTTTTTGAACTATACAATGCTATATGTTGTTATGCATCCCGCCAATTTGACTCCGGATTTCCTCGATGCGCTGTACCTCTCGTTAAAAAATGTTGATGATGACCCCTACTTGGACTTCGCTTACTCCATCATAACCGGCAAGGACAACACCACCGCGTACAACTTTTTCAAGAGGAACGCTTATGGTTTTTCATCATCCCAACTCTACATCTCCTGTCCGGCTGAAACCTGCGTTCATGAGGCCAACTACCTCCTGTCTCTCTATCCCTCGGCCATGCACCACTTCCACCCGAATGCAACCGCATCCAACCTTCAGAACAACTTCTTCGGCGAGGGTTCAAAGCACTGGCTCTTTTTGTGTTCAAACAAATCAACAAGCTCCGAGGTGTACATGGACGGCAACTCCCAACTTTATGCGAACTCAAGCTTGAGGTGGTTCGCAACCGATGGAGGAGCACTTGAGATGGCAAACACCGTGGCATTCCTGCCAACCTCCTACTCGGCAAGAATTGCTGGCACATCCTCCAACCCCAGCGAGATAGGTGCAAATCCAGCGGGAAGTGGCGTTTCATCCCTCTTGATGTCATTCACGAATGAGGGTTCCCTCTACTTTGGCTTGCACTCCTCCAAACCGTCTGGCTTGAATGCAATCTTCACACCAGTGCTCAACGAGCTGTTTTCAGGAAGGGAGAGTGCTCTTGGAGCGGTTAAGCTTCTGAAGGACTATCTCATTCTGATGGAAGAAATGGAAGGTGGTGTGAACACAACTCTAATCGACTTTCTGGCCTCCAATCCGGTTATAGCGGGAAGAGACATCAGCATTGATAACGAGAAAACTAACGCACCATACTCCTATGCCATGGACAAAGTTCAGATCAATGCAACCGTGCCCGTCTCAGCAGATATATGGTGGAACACGACCGTCAACGTGACTTTCAGCTCAGCTTCACCTTTGGTTGAATGCAGCACTTCTGGATGCATCTTCAAACCTTCCCCATTAACTCTCTGGATGATAAACGCAAGCACTGAAAACAGCACATACAACATTACTTTCGTTGCAGCCATACCGGGCAGAATAACACCGGAAAACAGCATTATCAATATAACCGATCTGTGGATTGAAAGCACGCCAACCACTCTTAAGGCGTTCAAGCTCGTGACCAACACAACATCATACACGCTGAGCG
Source organism: archaeon (assembly GCA_029258795.1). Lineage (GTDB taxonomy): Archaea > EX4484-52 > EX4484-52 > EX4484-52 > WAPT01 > WAPT01. The sequence continues at coordinate 69,038 of JAPDKB010000004.1, forward strand.
TCGCTGATGACGTGACCAGAAACAGAGCTATGATTGGGCATGACGAAAACTCAATAATCTTTGCCCTGCTCACCACACCCAACCAGAGCTTGAGCACACAAACAGTAAAGTTCACAGCACGGTACTACACCCGTGGAATAACAATGGATGTTGTCAGCGAGAGATGCTCCGACAACAGAACGGAGGTGAGGATCAAGCTGTTCAACCCATTAAGCGTCTCTGTAGAGAACGTCACTTTCAATTACACTCTTCCGAGCTATGCTGTGCTGAGAGACGTTATCAACGCTTCATACGCTCTCAACGGAAACGTTGTGAACATGCGAATACCATCTTTACCTCCGGGAGAGACGTACATCACACTTATCTATGAGTCGAGGATTTCCATGATCAACCACACATTCTCAAGACCAACTAAAACTTACAACAGGGGAGAAACGCCCGGTTTCAACATAACTTTGGATTATAACGGAAGCGCGTCCATCAACCTCACCCTGCGGGCCATAGACGCTCTGAACACCAACTTCTGGAACTACACCGACAGTGTTTCGTTCACAAACTCGATCGAGCTCAATTACACCACAACCCAGCTCTCCGCTAACCATCCAGACGGTGTGAACACGATCATAATCGAAATCTATGACAACTCCAGCGGAAAGATCCTCAACAACTACACCATAACATTCACATCAACATCACAGCTGAAACTGGTCTCATCCAATGGAACCATCAGCCTTAGCAAGGATGCGTACACAAACGCATCCAAGAAGTATTTTTATTTTGTTGCTGATTCAGTGTCCATAACCGGCTCGGTCAGAAACTACAACAATGGAAATGTGAGCAACGCAAGTGTGACCGCTACCATTGCCGAGATCAACGTTACGAACAGCACCCAGACAACCTCAAAGGGAGAGTACATAGTGTATTTGTCGTGGAACACATCTTATGTCGGAAGCGCCACATTGAGGGTGTGTGCAGTGGATGATTACAACAACTCCGCCTGTTACTCCCTCAGCATCAGCATAACCAGAAAGCTCAGCAATGCCTGCCCATCCTTCAACGTAACCCCTACAGCGCATAACGAATACGTGTTCAACGATGAGGATGAGATTTTCCTTATGGTTAGCGCTGTTGATCCTGATGGAAATCCAGTTTATGGAGCGGATGTGAAGATAGAGAATCCACAGATAAACACGCAGGGAAGCGTAACTTCCACCACAACGGACGAGGATGGTGCTGCCATCCTCAAAATCATACCGTGGATCGATCATGGAAAAGTAACTTTAAACATAAGCGTTACAGACCCACTGAACACATCAAGAAAGATCTACCTCCAGAAGAACTTCACCATTATAGACATAAAGAGGTGGAGCTACAATGATAACAGCAAGACCATAATCTACAAGCAGGAACCCTCTCCAGCAATAGTGGACGACTATGTTACTCTTTACGGAAACATAACTCTGAACTACGGAAACACAAGCTTGATAACCTCAAGATTCATTTCGTATGTGCTGATGGCGGAGGGTTCTGATGTGACAGAAGCATCGGATTGCACCATAACTGATTCACCCTCTGGCACGGACAGCACCTTTGCCATTAAGTGCAAACCAAGAATGAAAGCTGAGCATTGCCTGAAAATGAACGTTTCTGTGAGTTATGATGGCGTCACAATCCATGAGTACAATATCCCTTACTGTTTTGACGTTACTTCCAACCAGAGCACAACCTCCACCACAACCCAACAGAGCACTCAGCAAACAACAACCATGTTAAGGACTTGCGATAGTAATGAGGACTGTGAGATGGGAGAATACTGCTCATCAAGCGGTTTTTGCGAGCCCTTGGAATGCGAGAGCAATGAAATAATCTACAACCATATGTGCGTGTCTCCCAACGACCTGTACAAATTAGTTATAAATGTGCCAAAACTGGTGATAAAGAAGAATTCATCGGCAGTTTACAACATCACCGTCAGGAACACTGGTGTTAAGAGGTTAACTCAGGTTAGTTTACATTTAACCTCCGCGTACGTTTCATGGAAGGGATGGTACGCATTCATCGGCTCGAACACCGCAAGCGAGATCGAGCCCGCAAAATCCCACACATTCACAATCAAGTTTAAAGTTCCAGCGAATGTGAGTGCGGGCGCTTACCCGATAAAAATATGGGTTATGACCAAAGAGAATCTGCAGAAGGGAGTGGAAACCACTCTTTATGTTGCTCCTATAGAGGAGGATATCTTGAGCTTCAATTCCACCGTACAGGAGTTGCTTTCCAATGTTTCCTTGCTGGAGCAAACCATCCTCGAGCTCATGGAGGAGGATGAGGAGAACACCACTCTATTGAACTCGCAACTTTCGAAATTAAAACAAGCTGAGGAATTGCTCAACCAGTCGATTGATTTTGCCAGAAAGAATGATTATCTCTCCGCGTTCATTAAACTGGAAGAAGCGCAAAAAATACTGGATGAGGTTAATTCAGCTGTCACTCAAGAGGCAGCCAAAATCGAGACAGAGAAAAATAAAAAAAGAAAATATGCGGTTTACATCACTCTGATTTTGATAATTGTGGTTGTGCTCTACTATCTTTGGACACCTCCGAAAGAAGAAGTCAAGTTGACCTATTCTTACCACGGAAGCAAGAAGCGGCATCATGACATAATAAGCGAGATTAAAAAGCATATCGAGAAGATAAAGAAAGCTCTATCCAAACTTAGCAAATCGGAGGAAAGGACAAGACCTCGCTACAATTACCACAGAAGAAAGAGGTGGAGCTCTTGAAAAAGAACCACTTTGAAATTGTGGAAGCTTTGACTGGCTCAGCGGTGGTGTCTCTTTCATTCTATCTGGCGTGGAGCGCTGGAGTAACCGAATGGATAATAAATCCCTTCACATCCATTCAGTTGTTGAAAGAAAATTTGCTCATATACATTGTGGCTTCGATTCTTTTTTCCATGGGCGCTGCATTAATAGGCAGGCTGTGTTTTAACGATAGCACTAAATCCTCAACATTATTGCTGTTCGTTCTGATACCTCCCTTCGCCATCCTCACATTATTTGGTGTCCAGCTAACCTCCTTCATGCTTGCAATCGGATGGGTTCTCTTTTCAATACTGTTCTGCAGGGAAATAAGAACGGAGGTTGAAGCGTACAAAAAACCAAGAATTTACAATATAGCTTCAAACTCGTTCAAGAGAACTTTTTTACTGTTTTCTATTTTTGTTGCGCTTTCTGTATATCTTTTTTTCATTTCCTCACCCAAAACAACAGAAAAAATTGTCGCTAACTCGATTCTTCAGGCCACAGAATTCAGCGGCGATTTAATGAAAGGTGTAGAAGAAACGCAAAAGACCATGGCATTACAGCTTGTAGATTCGGTTGAGGGTGCGTTTATACTGGCGGCATCATCTTACATGAGCGAGGGATGTAGAGAGGAATTGAGGCAGATTTATCCTGTGGTGGACAACATTACAAAAAGTGTTGTGATCAATGGAATGGAGTCATCTGCGATGAGTAAGGAAGAAATGACCAATATGATTTTGAGCCAGATGAAAAATATGGAGTTCTATCAGCAATCCATTAAACTGGTTCCAATAATGGTGGCTGCATTCGCTTTCTTCGTAGTGGAGATGATAAAAAGCATTGTTTTAGCACCACTGATTGGTATGTTCTCATTACTTTTCACCCGAAAAAGAAGAAAATCCAATCGATCAACGAGAAATCCAACTAAATCCCGAGAACCCTCCGAGACCGAGATTTACGGAGCAGAGACTTACATTTAAAATGTTTCGTGGTCAAGCTTTCCCTATGAGACCTTTTTGCGAGATAGTGGTTGGAAGGATATTCCCCATCCTCAGAGCGCTTCTGGCGAGAGAACTTGAAAAGATGGGCCATACGCAGGTGGAGATAGCAACATATTTGATGATAACCCAGCCAGCAATCTCCCAATACAAACGGAGATTGAGAGGCAAAAACGCAAAGCTGCTGGAGGATGATGCAGCGTTCATGAAAGAGATAAGAATCTCCGCTACACGAATAGCGAAGAACAAAAACGCCTATGCTGCTGAAATGTGCAGATTGTGTAAACTCATAAGGGAAAATAAATTAATCTGTAATTTTTGTCCTGATGCCGAGTTTAGTAAAGATGTGTGTAAGGGTTGTGTACCCTAACATACATTTTTAAAATTTAACATATTGCAAGAATTTGCAAGAATTAAAGGTGCTGTTAATATGGCGAAAAAAACCAAAAAAACAGATGTAAAAAAGACCGAATCTAAAAAAAAGACAACTGAAAAAACAACAAGACAGAAAAAAGAAGTGAAAAAGGAAGTGCAAAAGCCGAAACCAGCAAAAAAACAGGAGGTAAACCTCTGGAAGACAGCAAGCGGAATTCTGTTTGTGGCGTTGATGTTTGTAGTTGCATGGAGTTTCACCAGACAACCAGTGCAGCCACAAACTCAGGATGAGCTAATATTCATCTCATCAAAAGCATGCAGCATCTGTGGAAACTACAACTCAACGATGCAGGAAATTGCAAGGATGCTTGATGTTCCATACAAGCAGGTGGAATTCATCAATCCAGTTAGCTTTCCAGGGTTCGTTCTCATAAAAAATAACACATTGTCGATCTCTGGCTTTGAAAACGAGGAGCAGCTCTACCAGCTGATGTGCATGATAACCAGCGACGAAGAGGTGTGCGCAGCTTACAGGAAATTGCTGGAGGAAAGCACGAACAAAACAGAAAAGCCAGTGGTGAAGTTCTTCGTGATGAGTTTCTGTCCGTTCGGACAGCAGATGGAATCTGTGATATATCCCGTCTACCAGAAGTTCAAGGAGCTTGCAAGCTTCGAGCCTCACTACGTCATCTACAGCAATTACGGGGATTACAATACCACATGTATAGATAAGGATAAGAAATACTGCTCAATGCACGGGCTTGATGAGCTGATAGAGGATGTCAGGCAGCTCTGCATACACAAATATTACCCAATGGATGTCTGGTGGAACTATGTGATGTATGTGGACAACAACTGCAGCCTGGACAACATCAACACATGCTGGAAGGATGCAGCAAATCATGCGGGAGTTGATACTACTAAGGTTGAGCAGTGTGTGAAGGAAGAAGCCACTCAGCTGCTTGAGAAAGAATTGCAGCTCAATGCTCAGTACGATGTTAAGGGCTCACCTACCGTGTTCATAAATGATCAGCTTTACAGGGATGAGAGAACTCCAGACGCATTCCAGCAATCACTCTGTAGGAGCTTCATAACCCCGCCAGAAGAGTGCAACACATCAGTGGACGCTTCAGCAACAAGCGCAGCATCTGCCGGAAGCTGCGGATGAATGATCAAGTGACGTTTTCTTTTTATCATTTTTTTACAATTTTTCTGTAAATGAAAACACGATTCAAAAACTCGAATGAGTATTATGAGCACTTCTCCAGGCTGGTGGAGATTGAAAGAAAGGAAGAAATGAAGCTACACCTACAGGAAATGAAAAAGCTGAGCGGGGAGGAAAGAGAGAGGAAAGGAAGAGCCCTGACCGAGTTGAAAGCGAGATTTGAGGGCACCCTTCTGTTCAAGTTCGTGTATTCTTTCAGGAAAGTTGGTAAGAATAAGTTGCCAGAGAATGAAATCAAGGTAGGAGATGTTGTGCTGGTTAGCAAAACGCACCCCCTCAAAGATGGCAAAGAAGGAGTGGTCATCGAGAAAACGAAGTACAGCATGTCTGTGGTTTTTGATGAGAGGCTTCCACCCTCATGGAGGAAAGCCAAGCTTAGAATTGACCTCTACTGCAACGACACAACATTTCAGAGAATGAAATCTGCGCTTCTCAAAGTAAAGGACGGAAATATGGAGTTCAGCATGCCTATTCTGCTGGGTATGAAAAACGCGAGAATCAATGTTGGTGAAGAAGAGAAGATAGCGTATTTCAACAAAAAGCTCAACCCGAGCCAGAGAGAAGCTGTTGCGAGAGCTTTGATTACCGAGCCCCTCTTTCTCATCCACGGTCCACCCGGAACGGGCAAAACCACAACATGCGTGGAGATAATAAAGCAGCTGGTTGCAAGAGGAAAAAAGGTGCTTGTTTGCGCTGACTCAAACGTGGCTGTGGACAACATAGTGGAAAAGATTGCAGATAAGGTTTATGTTGTTAGGATAGGGCATCCAGCCAGAATCTCAAAAAAGCTTCATGAAACTTGTATAGACCACATCATAGCGTGCAGTGAGGAGGGCATGCTCATAGAGGAGCTCACAAGAAGAATTGAAAAGCTGAAGGAGAAGAGGGATGTGTTGACAAAACCCACGCAATCAAAAAGGCGCGGCTTGAGTGATGCGGAAATACTCAAGCTTGCGAGAAAATCAAAGGGAAAGAGGGGACTGAGCCAGAAGGAGATAAAGGAGATGGCACTGTGGATCACTCATACCAGCTCCATCCGAGCTCTTGCAAAGAAAAGGGAAGAACTATTTGAAAAGGCAGCGAGAAAGGTGATACGGAATGCTCAGGTTGTATGCACAACCAATGCCGGCAGCTATGCCGAAATCATGCAGGACGAGAGGTTCGATGTGGTTGTTGTGGATGAGGCAACGCAGGCAACAGAACCATCATGTTTGATGCCTTTAACCAAAGCTCCAAAAGTTATAATGGCTGGGGACCACAAGCAGCTGCCTCCAACCATAATGAACGAGGAAGCGAAGGAGAAAGGATTGGGCGTGACGATGTTTGAAAGATTCATGCAACTCTACGGAAAGAAAGCTTCCATAATGCTGGAATATCAGTACAGAATGCACCCGTTGCTTGTCGAGTTTCCAAACAGGAAATTCTATGGGGGGAAGCTGAAATCGGATAAAAGCGTTCTGGACATGTCCGTGCAAGAGATCATCAAGAAAAAAGTAAAGGTGAAGGATAAGCTTGATAAGGCATGCTTCTCCCCAATTCCGCTGGTGTGGATTGATATAAGGCATGTGCATGGCAGGGAGAGGAGAAGAGCGGAGAGCACCTCACTTGAAAACATAACGGAAGCGCTGATGGTCAAAAAGCTGGTTGAAAAGCTTCTTGGTGCTGGTGTGAAAGCCTCGCAAACAGGTGTGATCACTCCTTACAAAGATCAGAAAGAGTTGATTTCAAGGATGGTTAGCAATGATGTTGAGGTCAACACAGTTGATGGCTTTCAGGGGAGGGAGAAGGAGGTGATAATCCTATCGCTCGTCAGAAGCAATGAGGAGAAAAGGATTGGTTTTCTGAAGGATAAAAGACGGCTCAACGTTGCAATAACAAGAGCCAGAAGAAAGCTCATAGTGGTGAGCGATTCGAAAACGGTAGCAGCTTATCCTCTTTATCGGGAATTCTTGCGGTTTGTGAAAAATAAGGCGTTGTATTTGGAAATAAAGGGAGGAGAGTTCAGCAGGATTTGTGAAGGGAAACACGTTTGATTTTTCCTCTTGGCTTCTCCTCCTCGAAAGCCACCACCCTAAACTTATAAACTCTCGCATCTTTGCTCTTCCAGCAATCCTTATCCCACAGCCCTGCTTTGAAGCAGAGGTTGGCAAGAAACTCCCCCTTGTCAGGAATCTGTTCCCACACCTGCGGGAGGAAAAGCCCTTTGAAGGGACCAATTTCCAGTATCAGCCCGTCTTCAAACGGCACGATTTTATCCAGAAGTTCTTGGGGAGAGCCATACTCTATCCTTTCCGGGGGTGTAAGCACGGAAACTTCAAAAACAACACCGTCAAGCTCGTCCTTTCTCAGAGGAGGGAAGCGCGGGTCCTCAAATGCAGCTGATAAAGTGGAGTTAACGACAGCCCTGCACAGTGGTTTTATTGGATATGGAATTCCTATACACCCCCTCAGCTCATGCTCAGGATAGGTGTGGAGCGTGACAAAGACACCCATCTTCTCTTTCATGAGTTCGTCAGTTTCCTTAGAGCACAGCTCTTCCTCCAGCTCAAGGGAGCGCTTTTCAAAGCTAATCTCAACAGCTCTTCTGGCAAGCTTCACCAGCTTTTCCCCAATATTATCAGATAGCTCAAGCATACCTTTTTATTTTTCTTGCAATTAAATTAAGCTTTGTGTTTCCGGGCCGGTGGTCTAGGGGTTATGACGCCGCGCTTACAACGCGGAGGTCGGCGGTTCGAATCCGCCCCGGCCCACCAGATTAAAAGCTTGGAGGGGGAAGAATGCTGAGCAGCATTGTACAGTTCATTTTGAGCGCGTTCTGGATCATCCTGCCAGCTTACTTTGCCAACTCCTCTCCAGTATACTTCACTTCAAGAATGAAGAATCTCCACCCCATCGATTTCAACGGGAAGTTTTTGGATGGCAGACCAATTCTTGGAAAAGGCAAGACGTTTGAGGGCACGATTTCAGGGATAGCGGTTGGTACTGTTGTGGGCTGGGTGCAGGTGATGTTGCAAAAATTGGGAGGATTAGGAGTTTACTTCACCTATCAAATGAGCTTGGAACTGGCTTTCGCTCTTGCCAGCGCTGCTATCATTGGAGACATGATAGGGAGTTTTATAAAGAGGAGGATGGGTAAGAAGAGGGGTGAGGAATCATTCCTGCTTGATACTCTGGATTTCCTTGTGCCATCTTTATTAGTTGTATACTTAATGGTTGGAATGGATGTTTACACGGCGGCTTTCCTGATGGTGATCACACCTATGGTTCATCGTGCAGCCAACATTCTCGCATACAAACTGGGGATGAAGGATGTTCCTTGGTAATCGTGCCACACTTCTAAATCTAGTGATGTGTGTAGGCATAGCGATAGCATCCCTCCTCCTCTATGCGATTGAGAAAAACACCATTTTCATACTTGCGGGGGAAGTAGTAGTTGTGGGAATACTCCTCAGAACGGATAAACTGACTGTCATGATTTCAAGGGCCAGCTTTTCGTTGATGAGCGTTGCCACCTTCATCACATCCCAAAACGTTGTTGGAAGCGTGCTTTTCCTTTTCTCAGCCGTTTTTCTGCTCCACAGTCCCATGTTCCTCATTCTCAACCCTCCATCATCAAAGGTTGTTCTCCGCAGAATCATGGGATCAGCGTTTTTGCTTGTGTTTTTGATGGCGGAAGAGAAAATTGCTGTGTCCATACTTTTCGTTCTCTGCTGCTTGTTTCTCCTTCTTCAGGACTATCTCGCACTCAAAAAGAGAGTGAAGCGAGTTTCAAGAAGCGGGCAAAATACCAGTAAGAAAGCATGAGCAAGGAGCTTTTCCTCCCACCAATCCATGTTTTACCCTTTCTTATTGCATCGAGCACAGCTTCCTCACTTTTTTCCTTGCATTCAACAGTGGTGTATGCCTTACCCACCTCCCTCCAGTGGTGCGCATCACTGCCCGCTATTATTGGTAATTTCAGCTTTCTCGCATACTCAAGCGCTTTCCAGTTCCCTATGGCGCTTCTTGAATTGAATACTTCCACACCATCAACCTCAAGCTCCAGCATTTTATCCCCGCTGCACGATTTTAGGTGGAAGAGATAGCCGAAGGGATGAGCCACAACCGCAACCCCACCATGCTTTTGCACAATCTTGATAACATCTCTGGCATTCATGCCTTTCGGGATGCTGAAATCCAGCCCGTAAACAAGCAAATCACCCTCTTTGCACCTGACCTCCTGCCCCTTTATCAGGAGAAGCGAGAATTTTTCAGCGAGCTTTTCCGCCTGTTTGAGAGCTTTGCAGGTGTTGTGGTCGGTTATTGCTAAACCATCAAGCCCCCTCCTTTTTGCCTGAAGGAGTATGAATTTAACATCGCTCAACCCGTCCTTTGAATGGTTGGTGTGGACATGCATATCCAGCTTTAACTTCATTAGACCAAATTCCTCTGGAAGCTATAAAAATTTTGCAATCTCCCTATCATGCATGCTGAAATCCACAAAAATCGGAGATAAATTCAGTTTATTGATGGGGAAGCTATTTTGTGCGCTTCCTTTAAAACCGAACCACTATACCCTACTTTCAGTGCTCCTTGCTTTTGCAGGAATGGTTATGGTTATTGAACAACAAGTTGAAATTGCCATCCTTCTTTTCCTGTTATCCTTCTTTCTGGATGCTGTGGATGGAGCGGTTGCAAGAGCAAAGGGTATGGCGTCCAGTTTTGGCGCTTTCATGGATGGAGTTGTAGATAGAGTGGTGGAAACTCTGTTTTTGATCTCACTTGCGTTCATGAACATAGAAACGATGCTTTTTCCATCATGGCTATGGGTAATGGTGGTGCTTGCGTCAGGCACATACATGACTTCCTTCATAAAAGCTTACTCTCACCACCGCCTCGTGCTTGAGGAAAGGGAAGCAGCCAATATGCCGGGTTTGCTTGAAAGGGCCGAGAGATGTGTGCTTTTACTTCTTGTGATGGTTCTGGCTTACTTCAATTATGGAAGGGTCGCGGGAGCGCTTTTGATGGTTGTGGCCTTGCTCGCAACCCTGACGGCTTTGCAGCGCTGCATATGTGTTTGGAGAAAAGCAGCCGGAAGCAAGCCATCAGGATTGCGCAACCTTAAGCAGGTTGTTGTGGTGAGAACTGACATAAAAATGGGCAAGGGTAAGCTTGCAGCTCAGGTTGCGCACGCATCCCTGCATGCGTTTTTAAACGCGGATGCGGAAAAAAGAAACGCATGGCTCAGCTCCGGGCAGAAAAAGGTTGTGCTCAAAGCAAGAAGCGAGGAGGAGCTCATGCAGCTTTACAAAAAGGCGAGAAGGAAAGGGTTGAATGCCGTTATGATAAGGGATGCTGGCCTAACTCAGCTTGAGAAGGGCACGATCACTGCCATGGCAGCCGGTCCGGAGGAGGAAGAAAAGCTCGACGAGGTGTTTGGAGAGCTAAAGCTTTTATGAGGTGGTCCGTTATGTCGGAAAAGAAAGGCAAAAAGAAAAAGAAAAGGAAGAATAACTTGAGGGTGCTGGGCGTGGTTGTTGTCGTGATAGCAGTGTTGGCTTCCTTTTATCTGCTCTTCACCAAGATAACGAAGTACAGGATGCTGGAGGAGAAGTGTAAAGCGATAGAGAGCAGTCCAGACCTCCTCTTTCCATGCAAGTGCAAACCTCAGCTCAAAAGCGTGGAGAATGAGAGTGATATTGTCTACAAGAAAACAGAACCGATGTGTATATGCACATGCGACATTGGCAATGGCACCACGGTAACCATAGAGGTCAGAGCTGCTTAGCTCTCACCTTCTACCACATAGTCCAAGAGCTCCCTCAAGAATGTGGTTGCGTAGGTTGATTTTCTCAGAGCAAAGCGAATTGTTAGCTTGTTCTTCCCCTCGAACATTTCATCTTTTTCAAATTTCACAAATTCGAAATCGTGAACTTTCCCAAACGCCTTTCTGTATCTTGTTGTGGTGGTGAGGTGTTTTTCCTTGCTAAAATAGAACATCTCCGGCTTTATTCCTTCCTCCTCAAGCATTTCATCCAGCATATCGTGCCATTTCTCTCTGAAAACCGGCTTGGAGTAATCATAGCCAACGATAGGCAGCTTGAGCTTCTCATCAAAATAGCCCGCTTTAACCACCTTCTCGAGCAATCTGTTGAACAGGTAGGACTGGTAGGAGTTTATCACGAAGCGCTGAAACTTCTTAGGAAGAGAGAGAAACGCAAGCCTGAAATCTCCCGTCTTGATCAGCGTTCTGAGCATTATCCTTTCATGCTCATACTTTCTTGGAATCGTTTCCAGAGCTTCCTCATAATTCCCCTTTTCGATCAGCTCCCTTGCCTTCCTCATCCTTTCATCGTGCTCCTTTTTTTTGAACGCTGTCAGGTAAAAAAGAACGCCCTCCTCAAACTTTCTCAGCACGATGTACTTACCAAAAAGATGGGTTATCTCTCTCTTCGTGCCAAACCGCTGCTCTCCATAATAATTTGGAAAATAACCTCCTGTTTTTTCGAAAAAACCATCTATGATCTCTCTAACCTCCTTCTCATCCTGCTCTATGTCCCTTACCGTTATGGTGAACCTGTTTCCCCACAGCCCGCCGAGAAAAACCTTGCCGCCATACCTTATAGGCACAACTTCAATATCCTTCAGCTCGAGATTTTCAACGGCTTCCTTCTGAACCTTATACATACCTATGAGCTGGGAAGTGTAAGCGTGTTTGTCTTTAAGCCCAGCAAACGTTATTCGATCCTCTTTTTTGATGCGAAGCTTCTTTCTCAAGATGGAAACTGCCTCAAAAGTATCGTAACCCTTCTTTATCAAAACACAATGCAAAAACTTTCCCTCACTCGTTTCATCGAACTCATAATCTTTTCCTATCTCCAGTACCTCATGTCTATGTGGCATCTCCTCCACAATGAAATCCTCGTACTTCGCTTTTATCCTTCCCTTTATCTTTTTGCCATCGTAAAGTGTGCAAAAATGCATGTTAAACACCGAAAGATATATATAGGTGTGAGAGACATAATAATTAGATTCTACCAAATCTCATGGTTTTATCTCCCTTACTGGGATGTGGCCGTGCCTCCTCCTTCGAGGGGAGGCACGGTTTTTCATCTCCACCCTCAAAAATTTAATGAGTTCTTCTATACTCTTCTCATCCTCGCTTGATGTTTCTAGCCATCTCAATCCAAGCTTCTCCAGTTCATCTCTGAGCTTTCTCAGTTTTTCTTCATCCTGACAGAGGTCCATTTTGTTTATGCAGCAAACTATTCGGAGGTTTGGGAAAAGGGACATAAGCCTCTTCAACAACCCGATCTGCTTCTCAATATCATAACCACAGGTTTCGCTAACATCAAAAACATAAAGCATGAGCGATGGTAAAGTTGAGATGGCGGTTATGGCTTTCCTCTCGATTCCTTTCATCTTCGAAGGATCCCTGTCCAGAATACCCGGCGTATCTATCAGCTGAAGCTCGTTATCGAGATAACCCACCATGAGCTTTTTGGTCGTGAAGGGATAATCCGCTATTTGTGGCTGCGCACCCGTAACCTTTCTAAGCAACGTGCTCTTCCCGACGTTAGGATAACCCGCTATTATAATTGTGGGCATGTCCTTGAGCGAGGGGAATTCAGCGGTGAGCTTTTTGAATTGGATTAAAGTGTGGAAAGCATCCCTCCTCTTCTTTATGAGGGAACTCACCCTGCCATAAAAAGCCCTCCTGACGTTCTTTACTCTTTTGATTGAGTTCTCACCCTTTATCTTGTTCGCATAATCAAGTTCGAGCTCTCTCACCTTCTTCGATATCCAGTTGAGTGTTGCCAGAGCTTTCTTCACATCATCAACAGGCATGGAGATCTCAATCAACTTCCTGTAGAATTCAGGAACCTCATCCAGGTTGGGCACGCTTCGGATTATTTCTTTTATGTTGTCCCTTATAACATTCGAAACGGTGCTTATCTTCTGCATTTCGAGAAGTTTCTCCCTCATAACTTTGTCCTTCACATGAGGGTCTCGACTAACCTTACTGGCTTTTCTGAAAGCTTTGTCCACCAGCTCCTCATGCGTCGGGATATGTTTCATGTTTTTAAAGGGGTTCATGCCCTTTATTTCTCCTTCAAATTTAAAAAGTGAAGAAGCGAAAACTGAAGGTATGGAAGACCAGACCAGAAAGTTGTCCAAGAGGGAGGTCGAACACACAAGGAAAGTGATCGAGGTGCTGAGAGAACATCCTTACGGGTTGTGGATAAGAGAGATAGCGAGAAGAACCGGGCTCCACATGGAACAGGTCAGAAGGGTGATAACATCTTACCCTCAGCTCTTTGAAGAGTATGCGGACTTCACATCTTACGGCATAAACCTCAAGATTGTGAGGTTGAAAAGAAAGATCTCCACAAAAAATTTGGAAAAGCTCCTGCTCATGTTCAAGGAAGAAAGCTAGATTCATCCTCAAACTCCATGAGTTTCTTGTGCTCCTCCTCTATTATTTTCCTCAGCTCCTCAAGTCCTACGGATTGCTTCGGTATTCTGGCTCCTGCCGCAGGTATGTGTCCACCACCCTCTCCTGCCTTAACTCGCTTCACAACATTTTTGGCCAGAACGTTCATGCCAACCACCCTATCCTGCCTCCTGAAGCTGAGATGGTAGTGAGTTTTGTCTTCCCATATCACAACCAGCGTCTTATCAGGAAACATGTTTTTTGAGAGGGTGTTAGCTACTATCGATTTCATGTTGTACTTGGTGGGAATAATAATTATTGCTAACCCATCTTTATCATCATAGCACTCTTTCTTTACACTCTCAATCACTTTCTCATATTCCTTCTCCATATCCTCAACCGCCTTAACAATCTCACTCTTCAAAAATTCCTGCATGCTATTACATCCATTTAACACGTGCAGAGCTCTCTCCACAACATCATATCCCTTTGCCCTGCAGAACTCTATTATTCGAGCGGCCATCTCAATGTTCTCCCTTTCCACCATCCACTTACCACACACATCCCTTATGAAGTCGAACCAGAAATCGTCAGCGGAATCACCCACAACTCCTATGGCTGCCACCCAGTCCCACCTTTCCATATCTTTGTTCCACTCCTTCAATATGTCGTAGCTCAACTTTGAAGCAGGGTACTTGTCTCCGTTCGCAAAGCCCAAATGGCAGGAGTTTATGTAAGTTATGTTTCCTTCTTCCCTTTTGAGCAAGCCAGTGCTAACATGATGATCCACAATCAACACCCCATCACAGAGAGATGCGAGTTTTCTTACAGCTTCAACATCATTTTCAACATTCAAATCAACTATGATCACTTTGTTGTATTTTTTACCCTTCACCATTTTCAGGGTTTCATCCGTTATGGTGACATGTGGTCCCTGGTTGAGAACATGGATTGTGTTAGGATGGCGTTTCTCAAGCGCCTTGATGAAAAGGACGGCAGAGCATACTCCATCGGGATCGGGATGATATATTATGAGAACTTTGTCGTTTTTTTTGATTCCTTTTAGAAATGCATGTGCTGCCTTCAACACATCATCTTTGAGCTTCATAGGCTTTCACGCTTTCCATGACTTTTTCCTTCGCATTTCTTTTTATTATCCTGCCATGTCCCGGCAACAGTATTTCAAAATCAAGATTTAAAATTCTTGAGAGGGAGTTGAGCATGGCTTTATCATCCCCACCCATCAAATCAGTTCTTCCTATCGAATGGTGGAAGAGCGTATCCCCACTTATCAGAATTTTCTTGTTGGGCTCATAAAGACATATGCTGCCCGGCGTATGCCCGGGTGTGTGCAAAACCCTGAATTTGTGGTCGGATGTTTTGATCCAGTCCCCATCATGCAAAATGAAATCCACATCATCTCTCTTAAGCTCACCACCGAAAAAATGATAGTATGTAGCCTTTTTATTTTCTTTCAGAAGCTCGGCATCATTTTCGTGCATTCCCACAAGAGCTTTTTCAAAAATGAAGTTCCCACCTATATGATCGAAGTGAAGGTGAGTATTGATGACCCTTTCTATTACCTTAACCTCCACACCCGCTTTTTCCATCAGTTTGAGGAGTTGCGTTGGCAGCAGGCCTGTGGTGGTATCCACGACCATCTCGTTATCCACCACATAAACGTTGCTTTCCAGCTTGCCCATGTACACAAGTATTACACCATCAGTAACTTCCTCGACCTTCATCATTTAGATCTCCTCGAATAATCCACCAGCACCTTCAAAGCTTTCACAGCCCTCTCCGGAGTTGGATAGGCAGGAATGCCCTGCTTTTCAAAGCTTTTGAGAAGCAGCTTTGTGTACTCTCCACCAGATGAGCACACTATCATTGGTTTTTCTGTCTTCGCGTTTGCCTCAGCCAAAACATCCATGATTTCCGAACTTAATGGTGCTAATTGGAAAAGAGTAATTACGATAATCGCACCAACATTTTTATCATTCGAAACAATTTCCAGTGCTTGCGCATATCTCTCAGCTGTTGCATCGCCTATAAGGTCGAGAGGGTTGTGTACTGAAGCATAGCTGGGCAGGATCTCGCTTAGCTGTTTGGCTGTTTTTTCCTCAAACTCCGCAATCTTCAAGCCATTCTTCACGCACAGGTCTGCTGTTATCACACCCATGCCTCCGCCGTTTGTTATTATGGCAACACTATCATTTTCAGCCCTCTTCTCAGTAGCCAGAATTCTGGCATAATCAAACATCTGTTCTATGTTCTCAGCTTCTATGGCATTGCACTGCCTCAGCACACCTCTGAAAACCTCGTAACTACCAGCCATGCTGCCCGTGTGGGATGCGGCAGCTTTTTTCCCAGCTTCACACTTACCCGCTTTGAATATCACCACCGGCTTTTTCTTTGTGGCTTTCTTTAGAGCATTCATGAATTTCCTTCCGTCTTCCACACCCTCTATATAACCGACTATAACCTTCGTTTCTTTGTCCTTAGCAAGATATTCCAATATTTCGCTTTCCCTCACATCCACACCATTACCATAACTCACGAACTTGCTCACACCCACACCTTCTTCAGCCATCCAGTCGAGAATCACTAACCCGAAAGCCCCGCTCTGGGAGAAGAAGCTTATCTTGCCATCGTTGGGCTTTTTCATCTTGTAAGGTGGGATGAAAAGCGTATCCACCCCGCTTGATGGGCAGTAAACTCCGATGCAGTTAGGGCCAACAACACGTGTTGTTTTCCCTTCCTCAATTATTCTTTTCAGCTCTTCCTCCCTTCTGATGCCCTCTCCTCCTATCTCCCTGAAACCTGAAGTTATGATGATAATGCCTTTAACCTTTTTCTTGACACAATCCTCCACAACCTTATTCACGAATTCCGGCTTAACACAGATTATGGCGAGATCAACATCTTCCTTTATCTGTATGATGCGTTGATAGCATTTATGGCCCAGAATTTCATCGGCATTTGGGTTCACGGGATAGACCTTCCCCTTAAAACTGCTTATGAGATTCCTGAAAATAACATTTCCCACCTTTTCAGGATTTTTGGAAGCTCCAACAACCGCTATGCTTTTTGGTTTGAAGAAAGCTGAAAGCATGAAAAGAATTCTCGCATCACATCTTTATATGGTTTCTGTTAAATGGGATAAATTTCCCAAAAATGAGAAAAAATAGAAAAATTAGGAAGAACGCAGGCTTGCTACGTAGAGAAATAGTGTCACCATCCCAGCAGCAATGGATCCTAAGGAAATGGGATCAAACTTTGGTTCAGGTAGTGCTCTGCTCAGCAGCATCAGCGCGATCATAAGGATCAGTGCTATCACAAACGCTGCATCTCTCGAAGCGTAGAGCACGAAACCACCTAGAATCGCGGCAATAACGATAGTGCTAACCAGCAAGTACAGCAAGAACTCTGCGGAAACTGTTGTTTCGCCACTTGCCAGTATTTGTCCCAGCCCGAGTATGGTGCTTACTACGAAGCTCACCGATATCGCGGCGAGCAATCATACAGCTCTTCTCTTCTCACCATCACTTTCCCACACATTCCCTCTACCTTCTCCATTCATCTATTTCACCTCCTTTTCAGAAACCGAACCGCGGAGCCGGGAGGGACTTGCACCCTCGGACCGGCTCATAAAGCATAGAGAAAAAATTAGTGATTTAGTCCGATGCTTCTTCAATCTCTATTATGTTCTCGAACCATGAGAATATTGGAACTCTCCATCCGCACGTCTTGATGTTGTAGTGTTTACCTACTTCTATCTCTGAGTATATGTCAGCGGAATTGAACTTTTTCACCCACCAGTTATCCACGTTTGTCAGCGTAATTCTTTCACCATTTTTTGTTTCTATCACTATCATGAAGTTATCGTGGTCGTAGTATCTCTTCACGTATTTGTCGATCACAGTTACATCATGGTACTCATGTATGCTAATGCATTGTATTCCGTCCCATATGAGTTTCGGTCCCACGTACAATACGATACCTATCGCAGCTAGAACCAATACGAAAGCAACTACTTCCTTATAATCTTCCAACCTATCACCTCCATTAAGAACTAAACAATCAATCCCATTCATCTCAACGTCTCGATTCATAGAAGCGAGCTTTTTTCAATAGTTATCACTATTTTGAGGTAAAAATTTTTAAATATATCTCGAAAGATTTCTGTCCCAACTTGTCCCAGCTTTTCAGAATGTTCTCTATTCTCAAAGAACGGCAACCCAGACCTCCCTTGTTCTCTTCCTCGTGTCAAAATTTATCACAACTATCTGCTGCCAAGTGCCGAGAAGAAGCTTGCCCTCCTTGAACGGTACAGTTATGCTTGACCCCACTATGCTTGCCAGAATATGTGCTGCTCCATTATCATCTCCCCACGTTTTATGATGCTCATAATCAAACTCGTACGGCACATGCTTTTTCAGAACCGCGGGCAAATCCTTCCTCAAGCCGGGCTCGAATTCTATGGTTGTTATGGCTGCGGTTGAGCCCTTGGCAAACACAACAGCCACACCCTCCTTCTTCCCGCTTTTCCTCACTATTTCAGCAACACTCTTCGTTATGTCTTCCATACCTCCATATCCATCTACTTCCACCACAATTCTTTCGATCACTGTTCCACACCCCATATCGCTTCCTCCAATACGGGTATGATGCTAACAACTTTGAGCTTGGGTCTTTTTTTCTGAGCTATGGTATCGGTGACCACTATTTTATCTGCATGCTTCGCAACCTTCTTGTAACCGTCCCCCACAAACAGACCGTGTGTGGCTGCACACACGACAGCATCACATTTCAGCTCTTCCTTCAAAAGCTTGGCAGCTCCAGCCATCGTTCCGCCACCAGCTATCATGTCATCCAGCACAAGAATATTTTTACCCTTTAAACTACCCTTCTCATAAACAACCTTAACTTCGTAGTCGCGCTTCCCTGCCCTACAGGAGCATTTAGTGACTTCAGCTCCACAATGTTTACACACCTTTGTTTTTTTGAAGCCCTTCAGGAATTTAACTCCGAGCATCTCAAGCCATTTGGATCCGCCAAAATCGGGAGTAACTATTTCCAGCTTTCCGAACTCCTGTTCAACCGCACTTATGAGCTCGAAGACGGCGGTGGCATTTTTTATGGTGATACCTTTCTTGGTCATCTTTTTCGTGGTTCTCATGAAGTGTGCATCTACCGTTATTATTTCTCTCACATTGAGGATGGACAGGAGCTCAAGCACCGCCATGCTGGAGATGGTTTCACCATCCATAAACCTCTTATCCTGCCTTGAATAAGCGTAATAGGGAAGTATGCAGGTTATTTCCTTAACACCGTGGTCCTTCAGAACGTGACAGGCGAAGAGCAGTTCCATAAGCTTCCGGTCCTGTTCTGGATAAGGCGTCTGTACAACATACATCTTGTTTCTGTTTAGGTGTTTCACGTCCACCCTGACATACGTTTCGCCATCAGGAAACTGCTTCGTCATTACCTGTACAACATCTCCGGCTTTCCACCCTTCTTCCAGATGTTTTGCACCACTCAAAAACACGAAACTCACAGCCACCACCCCACGAGCTTACCTCTGTTCCAATCATCTATGACTCTTTTTGCCGCTCTGTTCATATCATAAACGTTTCCCCTACCAACAAAGTTGAATTTCTTGGCTATCATCTCGAGTGCCTTCTCCTCATCCTCCAGCTCAAATTCATACATTTCCTTAAAGTTATTTCCTTCAGCATTTTTTATTTTTTTGAGGAGAGTCAAGGCAGCGTTTTCCAGCTCTTCCCCGGGAAAAAGCACTGGCCTCCATTCCTTTTCAGCCATTTCAGGAGGGATCACACCGGGCGTGTCCGAGAGCATGATATTTTTCGTTATCCTTATCCATTGCTTCCCTCTCGTGTGTCCTGGTTTTGGAGCCACACTTGCCTTTTTTCTCCTTGCAAGCATGTTGATCAGGCTGCTCTTCCCCACGTTGGGATAGCCAAAGACGCACAGCTTCTTTCTTTCCTCCGTGCCGAGATGTCTTTTCAGACTCCACTTCAAAATGTTGAACCCGTAGTATTTGGTTGCGGAAACGTGCACGACATCAACAGCATTGCTATCTTCCTTTATGACATTCTTTGCTCTGTCCGCAAACTCTTTCGGCACGAGGTCAACCTTGTTTATAACTATCCAGTACGGCTTGTTCAACCTCTCCACAAACCTCTCGAGCTTTCTGCATCTGAGCTCAGAAGGACATCTGGCATCCACCACTTCTATGGCAGCATCGCTATCCAAAATTTCTCTTTTAACCAGCTTTAAAAGCTCCATAACACAATACTCTGCACTTAAATTAAAAATAAATACTCGTATCACACATAACTCTGTTTATAATTCACTACTTAAAAGTAACAAAAACTATTAAATTTAAGAGTAAAAAAGTGTGTAAAAAGACAAAAACAGCTTCCAGTTCCTTCAAAACATCGCGCCGGGATATCGTCGCTTCGGGACCGGTTCTCGGATCTTCTTAGATGAACTCATAGAGCCGGTGTGTCCCGGCTGTCCCGGAAACTAATTCTTAACAAAAATAAAAGGAGGGGAGAGAATGAGGAAGGATGTCTTGTTGTTTGTTTCGTTATGTGAAATGTTAAGAGTATTGCTGGGAGATTTGGAAGTGGTGATAGAGCTTCCGATAGGGGGTGAAAGTGCGTGACTACATACAAAAACCCAGAAAAATCCTTGAATCAAGGGAATTGAAAATTATGGAAGTTGACGAGATCGTTGAGGACTTCAGAAAACTTGAGGAATTCGAACTCATGACCTTTGTCGTGAGAAGACCATTGAAATTAAGCCAAGTGATGTCATTCGTCACCCAACTAGAAAAAATCTACGAAGATCTAATAATGGGGAGATACGCAGTGTTCTCAATTTTATTGACATACCAAGAATATACTTACAAGATAACTGTCGATGTACCAGGTCAGGCAATAGAGACTCGTGAGGCAACACAACAAGAACTCGAGGAACTGGTGGACATACTAAATCTCTAAAGAATTGAGTAGATACCAGAGCTCGAGAATAAAAAATATTTTTCTAGAATTTTCACCTATTTTTATTTTTCTTTTATTTCTGGGAAATTTATCCCATACATTGTACACGATTTTTAATTCCCTCTCATCCCCGAACCAACAGGAGTTCTCACACTTTCATAACTGAGGCTCATCAACCCAAGACCTTTCAACATTTTTATACTCGTACATACAACATAAAGGTGTATGAAGAAAAAAGGACTATCTATCCAGACCATAGGTATAGTTCTTTTATTGGCAGTGGTTTCAGCTCTCATTTTCAGAGCGTACGGGTTCGTCATCAATCCGGAAGGCAAAAAGTATACCGATCTCATAGACCTGCCTTATAAAGGCATCGAGTCAATTGTGGATAATTCTAGTGAACCGGCATATACTCCCACACCATCTCCATCTACTGATGATCAGACAGATTCACAAGATTCAGACTCGAACTCTGGTGGGTCGGATGGAAGCGATCAAAATTCTAATGATGAAAGTGGTCAAGGCGATTCGAAAATATCCGTTCGTATCAAAGCAATTCTAGATACTTCGGTTGACGAAAATGAATATAGAAGATTTATAGAGAAGATTGAAAATTATTTGAACACTCAAGGTATAAAAATAGATTTGGAAGTTGTAGATATAACCACATACATGGATAAAGACCCTGATGATCAAGATTGTTGTAGATCTCACAACTTGGGAAGCGATGACTCTGCAGATCTTCTAATGTGTGTTGGTCCGGGTGAAGGTTGGTTCTGGGCCAAACCGGTCGTTGGAGCAAACACGAACCCTCCATTTGGATTTTCGGATGTTGGTGTTAGGGCGGAAGCACATGAAATTCTTCATTTCTTGGGATGTTCGGACGAAGTTTACCCTCCAGAAATGCCAAAAATGGGGTCGGACGTTAATAAAGAGAATATAGACGCTTCCGTTATGCACGAATATGGGAGAGATGATGCGAAAGTAAGCTATGTGTGTAGAGAAATAGCAAACTATAACCTTAAGAATCTCAGAGCTTCGGTTGAAATGAAGTATCCACGCTGTTTTGATAGTCATTTCTCTACCATAATGCCGGACGAAATACTCCTAAAGTTTTCTGACGCTAAAACTAGAAATATTTACGAATTTTTCTTTAATTTTGAAGGAGGATTTGATTATCAATATGTAAAAGAGTGTGATGAAAAGGAATGTGATGTTCAAGTCTTCAACAAAAGAGACGGAAAATGGGTCTGGGGGTACAAAATCGAGGAACAATCCGGCAATGTTTACTGGATTCCGTACTATTTGCTTGAGGAGTGCTGGGTTGAAAGTGGATTCAAAAACTTAGAAGAATGCACATTTTTATGTGAGGAAGCTGGAAAATGGTGTAAATTAGAGTCGTGGAAAGTTTCATAAAAATTCTTTCGATCGGAGTATGGAGAAGGGCGGATTTACATGCTATCCCCAAATCGTAAATTCTGAAGAAAAGGCCCAATCAACCCAACGAAATGTTAATTCCCTCTCATCCCCGAACCAACAGGAGTTCTCACGCGCCACCCATCTATCTCAAAACCACCCATTCGCTTCATCACATGCTTGGCAAGAGAACGGGCACGATCCACCATGTTTTTAGGATGGGTGACGCGAGGCCCGCATAAACAATTCCAAAAACTCCTGATCCGGAAACTCCGGAAACAGGTATTTTTCTTTTGTCTCCTGATAAGTGAGCATCTCCACCACTTTACAATCCTTTGGGAGGGGATATTCCAAAAACTTACAGTAAATCTCAAGCCATCTTCCAATGGCTCTAAAGTAAGCAAAGCTGAGGGATGGAGATTCCTTTTCAAAAGCATCCTCTATCCCATCCAGATCATCCCATATGTTGTACTTCCAGAGCTCTATCCTCGCTTTTGAGGGACATGGAAACCTTTTCCTGACCCATTTTTTCGCCTCCCTTTTAAGAGCAGCAACCACACCTTCAGGGTCCCATAATATCTCCCTTGTGACAAACTGGGTGGCTGTGGTGATGCATCCGGCAGCATAATCCTCCTGAAAGTATTCCTTAATCTGACGCGGCGGATTTGCAAAATATTCTATTAGGTGGTTGTCAACAACCTTGTTGCCGCGCTCCCTCCATTTCACACCATCATCAAGAATGATGTGTACATCAATGTCTGAACGGGAAGAAGCACAACCCGTAACAAAGCTCCCACAGACCATGAATCCGCGCACATACTTTTTCCTTTTCCATGGCTCCAGAAACTTCCACAGGGCTTTTCTCCACGAATCCAAAAGAAATTAAGATATCAAGCGTAATAAATTTTGTGCATAGAAGGACGCGGCTCATAAGCTACTCCTGAAATCATACACCTCATTCTGGGACGGCTTAATCATCGCCGCAGTTAGAATTTTGTGCCCAATCTTAAAAAACTTCATCCTTCATCAACCGTCCACCCCATAAAGCGGCTCCACCTGCATGATAAATCTATCTTCCGCAGGAAGCTCCCAGACAAGCTCGACCTTATATCCGAACTTGCTTGCCTTCTGCCCCAGCTTATCTGATGTCTCCACTACCCCTCTCTTTTCGTCAATTTCAAACAGCCTGGGCGATGCTCTCAAAACCTTCTGCAACTCCTCCTTCAACTCTTTCAAGCTCTGTCCTTCTTTTGGATAAACGTAAGCTTTCAGAAGCCATCCTTCCTCACTCACCTTTTCATAGGGCTTCTTTATGCTCTCGGCTCTTAGCTTCATCCTGTTGCGCAGCTGATAATATTCCTTCACATAGCTCTCGCAGAAATGAGCGCTAAGCTTTGTGGTATATACGGCTATGTATTTCATGAGCTTTCTTCCGAGCTCATAGCTTCCAGCTATGGTGTTGAACTCATCGTAGTTCAGCTCGTAACCTCTCGCAAGAATTTCATCCACAGTCAGCTCTGAGGCCTCAAACTCGTTGAGGTTGATGAATTTAGCTCCTGCTTCCTCTATGTAGTGCACCATCTCCTTTATGTAATCTTCCTTGTCTGGAATGCAGGGAATCTCGACGCCCACATCAAAAGCATAGCTTGCAGCTATTCCAACAAGCTCCCAGTTGCGCTTGCTTTCCATATCAAGATGGAATCTCAACTCATCAAGTCCAGCATCCTCAAGCTTTCCAAGCACATCCCTGAACTTTTCCTCATTCAGAATTCCGTAAGTATAAAGGTGGATGTGAAAGTCCTTTCCGAAAGTTTCCTTGAGCAGTTTAATGTAATGCAACGTTCTATCCAACCTCAGTAAGGGATCCCCTCCGGTAACGCCAACACCCTTGGACTGGCAAAGCTCCACCTCTCTAATCACATCTTCATCCTTCTTAACCATGACTTCGTTTATCACCACAACATCTTTGTTCTTCTTGTAGGATGAGAGGGGACAATAGAAACAATTAACTGCACAGATACCTGTAACAAAAAGAACGGATTTGAGCCCCTTTATACAAAGATCACAACCTTTAGGAAGCGTACCTATGTACTTTGAACCAGCAAGACTGGACTTGATCTTCCTCATGAGAAAGAGCTTTCTACATGATAATTTTTAACCTTATCTCAAAAGAGGAAAAAATCGGGCTCGGACGGTGGGGGACGCGAACCTTCTCAACCCTGCGGTCTAGGACCGTGACCTTTGTCCCCCACCCTCCGAATCCGGAAGGCATGGCCTTTTCGGTCAACCTCTGATGCCCTCTTTGGCACAGGGTCTCATCCCGAATTATGCCCTGTCCAACCCTGGTGCCATCTACACACCTTTATGGATTCGCTACTATTTAAACTTTCCTGTGTCTCAATATAGATTTTGCAGAATCAACTGATAAAAATTAAAAGATTTTTGATAAAAAATTGATAAAAAATAACCAAAAAATTACAAAAAAATTTGCTGATTTGATGCGATTTTGGAGGGGTGGCTTGTGTTGCATGCCCTCTCAACCAGAGAAAAACAGGTGTTTGCAGAACTGTTGAAAGATGCAAGACAGTCCGATAGAGAGATAGCCAGAAAGCTAAAGATGTCCCAACCGTCAGTGAGCAGAATAAGGCAGAAGCTTGAAAAGACGGGTCTCATAAAGAGGTATGCTGCTCTACCGGACATAAGCAAGTGCGGTCTCAATCTCTTTGCAATAACGTTCTTTGAGTGGAAGGATCACACCAAGAAAGAAGAGCTGAACGAGCTTGTGTCGTTTTTGAGTTCACATCCAAACGTAATTCTATTCGGGAAAGGAGAGGGGATGAGCGGAAGAACAACGATCATTCTGTCCATCCATTCTGATTACGAATCATTTTTCGAGATGATCCACCAGATAAGGGAAAGGTGGGACACGCTCATTACAGCCATGGACCACTTTCTCACCACATCAAAATCCGTCAGAAAGGGTGGCGATGTAGCCTCAGCTATAGTTAAGATGCTTCGTGGCTCCAGCCATCACTGACAGAACCTCCTGTTAAACTCTTCTTCCAATTTTTTCAGTTTTTTATCATTTTCCTCCATTCTGACGTTCATCACATCCACAACAAACTTTATGTAATCTTCATCCACTTTCAGCCGGTTATCGATTCCGAGCGGTGTTGCGATGTAATCCGTGGCGATTATTTCAACAAAGGGGAACGGCTCAAGCCTGAATATTCCGCTCCTCTTGAATCCCAGCTCCACACAGAGTTTTATCAGTTCTCCGGCATCTCTAACCGATCTACACCCCACATGAAGTATGAATGACTCGCATTTCAGCCAGAGAACAGCACCACCGTACATTCCGCTGGCTGTTGCCATCTTCACTTTCTCCATAACTTCTTCAACTTCAACCTTTCTGTGCCATTTTGCAATGAAGACGTGATCTTTCTTCTTTCCTCTCAAAGGAACACACGATAACGATATCCTCCCGCTGCAGGATGAGGTTGTGAAAAAGCTTGTTGTGGAGTTTATGAGCTCAAGGAGGGGAATTATTCCTTCATCCACCTCTCCCCTCTCCATCGCTCTAGCTAGAGAGTCCAGACTCTTCTTTTTGTGCTCATCAAAATCCACGCCTTTCACCTCTCAAGAACCATCCTAACATCAGCGGCAACAACCCTGTCCTTCCACACCATGACAGGATTGAGATCCATCTCGTGTATGTCCTCCCTCTCAACCATCTTAACAACCTTCATCACGAAGTCCGCAACTTTTCCTTTGTCCGCTTGCGGATAATTCCTGAAGCCATCAAGCAAAAAGCCGTATTTCAACTCGTTGAACATACTCATAACGTCTTTCCTAGTTAGCGGAAGGACACGCACCGCAACATCCTTTATAACCTCGGTGAACACACCACCCAGCCCAAACAAAACCACTTTGCCAAAAACATCATCCGTCTTAACACCAATGATGATCTCAATCCCCCTTTCCATCTTCTCAACAGCCACACCCTCCAGAATCATTTTTTTCTTTTTGACAATCTTCATCAGGTTTCGAAAAGTAAGTATAACCTCCTCATCACAGTTTATGTGGGTTACCACCCCACCAACATCACTTTTGTGAAGCGCATCAGGACTGACAATTTTCATCACAACCGGATATCCTATCTTTCTCGCGGCTTTCACAGCTTCACTCTCATTATTAACAAGCTCACCCTCACTTACCTCCACACCATTCCTTGTAAGGATTTCCCTGGCTTTCCAATAGCTCACGTTCATTAATCCCATCAACTCACCTTCATCTTCTCTTCAACCTGTAGGTCTTGATAAGTCCTGAATAATTTTTTACTTCCTCAACCACATCAGCAAGATAGTTTTGAATGTAGCGGTGCACCGTGCTTTTTGGAATTCTGGTCAATCTTGCTATCTCCATCACCCACAACCCCTCAGGATGCTGCCTGAGAACTTCCACAATTTTCTCTATTTTCCTTGGATCAGGACCCGGAGGCCTTGGCATGCAACCACCTTAAACCTGCTCAAGAATTAGTGGGAAGAACATCTATTTATTGATTTTCTTTCCCTTCTCCATTTCCTTCATCCTGTAAAATATTTCAAGAGCTTCCTCTGCCGTTGAAGCCTTCATATCTCCGAACACATGAGGGTGCCTCCTCTCAACCTTATCCGTAATTTCCTTGAGCACATCATGAATCGTGAATAATTCATGCTCCTTACAAACCTGAGATATCATTACCACGAGAAAAAGCACATCCCCCAACTCTTCTTTAATGTTATCCCAATCCTTTTTTTCTATCCCCTCTTTGAGCTCTTCCACCTCACTATTCAAAAACCGCAGCCAATCCTCAAGCTTCTGCTCTCTATCCCATGGACAGCCATTCTCGCTCCTCAGCCTTTCCACCATTTCCACGAGCTTGAGAAAAAGCTCCCCAACCTTTTCTTCCATGCTTATCCAACTCCCTGATAAGGTTAAATATTTTGTGATGCCAGTTTGGTGTTATGAAAGTGAAACTCTTGTGGGCTGCAGAAAGCTTGGAAGAGGGGGAGAAGGAGATTGAGCTGGAGGGTGACAAGTTTAAAGTGGAGGAGATACTCAGAAAAGCAGGCGTAAACCCCGTCACGGTTCTTGTTAAGCTGGATGACAGAATCGTTCCTGTGGAGGAAGAGATTGAGGGGGAGAATGTTGTTCTGGAGTTGATTCCTGTTGTGAGCGGAGGGTAGATGAATGGCGGGCTTGTGGTTGGTCTATTCTCTTTTGGTAGCGTTTTTCTCATCAACCATAGCGATCATATCCAAAAAAGCGATGAAAGGAATGGATTCATTGACAACTTCCATCATCTTCAAGGCGGTGACTGTTGTGGCTCTCCTCCCCTTTGTCGCTTTGAACTTGCGAAACATTCCCACAAGCAGCAACTTTTTGACTGTTCTTTTTATGGCCTCGATGCTTAACGGCACATCCACCCTGCTTTATTTTCACGCGGTGAAGCATGGAGAAGTATCTTTGGCTGTACCCCTCTTAACCCTCACGCCAGCGTTCATGCTTTTAACGTCTCCTCTCATCCTCCAAGAGTTTCCGCCTGTTGAAGGTGTGGCGGGCATAATTCTCATAGTGGTGGGAGCTTATGTTTTAGGTGTGAGCTCCACCTTTCCTAACAACGGAATGAGCTTATTCACACCATTCATCAACCTGATTAAAGATAGAAGCGCGGCATCCATGCTGGCTGTGGCTTTCATCTGGAGCATTACGGCAAATCTGGATAAGGTAGGGGCCAAGCTTTCCACAACAATCCAATGGATATTTCTTGTTAATCTGCTCTCCTTAATTATTCTTCTATCAGCCATGCTTGCGTGGAA
Organism: archaeon; assembly: GCA_029258795.1. Lineage (GTDB taxonomy): Archaea > EX4484-52 > EX4484-52 > EX4484-52 > WAPT01 > WAPT01. Next base: position 97,155 of record JAPDKB010000004.1, read on the forward strand.
TAAAAAACACATTTCAATTCTCTCTCCAAATAGCTCAAGCTTCCTGATGCTCATCATTCTGGCTGGTGCAATTCACGCCATCATGAATGTCATTCAGATAGAAGCCATCATGATGACCTACGCATCCTATGTTATAGCCATAAAGCGCATGAGCGCGCTCTTCACCGTTATCTTTGCACGCGCTGTTTTAAAGGAGGGCGCATTCCCCCTTAGGGCTCTGGCTTCATTTCTTATGGTTTGCGGAGCGGCAATACTTGCTTTAAGCTAAGCCAGCTATGAAAGGCAATCATTTAAATCTTCACACCAACCCATTCTGCCATGGAAAGCTATGATGTCTGCGTTGTGGGTGGCGGTCCGGCAGGAATGACCGCAGCTCTTTATCTTGCCAGATACAACATGAAGGTAGCCTTGATTTTCTCCAAGCTCGGCGGAGCTATGGCTGATGCACATGCGATAGAAAACTATCCCGGCTTCAAGAGAATAAGTGGAATGGAGCTGGCAGAGAGAATGCTTGAACAAGTAAGCTTGTACAGCAATGTGGAAGTGATTATGGATGAGGTGGTCGATGCAAGGAAAGAAGAGGATGGATTCGTGCTGAAAACACATGATAAGGAGTTCAGATGCAAAGCGGTTGTGCTTGCTTTGGGTATGCAGAGAAGAAAGCTGAATGTAAAGAATGAGGAGAAGTTTCTGGGGAGGGGCGTTTCCTACTGCGCAACATGTGATGGGATGTTCTTCAAGGACAAGGTTGTGGGAGTTGTTGGCGGTGGTGACGCTGCTTTTGATGCGGTGCTCTTCCTTTCAAACATAGCCAAGAAGGTTTATCTCATCCACAGAAGGCAGGAGTTCAGAGCCGAGGAGATCAAGGTGGAAGCTGCAAGAAAGCTTGAGAACGTGGAATTCCTGCTCGATAGTGTAGTTGTCGAGCTCGATGGAAAGGATAAGCTTGAGCGAGTCAGAATAAGAAACGTTAAGAGCAATGAGGAAAGGTGGATCGAGCTTGATGGACTCTTCATAGAAATTGGCTCCATGCCTTCAGCCGTTCTCGCCCAAAAGCTCGGAGTCGAGCTCGATGATAAAGGGTTCATAAAGGTAAATGAGGATATGAGCACGAATGTGGAAGGAGTTTTTGCAGCTGGCGACATAACCAGCGCTTCTGCAAATGTGAGGCAGGTTGCCACGGCTGTTGGAGAAGGAGCTATAGCTGGGGTTAGCGCTTATCTTTACGTCAAGAAGAAGAGATGATACAGATGAAAAAATTTGCTCTCGTTTTGAGGGACGAAGATGACAGGAACGAGATTGAAAAGCTTATCCTTGAGCATGGCTTTGTGAAGGATGAAGAAAAGCCGGATTTTGTTGTGTGTGTTGGTGGAGATGGCACGATACTGGTAGCAGAAAGAACGTATCCGTCCGTTCCAAAGCTGTGCTTCAGCAAGCACACCTCTTGCAGGACATGCCAGCTAAGCGTTGAAGAGATGGAAAAAGTGCTGGATGCTCTTGCTTCGGGGAACTTCACCGTTCACGAGGAGATGAAACTTGAAGCAAGGTATGGAAGCTTGGTTAAGCTTGCTCTCAACGAGGTGCAGCTTCACAATGAGAAGCCAACTCATGCAATAAGGTTCGAGGTTGTGATAGAGGAAAAGGGTGAAACGAAAGCGTTCGAGAACGTGGTTGGAGATGGAGTTATAGTGGCAACACCGTTTGGATCAACAGCATACTACTACTCAGCTGGAGGTGAGCCGTTCAGCAAAGGGGTAGGTATAGCTTTCAACAACTCCCACAACTTCAGAATCAAACCATTTGTGGTGGATGAGAACGCGACCATCCATGTGAAACTTTTGAGAGGGAGCGCTTTCATGATAGTGGATAACGACGAGCATTATGTGCATCTTGATGAGGGAGAGGAGTTTGTGGTGAGGAAAGCGAAGGAGAGAGCGAGGTTCATACTGATTAGAGGTGGTTAAAATGGATGAGGAGATGAAGAGGAAAGTTGAAGCGCTGCATGAAGGGGGCAAGATAGAGATTGTTTCAAGAATAGCACTGCAAAGCAGGGACGAGCTTTCTCTCGCTTACACACCGGGAGTGGCACACATATCAAAGCTGCTGGCTGAAAATAAAGAGAGAGCTTATAATTACACAAGGAAATGGAACGCCGTAGCCATTGTTTCCGACGGTTCAGCCGTGCTCGGGATGGGCAACATAGGCGCTTATGGTGCAATTCCCGTCATGGAAGGCAAGGCAGTGCTTTTCAAGGAGCTTGGGAATGTGGATGCTTTTCCGATCTGCTTGGCAACGCAGGATGATGATGAGATTATAAAAATTGTGGAAGCGATCTCTCCCGTTTTTGGAGGGATAAATCTGGAGGATATAGCGGCTCCACACTGTTTCAGGATAGAGAAGGAGCTTGAGAACCGGCTTGACATCCCCGTCTTCCATGATGATCAGCACGGCACAGCGATAGTTGTGCTTGCGGCTCTTATGAACGCGCTGAAACTTGTGGGCAAAGACAAGAATGTGAAGGTTGTGATAAGCGGAGCCGGAGCAGCAGGCATAGCCATAACCAAGCTTCTGCTTGATTACGGGATAAAGCACATAGTGGTGTGCGACAGCAGGGGTATAATTCATGAAGGAAGGAACGATCTGAACTTTGCAAAGGAAGAAATCGCTAAGCTCACCAATCCGGAAAAGCTTGAGGGTGATCTCGCTTTGGCGATGAAGGGCGCTGATGTCTTCATTGGCGTGTCCGCTCCAAACATAGTTAGTAAAGAGATGGTTGAGAGCATGAATGATGATGCCATAGTATTTGCCATGGCCAACCCCGTTCCGGAGATCATGCCTGATGAGGCAAAAAAAGCAGGAGCGAGAATTGTTGGCACTGGCAGAAGCGATTTTCCCAACCAGATAAATAATGCTCTCGCCTTTCCCGGAGTTTTCAGGGGAGCGCTTGATGTCAGAGCGAGAAGGATAACGAAGGAGATGAAGATAGCTGCAGCGAGAGCCATTGCTAACTATGCCGAAAATCTGGGCCTGAGTGAGGAGAGAATAGTGCCGAAGGTGCTTGACAGAAATGTGCATAATGAAGTGGCAAGAGCGGTGAGAGAAGCAGCGATGAAATGCGGGGTGGCAAGGAAAAAGTAGAAAGCGTGAGGTTAAGCGGGCATCTCAGCCATCTCTGGCTCTTCCCTGCTCTGAATGGTTATGTGCTTTATTATCACAACATCTCCAATCGCTTTTATCATGGGGTACGGCACTATTATTCCCTTCTTTCCACCAAGCTCCTGTTCAAGATAAGAACCCTTCGCTATAGCTACTATTATCGATCTCACTCTGAACCGGGACATGTCAAGCTCGATATCCTCAATCTTGCCACAGTACATACCTCTATCGGTGAAAACATCCTTTTCCCTTATGGACTTTGTATCAAGAACGTTTGTGGACATCAGCATTCACCCTCAACAAGTTGTGGAACTTTGTGTTGATATTGACATTTAAAAAATTTAAATAATTATGTAAAAGATGTGTTCACGTTTCCTGCATAGCTTTTTCACGTCGGGGTCGCCTAGCCTGGTAGGGCGCGGGCCTGCTAAGCCCGTGGCCGTAAGGCCGCGCGGGTTCAAAAGCCAGCAAGCTTGTGGCTGGAAGTCCCGCCCCCGACGCCAGCTTTCCACTTCGCATTTTGCCGTTCCCTTAAATATTCGAAGGTAATTATCATATGACGGGCAAACCTTAACAGAATTTTTAATAATTTTTAATTAGGTACCACTCACTATAATGACAAAATTAACAATCAATAAACTTCTTTAAGGACTTCTCTAACTACTGGATAACACTCGAGAAGTTCTTTACTGTTTATACTTAAACTTCCATCTTCGTTCAAATGCGCATCTACTCTATAATAAGGTACACTTCCGGGAGCACATGCTGGATCTATAGTTATTGCAGGATTTGTTTTAGATGGAAATGCACTGATGAAAAACACGTATCTCAATTGTTTATCAGTAAGTACTAATCTTTTATCTAGAGGTCCATAATACATTACCAAACCTTCTGTAATTATCCTTTTCCCTATATACTTGTCTTTATTTTTTGCTAGTTCTTCTAAACTAACGTGACTAATCTCAGAGAATGTCTTACTTTGTATTGAAGAATTGAAGAAATTCACAATTGTTATTGTGAAATTATCAATACCTACAAAATGATCCACAAAGCTTAGTTTTGAATAATTCTCCCCTGAAGATAAATAAAGAACGAAGATAATTATTAGCACAATTATTAGTAATTTATAAGGGATGTAATATTTTGTTTTGTGATAAATTAACCTAGAAACGTATATCAATATTGATAATATCAAAGCTCTTTCTAAGATTGCAATAAAATCAAGTTTTTCTAAAAATAAATAATGCAATAGCGATAAAATAAGTAAAATTACCAAGAAATACCTCAACAAAACCGGAAGTGTGTAATATTGAAATCGGTAAAGGTATCTCTTAAACTCACTTAATTTGCTTTGCGCGCCTCCACGATCAATACGCGTTACTCTTGTATCCCGGACTTCTAAACTTTTATCATCCTTTTTAGGTTTGTTTAATAATGTCTCGAGTGCTTGAGTGTAATTTTTATCCTCATTAGTCAATTCTTCCCATCTTTTTTGAGTCCATTTCCAATCTGGATGACCTCCCGTTTTTCGCCATTCTTCGTATAATTTATCTCTTAAAACAGGATCTTTAACTTTTTCAATATCGTTTTTTATAATCACCATTCTCGGTTCAAGATGTTTTTTACAAAAGTACTCACCACAATATTTGCACTTGTATAATCTTTTTTCAGAGGAATCGCCTTCTCTAGTTTTACATTCCCGGCATATCCCGTACTTACCTTTCTTTTTGCTTTTTTTAGTCATTGCATTTTTCTTGAGTTTTGAACGTTTTAAAATTTTCTTAAAACCAGATTATTGTAAAAATCTAACTAAGAACAACACGGGACTTAGTGATAAAATCACAAGTATCAAGAAAGCGAGGAAAGGGGATAGCCCGCTTGAAAAATTAAGACTCAATAAAACGAGGTAATTATTATTTAACATCATTTCCCCTTCTCCGAAACGTAAATGAGCTCCGGAATATGCGTGCTTGTTGCGTAGATGTAATAGAGCACCCCACCAATTATGCAGGCGAACACCCCAATTCCAAGTATTGCATGAGGACTTAGAAAGAGAAAGGAAAAGAATGCAAAACTCCTTCCTAAAGCAAGAGATATGGCACGCAAAAATATGATTTCTGTGCCCACCCCCTTAACGATGTTGTAAAAATAGCCGAAGAATGGAGCATCTATTATGGGAGAGATAAATCCCGCTATTATCAAAGCTATGCTCGCACTTCTCACAGAAAGACTCAGAGCAAGGAATGTCAGCAGGTTGGCGTAGAGCAAAAATCCTATGGTACCAAGAGCATAGTCATGCTTCGCATCAACCCATCTCGAAATCACGTACAGGATCAAAGCTGAAGCCACTGTGGCTAAGGATTTCAAGCTGCCAAAGCTGACCACGTCCTGCAATGTGGAATAGATTATCACGGGCATGCTGACGATCACAGCGATGACTATACCCTCCACAAAGAAAAGAGGTGTTAGATTTGTGTGGGTCTTGCTCACTCGCACCCTCAAATCTTTACATCTCCACTTCCTCTTCAGCAATTTCAACGAAATTATGGAGAGAAAAACGACATACGTGCACATGAAGAGAAGAAAGTTACGGTATCCCATGCTTTTTATCATCAGTGCAAACGCGACTGGAAACACCACGCTCAAAATGGTGGTGATAACTGTCACAGTGGCATATTCCTCAGCGAGCTTTTTTCTCCTTCCGTACATTCCTATCGCCATGTGCTGTGGTATCCAGTAAAAGACGAGGGAAAGCGAGCCAAGGACCGAGATTAAGGGTAGCAATTCCATTTTGAAATTGGCAAAGAGGAAAAGTAGGATGGCGCTCATCACCACGGAGATGAATTGCGAGACCTCCAGCCCGTAACGCTCCACCACAAATTTCACAAGGAGGAGAGATGGCGGAATCATCACACCGTACTGAAGCATGAAGTAAAGAAAGACGGGTTTCAAACTTCCCGCGAGCTCGTAAATGTACAGGGGAGCGTAAACATTGACCGCAAGCGTCAAAGCCATCCTCAGCACGGAGAATAGCATGACATGCCTTATCTGCTCCGGCAAATCGTACCTTATGTGTATTGCCAGATGTCTGTACGGGTGAGGCATTGATGATTGATTAAAAGCAGCCCGCTATATAAATCTTTCTGGGCTATTCTATCCTGAATCTCAAAAAAGCAGCCACACCTCCGAGCTTTTCAAACATCTTCCCGGCATCATGGGTGGAATGCACAACCACAACCTTACCTCCACCTTCTTCAACTTTTTTCATGAGCTTTTCAATTCTTTCATTATCCATTATCTTGTCTGAAACGAGGAGCTTTTCTATTGCCATCATTTCAGCAGCTTTCTCCACCTCCTCAATACCGTAAGCAACAAGCCCGCTCTCCTTAGCTATCTCCTCCAGCAGTTTTTCAACAAGCTTCGTTTCCTCCGAAAGCTTCATATCACCCATAACTCTGTCAAGGTAGCCGCGCTTTATCACCTCGTTTATGCCTGTAACACCCGTGACAGAGCAGCTTTCAACCATGCACTTTGCTTTAACGCTATCGGGAAGCGTGTCATAAAGCTCATCCTTTTTGAAGCCCGGCCCGGCCAGAATTATCTTGTGCACATCTTTCTCATGTTCTTCCAACACTTTCCTCACGCTCGCAATGAACTGCCTGTTCTCCTCTTCTCCACCTCCGTAATCTTTTCCACCACCCTTCTTCCTTATGGTTGCAACCATCTTCCAATCTATCTCCGTGGCTATGGCTATGTCAGCTTCCCTTTCATCTATCACGCAGATTAAAACGCGTAGCCCTTTGTAGCGTGACGCTTCCTTGAGCTTGATTATCTCGCTCGTTTTCCATTCCTTCCATATGTCTATGACATCATTCTCCTTCAGCCGGAACGAGTGGTAGCCACGCGTCACATCTTCAGGCGCTTCAACTATCGGGCCGAGAAGCTTGAGAGCATTACCTTCCATCTCAACCCTTTCCACCTTTATTTTGAGGTATGCCGGCTTTTTCTCTCTCGCACCTTCAGCCTGCACTGTCCTGAAATCTCTCTTTCCCACAACATCCCCTTCCTTTATCACGCTCTTCAACACCAGCAGATCCTCATAGGTGTTTACCTTCACCCTCGTCTTGTCCTTCACATCCAGCTTGAGAATTTGCATGCTTTCCCATTCTTCTGGAAAATTTTTAAATACAACAAAAACCAAATCCAGAATTGAAGTCTTTTGAGGGTGAAAGAGAATGGAAAGCTTCGTCAAGGTTTTTGGTGTGGCTATAGTCATACTTCTTGTGGGCATACTTATGTCAATAAGTATATCTCATATCGGAACGGTGGGAGTAAAGGGAGAGAGGAACGTAACCATCTTTTCAGCTTCCATCCCCTCATTTGGAGAGGTGGGAGAGGCGTCACGCGCCATAATGCTGGGAGATGTTGCTGTGGGAAAGATTGCTGGCATGGACCTCGTGGCTGAAGCCACGAATCTTGTCATAAAAAACGGGTTGTTCGGAGAGAAGAGCAAGAGTTTTGTGGTGGAGGGGGAGGACATAAGGAAAATCGTTATTGAGGGTGAGATTTCAGAGACGAACATGTATGGTGATCTCATAATTCTTGTTAATGGTAAGGCAGTATATCATGCCAAAACATCTCCCAAAAAGATAGAAGTGGTGGTGGATGAGGTGGATCCTGTTCACAACGAAGTTGAGATAAAAGCTGAGAGCTCCGGCTTCAAATTCTGGGCTCCTACTACCTACATTTTTGCCTATCTGAAGGTTTACAAGGACGACTACACTTATCGCGAGTACTCCAAGGGCTTTGTACTTCACCCTTACGAGGTGGATGGTTTCAAGAAAGCTGAAATTGTCTTTTACGTGGATGAAGCCATAAAGAACAGCGATCTTTGCATTGATGTGAACAACATCAACATCTATTGCGCTTTACCCCAGCAGAGCCCGCTTGCATATAAGGTTGACTTCGACAAAACTTCCACAAACCTCGTTGCAGGAGAGAACAGCCTGCACATCTATACCGGCAAGGATGCGGCCTACAAGCTGCGGGATGTTAGAATCAACATCTACTATTACGGAGCAACGCAGAAAAGCTACAAGAGCTATGAATTCAGGATGGCTCAACCATTCTTGGAGTTCATGGAGGAGGAGAACAGAACGCTTGAGATTGTTGGGAAAGCGAGCAACGTGAATGTTAAGGGCAAGCTCGAGCTTATGCTTAACGGCAGGGAGGATTGCAAAGCCGCGTTTATAATAGAGCGCAACAACCAGATGTTCAGGCAAAAGCTTGACAGGAACTGCCTCAAAGCGGGAACAAACACAATTAGTGTGGCAACAACAGGAAGCTTTGATGTGGAGAGGATAAGTTTGGTGTTGGTTAAGGGGGTGAACATTTAATGTTCGATATTTTGAAGAGGGGTAAGAGTTACTATTGTGCAAAGTGTCTCTTTGAAAAAGGAAAGCTAGTTCAGGTTCCAAAAAAAGATTATGATAAAACAGGAGTTTGGAGATGTGAGGAGGGACACACCCTTACTGGAGATGATGTAATAGTAATGGAATCAACAGAATGGTACTGTCCAAAATGCCTCTATGAAGGAAACATGAATAATCTTAAAGTTGTTACCAATTTAAACGGTAAAATTCTTGGATACTATTGTTTCAAGCATAAAGAACTCTTTCAGCGTGGATTTACAAAAGGAGAAGCAGAGGCATACCTAAATTCCTTAGGAGGGGGCGCACAACCATCAAAATCATTCACAACACTCCCCGTAGTATTCGATGTCCAGAACGCTCCAATGGGGCTTTTGTGGTTCATATTGTATGTAGTGGTTGGATTGTGCCTAGAAAGGTTCGCCCCAGTCAAAATGAACTTGACTTTATTATTTTTTTGCGCTGGGATAACAGCACTGATAATGGAAGTAATAAAAATCCCCTAGAGTACGCTAATGCAATCAAATAGGAATGGGTAAAACCGCAAACATAATGAAGGTGGATGCTGTATGTTCATATATGCGATGATTGCAATCGGACTTTCATTTTTAATCTTTTTACTGTCCGGCGGAAATCTCATAACATGGTTTATAGATATCATTGTAGTTACTATAATTCTCTTTATAGGGGCAAGCCAAATTACAGTGGGCAAAGGCGTCAATCCTTGGCGGCCACGCATAGCGGTTATTATTTTTATCATTCTTTTCTTAGGGTGGACCATTCAAACCCGTTCTTTCGTTTCATTTATAGGTGTGACTGTGATGATACTGCTCGCATCTTCCCTCGCAGAACTTGCCGCTCGCAACAGAAAAACAGCTGCGCTCTATATCGGAGTGATTGTAATTACGGGTGCGTTTTTGATACCGATATTCACTGCTTGGCAATCAGTAGTTCAATCTAAAGCTGCTGAGTTGGGAGTTCCCGCGAGTTCAATGGATATTGGTACGAGGGCAAGTGCGGGATGGAACGCATCAATAACCTATTTTAAGGACATGTGGCTGGCCATAGCAGAGCCAGAAAAATGGTATGAGGAACATTTCGTAGAGAGGGGAAAGCGTGAACAAGGAGCAACGAACCTCGCAATAGAAATAGAAAAAGTTGAATTATCGCCTTCCGAAAGTTATACTTCAATCATAAAACAACCGGCTGGTAAATCAGTTGATGAAGAGGTCAGCATCATTTACTCTATCAGGAACAAGGGCGATAAGACCTCTTCTTGGGTGAGATTTGGAGCTATATTGGATGACATTGCATATAGTAAAGGTGCGGCACTTGCAGATTATGATGCTACGGGAAAAAGAGTGGTATACGGTAAAAGATATGTTAAACCATTAGGCACTACTCTTTACCCCAACCAACCAGCACGACAGTATATGACTTTACTGACGCCCTATTGTAAGGGCACGTACGAACTCAAAACATTCATTGAATATGAGTACAACGTCACCGGCTGGAACAACATAGAATTCATCGACTATAATTATTATCTGGATATGCTCAAAAGAGGAAAAATCACACCTGAAGATAAATTATCAACATCTTCTGCAGGTCCCTTTAAAGTCACTCTTAAAACCGACAAGTATCAACCCATTCCTGTAAAGGATGGTGTTGCCAACTTCAGACTGTTTGTTACTGTGTTGAATGAAAGGGATGGTCACGCTTTCATAAAAGCGATCTTCCTGCATCTACCCAAAGGCGAGTTTGAACTCGGAGAGAGTTGTGACTGGAAGTTTTATAAAACGGATCCGTTGGACAAGTACGACATATACGTCATAAAGGCGCCGGTTGACCTTACAACGAAGGAAGGTCAGCAAATAGCGAAGGAAGAAAGCACGGACAGGTGCATAAACCCCAATGATAAAAAAGAATTTTCCTGTGAGGTTTTATTCAAAGGTAATGTGCTTGGCCCTATAGAAAAACCGATCAAAGTAGAAATAGTTTATATATTCAGGTATGAAAAATCGTTGAGTTTCACCGTTTCTCCCACACTGGAGAGTATGAGCTGTGACGAAGTAACCGAAGACATCATACCTAAAGAGAGAAGAAATGCAACCCTCGAGAAAGTGCTCAACAAGAGCTGTGTCTTTTACAAGGCGCTCAACAAGAAGAATAAACACTATCTGTGCTCAGTTGAGGCAGACGCGGATAGAATAGCGGATGTTCTTTATCAAGTTGCAGAATACTGCCTCTCACAGAATTACGGTGGGGAGGACACAGTATGTGCAACTATAAAGCTTGATCCTATCGGCACCAACTGCAAACAGAAAATAGAGATCAAGTCCGAGAACTTGAATGCAATTGAAGAGGGAAATAAGGATGGGGGAGAAAAAAAGGATGAGTTCTATCTTACAAGCATATACCTAGACGGTGGAAAACTCGAGCTTGACTCGGCACACATGTATGACATCCAATTCGAATACAAGAAGGGGGTATGCAGTATAGGCGGTGATGTAAAAATAAGCAAAATAAAAGAGGAGGAGGAACACTATGAGTGTAATCTGGACAATGGAATGCCGTGCAATGACAGCTCTCAATGTAGTGAGGGTATCTGCAACTCTGCATTCAAGTACATGCTCTCAAGACCAAAAGTTGAAGGATTCAGTTTCAGTTATACCACTTTCCTAAAAAATACAGAGAATTTTATTTACAATATATTACATGAACATGAAATTGAGGGTGAAGACCTTAATGTTGTAATTAAATCACTCAAAGGAGCAGAGGAAGATTATCCTAGATATTATTTGTGGTCTAATTTAGAGAAGAGTAAAGACATACCGGAAGATGTTCGAACTTTGATTCAGAATTTAAAACCATTTTTCAAATATCTAAACGACTATCCTGGTGCAGATTCTAATATTGGGGGCAAAGTATTCCCATCAGAAAAAGTATGTCAACCCTCTCACTGCACGTATGACAATGATCCTGAGAATCCTAAGCCGTTTAATAAAGAAGCTGGATGCCAATGTGCAGCACCGTATTTCAAGTATGACTTTAAAAATGTAGAAGAGGATAGTAGAGATGGCAGGGCATTGAAACATTTTTATAACAATGAAAAAGGATACTACTGTCTCCCATTCTGCGAACCGAACAAACCCGCCGAGCGTCCGTGTTTCTGCGTATCCAGAGAAATTTATGATGAAAAAAATGCTGAGAATTATGAAAATATATATGATGCAATGAAAGATAGCCGGGAGATAATCCCTGACCCTGCCAAAATGACAGATAATTGTGAATCTGAAGAAGACTATGAAAAGGTGCGTTACATATGCTGTATAGATAATAATGGTAACGGTATTGTGGTTGTTCAGACTTGTGATAAGAAACCCAAAAAGTATGAGAACGGTACTATAATGAAGGATGAAAACGGTAATACGATTTACGAATACTACTGGAGAAGCGACTACGGTGATTTTGGAGACAACTTCGAAGCTCTGTGTAATGCGGCTATCAGTTCAGAATAATAAATTTATTGAGCTCTAACCTTTCCCAAATACACCCACTGCAAGCGTGTTTCTCGTTCCGATCCCCACACCCAGAATAATTATCAGAAGCTTTACAAATCGCGCTTCAGTCTCGTTTTCAGCGTATTTATCTATCAGCCATAACGCAACCGGCACAACCAGCAACTTCATCAGGATCATGGCCCACGCCGCAGAGCCATTTATTAACAACACTCTCTTGGATTCAAGCAACTCAATTAGATACCTTCCAAGTACGTGTTTTTCCCAGAATCCATAAAATGTTATTCCAACAAAACTTCCGCATGCGTCCAGTAGTTGCGATTGAATTGCAAAGAAATTCCATTTATCACTCAGAAATCTGAGTTTAAAAGATGTTATGAACAGTATTATGCCGAATGCGGTCCATAAACCCAGAACGAAAAGCAAACCTTTAATGTTTTTAATTTCCAAAAAACTCAAACAAAGAAACACGAGTGCCCACCCACTAAACAACAAAGCTCTGTTATCATCTTTTATTAATTTCTTCTCTCTTGCTTCTCTAAAAAGGCATATTGCGATCAAAACCACAAAAAAAAGGAAAATGTAGATGAAGGGCGTCACAAAAATCAGGGAATTAAGCACCCCTGCATCTTTCATCACCCTTAGCACGCCTCCAAGCACCATCCATCCGGAGAGAGAAAGCGCAAATTGGTCGGTGAGCTTTATCCTCTCTTTACTAAAAAGTTCTCTGTAGATGATGTATACCGCCAATAAGAATATAACCGCATACAAAAAAGTGTTGACCAAATTGTACCCAGTATCCTTATAAAGCGGTTGCACGACATAATAGTTAAAGATATATTTGATATCGACCATAACAAGCCTTATGCGTAAAAACATTTTTATTTGTCTTGCGGTTTTGATGGTAGTTCTTAATCTGCAATGCACGGGCATCATAACTCCAGGAGGTGGTTCTGAGAGAACAAGTGTCAAGGAGACGGAATTACTTAGAATAAATTATCTGGAGATTGCACCCTCGGAGGTAGTTCACCCGGGAGAAAAGATTTTTGTTAGAATGGAGGTGGAGAACATCGGTCAGAAAGATGTGGATGTCTTTATAAACACCTCCAGCTGTGATCAGACTCCTGAAGGCGGCAAACTCCTGCTTTATAGTATATGTGAGCCGCTTTATGTTGTTGATGAGTTCCGTATACTATCAACTGGAGGTGAGGAAACCACAGTAAGTGCGGACCTAAACTATGATGGAACTCCCGAAAAGATTTGTGCACTCAAGCTAAAGCCGGACGAAACAGCAATCTTTTTCTGGAAAATTTCCGCTCCCACAAAAGAAGAATTGTTTGGAATGACCCATGAATGCAATTTTAAGTTCAGAGTGATGTACAAATCTCAAGCACAAACCACCGCTTACATTTATTTCGCGTCATATGATGAAATAGTACAGAGAATGTACACTCAAGAGGACCTCAAAGAGGCAGGGAATAATATAGCTACCTCTGGACCGGTCGTTGTCATGGTCACTGCTGAAGACCAACCTTATCCTGCAGATGGTACTTTTACACTGCCCGTCCACATCGAAAATAGAGGAAATGGTATCGTGGACGTTCTAGATCTAAGCATAAACTACCCACAAAACTTTGAACTCATTCCAAATCGATGTGAACTTTTTGAACCTTCTGGCGGTTCCACAATAAGTTTGAGCTCTGCTCGTGTTGCAAGAGAAATGCTCCAGATATATGGAGGGAAGTCCTCTCAATTTCATTGTGAGTTCAAGGCACCTCCAGTGAGCATGCTCACACCGTTCAGATTTGATGTAACCGCCACATACCTATACTCAATTTTTGAAGAAAAGAAGGTGAGAGTGGTACCATACGAGAGAGATTGAAGCCAAATGTTGGTTTCAACAACTAAATAAAAATTACACCTATACGTAACATTTAAATACAGTGACACACCAAATTAACTTTGAATAAACCTGAGGTGAGGGAAATGAAAACAACACCCATTTATATATTACTTGCGTTATCCCTTGTTGTTTTTACTTCCGGATGTGTCGGTGGCGGTGAAAATCAAGTTTATTCAATGACCGATGGTGCTGTCATAAGGGATTTCTCTTTTGATGTAAACCAAATCTATGATGATGAGCCCGTCACCCTTTCACTGACCATCGAGAACGTTGGTGCAAAAAAAATTCCAGGTAATACTGTGGTATATATATATCATCAACCATTAACCGATTCGGAAGATAAGAGAGGTAAACAATGGTATGTGTCCAATTCGGGAGGATTCAAAGTTAACGACGAGGAGGATTACATGACATTATCTCTTAAAAACGACGAATTTTTACCCCCAAGTTCTGAGATGAACATCCCTGGCACATCCAGAGTGTTTTATATAGATTTGGAACCACCAAACATACCTGATGGTATGTCTAATTCTTATCCTTTTATCGCGAGGCTCTGCTACCCATATTATACTACCGCACTTGCTAAAATTATAGTTGTGTCTGAAAACGAGCTTAGGTATGAAGGACCACCCAAAACCGATGCTGTCACCAGAAATTCTGCGGGACCCATCCATATCTCTATGGTGGGGTCGCCAACCCTTAGACCCTCAGCGAATCAACTACCTCTCGTCTTCAAGGTCAAAAACGTGGGTGGAGGATTTCCAACATTACAGAGTTATCCGTGCACGGTGGATCCAGAACTGCGTCAGAGAGATAAAGTGATGGTTAACGTGACGGTGGACGGAAGCCCCGCTGATTGTGGTGACGGAATAGTAAGGTTGAGAAATGGTGAAGGAGAGATTCGATGTATATATAGATTCCCAGCAGGTGCGCCATCCACGGAACATGACGTCACTGCAACAGTGACATATAATTATTATGTTACCGCTATGACTGAAATAGAAGTGATGGATTCAATCTCAGACTCTGATTACTAAGCTAATACAATGCCTTAGCTCTCAAGGTGATGCATCTTGAAGAAAAAAATGTTATTTCTTGTTTTATTTTTGATAGTCGTCGTTTCGGAATGTACGGGTGGTGGTAACAACTCTTGGGGAGGAGGAATTGTAGGAAGTAAAAGTTATAATGGTGGTGTGGTCGTAAACTCCTTTAGAATACTTCCAGATAAGGTTTTCAAAAACGAAAAGTTTGATATAATGCTAGAACTTGAGAATGTTGGCGCTTCCAATGCTAATGGGAAGGTGTACATCTTTGGTCCTTTATGGCTGGAAACGATTGAGGAGGAATTTACTCTTCAAGGTGCAGACCCATTGAACGGAATCCCTGGTGGGAGGAAAACGATTGTTAAGACAGGAATAACCGCAGATGCCAACATACCTCCAAGAACAGCACAGGACTATTATGTAAGAGCTAGGATCTGCTACACCTACGAAACCACATACCTTGCTACAATCACCTCAACTTCCAAAAACGAATTCATAATAACCAATAAAGGAGTGGAGCAAACGTCATCACAACAACTTGGCGGTCCGATCTCAATAAAAATTGAAGCATTGCCCACATACGCAAATGATAAACTAACTGTCGTGTTCAAACTGGCGAATGTGGGGGGCGGGTTCCCGGCTAAAGGTGGGTGCACTTTATCTCCATCATTCAATGATATGTATGTAGTATCTGAATTCAAGGTAACTTCGGATGCAGGAACAGTTAAATGTGAGGGTAATGGAAACACTGTTCATGACATATCCCTTTCCCATTCCAATACCGAAGGGTATGTGCGATGTGAGATAAGCGACATTCCGACGAATGTGCCAAACGTGCAAATAACACTTCAGGCGGTAGCACGCTATACCTACTACTCAACTAGAATCACAACCTTGACCGTTATCGGTGGTTCATGATGCGCGTTCTATATTTTATCGTTGCTTTTATCATCCTTCTTTCTGGATGTGTTGGACCCGAAGGTACACCACCAATAAGCACTCAAATGAGTAGTGGCACGGCGGGGGTTGTAGTGGAGAAGTTCATGGCGGTCCCGAATGAAATCTATGATGATCAGAAAGCTGTGCTCCTGATAAAGTTGAAAAATAGCGGCGAGTCTGATGCAACTAACGGCTATATCAAAATATATGGGTATGATCCTAACGAGATGGAAGTGCAGCCATCGGAAGAATATTTTACTCTTGAGGGTGCAGATAGAGCGCTAGGGTTGGGAGGTAAGGAAATCTCCAAATCGTTTAGCTTAACAGTTAAAAAACCCCTTCCATACAAGCAAACTTTCTCCTATCCTATATTTGCAAGAATATGTTATACTTATACAACACACGCATTCGGTAAAGTGGAGATTATTAGTGAGGATGAATATCTCAGAAGAGCCATGAATAATGAAATAAGTCAGCACCCAATTCAGGTAGAAAATACCAATGCTCCAGTAATGGTGTATGTTGAACAAACGCATCCAATTGTAGCGTCTTCCAAAGAATTGGTGTTCAAGCTTCGAATAGAGAACATCGGGCCGGGATATGTTGGTCCATGTTCGGCTGCTTTCGAAGAACGTAACAGAATTACTGAAGTGACTGTTAGCCTCGGAGGTGTGACCTGCACTAGCCAGAAGGGGGTTTATCTTGAGAGGGGCAAATCCGAAGAAATCGTGGTTTCCTGCGGTATTCCCAGTTCATCGGTTCCAGTGGGGACAAGTGATCTTAGAATAGACCTTACATACCCCTATTATCAGGATGTGGAAACTGTGTTGACGGTGGAGGGAAGAGGAGAAGGTGGTTGAGGAACGTCAACAGGTGTTCCGGTAACTCCACCATCGGAACCCTCTAGTAAAACAAATAAGATTTCTACCTCGGTTTCCGATATCTCGTGTTCACGAAGGGAAACATCGTATGATGGAGTGGTTTGTGATTGCAGCTTTAAAGTATCCGTTAATTTTAAACCAAACACAGAAATAGACATCAACTATCAATCCAAAGAAAGTGGGGGAGTACCGTGGAAGAACTGTGTGAAACTGACTCAAGCGGCAAATGCTATAAAGTGGTAACACAACATCTCTATCCTGGAAACACCTACATATTCACTTCAGCCGTTTGGGATGGAGTACACTATTACGGAGATTGTTACGAGGTTTATGATACAGGCACAACTTGTTCAATTAAATACTATGGAACATGCCACTAGGATAGTATAATTTTTTAATATCATGCAAGATATTCTCTAACATGCGCATCTTTGCCGACCTCCACCTCCATTCAAAGTACAGCAGGGGCACGAGCAAAGACATGAATATAGAGAACTTGGAGAAGTATGCTCGTGTCAAAGGACTGAACTTGCTCGGCACGGCAGATTTCACCCATCCCATCTGGTTCAAGGAATTGAAGGAGAAGCTTGAGGAGGATGGCACGGGCATTCTAAGAACAAAATCCGGCTTTCCCTTTGTTCTGCAGACAGAAGTTAACAACGTTTTTGAAAAGGATGGGAAAAGGAGAGCAATTCACAACCTCATATTTGCGCCTGACTTTGAGACGGTTGAGCAGATAAATGATGTCCTTTCCAAACACGGTGACTTGGTTCAAGATGGAAGACCCACGCTTAACCTGAGCTGTGCAGAAATGGTGGAACTCTTGAAAAGCATAAACCACAACATCCATGTTGTTCCAGCCCACGCCTGGACTCCGTGGTTTGGTGTGTTCGGCTCGAAATCCGGCTTTAACAGCTTGGAGGATGCGTTTGAGGATAAAGCCAAAGAGATATTCGCGATAGAAACTGGGCTGAGCAGCGATCCAGCCATGAACTGGCGCGTTTCAAAGCTTGACCGCATAACTCTAATCTCAAACAGCGACAGCCACTCCTTCTGGCCGTGGAGAATAGGGAGGGAGTGTAATGTTTTTGAGCTTGTTCAGCTAACCTACGATAACCTCTTCAAAGCCATAAAAACAAGAGAGGGATTTCTCTTCACCATCGAGTTTCATCCGGAGGAGGGCAAGTATCATTACGACGGCCACAGAAAATGCGGGGTGGTGATGCATCCAAAGCAGGCCATTGCGAGAAATAATCTCTGTCCTGTTTGCCGTAAAACTCTGACAGTAGGGGTTCTTCACAGAGTTGAGGAGCTGGCTGATAGGGAGGAAGGTTACAAGCCAGACAATGCCGTTGATTTTGTTAAACTTGTGCCACTGGCAGAGCTGATAGCTCTCCATTACAACACAACGGTGAACACAAGAAAAGTCCTGTCAAAATATTTTGAGATGGTGAAAGCTTTTGGAAACGAGTTCAACATCCTGCTTTATGTTTCAAAAGAGGAGCTCGAGAAAGTGGTTAACGATGCAAAGCTGGTTGAGCTGATCTTGAGGAACAGAGAACAGAGTATACGTGTCCTGCCGGGATACGATGGCGTCTATGGTAAGGTTGTGCTGGAAGAATTTAGCGACGAATCTGAGGAAAATAATAGAAAGGAGAAAGCAAAAGAAATCAAAAAAGGACAGAGTTCGCTGTTTGACTTTTAGATGCTCTCCAGAATCTTTCTCACTTCCTCGATGTCCTTGTCAACACTCTTCTCCTTCTTTTCCTCTTTTTTCTCCTTCACTTCTTCCTTCTTTTTCTTGCTCTTGCCTTTACTCGCTTTCTTTTTTCTCTTTGCAAATCTGTTCTTGAGCTCAGGCAGACCAAAAGCAATGCCAACTATGGCAACTGCTGCCACAAGCGCGATAACCACACGTTTCAGGCCAGTTGCAACGGGCTTGCTTACTTTTTTCTTTTCTTTTTCCTTCTCAGCAGGCAATGCTGGCTTTGCTGCCATTCCCGTGATGAGCTGAACAAGCTCATTGCTCACATTTCCAACAACGAGATAAATCACAACATCCTTCTTCATTCCCTTGTTGTTGGTTATGCTCACCTGAATTGGGTAAACGCTGTCAGTAATGTTGTATGGAGGTGCAACGTGCAAATAGATGTAACTTTCCTCTCCTGCCTTCAGCTCCAGCGCGGATGGAGTCGCATCAACCCAAGATGGAAGCTTAGCATAAATGGTGTAGTTCTGTCCTTTCAGCCCTGTGTTCCTGACAAGCACCTTCAACATTTTTGCGCCGCCCTTCTCAACCCACACTGTCGAGTTTTCAACATCCACAAGCTCAGTTTCAAATCCATAGCATTCCTCCATACTTTTTACGCTGAGCTTGACGCTTGCCTCATCAACCCTGCTGTTCTCCGCAACAACCTTTACCTCGTTATCACCAACCTCAAGTTCCTCACCGTCAACTCTCAGGGTAACTGTCTTCGTTTCTCCGCTTTTGACTTCCATCTCGTTAACATCCAGCTCTCCCGCGCTGGATGTAAGCTTAACTTCTTCTTCCTTCACACCTAGATTCTTCACAACCACAAGAAAATCAGCAGTTTCATCAGCACATATCTCCCTTTCCTTTGGAAGCACGACAAGCGCTATACCTTCACAATCCTTAACCTCGAGCTCAATCTCCTTGCTGGTTATTCCAGCCTTGCTTATAACCTTCACAATCTTCTCCACGTTTCCCGGTGTGGTTTCAGTAATCCTCCAAACAACCTCCTTGCTTTCAGCTGGCTTGAGCAGGAAGTTTGATGGCTCCACCTCTCCATCAGCCACAACCTGGAAAACATCTTGCTTGCTTCCCGTGTTGGTGACTCTGAGCTTGATTTCAGCTTCCCTGTTAGCGCACACCATCTTAGGAACCTCAACCACCTCAAGCTGCTGAGAATAGCAATCCTTACCATAAACCTCCAGCTGAACTTCCGCCTTCGCATACGAGTTCATTGAGTTGAATGTTATGGTGGCAACATCCACACCTTCCTTTATTGGTATGCCGACTATCACTTCCCTTTCCTCACTTGGAGCAAGGGTCAGTTTATCCTCATTTGCATACCCATTTTTAACTTCCACCGCTACATCCTCGTTTTCCATACCCTCGTTTTTCAGAACAACGGGTACTGTTACAACATCACCATAGCAGCCCTCAACCCTCATAACCTCTGTGGTGGCTTTGAGAACGTGGCATGGAAGCACATCAACGCTCAGCGTTTTCTTGATTTCAAAGGAATCTCCGCTCTCATCCTTACCATAAATCTCAATCTCGACCTCCCTCACGCCCGGCTCAGCCTCGCATGATGGAGTTATGTATATGTAGATGTTTTCCAGACTCATTCCTTCAAGTTCCACAACATCAGGAGCAACCATGACCCAAGAAGAATGGGATTTCACCTCAGCGCTCACATGCAAGTTTTCGTTGTTGATCAGCTTTGCCACCACCACGTTTGTCTGGCAGGGACATGTTTTAAGGGATGCTGTGCTCAAAGAGAGCTCAACATCGGGAGATGAGGCAGCAACGACATTTCCAAAAAGCATGATGACCACAACCACTATTATTGTTATCCACACATTTTTCAGCCCCTTCATCTTTCTCACCACCACTCAGTTCTAAATTTATGTAATGACTAAATAATTTGAACATAACATTTAATAAATTATCTGCTCCCTTCTTGCAGGATAAATCTCCAGCTTTGCAGCTTTCTTGACCTCCTCCAGTTTCAGAGGTTTACCTTTTGTTCCCTTTTTCATTAAGCTCGCGATTTTTCTCAGCTCCTTGCTCACGGGCTCCCTCGCAACCATTTCTCGCTTTCTGGGCAGAATTGCCATAATCATCACAAACACGAAAATCGCGAAAATGATTGCAGCCCCCTTCAAACTTGGTATGAATGGCAGTTCAACCTCCCTGTAAAGGCTTTTACCCACCACGTTAACCTCAACGTTGCTCTTCCACACCTCTTCGCCGTTCTTCAACACCACAATCTCAATCATACCCTCTCCAACCACCTTGCCATTCACAAACACTCCCACTGTTTTCTCCTCCCCCGCTTCCATGAAAAAGGGGGCTGGAGCTCTCACGTCAATATCGCCCTCAACAACCCTTGCCCTGACTTCAAACACTCCTCGCTGATCGTTATTCTTGATGTTGATCTTCAGCATGTTTCCCTCCCCCTGAATCAGCTGAAGATAACCGGTGGTTGGCACAACACCAACCGGCATTTCAAGATTTCCAGCTGATTCCCCTCCATCATTCTCATCTTCAACAGCTTCAACATACACTCTCTTTGAGACCTTGTTTTTGCCGTACTTCACGCTTATTTCATGCACTTCTGGCTCATCAAAAACAATGGTTGTGCTGAACTTTCCTTCCACCACCTTCTCCATCTTAACGCTTCTCCCGTCCAGATAAATGCTAACATAATCATTATCCACAGGTTCACTTCCAACAAACACGCTCCCTTCAACGCTGATGACTTCTCCCTCTTTCACGCTTGATAGCATTTCAATCTGAATGCTGACTGGAGAAAAAGTAAGGTAGAATGCTTTGGAACTCAAAACATCCCCATCCTTGTCCTCCACCTTCACAACCGCAAGATACGTTCCAGCTTTTTCCGGAGCTTCAAAAATCACCCTTGCATTATGGATTTGAGATGGATTAAGAGAAAAATAGGATGATGTGCCCTTCTTTCCACCAACCTCAAGCACAACCATAACATTGTTTAAGGTTGATAGTCCATCATTCCTCACCAGTACATCAAGCGTATTGAGGGTTCCAGCACCCATAGCTGCTGATGCACGAAGCTCAACAATTTCCACCTTATCATTAACTGCCAGAGCACAGCTGAAACTTGACAAAAAAACCAAAACCAGCATGAACATCATCTTCATGACTTTCCCGAATATCATCCCTATCACCAACGTTACCACTTACTTGTAGTTAATTTTTATCAAAAAGATTTAAAAAGTTTCTCTCAAGCAGAGCCCCAGAACCAATCATTTTTAAAGCTCCAGACAGAAAGTTTCTCCATGCGCGAGGCCTTATTCTGGAAAAAAGAAGGGAAAAATGTAAAATGTGAGCTTTGCCCGTTTAATTGTGTTATTCCGGAGGGAAAGGTTGGAAATTGTGGAGTCCGGAAAAATGTAGGAGGAAAGCTTTACTCTCTGGTTTATGGGAAAGTTGCGGCTTATCATGTTGATCCCATAGAAAAAAAGCCCCTCTACCATTTTGCTCCAGCCACTCAAACCTTCTCCATAGCCACGGTTGGATGCAATTTTCACTGTGTCCACTGCCAGAACTGGGAGCTCTCACAGAGCAAGAGGATAATGGGAATTGAAATGAGCCCCGAGGAGATTGTGGAGAGGTGCAAAAGAGCTGGTGCGCAGGGCATCTCTTATACTTACACAGAGCCCACAGTTTTCTTCGAGTTCGCTCTTGACACAATGAAGCTCGCAAGAAAGGAGGATTTGTACAATGTCTTCGTGACGAACGGCTTCATAAATGAAGCTCCTCTAAAACTTGCAGCAAAGTATCTTGATGCTGCCAACGTGGATGTTAAGGCGTTCAGGGATGAATTTTACAGAGAGATATGCAAAGCACCAAGCCTTGAGCCAGTAAAGAGGACAGTTGAGCTGCTGAACAGGTTGGGAGTGCATGTTGAGGTCACATACCTCATAATCCCGAACAGGAATGACAGCATGGAGGAAATTGGTGAAATGTGTGAGTGGCTTGTGAGTGTGGATGACGAAATACCTCTCCACTTTTCAAGATACCACCCTGATTACATGTTGAACGAGCCCCTCACACCGTTGGATACCCTTTTGAAAGCAAGAGAAACCGCACTTAAAAAAGGTCTGAAGTACGTTTATCTGGGCAACGTGATGGTCAGGGAAGCGCTCAACACCTACTGTCCTAGCTGCCACCATCTGCTCATCGAGAGGGATTACATGCAGACGTTGAGAGTGGATGTGGGTGATAGTGTTGACCAGCCAACATGCCCTGCTTGCGGGTCAAACGTAAGAATCTCTGGCCTGAAATACACCAGGATGGTGATGGAATGAGGAGAAAATTTGCTTCATTCATTCTACCAATTATCCTGTTTTTCATGATTGGAAATATGGCAATGGGAGAAAGCTTCACCTATATCGACATTCTTGTCAATCCCGATAACTCCATCACCGCTGTGATTAACGCGAGGAGCGATTACGATTTTATCTCCTTGATGCTTCCCTACGATGCAGAGGTTGTTGATTTCAGCGTTGATGGCACACCCTCTTTATCTGCATGCAAAGAAGAAAGAAAGGTTGATGGCACGCTCATAAATTGCAGCGTGGAGAATGGGTCATTCATCACGCTGAAATTCACCAGCTCGGATGCGGTTATGATGAGCGGGGATGAGCTCCTTTTTTTAATGCGCCTCATTTTTTACCAGAATTATGATGTGTGTAAAATCAAATTAACCCTTCCAGAAAATTACATCATCGCATCTAATGAGCACGCTGAGCCATTGATAATCCCATCTCCATATCAGCTATACACTGCAGGTAACAATCAGATAGTGCTCTGGAATGTAAAGTGTGGAGAAAATGCTTTGGTGGAGCTTTTCGTTGCAGGGAAGCGCGCTTCAAAGTTTTCCGTGCCATTATATGTTGCTATTCCTATAGCAGCAATAGCACTCATTGTTATCTCTTTCTTTTTCTTAAGGAAAAGGAAACACCCCGACATTTTTGACAAATTTTTGGTCAGGGATGAAAAAATGATAATTGATCTCCTAAAAAACAAAAAAGAGATGAAGCAAAAAGAGATAGTTAGAGCGACTGGCTTTTCCAAAGCAAAGGTTTCCAGGTTGCTCAGAAATCTGGAAATGAGGGGAGTGGTGGTCAGAGAAAAGGTAGGGAACGCATGTATTGTGAAGCTTAAGGAAGAGGAAGAAGAATAACAACTTGTTTCAGATTGTTTCACTTGTTTCACGAAGTTCTTAAATGCTGTTTCATTCAGAATAATGTTTAGAAAGAAAAACTTTAGAGGTGACGTGTCATGAAAATCGCAAGCTTAATCGTGGTGCTCGCGCTAACCGTATTTGGGCTTGCGCTCGCACCAGCAGCGATGGCGCAGGATGCAGCGGATGCTTCAGCGCAGCAGGACGTTGTAAGTGTAATGAAGGAAACAGAAAACCCGGGTATTCTGCCAGATAGTCCGTTTTATGGGTTAAAGACAGGCTTTGAGAAGATAAGATTGATGTTGGTGAGGGACAGAATTAAGCGTGCAGAGATGGCACTGGAACTAGCGCAGAAAAGATTGAAGGAAGCTAAAATACTGGCAGCGATGGGCAAGCCAGAAGCAATGGAGAAAGCCATGAGGAATTACGATGCCATAATGGAAAGATTGGAAGCTGAGCTGGAGAAGGCACAGGCAGCAAATGACACCGAGAGGGTTGCGATGATAGAGGGCTTGATGGCTCAGCTCGAGATGCACATGGAAGAGATTGAGGATGCGGAAACAGTTGCGGGCGTGGCTATTCAGGACAACAGGACAAGAGAGGCAGTGCTGCAGAAGCTGGATGAGATCAGGAAGAGAATAGAGGAAAGGAAGATGAAGGTTAATGCCAAGAGGGAAATGGTCAAGGAGATGATCAAGAAGCGCTACAACCTGACGGATGAGCAGGCAGAAGCGATGCTTGAAAAAGCAAGGAAAGAGATGGCAGAGAAAAACATAAAGGCGAGAGCAGAACTCGAGTTGAAAAAGGCAAACCGCACCATAGTGAGAGTGGAAGCGCTCATATCCAAAATGGAGGAAAGAAATGCTAGCAGCGAGAGGATGGAGCATGCCAATGAGATGTTAGCCACAGCCAAAGAGCTTTACCAGGAGGCGATGGACAACTATACTGGTGGAGATTACTTCACTGCATGGGAGCTGGCTAAAGAAAGCCAGAGGATGGCACACCTGGCTGTTGCAAGACCATCAGAACAGGCACTATACCGCTTCCTTGAAAGGAAGAAAATGAGGGAGCGCTATGCCTGCGGTCCACAGGATGCAGAAAGGATTGCATCCAAACTTGTGCCAGGTGCGGACTGCAAGGTAACAGGAGAAATGAAAGGACTCTATGCTGTGAGGTGCAGAGCTGGAGATAAAATTGAGAGATTTGCTGTGAGAGCAAGAGATTGCGAGACAAGGAATGTAAAAGACCTTACACAGATGCGAGCAGAAGTTGCGAGAGCAATAAGGGAGAGAAGAGCAATGGGTGCAGGACTTGGAGTTATGGAACAGGAAAGAGCTATGATAGCTGAAGAGCTGAGGGAAAGGCTCAGAGAACTCAAGGAAGAAAAGGGAAACGTGACTCCAGAGGATGTCAAAAACGTGTTGAATGAAATCATTCGAGAGAGGGTAGGGCAGTACCAGAACATTATAGAGGAAGGTGCTCAAGAAACCAATGAAACTCCAGCCACAGAAACACCAGCTAACAATGAATCTGGACTGAAGGGTGGAAGTGAAGAAGCTCCACCGATGCCAGTTCCGTCAGTTTAATGCTGACGGGTCTTCCCTTTCTTTATTTTTAATTTTTGAAACCAACGCATGACTTTTCCTGCACGAAGCTTGCTTATCCAAAAACAAACTTATTTAAATTCTAATTGTTTCATTAAAATGCAGTGGTTCTTAAAACGTTTCAAGAGGTGATTATGTGGAAAAAATCACGAAAGAAGATGAAAAAAAGCTTCTTGATGATGGATGGATAAAGATGTGGATTCTTTTTGATGTTCAGAGTAATGATAGAGGGCATGCTGAAAAAGCACTCCACGACCATGTTGAAAAGATGAAGAAGGAGAAATGGTTAAAGGTGTCCAAAGAAAATTATGTTGAGACCGAGGAGGTGGATGCTCCACCGGCTTTAAGGGCGAGAGGCATCCAGAAAATGTATTCCAAACTTTATGAGGCCGTGGTGTTTGTAAAGGGTGTTGAAGCAGCCATGAACTTTGTGGTCAATTATGCTCCCTCAGCTCTTGAAATAATAGCTCCTGATGAAATGAAGGTCAAGACCTCAGAGCTGCAGAATGCTCTGGTGACTGTAGCAGATATATTGCACAAGTTCGCGCAGATGGGGCTGGGCGGAGTGGTGATCTCCAGATGAAATCAGCATATTTGATTTTGGGAGTTTTGGTTGCGTTTTTTGTAGTGAGCACTATAACCTTCGCTTCCATCATAGATGAGCATCAGATCAACATTTTTCTCAGCAAGGAGGGGTCAGCTATCATAAAAGCCAGAGTCAAATATGCGGAGCTAACAACCGAAGATGTACCGTACTTCATGATGGTGGATGTTAGGAGGGTTAATGCCTATGCCGACGGAACTCAGTTAAATTGCACAGTTTCTCAAAGACCTTACGGAACCTATATTTCATGCATGAGGCCCGACACCACCACACCACTATACAATTACACGGTGGAGTTCGAAATCTACACATCAAAGCTAACAACCTATAATGGCGGAGTTTATCGTTTCCTCTACAACTACGGTGTCAGGGAGCCCACAAAGAAAATCAGTGTTGTGCTTTACCTTCCAGAGGGATACGCGTTGGTTAAAGAATCGAGATTCAGGGAGAAGCCATATTATCCGCAAAACGGCATTACAGGTAGCGATGGCAGACGCCTCACCATAACTTGGGGAATATCTAACCCGAAACTGGGTGAGACCCTCAGCTTCAGCGCTTTGTATGAGTATGTTGGCACCACAAGCACAAACATGACTCCTTATTATCTTAGCTTACCTGTGATGCTCGCGCTTTTTTACATCGTGTTGAGGCGTAGAAAAACTGATGTGATGGAAGTGCTCACCGATGATGAACGCGCCATAATAGATGTGCTGAAAGAAGCCGGAAACAGGATGATAAAGCAGAAGGATATTGTTAAGGCAACGAACTTTTCAAAGGCAAAGGTTTCCAGATTGCTTGCGGAGCTGGAGGAAAGAGGGCTGGTAAAGAGGGAAAGGGTAGGGAGAACAAACCGCGTGAAGCTCGTGAAAAAAGTTTAGCCCTCCTGCTTTTTCTCTGCCCTTGCTATTCTTGGCACGGGAAGTATGGGTGGTAGCTGTAGTTCGTTTGCTATGAAGAAAGCTTTTGGAGTCACACTCCTGAAGATGAAGTTCATGACCTCAGTGTTGATGTTTTCAGGAAGTTTTTTGTTTTTCTGCCATTCCTTGTACGCTTTATCCGCATCTCCCATGTAAACCAAGTTTCCATCAATCTTCAGTTTTCCCACGTCTGGATTGAAGCTCACATCGAAAGAGAACTTCACTATCAGCACGTCTCTCGGCTTTTCCGCCACGCCTTCAAGCTTCGATTTTTCCACATCCGCAATTGAAGGGGTGAGCTTAACCTCGACTCTTGGGGCGGCACCCTTTCTTTCCGCCTCTATTTTATCTATGGTCAACCCTATCACTGCCATTTTTCATCACCTCTTTCAAAACATTATTGGCTGAAGTTTTTAAATGGAATGGAGGCGTAAGTTTTATTAGGTAGTTCAGGTTAAATTAAGTTTAACATGCCAGGAGATAGAGCCGGCAGTGGAATTCCAGGACTGGATAAATATCTGAGCGGGGGGTTTCCCCAAGGGAGTGTGATGCTGCTTTCCGGTGCTCCAGGTACAGGAAAGACCATATTTGGCTTGCAGTACGCCTATTATGGAGCGAGAAATAAGGAGCCAGCTCTCTACGTTTCTTTCGAACAGACGGTGGAGAGCCTGAAAGACACCGCCAAGAAGCTGGGTATGGATGTTGATAAGATGGAGAAGGAAAAGAAGATGAGGATCGTGAGAATTTCTGACCCTTCCGACATAGGTGAGGTGCTTGAAGCCATAAGGAATGAGATAAGAAAGCTGAAGGCAAAGCGCCTCGTTATAGATTCCATCTCTGTAATTGAGATTTTTCTTACCTCATATCGGTCCGTGATAAAGGATCTGCCACCTGAAGCCCTCGGAAACCCGGAGCTTGTTATGATATACCCGAAAGGGCTGATAAGAAGGATGATATACAGAATAATGGACTTCTTACATGAGCTCGGAACAACAACCCTGCTCATAGCTCAGGAAGATGAAAGCGGTGAGCATGCCGTAGCAAAGTACGCAGCTGACGGCGTCATCAAGCTGGAGATGGAAGTGCTCGGTAGAATGCTGCAGAGAACTCTTTCGATAATAAAGATGCGCGACACTCCAATAGATGGTGGAAGATACGAGATGGAGATAACGAACAGGGGAATAAAGCTGATTGACTAGTCACATATTTCTTTGAGAAGCTCCATCACACCCACAAAACGAACTTTCGTTCCTCCAACTCTGATTTCTTTTTTCTCTCCTTTGTAATACACCAAAAACGCTTCCTTCGGCTTGTACGTCTTTATGAAGGATAGCATGCTCCTGCTTAGTTTTGGAGTTGTCATGCTGACCTTCACCTCCACTGGAATTATCTCGTTTTTCTTTTCCAGAACGAAATCAACTTCCGCCTTGCTTTTCGTCCTCCAGTACTTAACCTCCAGCCCTTTTTTCAGAAGCTCCGTGAAAACGTAATTCTCAAAGGTGCGTCCATCCACTTCAGCTGGATAGTTTTTGAGCAGCATGTTCCTGATCCCAGTGTCCACAAAGTATATCTTCGGTGTTTTGTACAGTTCCTTTGTTTTGTTTGTGTAATAGGGGAGCACACGTTTTATTATGTAGCTTTTTTCCAGCGCGTCTAGATATTTTTTCAGAGTTAGGAAGGAAATGTTCAGAGTGGAGCAAATGGTATCGTAGGAGATGAGCTGTCCAGTTGTTGTTGCAAGATACCTAACAAGCTTTTCAAGAGTGTCGAGGTCTTCCACCGAGAACGTTTTTGAAATGTCCTTCAGCAGGGTAGTTTCAAACAAATCCCTGAGTATTCTCTCCTTGAGTTCAACATCTTCCGTAAGAACCACCTTAGGATAGCCCCCATACATCATGTGCTCCCACACAATCCTCGTCATTATTTTTTCAGTTACTTCTTCGATGCCTTTCGCTCTCATGAATTCCTCGAGGGAGAAGGGATAAAGCCTAATGATAGACACGCGTCCTACAAGATAAGACAGCACATCCTTTCCAAGAATGATCTCAGATGATGATGTGGTCCAGAGCCTGTACCCCTTATCAGCAAGATACTTCAGCTTGATGCCCGCATCCCTCCCATACTGTATCTCGTCTATGCCAACTATTCTATCCGGCTTTAGATACTGCTTTTCAAACTTCTTTATGTCAGCATCAAAAAGCTCCTTCACGTCTGGATCGTCCATCGAGAGATAGATGCCGTTGTTTTCCTCCAGCATTTTTTTAAGGAGTGTGGTTTTGCCGGCTTGCCTTGCCCCGACTATTGCCAGAATGTTGTAAACACCTTTTAGCTTTTCGAATACCTTTTCAACCTCTCGATGCACGTACATGTATCCTTACTTAAATTTAATCGTATTTAAATTTTTCTCCGACTAAAATTTAACCATGATTAAATTTTGGTAGGGTTATAGCAAGGTTTTCATTCACCCTCCAAATACAAAGCGAGATGTCCTGATGATGTGTCCTTATCCACAAGCTCCAGCTTAATGTCCCTTCCCTCAAATCCGGAAAGCACACCAGAAACCATGCCTCTAAACATCGTGAAGTCAATTTCATCATGCCATTGAAGCCACGGGAAATAATCAACATAGATCTGGTAGTGATCCCTCCTTCTCACAGCCAGCATGTCCCCAAAACCCAAAGCTGGGAAGAAATCCATGACAAACTTACATGGCTCGTGTAGCTTGCCTGATATGCTCGCTATGTGCTTTCCGAAATCAAAGCTGACATCCCAGAGAACCTTTAACCCGTCCTTGACTTTCTTCAGCTCTCTCTCCAGTATGTACATGAAGCTTGCCTCGCAAAGAAAGAAGCGTTCATCTTTATAGTTTACCTGTCCGTGCTTGTATTTGAAGAAGCCGGCATCTATCAGCGTTTTGAGCGAGTTCTTGGCCCATTTAGCCGGCCTTACGGCGTTGAAATTTATGTAGGTCTGCGTTATTTTTCCTTCCTCCAGTTCCCTACATACATGAGGTTTGTATCCCATCTCAACGAGCACGTCATAAGGCGCGGCAATAACCTCACATTCGTCATCTCCCCTCCCCTGGCATTTTGGCTGCACCGCTTCCACACTCTTATCTTCCATGACATAAGACTAAATTCCTGCAATACCACCCGTAGTAAAAATGTATCCAAAACCATTTTTACGACAGATTATGTAATTGTCCATCTTGGATTGAAAAATGCACTTTTTGAAATCAATTTTGTAACTTATTTTATTGGCATAAACTGCTTCTACAGTTTTAATCAGAAAATTAGAATATATTTTAAATGCTTTCGTAGATAATTGTGTTCTTGTCTTGATATTTAACATGCTGCTATAACTATAACCAAAGTTTTTACCTATTTTATAAAGTTTAGTAGCGTGGTTATCATTTTCATTCAAAAGTTGTGTTTCCAGATTAGAGATGAGTGTCTCTCCTAAGCATATAAGTCGAGCGAATTCATTAGAATCAAACATTTTCGCTAGTACATAACCCGAAATATCTATAACTCTCGTTCTAGAGATTAAATTTTTTATAAACCAATTGTATATTTTTTTAGGCATTCTAATTAAAGATTAGTTATTGCAAATATTAATAGATTTATGAATAGGATTGTTGGTGTTGCTAAAAGAAATGCGAAATAAGACGATTTATAATCTCTTTTATAAAGCTTTTTCTGGATTATGAAAAAATAAAATATTATCGGAAAAAGAGATATAAAATACAGTTTTTTAAACATCAAATACGAATATATTAATAAAAACGAATATATTATCTCGCATACTAAAAGGAATTTCCTAACTCCGGAATGATCTAGAACCATCGGGAGGGTTATATATCCAGCTTTTTTATCTACATCTATGTCAAAAAAATCTTTAAGAAATATATGCGTAGAGTAATATATTCCATTTAGTAACAAAAAGTATACAAAATCATTTGTTATGGACGAAGATACACAAAGATATCCACTCAAAAACGAAAGTACGCCAGAAGTTATGAAAAATACTATTCCAGTAAGTATGTAATTTCTCCGAGAGAAGTTATATATTGTTCCTACTATAGCGACCGAAAGGATACATGCTAAAAAATATTTACTTATCCTACTTGCAGTAACTAACGAAACAAAGAAAGTAAAAATTATCAAGAATTTAACTACCGACCGATTAGCATTTCCAGATGCTAATGGCCTATTTTTTTTGTATTTATTTTTTTTATCAATTTTTTCGTCAATTAAAGCATTCGAAGCATAAACAAAATAAATTACAGAAAATGAAGCTAAAAATCCAATTAAAAATGTAAATAGATCTGTATTCGTTACTTTAAAGTTCGCACCTATTAAATAACCAATAACAAACTTAGATAGTTGCACAATTATCATTTCTAAGCGTGGAATTTCTATCAAATATATTCTTAGAATATTAAAAAATCCCGTCATTTGACCTAACCCAAATGATGTTTTTCATTTTGACAATATGATAATTTAACTGTTGTTTATATAATTTTCATACCTCACTTACCCCAACGACCCCATCTTAAACTATCAAATTCTCAATGGCTTTTTTAGGATCTTGCGCCTTTGCAACAGCTGAAGCCAGAAGCACACCATCCGCTCCAAGCACCAAGCTCTTCTTAACATCAACGCTGTTCTTTATCCCCGCCCCCACCAGAATCTTGACGTACTTGTTCACATCCCTGACCTCTTTGACAGTATTCTTAATCACTTCTGGCTTTGCAGTGCTCACCGAAACCTTCCCGCCTATCAGTTCGGGAGGTTCAACAGCCACCATGTCTATGTCGAAGCACGAAACAGCTTTAGCCTCAAGCGGTGTGTTAGCACATACCAGAGTTTTCAAGCCATGCTTGACGGCAAGCTTCACGCACTCATCGATCTGATCAAGCCTCAACCTTCTTTCCGAGTGGTTGAGCATGACTCCATCTGCTCCAGCATCCTTCAAAGCCAGAGGGGTTATGTGACCTGTATAAGCTCCATCCTCCACCGGATCCATGTGCTGACCAAAGACCTTGATGGATGATACGCTTGATTTAACCATCCTCAAATCGGTGGGCATCACGCAAACGAAGATCTCACATCCGTAAGTTTTGCTCACGTCTTCAGCGGCTTTGGTTATCTTCACAGCATTCATGCCTATGGCCTGGGAATAAGCTTTCAGGTTTATCCCTATGATCGGCTTACCACTCTCCATAACTCATCACCATGAGAACTTAAGGATTGAGAAACATATATATTTTAGCTTGAAGAAATTTACCAAACATGAAGTGGGATTTATTGCCGGGAGAGGTTTTGATTCACGAAGCCAAGGCATCTCATATTTATTTCCTGAAGTATTTCGCGATTGCTGTGCTTTCTTTTATTGGCTTCCTTTTTCTCATGATTTTTGGCGGTAAGCTTGCGGGAATTGTGCCCTTCTTCGGGATGATAAGGATGCAGCTCGCCTCCTTGTTGCTCATCATTTCCTTCATCATGTTCGGGTACGTTGAGTTCAAGAGGAACAAGGAGAAGATAGCCCTGACCAACGAGAGAATTCTGATAATGAAGAGGGATCCCAAAACAAGAAGAATAAGGATAGAGACCATACCGCTGGACAAGCTGATAAGGGTTTCTGTCTACCAGACCGTGTGGCAGAGATTGCTCGGCACAGGAGAGATAGTCTTCCAGATTCCGGGGGAGACGCACACCTTTGAGCACATAAGAAATCCGAAAGAGCTGGAGAGAGCCGTTTATAGAATTTTGGAGAAGAGTAAATCGTCAAGACAAGAAATTATTTACAGATCTGCATGATATTATGTTACTCTTTTTCTTTACAATTAACTTGTTTGTGATATATTTTCCAAAATCGAAAATAATATATAATGCCTCACCACGGACTCAAAATTTGACTAAAGATTGTAAGGTGAAAATGATAATGATAGGTTTAGAAATTGAGTTTATGTTACTTGTTTCAATCGCTTTGGTATTTATAAGTGTCGGGTTTATTAATTTTAATAGAAAAAATTAGAAGAATTGAACAAAAAAGTTAATGAAACAAAAGAAGAATGGTTAAAAACAAAAGAGGAAATGGAAAAATCAATAGAGTCAGTAAGACAGGATTGGAATAGATTATTTGAGGCAAATATTAATGCCGTTGCAACAACATATGAAGCTGCAAAAAAACTAGAAAAAGATAAAGAAAGAATAGCATCACTTGACAAGGAGTTAATGGAAGGAATATATAAAGATATACTAGAGATTCTGCCTGAAATGGAGAATAAACTGGCCGAAACTCTACAAAAATATGTAGAGAAATATTTTGGTGAAGTCCTCGAAGTTGCAAAGAAATATCGAGCTGACTTAGACAAAGTAGCTAATGATTTTAAGAAACTTGCAACCGATCTAATTCAAGGTACCAATTATTTTGGGAATTACGTGGAAGCAATCAAAAAAGCGGCAGAGGAAATAATAAGAGGTATAGAAGAAGAACATAACAAATTCAAAAATGAAATGTATAAAGGACTAGAAGCCAAGAAAAAATTTATAGAATATTTCACAAATGCGCCATCTCTGGAAGAGTTGGATCAACGCATTAAAAAACTTTATGCTTTTGTTAAAGAAAAGAAGGAACATGACAAATTATACAAGGAAGTAAGAGAGTTGGAAACCGAAATAGAAAATTATAAGAAAGCACTTGAGGAAGGAGGAAAAAACTATTGCGAAGCCATGAATAAATTAACAAAACGCTATTCACTTTCATCCCAAATTCCTGATGATAATGTGAATCCAGAGCGTGCAAAGGACTTGATTAATACTGACGAACAGTATTTAAGTCAGTTAAAGCAGGATATGGGAAGGAAATTAGAAAACATGTACAAAATAGCTGAAGAGATGGGATTAGGAGAAGATCTTGTTAAATATGTATTGAAATCAAATGAAACACACAATTCTAAAAAGTACTCTAATAACACACAATAGCAAGGAGTTATTGAGATTAATTTTTTATACACAGATAACCTTTGAATATTCATGCTCACTATTCCATTTATTATCTTTTTGATTTGCACACTTTTAGCTGTTGGATTGGGAGTTATTGAAAGTAATTATGATAATGAAAAAAAAGAAGAATATGTAAGAAGGATAACAAGAGAGATCAGTAACTTCATTCTCAAAAAATATGTTGAAAAAACTAAAACTCCGTATCTTCAAAATCAGACCTATTCCGGGCCAACAGTGGCGTATAAGTTACAGCAGGAAACCTCAAAACATGAAGAAAACAATCAAAC
>JAPDKB010000009.1 GCA_029258795.1 archaeon
ACAGTATTCCCCCTCCTGTAGGGCCAACATACTCCTTCAGTATTTTGAGCACCTCTGCCATGAAGTAGTCGGCACCCATCAGCACCAATCTCTTACCATTCACTATAAAGTTACCGTTGGTATCGCCGTGTGCCTTCAGGCCCACAAGCCTCTTGAACTCACCATCCCTTATCTTTTCCATTTTTTTGATATCAAGCTGAACATCCACTTTTATCACCTCATATCTAAGCTTCAGGAGCTGTTACTATGAACTCACAGTATTTATCACCCTTCGCACGGCACTTAACCTCTCTGGCGATCACCTCTTTTCCATGAAGTGCCATATATGCCCCTGCGACAATTCCTGTCATAAAGTGACACACGGGTTCAGAGGTTTTTATGTTCTCATCCACATAGTAAGCACTTTCGAAGGTGTTATCCATAACTACTCTAACGAATACAGGATTATGACTATCATGTGTGATTTCGGAATTTCCTATCCATCCAGCGTACTTACCATATCCAAATATCTTTGCGATTATTTCGAGAGGATCATCACCCTTGAGCTTGCCTAAAAACTTTGCGTCTGCTCCGCTGAAGACCCCTTTAAGTGCCAGAAGGGGGGAACTGGAGGACTTGAACATTTTCACGATGTCTTTTGCTGCATTCACTCCAAAATCATAGAAAAATTTCTTGGCTATTCCCGGACCAACCATTTTCTTTGTTAATTCAACGACTTTTCCAAAAACTTTATAATTTACAAGCACTAATCTTCTATCCTTGGCACTAATCTTACCATCCTTATCTGCAGTGATGGTTACTAACTTTGGTGCGACCTTAAACATCGCCTCTCTAATTTCGATAAGATCCTTCATTTTTTCTTCAGGTATCTCACCAATCAGTTCCACCATATGCCTCACACCATCACGCTTTTTTGAGCGTTCGACACCGGTTTAACTATTAGACAAATGTTGTATATAAAATTTGTGTTTTCACTTCTGAGTTACGGTTATATGGGTGGCATTAAACAGGAACCCTCGATTTAGAAGCTGAAGAAGATGTTTGCCCTCGTGCAAAATAAATCTGTTATCGATTCTCATATTCTCGGGCAGTGTTAATATAATTCTCAATATCCAGTAATCCTTCAGATTGTATCCAAAGTTTGCGTTCTCTGATTCAAACATTCCAGATCTAGTCCACCCGAGTCTTTCAACAACTCTTTTTTCGTTATCGTTGGTGAATATTACATATACTTTGTGGTTTTTGATATCATCGACACTCTTTATGAAATTTGACCCGTTCGATCCAAAGATGTGGATGCCCGAACAGAAATCTATGCCTGCAATTGAGGTATTGATTACCCCAATTACTCCGCACTCCGTTTTTGTGGTGCTATTGAAGTTTCCTTCAATCGATATCGTGATGTTTCCCACGGTCATTTTTACTCCGCTTGCAATCGTGATTAATGTCTCATTGAAGCCGTAAAGCAGCGAGTTGTTCCACACCTCCACACGTAAGATGTGTGTACCTCCTCCCAGTGACGAGGAAGGGATGTGTGTTGAGTACACGCCTGCATCCACTTCTCTCAAATTGATTCTGAAGAGCTGAGAAACATTCACATCGTTATCTTTAAAAACAAAGCTATTTATGGAAAGCCCGCTAGTTCTTTGGGAGTTATTCTCCACAACTATCAATAAATATATTGTATCCTCCAGACCGAAAACATCAACTTTATTTGCTATACAATCATTCCAGAAATAGCGCTCTTCATTAGAAACGCAAACATTCACGTTATAACTAACAACGTTCAATTTGGCTGTGGGAGCAGGAACAACCTCTCTTAATTCGGAACCATTTGACAGAGTTGAACTTGCATGGAAAATGAGGAGATAACTTCCAGGCACAATCTCTGAAAACAGGGAATCAATGCTAATGAGGGAGTGCCACCACCCTTCAGAGTTTCGAGAACTCGTGTTTTCAAGATACACAACCGCATGCTCATTGGACGGAGAAATCATCTCGACCCATACAGAGCTAATGTCGGCATCTCTGTTCCTGTAAACATAACAGCTTATATTGATTCTGGGGTCAGCCTTAACAGCGCTTAATGGGGATGATGTTGCACTACCAGCCAAAAATATACCGCTGGCGTTTTCAATCCCTATTCTCACAACAAACCCACTCTCATTCCACCCATAATCCCCGTTTTCATCCCACACCTCCACACTCAAAACATGCGTCCCAGCATCACGTGGAGCAATGAAGGAATAATTGTACTTCCCGGCATCATCGGTTGTGGTGAAAACACTCTCGCTTCCAATGCTAACAACAGCAGGTTCAACGTCCACAACCTTCCTTAAGAACACATCATCGAAGTAGGAGCTATAGGCCGACGAGAAAAACACGCTGATCGTTAAACCCAAACCCACGCTGTGGTATCCGGAGCTAACACTGAACTTGGCCACACCACCATAAAGACCAGCACCGCTATAACTCTGGCTGAAAACCACATTTCCATCCACATTAACAACAGTGTTCACAGTACTCAAAAACCCGGGTGCATCGTTCCTGTACTTGAAAACGAGTTCATAGTTCCCTCCATCCAGATAGATGGAGTGCTGACTCAACGCCTGACAGGAGGAAAACCACCCAGCTCTAGCTCTAACCTCCATCGAGTAAGGATGCGAGCTGTAATACGCTGTACTCACTTCATTCCATGCATTACCACAATCATGACTTAAACTCCACCCGTCAAGCAAGCCATCATCAAAGTCATCATAAAAAACAAACACGGCAGAAGCATTGCTTCTGCTGGTAGCGTTAGCATTACCATAAACCATAAATATCTCGGTCCCCTTGCTGGCTGAGATGAACGGGACCTTAACCCAGATAACCGTACTTACGCTACCACACCCACTCTCAACCCAGTAATCAAGCAGCTTTCCACTCCTATCCACAAACCTGATATCACCACAATCACTTCTCATCTTTCCAGCGGAAATTAAGCTTGAAGTATCAACCACAACCCGAATGGTGTAGTTCCACACATCAACACTGCCGCCACTAACATTTATGCTCCTCCAGAATTTCCATAACCCGTTCTCACCCTTCAAATACCCTCCATCTCCAACCATTTCAGCAAGACCACCATCCAGCTTGAAATGCAACGGCACCCTGCCAACAACCTTTCCACTTGAATTGACAACATGTCCACTCACGCTCACCTTCTCATACGGATTCACCATCGTGGCATTCAGCCCAACACTCACGTTCAGTGCTACACACAAATGTATGTAAAGAGGCAGGGGCAACAGGAATCCCAGAATTAAATACCGCTTTACCATGAATTCTTGTTGTGTTTACTGAATTATAAAATAATCTCTCTCCACACTGACTGCATTCATACCGCATCTTCGCGGCACCACTCTAACTTCTTTAACCGAAGGAGGAACACCATCCAGAACTATATAACCGATATCTCCCGGAGAGAGTGTCCCAAGA
This sequence comes from archaeon, assembly GCA_029258795.1. Classification (GTDB taxonomy): domain Archaea; phylum EX4484-52; class EX4484-52; order EX4484-52; family WAPT01; genus WAPT01. The sequence goes on from JAPDKB010000009.1 coordinate 3,481, forward strand.
GAGAAATTTGCACCGTTACGATACACCGCTATATCGTAACTCTCGTTCACAACCACCACTTTATCTATGTTCACGCTTCTTGTACCGCTCGCACGAACTCTAACTATCATCCTCTTTTCAGCAGCAGAATAAACTACCTCATCGACGTTTATGGTGGCGTAGGAACAACCTATCTCGCTTGTATCTGCCAGTTCTTCGGTTTGTTGCTTGGCGATGAATTTCATCCATCCGCCTATAAATCCCGCTAAACCCACGACTATTACAACAAGTAAAACCGACGCAAGCAATGGTGAGATACCACACCTATTCCTCACGTACACACCCTCCATAACTCATATTAATGGTTGTTCACCTTTATATGTGAAAAAGCTCCATCCTAAAGGAGGCCTTTTTGCTATTGCCGTTACTTCCACACATTTATCGAATATTTTAACGATTTCAGGACCACCATCTGCACCCGCATGCTCACCATTTTCACCAAAGAATTCACTAACATTGATGTAGATGTAAGCAGAGGAGCCCCTCGGTATGGTTATTTTTGTTTCATTTAATCTTTTTTCAATCTTCGAATCCCCAACACTCACGATAATCAGCGAGGGTTCGATTTCACGCAATCCTGTGTTTTGAATGTAAACTGCAAAAACATGCGATTTTGGATCATACTGGCTGTACACCTCCCTTATTTCAAAGGATTTGTGAAGACAGCTCTCATTAACTTTTTCAGCTCTCGGAGTTGTTATCATCCTTCCAGATACAAGTATGACCGCAACTCCAATCACGACCAGCACAAGTATTACTGTTATTTTTTTCTCGTTAAAGGAGGATAATACCATGAGTTTAATTGTGTTTTTTTCACATTTATATCTGTTTTTCATGAAAATATCCCGTGTCCTATCACCATTAACAAGTACCCTGTGATGGATAATACTAAAGAATGCTTCAGTCCATCAGTAAATGTGCCTTCAGCAAGTTTTCCTATAGCCAGTCCTGAAAAGAATCCCTGTATCAGAACCATTCTTAGAAAAAGTTTGTGATATTCCTCCAAGCTTATGCCAGAACCCATAACTGCCATACCTCCTCCCATAAATGTTGCTGCTTTACCTCCGAGTTCTGTTGCACCACCACCGAGAAGAGAAGGCAAGAGAAAATCTTGCAATGCTATCATTATGCCTATAAAGATAAAGAATATGAGATAGCCCTGTGTCCTCTGACTGGATATCATGGACCTTCTTTCATCCTTTATTTTTTCAACTTCGACTGTGGCTTTGGTAACAGAATCTATGGCTTCAGCCAGTTCTCCACCACTTCTATGTGCTTCTATTATTACTGACACCGCTCTCGCTATCACTCTGCTTCTTGTGGCTTTCATGAACTCTTTCAAGGCGGTTTCAAAGGGCACGCCCCATGAAATCTGCGCCACCATTCTTTTAACCAGTGGGTTAAGCGCTCCATAATCCGCTTTTGAAGCATATTTTAAGGATAGGGGTAAGCTCATTCCACCACGTAGACCCTCAACAACTTCTCTCATGAAGTCCGGGAAGCGCTCCTCCATCTCCTTTATCCTCCTGTACTTCATGTATCTCATCATGGCCGGAGGTACAATCACCACTACTAACGCTACAGCATTGAGCACATTGCTCAAAAGAGCCATCCCGGGAATGCGAGAAATATACAATACGTTGAAGATATAGATAAATACACCTCCGATAAGCGATGCTACAAGCATATATATCTCTTCTTTCTCGATGTTGGCTTCCTCCAAAAACTTGTTGAAATCCATAATTATTACCTCACACTTCTGGTTGAGATACAGACAGCATCAACAGGAATATGAAATTCAGAGATGGCAGCACGAAATAGATTCCGAGTTTCATGAGAGTCAATAGGTCAAAACCCATAAACCCGCCTTTTGATGGTAGAACGCTCATTATTGCGAAAACCGTAACCATGAGTAGGGGTGCGATTATCAATAACGCAGTATACATGTCCGCAAAGGTGGACAGATTTTCTATATACTTCTTTCTTTCCAGCCTGTAATTGAAAAGCGCCCTTTCTGCCATCTCATTCAGATATTCCCTGAGATTTCCACCACTCTCTATTATGGATAGCATACCGAATAGTAATTCTTTCAGCTTTTGTGAAGACGTCCTTCTGGCAACATAACGTATGGCTGTGGTTATATCCTCACCAAATATTTTTACTCTCTCCACAATTCTTCTGGATTCTTCAGATATGCCGCCATATTCTGTAAATTCACTCAGCATCTCAAAGGTTTTGTCAGGAGGTACTCCCGATGTTGTTATGGCAGCCATGTGGCTTAAAGCGAAGGTCAGATTGGCATCTATACTGGATTTCATTCTCGATATTTTATTAACCGGGTAAAAATAAAATAACAGGAAAGTGATAGTAGCGGCTCCTACCGATGCAGCGAGTAAAACGAGGATGAGCTTGAGTCCGGTGATTTTGAGTAAGGATACTATGGGATATACTACTATAAAACCAGAGATTCCAACGAAAAAGGACACGCCAACTGCCGTCGAGAAATACGTTTCTGGGAGTACTCTCATGGACGCCATTTCCAGATTTCTGGACATTTTTTTATAGATGCCGGGGCAGTAATTTGCAATTTTTCCAAATACTGCATTGAAGAATATCGAGCTATTTTTGGAGTAGTAAGCATCTCCTATGATTTCCATTAAATTCTTCACAGAATCGCTTACCTTTGGCGTTTTGAATTTTTTCTTTTCCTTCTTTTCCTCCGTTATCAATCCAGCTTTCTTTAACTTTTCTATAATTTCTTCTTTATTTTTGTTCATTTTTCTTCTTTTTGGATGAAAAAAAAGCAATTTTGCTTTCATGATTCTCACTCAATGGTCACGAACACCTCCTCATGCGGGTATATTACCATCCCATTAGGAGTTATTTTAATGGGATGAACTTTGGAAGAATGGTTCGTTCTTCTCATTTTCCTTATAATTATCACTCTTACATATTCTGTCTGCGCGAGTATGTAGTATAGCAGGATTATTCCGTCACACACGAACTCTTCCACATCAAACCTGCTCAGCTTCCTGAGATTGTCGGACGGTATCTCTGACGTTAAGAGAGCAACGGCCTGATGTTCAAAAATAAGGTCCTGAATGTCCATCAAGCACTTTCGAATCTCTCTTACATCTCGAAGGTAGAGGTTCATAGCGCTTATAGAGTCAATCACGACACGTTTTGCTCCCATTTCTCTAACGTTTGAGGCAAGTATGTCAAAGATGTTTTCATACTTGTAGGGGTCGTATTTTATTATGCGTATCATATCTTGGGACATTAACTCCTCCATATTCCATCCAAACTGCTTACAGGTTCGAAGTACTGCGGACTCTCTCTCCTCAAGGCTCAGATAGAACCCCTTTTCTCCGTTTAGCGCACCCCTATAAAGAAACTCAAGGGCGAACATCGTTTTTCCACTACCTGCAGGTCCGGCAAGCAATACTGTGTTACCAGCTGGGATTCCACCATCCACAAGCTCATCCGCGCCCTCTATTCCAATCTTTATTCTGGGCATGTTATCTTCTCCAGTGTCTGTTGTGGCCGTCATGAAATCCATACTGCTCATCTTTTTCACCCGTGTTAAGATTCTTTTTGATAACTATAAATTAGTGTGCAACACCATAATATATTTTTTCAGGTGTTTGCGCTCAGCTCATTTGAATTACTTTGTTCAGCACTTTGGATGTTTATGCTCGTTTTATTCATACTTTTGTTCTCCTCCATCATTTTTATGGCTCTTTTCTTGTCTTTATAATAAAGAGATATGAGCTTGCTTACTTCATTGAAGTCAAATATTTTGTTGTTATAAATCCATTCAAGATATTTCCTCCTGGTGTCTATCTCTTTTTCGATTTGATGGGGGGGCATCCCTATTTCTACCGATATTACGTCAAGAACGTAACTCCTTTTCTTTGCAAACTTATCGAAAGCAGGATCCCATGTGAACACCTTGTTTATTCTGGCTTTTCCTGTGCCAGGATCTATCGTCTCGAGCTCCACTATCTCCTTTATTCTCCTAGCCGATTTACCTAGATGCGGGGTCTTATGCATAATTATAATTATATCTAGTGTCTCAAGTAGAGACGGAGGAAGTTCGATGGGAGGTGTTTGCATTCTTTTGATTATATCATCCACACTACCACCGTGAATCGTGCTTAAAGCCGTGTGACCAGAAGCCATACCCTGAAATAGGACTGTGGCTTCCCTACCCCTAACCTCGCCCACTATAATGTAATCAGGATTCTGCCTAAAGCTCGCTTTCAGCAGATCAAACATGCTGACTTCCCCATATTTGGTAGCGGATTCAGTAACTCCAAATCCTGTTCTGGACACTGCTGGAATCCAGTTATCGTGGTAAAGATTAAGCTCTCTCGTATCTTCTATGCTGACTATTTTAGCTTCCGGCGGTATGAAGGACACCACAGCATTCATAATACTCGTTTTACCTGCTCCGGTACCTCCCGCAATTAGTATGTTCTTTCCATGCTCCACCGTGAACCAAAGATACGCTAACACTTCTGAAGATGCTGTGCCGAGTCGCATCATATCTATGGGGCTGTATGGTGTGGCTCTAAATTTTCTTATGGAGAATGTAGGACCCCTCGTTGTCACATCACTTGCCAGAGTTGCGTTGACTCTGGAGCCATCGGGCAAGCTTCCGTCCAGTAAGGGCTCCGCATAAGATATGTAACGACCGCATCTTTCCGCAAGCTTGATAACGAATTCTTGAAGCTCACGCTTGTCATCAAAAATAACATTGGATTTTATGTTCCCGAATTTCTTATGTGTTATGTAGAGGGGGACGCTGACACCATCACACCCTATATCCTCAATGTATTCGTCGTGCATGAGCGGTTCTAGCTTGTTCAGTCCCACGAAGTCACGATAAACGTAATAGAAAATTTTGGTGAACTGTCCCGGCTTTATATTGAGGCGAAGCTCTTTTATTATTTTCAAGCTTTTGGATTTGAGGTATTCGAGCAGCTTTTCTGGATCGCCTGCCTCATCAAAATCTATATCTATAACTTTCACCAAACTCTCTTTCAATTTGTTGAAGATTTCTTTTTCCTCCTCGCTTAATTTTGGCTCTATCACTTCATAAACAAGCTCTTTATTTTCCTCATCCCATCTTATTCTTGCATAAGCAAAAGGGTGAATTAACGGATACCTGACATCTGTTTGTGAAACGTCCTTTATTACGGGAAGAACGACATATTTTTTCTTCAGACCTATTCTGAACATCTCTATTTCTCTCTCTATGGTTTTGAGCTCTTCTTTTGCTTCAAGATAGCGCTTTCTTAACCATCCTCTTAATTGCAATCCCATACTATTCTGTTTTTATTTTCTGGCATTTATATTTTTGCGCGAGAGAAGGAACAATTAAAAAGTTTTGGGAAAGAATATCTTCCATGGACATGGAGGACATTCTTCGAGAGGCGGAAAAGTACAAGGAAAGGCTTGAGGGAGAGCTTAAGAATACCATACCATCCGAGGGAATAAAAAATTTTCATGATGCGATGCACTACCATCTATCCACAGGCGGGAAAAGGTTAAGACCTATACTGGCACTTCTGACCGCAAGAGCCCTTGGAGTGGATGAGGAAAAAGTCATGCCCTTTGCCGTAGCGTGTGAGCTTCTCCACAACTGGCTCTTAATTCATGATGACATCGAGGATGGAGATACCGTAAGGCGGGGTAAGCCTGCGGTATGGGTGAAGTATGGACTTGCTCACGGAGTAAATGTTGGGGATGGGATGGCACATTACGCCATTAAATCTGTTTTGAGGTGTTACGAGAAGGGAGTACCAGCCGAAACCGTTTTCCGCCTTTTGGAAGTTTACGCTGATACAGCAATTAAAACTGCGGAGGGGCAGGCGTTGGAGATAAATCTTAGGAACAATGATCATCCAACGGAAGAGGAATACATGAGAATGGTGACGGGTAAAACCGCTTATTATTTGACCATTCCGATGGTGGGAGCAGCGGTAATTGCAGGGATGGATGATAACTTTGTGAATAGAATAGTGGAATATGGCAAATGTGTAGGACCAGCGTTTCAAATAAGGGATGATGTGATTGATCTCACCGAGGGGAAAGGCAGGGACGATATAGGTAATGACATAAAGGAAGGCAAGAGGAGCATACTGGTTGTTTATGCACTTGAGGCTGCTTCGGAAGAAGAAAAGAATAAGTTGATTGAGATACTCAACAAGCCCCGTGAAGAAACCACAAGAGAGGATGTGCTGTGGGTAGTTGAGTTGTTCCGCAAGACAGGAGCAATTGAGCGTGCAAATCAAAAAGCAGAAGAGCTGGTAAATAAAGCAAAAGAAGTGATTTCCCCGCTTCCAGACCAGCTTAAAGAAATACTGGAAGCGATGGCAGATTACATGATTAAAAGAAAAACCTGAAAAATAAGGGGGTGATGTTCTATTCCAAAAAGAGGGCCTGCTTACAAAAGAGGATGGGATGCTCCATCTAGCAGGGGGCATGCTCCGACCGTTGAGTGTAGCTATTGCGGTAGAATCGTGCCAAAATACAAATGTTTCGTTGTGTATAGGGGCTTCAGAATAAACGACCCGAGCTTGAGGAGAGAAATAGATCCGAGGTTTGCTTCCTCCACAGTTCAGAAGATGTACGCATGTCCCAAATGTGCCAGATTCCACGGCATAGTGCAGAAGAAGAAAAAATGAAAATTTTTATATGGTGGTGTGAGCCAGATAAAATTTCATGGTATTGGAATTAGTGATCAATAGCACCATCAAAAGAAACGAGAAATATTTGATTGTTTACTCGTTCATTGTCACGTCCATCGCGCTCTTTGTATCTTACTACATATTTCCGACAGCATCCTCTATTGTTTCCCTTTTTTTCATAACCATAACCATGATGCCCGCATTTTACAGGCTTCTTATAGAGGAGGAGGAAACGCTGGAAAGGTTGTGTTGGGGTAAAAAGACAAAAAAACATCTCGTGTTGGAGAGCACACTTTCTCTTTTCGAACGGAACAGAAAAGTTATAATGGCATATGCATATCTTTTCGTCGGAGTTGCATTTTCGATGACCTTCTGGTATACTATACTTCCACAAGATTACGTTACTCATCTCTTTTCTTTCCAGGAAAAGACGATTCAGGCAATAAGGGGTATGGCCACCACCCCGTTTCAAGATTTCCTTATAATATTCTTCAATAATTTGAGAGTCTCTTTCGTTGCTTTCATGTTATCGTTCTTTTTTGGCACCGGCGCTTTATTCGTTATAACGTGGAACGCAAGCGTTGTGGCTGTATTTTTCGGAAATATAGCGAGAGATTTGATCAATGCCGGGTTGAGTAAGGGACTGGCAGCTTTGCTTGCGTTTTTCTTGGGCAGCTCATCAATCTTTCTCCACGCTGTGCCTGAAATCACCGCTTACTTCCTTGCAGGAATTGCAGGGGGTGTGCTTTCCATAGGCGTGTATCGTGGCAGATACACAACTCAAATAGTAGAAGATGCTCTCACCATCTACCTCTGTTCCGTTGCAGTGCTTCTATTTGCGGCGTTTATAGAAGCATATATAACGCCCGCGCTATAACTTCACTCCACCTCTATTATTCTCCATCCAGAAGGTGTTATTTCAAACGGGTATATGAGGGTGGAGTGATTTGTCCTTCTCATCTTCCTTATGGTTATGGTACGTTTGAACTCCTCAGATACAGGCACGAAATCGAGCTTTATGACTGAGTCCGCAAGGTATTCTATTATGCCTGATCCGCTTAACCCCTCTCCCGTTTCTGGAACTTCTCCAGTCATTACGGTGGTGACATTCAGCTCTCTCAACTTCTCCATCAAGTTCATGATCGCGACTCTGGCTAGGTATTTGTCGTGGATGAACATCTCCAGCACGGATATGGAATCAAGCACAAGGCGCCTTGCTCCGATTTCCACAACAGCATTGTAAAGATTCTGATAGATATCGAGGATGTAGTTTTTTGTAATTCTTGCTATATCACTATCTATTGGTTTCTCAGGAAACAGGGGTTTGAGCGTAACGAATTTCACGAGTCCCTGCTGTTCAAGCATATCGAAATCCCATCCGAACATGTTTCGCATATCTTCCTTTATGTCTGTAACCCTCTCTTCTGTGGTCGCATACACTCCGGGCTCGCCAAGCTGCGCTCCAGCATAAATGAAAGAGCACGAGAATTGAGTTTTTCCGGTTCCCGTTTTACCAACAACAAGATTAACGGAGCCCTTAACAAAACCCCCCTCCATTTTATCATCAAGCCCGGGAATGCCGGTGGTTACTCTTTCGACCATTCTTTTCTCACCTTTTCAAGCCGTTTCTTAATATCCTTTATCCTTTTCTCAACCTCCTCCAACTTCACAGTTTCTCGTTTTTGGGGTAAAGCTTTAAGTGCTTCAACCTTTTCTTTTCTCGGTTTTCTTATTATGAACGAACCCCTAACTTTATTTAACATCTCCTCTATATTAAACTTTTTCTCACCACTTTTTGGTACGGCGGTTTTTTCCTTTTCTTTCATTTTCTTTTTCTCACGCTCTTTTTCGGCTTTCCTCTTTGCACGGTATTCCATCACATGGAGGTGAAGAAGCATTCCTTTGTCTTCCTCAAGCTCTTTTATCTCGGCTCTTGTTCTGAGCACCTTTTCCTGTATCTCACTTATCATTTTGTTGAATGTGGCTTCATCCAACTCTCTTTTGAAATACTGCTTCTGTATGCTCTTTCTTGTTTCTACCAGTGTGTTTAGCTTTTCTTTCGCTTCGGAAAGTTTTCTGTTGATCCTTATCAACGGCAATAATAGAAGTTCTGTAAGAATCGCCATGATGGCGGCAAGTAGAAGCGCCAGCATTATCTCCTTCCTGTATTCATGAACGAATATCCTCACTCTGGCCATGAATATTCTGTTTTCTATTCCTTCTATTTTCTGGGCTATTATCTCATTCACTTCCTTAAGACATTGCTCATCATTCTTCAATATACAATCACTATGTGCTTTCTTTATCAATCCATCTATATCTTTCAGCTCCTTTTCATAAAGGTGTGTTTGATTCACACTCTTCAAAAATCTGACGAGTTTGTTGTAACTGTTCACTAGCGACCTCAGGTTTTTAACCTCCTCGCTTTCTATCACTTTGACAGTTAGTGGGAGGGATTTTGAAACATTCTCATAGCTGTATTGAACCACTAAAAGATATTCGCCTGCTTGCAGATAGAGGGGTGCACTTATCTCTATCAGCACCGTTCTTTCTTCTTTTGGAGAAAGGTATATAACTTTTGGTGCAGACGCTTGTAATTCACCCTCAACATCTACACCACCCAATAAAACGATTTCGACAGGATTCGGATTTATGAGAATTAGTGCTACTGAACCATCCTTTCCTTGCTCTATCTCCACAACATCTTTCGTCAGCCTCATCTGGAATTCCTCGATTTTTATCGGGAGGGTGGTGAAGTTCCCAGCCATTCCTCCGGTTGCTCCGCCCTTTTCACCACCTCCGCCACCCTCACCTGCCTGAGCTAACACTTCCTGTCCTATCACAACATTTCTTACCACACTTTTCTCATTTCTATTTACATCACTTACGTAAACCATCACCTTCGCTTCTTCAACTCCGACAAAGGGACTGAAGGCCTGAAGATTCGCATACCTGCCTAGTTGACCAGCATAGACAAGGGTGGCGTATGGATATCTCGTTTGCGGATTGGAGCATCCATCTAAGCACCACGCTTCCGCACCGGAAATCCAAGTTACTGGCTGACCTCTGGCGTTTTTAACTTCTATGACCAGCGGAATGTACTGTAAGTACTCGTGAGAGGACGCGGGCTCAATTACGGTCACGTTGAACTCCCTGTAAACTCTGATCACAAAGCTCCTGTTCATAGCAACATTTCCATCCTTTTCAACCCAGACCGTCACGTTATAGGTTAGAAAGCTCTGATTTTCCAATATTGGAGGATCATACATCTCTATTCTGTAGAGCAGAGTGTTCACACTCGAGCTTCCAGTACCTGAGAGTTCAATCACTTTTATACCGGACATGTTTATGATCGCATGATATGTAAAGTCATTTACAGTGTTGTTGTTAACATCTCTCACATCAAAGATAGCTCTTATGTACTCTCCTTTGTTGTAGGAGTAGTATGCTGGCTCAACATTAAAGTAGGGATAAACGTCTGTTGCATTAAAGGAGTCATAAGGAGACACGGCCACATTATTTCCCGCGTCTTTGGCGAATATCCTAACCCAATATACACCGGTTACGGGTATGTTCTGATACGTAGCTTGGAAGTGTGTGGCGTTAAACCTTACCATGGTTATGTTCAGTGCTGTTCCGTTTGGCAGTGTTATCTCCGCCACAACACTCTCTACTAGAGTCTCATGATCGATCACTTTGGTTGTGATTGTTACAGGACTCATCAAATTTGTATAATTTGGCTTTATATCGACCATCTCGATGGATGGCGCGACATCATCTGTAGGTATCACGGTCAGATTTATCACCGAAAAATTGAAGTTCTTTGAAGTGTTTATGGTGACGTTGATGAGTGTTGAACCCGTGCTGTTTAACGTGATGTTCCATCCCACAAGCAAACCGTTCGGATTGTCCTCATAGTAGATGTGGTCAAATCTTTTGCTTCCGTTCTCTCCTTGTGCAAGATAAGCAACACTTGTGTTTTCTATTGTTATGTTGAGTGTCACATTTTGGAGGTCGCCATTCTTTATCAGCACGATCCAAGTCATGTTGTGGTGGAGAGCCGTTAACGGCAATTTTACTGTACCAGAGTAAGTTTCCGCATAAATAATCTCGCCCACACCATAATCGACAAAGAACCAAGAATGATTTGCTGCAGAGCCGATGGTGTCGGATACAGTGACATTAATGCTGTAGTTTCCGGATTGCGTCACTCCATAATAAGTTCCACAGTAAACGAAGAAATCACCAGTTGTGTTGCAGAATTCCAAGTGAAGCGTTTCTGATGAGCCTCTGGGCTTGGTGACATTTACGCTAACGGAGCTTATCTCCGTTATGTTCCCTTTAACCCAAACCGAGATGTTAAGTGGACTTTCTATTGTGGAGATCTTGGCATTCCTGACGTCCACGATCATCTTTAGCACGCGGAAGGTCATGTTCACACTCTCATTTATGTAATTTCCTGCATCATCTTCAGCATAGATGGACAGTATCGTATAGTTCCCCACCTGACTTGTGTTCGTTATGGAGAAAAGCCATACTCCATAGTTCCCACTTCCATTCACGATTTCAACTTCACCATCTTGCTTCTTAACGTAAAGCTTTGAGGAGTTGACATCAACATTGTCCACAATCCATGCTACGAAACGAACAACATCACCAGCATAATATTCCGTTCGGTTATCCTCGAACCAATAGCCCAATATGGTTGGCGGAGTCGTGTCGTTTACCGTTACATTGATACCTCTTTCCAGTATTGATGTACCGTTCTCCATCACCCTTGTTAGGAATGTGTAATTGCCTGCGTTTTCTACGGTTACGTTCCACACCACCAATCCCGTGGTATTTGGAGCTATGTTCCCTAGATGTTGGATGAACTCTGGGGTGATGGTGATGTTGCAGTAGTTGTTGTAACATTCTGGAGGCACAAGCTCGATACTTACGTTTATGGCTGTACCGCTATGATTGGCATCGAGCAGGTTGGTTACATTCAGCACCAGCTGAAATGTCTCGTTCTGAGCGAAATGGGTTCTGGCTGGAGAGGTGTTGAGCTCAGCAACCATATTGGATATGCGAAGCAAAGTGTCATCCCTATAGCTACCAGAAGAGAAACATGCATACCATCTTTCCACGATGTCCTGAGCTGAAACTTTCTCTCCGAAAAGATAACCTTCAACACCGCAGTAGTTTGTTGGATTGGTTATGTTAACGTTCCATCCAAGGAGAGAATCACCATCTGTAATAGGAGTAAGATTACACGCCTCGGTTAATGATGTGTAATTGATTATTGTGTAAGCAGGAGCGCCATTTAAGATTCCGCACGTAGATGGAGGGATCATGAAGCTAAGCTCGCCTCTATCCACGGTTTTATTGAAAGTGAAGTTGAGGATGAAAGGTGACACCACCCAGTAGTTGGATTCGTTTGTTCCATTTATCAGCACTCTTAGCTCGGGTTTAACAACAAAGAACGTAAGCCCCAATTTTGTAGTGTTTGCATGACCGAACACATCAGCAAGCTGGAGCGATGTTATGTTATACTTACCAAGGGTATCTCCAGCTACAGCCACCCTCCACACTCCAAGAGTGTTCGTGCCCTCAAGAAGATAAGCATAAACAACCTTCTCCGTGCCGTTCGGTAGGGTAACGTTAGCTTTAACACCTGCCACTCCGGCCGTGTCATTTACTCCCACATCCAAGTAGAAAACCTCGCCCTCGAATATTCTCACATCTCCATAGATCGCATCACTTCCGGGTGTTGTGTTCACGCTAATGATCTCCGGGGGCTTCTCGTCAACATAATATTTCAAAGCGTACATTTTCGTGTTTCCAGCTATATCGCTAACCCAAACATTCAGGATGTGCCATCCGTCTCCGCTGAGATGGGGAGAGAAAGCCACCCCGTTACCTATCGTTACATTCGTGCCGTTCTCTAGCTCAACCACGCCTGTATTGTTCGTGGTTCCATAATAATCGAAGTTATCCTCCCATTCAAAGGTTAGCGGTGTGGTGTTAAGAATAACCGAGAGGTTTTGAGGAGTAACACTCGTGAGCTCGGGTGGTGTGTAATCTGTGGAGAAGGTGAAGGTTCTGGTTGAGGTCAGGTTAGCACCGTTTTTAGCAGTTATGGTGATTTTGCACTCTCCGTATCCTTCACTCATACAGTACTCTGGCAGCACAACCTCCAGTTTTGAACAATCAAAAACACCATTTACATATTCAGTTGTGTAATTGCATTCGACCACATCGCTGTGCGCATCGGTGATTGAAAGCGTAATATTGAAGGTTTTGCCGTGCCACGAGTTTTGAGGAGGACTCACTAGCTCCATTTCTGGGGGGGAGTTATCGACCTGCAGATAAACGGTGGTGTGATTAACATTTCCAGCTTTATCAGCAGCTGTAAGCTTTATTCCGCATTCTGGAGTGTTTGAATCCTGACACAGAGAAGTGAAGAACTCCACCACCTGATGAGATCCGCACGACACATCAGCTAGCTTTTGCCACGATGCGGTCGAGTTTTTGCGATAATAGATTGTGACATCATCACAATTAATATCGTTGACTGTGTAATTGATTGAGATGGTGTTGCTCACCAAGGAGCTGTTTTCGGGGGAGTGTATCGCGACGGTTGGTGGTGTGGTATCTATTATGAATTGTGAAAAGACCGCAGACATGTGTCCCGCGGTATCACTTACGTTGAACTGGATGGTGTAGACGTCATCTCGGTATGCTGAGAAATCAAGTGTTTCGTTGAACTCGCATGTTGTTGCACCACCCACAGTGGTGTTCATCCCGCTAAAAATAACACTTCCCGTACTGTTCGTTACCGTGTAGTTGCAGCTTGACAGTCCCGTGCCCTTCTCTCCAACCAGATAAATCTGTATGTGAGTCGTGTTGTGATAGGAATCGCGCTCCGGCAGCAGGATCATGGCGGATGGGTAAGTGTTATCAATGTTAATCTTCACCATTACTTCTCCCACGTTTCCCGCGATGTCCGTCGCATTTACGATAATGTAGTGGGTGCCGTTATAGGCCGAGGAGTTCCACGTGGCTGTGTAATCGTTAGCGGAACTGAGCTCCCCACTTTCAATCAGGTTCCAGGTGGAGTTGAAAATGTAGTAGAAAGCGCTCCCTTCTGCACCGCTTCCTTTATCGGAGAGCTGCACCTTTATCGTTACATTTCCGCTCTGAACGGAGTTGTTTTCTGGGCTCAGGACTAGAATTGTGGGTGGCGCCCTGTCTATGGATATGTTTGCCGCGGCTTCTTTTATGCTTTCTTCATGTCCCGCAGCATCCACGGAGTAGTATCTCAGGTAATAGGTGCAGGCTTCTCCCTCCGGACAGCCAGTTAAAACGGGAGTTGTGTACTCATTTTCTGGATCGCATGCTGGCGAAGCACTCAAACAATAATATGTCCTGTAGCATCCTGAAGCGGCGTCATCGCAGCTCAGCTCTATGGCTATATTATGGCTGAGCCAGCTCCATCCGTTGGCTTGGATGTAAGCGCTATAGTTATCGGTGGTTGTGGGCGGGTTAACGTCAAGGAGGTAATGTATCCTCGTGTGATTGGTGTTGTTGAATAGATCGAAAATCCAAACATCAAGCCAGACATCACCCTCATCACTTTCATTCCAGCCCGGATAGAACGGGTAGTTGATAGCGAAAGTTAAGTTGGTGCCATTGCCGTTGTTTCTTATGCCTGTCGAGTTGAGACCTGCGTTTCTTTCTTCAGGCATGTCGATAGCAGAGATATTTATCCAGTTCTCGAGCGTGATGATGGAGTTGTTAACAGGATCTATATTACTGATAATGGGGGGGTCAACATCCGCAAAAAACCTCAGAGTTGTGGCGTTAACGTTTCCAGCATTATCCCACACCCAGACCTTCAGGCTGTGCCATCCTGATGTTTCAAACTCAACCTGGAATGGTACGCCATTTTGGACTGTTATGTTCGTGCCGTCAAGCTCAACTATGCCTGTGTCATTTGTACCGCTTCTGTATTTAGTTCCCACGTTATCGATCCAGGAAACGGGATCGTCCCAAGTAAGGTTAATATTCAATCTTTTCCATACCACGGAATTGTTTTCGGGTATGGATGCTATAACCGGTGGTTTCGTATCCAGCTTGTAAGTTAGATCGGTTACGTTTGTATTTCCAGCCTCGTCCCAGCAGAAAATTTTCAGGGTGTATGTTCCGTCCTTCAGTCCTTCAAATGGCAGGAATTCGGTTCCATTCTCCGTTAAGTTATGTTTAACCAGCTGATCAGATGTGTTGTAAATATAGTAGTGTACATCACCTTTTGCTTTCCAGTCGTCATAAACCAGAACCGTAAATCTCGAGCTCGGACTGACCCAGCTGTTTTCTGAAGGTGTGATGGTGAACCACGGTGGTGTGGTGTCGTAAACGACCCAGTTGTAGTTCGGCTTGCCGCTGAGATCATACGCTATATTTCCCGCTTTGTCCCTAAACCTGAAATACACGGTCCTGTTTCCCTCAGAACTGGAACAGCCCGCTGCAGCGCTGGTTATATCAACCTCAACGAGTTTGTAGAAGTTGTAATCCTGACCGTTAGACTCCTCGCCATCCTGCAAATCCGACCATGCTATCCACCCCGACCAGCTGGAGTTATCGCACGAATAAGAAACGTAAGCTGGCAGATCCGTGATTTCAAATACACTTGCGGCGCTTTCTCGGTACCGATAGTAGAGTTTAAACTCGGCCGTTTCGGTATTCACAAAATGTTGACCCGCAACAACATACGGAGTTTGTGGACGCGTTTTATCTACAACCAGAGTTAAATTAGCAAATCCACCCCAATCATTCTCGCTATCCTGACATCTCACGCCTACATTATAGGTGCCGTCAGGAAGGTCGCTTACGTTGATATAAGTTGAAAAGTTGTTGTAGTAGTAGGAGTAGTAATAATCAGTAGTGAGCTGAACGGGTAGTTTGTAATCCTCACTGTAAACAAAGCCTCCCGTCTTTGAGATCGAAGAATAATTCACAACATACTGCCATGAATCCAGTTTAGAGAGTTGGTCAGGGTCGTATTTCCATCTGCAGGTTTCAACCCACGACAATTCAGACCATGACCATACATAATAGCACACATATCTCATATACCAAGGATCCTTTCTTAACTCACAAACCCCTTCTATTTGTGGATATCCGCTGTACTCACAGTATGAATCAAGCGGGTCGCATGTTACATTTCTATCCAGAACTACTTTTATTGCGCGAGGCTCCGTCAAAAAGCCGATAACCCTACGCATGATCTCTAACCTTTTCAGATCATCCTCAATGGTTGCCCATTCAAAACCAAAGAGAACGACTTTGTAGGAATTTGTGCCGTTGTCATGAGTTATTGCGGTAACACCATTAAAAGGTTCTTGAGTACCTAGGTATCCCCCCACACATTCATACAAGTAAAGCCGCACTCTTCGTTCACATGGGTAGTACGTGTTGCCAAATATGTCCTCTTGAGCTTCTCCTGGATCAAGACAAACAAAATTTAATGCAGAATTATCATCTATAAATTCTAACGAATAAATATAAGGAGAAGAAGAATTTAGAATAGTGATATTGATCTGACTCCACTCACCATAACACCTGCCCCTCCATAGGGATCCATCACAGATATATCCTGTGATGCTACCCTCAAAAATACCTTCATGATAAAAAATATTCGGAGCTGTTTGAGAAAGACTGATAGGATCATCCTCGTAGTCATCTCCTATAAACGTGTTTGGCTTGCCCACAATATTTGCATCCACGTATGGACTGTTCGACTTGCACAGTTTGATGTGTAAATAGTTTTTAAGGAAATCAAGATCCTCAATACTTTCCATCCAGTTCTCTCCACTCAAAAAAAGTTTTCCCCCAGAAGCAAGATATTCTTTGAGATTATTAATATCTGTCTCTTTTAGCGCTTCGTCGCTTAGATCCGTTCCAGTGAACCAGATCACTATATCAAAATTCATAAGATCTTCGGATGTGAGTGGTAAAGCGTTAGAGGCATGAGTGTTATAATAACAAAACTCTCCAGGTTTAAGTTCGACCCACCCGTTTTCTGAAATACAAGACCCACGATCGTTAAACCCTAGAGCACTCAGCGTGGTTTTATATTTATCTAACATTTCAGAAGGATTAATAAGTGTGGGGTCGATTGCATCATAAACCAGCAAAATTTTCGGTAGTGGTGTTTCAGCAGCATGCACAAGCTGAGAAGCAGAGCTAATGGTAATCAGCGTTACTGTAAATGCTGTTAAAACCAGCAAAATTTTGGCTAACCGCATCTTAATCAAAACATGCAATCTAATCTTAATATGGTTTACTCTCACATTTTTTCCATGACCTCAATACCCAGCAGCCCAAGCCCCGTCTTTATAATGATGGAAACTGCTTCCACGAGCTTTAACCTGCTGAGCAGCACATCCTCGCTTTCAGCTTTTAAAACCGGGATGTTCTGGTAAAAGCTGTTGAAGTCGTGCGCAAGTTCGATCAGGTAAGAAGCTATCCTGTGGGGCTCGTAATGTATGGCAGCCTCCTTAATCACTTCGGGGAAGAAAAGCAACCGCTTAACAATATTTTTTTCTACCTCACTCTCAAGCACAACACTCTCCAGCTTTCTTGCGCGCTCACAAAGCTCCCCTCCAGCCTTCTCAAGTATGGATTTAGCCCTAACATATGTGTACTGGAGGTAAGGGCCAGTATCTCCCTCAAAGCTTATCATCTTGTCCCAATCAAAAACAACATCCTTGATTCTGTTCTGGCTTAAATCAGCGAATTTTATGGCCGCCACACCCACTTTTTTCGCAATATTCTCCAATTCCTTTCCCTTTATCTCCGGATTCTTTTCCAGAATTATTTTCTTTGCTCTCTCGATAGCTTCCTTAATCACATCCTCAAGAAAGATCACTCTGCCCTTCCTGGTGCTCATCTTCCCCTCCGGAAGTCGTACAAGCCCGAAATCCACATGCACCAGCTTGTCATGAGAAGCATAACCGAGGAGTTCCGCAGCTTTAAACACCTGCTGGAAATAAAGTTTTTGTTCACCTCCCACAACATAAAGTATCTTGTACGGATTGAGTTCAGACATGCGGTATTTTATGGCAGCGAGGTCTCGTGTCGAATAAAGTGTGGATTCATCCGATTTCCGTATCACGAGATTGGGTAGCCCGTACTTTTCAAGCTCCACCACCACAGCACCGCTCTCATCTTGTTTGGCTATGCCTTTTTCCAGAGCATCGTTGATCACATCACCACACATCCCAACGTAAAAGCTTTCTCCCAGCCATAAATCAAATTCCACACCAAGAAGTGCATAGATGCGCTTGAACTCATTCAAGCTTATTTCAACAAACCATTCCCAGAGTTTTCTGTTCTCCTTATCACCCTTCTCCAGCTTCGCAAACTCTTCTCTTGCCCTTTCTTCAAGCTCGGGATCACTTTCTGCTTCTCTATGAAACTTAACATAGAGCTCGAGCAGGGCTTTGACACCACCCTTCTCCACTTCCTCCTTTTTCCCCCAGGTTTTGTAAGCGTAAAGAAGCTTGCCAAATTGCGTACCCCAATCTCCTAAGTGGTTGTCTTTGATAACTTCATAACCCAAAAATGAGAAGATTCTAGCAATGGCATCCCCAATTATTGTTGATCTTAGGTGGCCGACGCTCATGGGCTTTGCTATGTTCGGAGAGGACATATCAACAATTATTTTCTTACCATTACCCACATTAGAAGAACCATAGCTATCTTTGCACTCCTCAATTTCCTTCAACAGCTTACAAGCAAGTACATTCCAATCAACATAAAAGTTGATGTAACCCCCCTCAGCCCCTATCTCGTCGAAAATTTCGGATTTCGCATCTTTTATTTGGCTTACAGCATCTTCAGCTATGTTTTGCGGGGATTTTCGGAATTCTTTAGCATACTTGAAACAGGGAACGGCAAATATGGCTTTTACATGTTCCGGAGGAATTTCGATTTCTGGATTTTTGAGACCCGCATCTTCAACCAGCTTCATTATCGTGTTTCTAATCTCCTCTATTACATAGTTCATCCCATCACCTGAAGAAGAATTGTGAACCGGCTCAGGGGGTGTTCACCTCATGCATCTTTTTCCTTAGCTGACGATCTTCACATCATCGCCGGTAAAAATTATCTAAACCTCAAAATTAAAAAATCCCTCTCATTGCAAGCAATTTCCTTAGATGTTTTATATCGTCTTCATAACCTTTCTCTATCTTGCTCTTTTTACCTATTGACTTCATCAACAACTCGTAGTTCGTGGTGGAAATCTCCATTATTATCGTTTCTGGAACCTTCAACTTCTCAAATATCTTGCGGTAGTTGATGTGTCCAACACTCAACGGAAGGTGAAAATCTCCTCGAAGCTTTACGAAAGCAGAGCCGAGGTCTCCCTTGAGCAGGTAAACCAGCGAGCTCCAGGCAGAAGCATGCCTGAAATAAGTGTTGCTTATGTGGAGGTGATCGGGATTGAGATGCTCCACCCATTCGTACACCTCGTGTTGTTTGTTTGCTTCAACAGCATAGAGAAACATGTGGGGTATGTCAAGCGTAAATCCCAGCCCGTGTTTTCTTGCCATTTCCTCAACTTTAAAGGGGCTGGCAAGAGACGTGTTTTCGATGGTTATGGTAATTGAATATTTGTCTGGCTTTACAGCAAGCACACCGTCTTCATCTTTTTTCTGGTGGAACACTATTTTAAGAGCGTTTATTTCCTCGGCAACTTCCAGGCAAGCGTCGATCTTTCGCAGTTCTACATCTACAGGTTTATAAGGAAAGATGAGCGAGATGTCATCAAAGGAATGAGCAGTGAATTTGAAGTTATAAGATGATGCGAAATCCAAAAACCAGGAAAGCAGATTTTTATCGATCTTTCCATGAGGTGTGACAAAGCAATAGACGGGAATTTCCAGAAGTTTGACCTTTCCATCAAGCACTCCGAACTTGTTCTCTACGTATTCCTTAGAAAATTTACGCCCTTCCACATCAAAGCCATAAAGAATGGTGGAGGACATACTTTTCAATTGTTCAGCACATTAAAAAATTTTGAATGGCGAGCCCGGGGGGATTTGAACCCCCGACCTACAGGTTAGAAGCCTGCCGCTCTTTCCGGACCGGAAAGCCGGAAACGCAGGAAAGCCCAGCTTTCCGAGGTGTCCAGGCTGAGCTACGGGCCCGCGCTACAGCAATCTGATGATTATTTCCAGTGCTGCTATGCCTGCTCCAGCATAAACAATATATTCTGGCTTGATCTGGAACTTTTCCTTATACTCATCGAAATACCTTACAAGCCCTGCCGTGCTCAAAGGCATGGAAACTTTCTTATCCTTTGCCATGTTCTTTACCTCATTTGTTTTTGTTACGGGAGGGTGGAGTAAGCCCCCTTCTGTTACGCGCGTCATGGCAGCTCCACGAAATTGCTGGAAGGAGCCACCACCTGATGCGCGCGGAGCATTAGACTGAGCGGGCACAAAACCCTTGCACCTGAGGTGGCGCGTTTCACCCCGCATGAGTGACCTCAGCTCCATGCATCATCGCATTTCCTCATGCGGGTGTCGTTTCTGCTCCACCCTCATGCCCTTCCGGCACGGCTCTCTCGAGCCAGCTAACCTGCCTTGTGGCAGGCGGTGGGGGGACTTTCCTCACGCAGCAGATAATGCTGCGCGATAGCTCCGCACACCCTCCCGCAAAATAGATATATTTGCTTTGGTTTTTTAAACTTTACTCTCAATTCAGAAGCATCAGTAAGCCGACTCAACGATTTTGTTGAATCTCCAGAGCGAGTATGCGATCAGGATACCTGAAGGCAGTACTGAGAAAACCGTCAGAAAAGAATACACAAAATAATTTGAGGAATAATAGAATGCTGCAAGAGTAAAAATTGCTATGATGATTGCACCGAGTCCCATAAGCATAAAGATATTTCTTCCTTGGTTGAACAGGGTTATCGCCCCGAGTTTGGGATTTATTTTTATTTTCTTGAGAAGTTCTCTAGTATAATAAGCACATATCACAGCCAGCATTGCATCAATTAACAGCATTGCTGCTATGACGTTTGTATTTTGGATTATTCCTTCACCGAACATTTCTCACACCTTTTTGAGGTTTCTGCCTAAGGTTATGAAGCACATGGCTATCAGGATTGTACTAGCCATCATGATGGGTACATACAGTATCATAACCCACAACGGAAAAACAGGGTTTATGAGATAAGCTGCTAGGAACTCAATCATAAGAAAAATCACTGCAAGCACCATTCCCCAGAAAAGATAGTTGAAAGAGTTGAGCAGGATTTCTGGTTTATTAATGAGTGTCACGAGATACTCTTTTTTAACTGTAACTAGACGTATCGAATACCAAGTAATCAGAAGGAAAAATATCCCTACGAGTATGAAAGAAAATGTCTCCGGATTGATGGTGAACATTGCCATAAACCAATATTTTGGGCCGTCCTTTATATTATTTATAGAAGAAAGCACATATGTATTCGTTTTTTAACGACCCCAGAGGTACTGCCGTTTAGCATGGGCCGCATGCACGCAACGGGGCGATTAGTACCAGCGGGCTGAACCCCTTGCGGGGCTTACACCCCTGGCCTATCGACCCGCTCTTTTAGCGGAGCCCCATACCCGCCTCTTTTTGAGGGGGGCTTCGGGCTTAGATGCTTTCAGCCCTTATCCCCTGCGGCGTAGCTGCCCGGCTACCCTGCAGGATAGCCGGTTGACCATTGGCCGCGGCCCGAAGTTCCTTTCGTACTATTCGGACCTTCCTCTCAGGCGGGCAACACCCCCACCAGATAGCAACCAAACTGTCTCGCGACGTTCTGAACCCAGCTCACGAACCTCTTTAATGGGTGAACACCCCCACCCTTGGCCGCTTGTGCACGGCCAGGATGAGATGAGCCGACAGCGAAGTAGCAAACCGCGGGGTCGATGTGAACTCTCACCCGCGACAGCTCAGTTATCCCCGGGGTAGCTTCTCTGTTAACCCTGGGCCTCAAATATAGGCCACAGGGGGTCGCTAGGCCACGCTTTCGCGGCAGGGTTCCTTACTGTTCGGAACCCTGTCAGGCCGGCTTTTGCCCTTGCACTCTACGGCCCATTTCCGACGGGCCTGAGCCGACCTTTGGGCTCCCCTGATTGGTTTTCAGGGGAATGCCGCCCCAGCTAAACTGCCCACCAACCGCTGTCCCCCTGGCCTTGCCAGAGGTAAGACGTATGCCCCTGGAAGGGCGGTGTCCCATGGGCGGCTCCACCGCTCCTGGCGGAGCGGCTTCTGCGCCTCCCGCCTACGCTTCACATCCAGGAACATACGTCAACGGCAGGCTGCAGTGAAGCTCCACGGGGTCTTCGCTTCCCGGTGGGGGTCCTGGGGCTGTGCACCCAGACACCGGGTTCGCCGGACTCCGGCCTAGGACAGTGGGGACCTCGTTACGCCATTCATGCAGGCCGGCAATTAACCGGCAAGGGATTACGCTACCTTAAGACCGTCAGAGTTACGGCCGCCGTTCACGGGTCCTTCACCCGGTTGAACCCGGGCTTCAGATACCCGCACTGGGCAGGCGTCACCGGCTATACACACCCTTACGGGCTAGCAGCCGGCTACGTTTTTGTTAAACAGTCGGGCCCCCCTAGTCACTGCGACCCATCGTCCCTCCATAAGGAGGGCGATGGGCACCCCTTCTCCCGAAGTTACGGGGCCAATTTGCCGAGTTCCCTAGGCCGGATTATCCCCGAGAGGCCTTGGGCTACTCACCCAGGGGCACCAGTACTGGTTCTCGGTACGGTCGTGGCCGATCCTTCCCTGTGGGATTTTCATGGGCACCAGGGCTCGGGAGAACCCGCAAATGCGGGCCCATCGCGCTTTCACCCGGTTCTCACCATTACGGCTCTCCCCGGGCTTATACGCTTAGCAGGCCATGCGAGACCTGTCCCCCTACCCCGATGCGTCTCCCACAGGGCTTGCGTTGCCGCACGTACGGCCACGGCGCCGGAATATTAACCGGCTTCCCTTTCGGCCAAACTCGTGTTACGAGCGGCCTTAGGACCGGCTAACTCGCGGCTGACGAACATTGCCGCGAAACCCTAGCCCTTCCGGCCACCGGGATTCTCACCCGGCTTTCTATGCTACTACCGGCAGGATTCTCATTCCCGACGGCTCCAGTGGTACTCACGCACCACCTTCTGCGCCATCGGGACGCCCCCCTACCGCAACTCCTGCCTTCTCGGCAGGAGGCCGGAGGTGTCGGCGGCCGGCTTGAGCCCCGATACATTTGCGGCGCTCCAGCCCTCGGCGGGTGAGCTGTTACGCACTCTTTAAAGGGTGGCTGCTTCTAAGCCTACCTCCCCGCTGTCTGGGGGCTGGAACAACCTTCGTGTTGCACTTAGCCGGCACTTAGGGGCCTTAACCTCCGCCTGGGTTCTTCCCCTCTAGGACACGGAGCTTATCCCCGCGCCCTCACTCCCCGCTTCTACGGCGGTGACGGCTTCGGAGTTTGACTGGAGGCCGAGGCCTTTCGACCCCTGCACCCCCAATCAGTAACTCTACACCGCCACCCGCCTCCACGGAGGCTGAACTATAGCTCATTTCGGGGGGAACCCGCTATCGCCGGTCTCGATTAGCATATCACTCCTAGTCCCGGGTCATCCGAAGGGGATCCACCACCGGTGCGGGCCTCCACGGCTCTTTCGAGCCGCTTCACCCTACCCAGGACTAGATCGACCGGCTTCGGGTCGTGGCCGAGTGACTATGGGGCGCTTTCACACCCCACCCCTCACCAGCAAAAGCTGGCTGCGGGCCTCTCGCTTTCGCTCCGGTTGCGGGCTTACAGCCCTTAACCTCGCCACTCAGCCACACTCCCTGCCCCGTTTTTCAGAACGTACGGCAGAACTCTGTGGGCAAAGCCCCTTTCGAGCCCTGCCTGGCTGTGGCCAGGTGGTTTCAGGCTCTTTTCACACCCTTTTACGGGTTCTTTTCAGCGTTCCCTCACGGTACTGGTGCGCTATCGGACTCGGCGAGTATTTAGGCTTGGGGGTATTTGCCCCCCATCTTCCCACGGCATTTCCGAGCCGTGGTACTCTTTGCGCTCCCTCCCCATATGGGCTTTCGCCTACGGGGCTATCACCCTCTACGGCGGAGCGTTCCAGCTCACTTCGGCTAGCCCACTTAGGGGATTAGCGGGAGCGCACCACATCCCCACTCTCTTTCGAGAGCGGGTTCGGACTGGCCTGTGCCGCTTTCCCTCGCCGGTACTCACGGCATCGCGTTTGCTTTCTTTTCCTCCGGGTACTAAGATGTTTCAATTCCCCGGGTTCCCGCTCCCTGCCGGGAGCTTGCGCGAGGCAAGCTTAACGCATTCGGGAATCCCCGGATCTACGGCAGCTTGCACCTCCCCGGGGCTTATCGCAGCTTGCCACGCCCTTCTTCGGCTGCCGAGCCAAGCCATCCACCACCTGGCCTTAGCGTGCATGCAGCCCATTTTGCTGCGGCAGCACCTCTGGGGGATCATTGGGAAGCATGAAAAACTTCCCTACCCTCAGTCCCCGAGACGATGGCTCGGGAACATCATCTTGGTTTTATTTACCTGTTGAAAGGGAAAGTAAAGGAAGTGTTGTGTGGCCCTTAGATGGGATGGACCCTGAGGGATTTGAACCCTCGGCCTCCGCCTTGCAAGGGCGGCGATCTTCCAGGCTGATCTAAGGGCCCTTAAAAATGGCGTTTATTTTTCATCGGGGAGAATTTAGTGCTCCGCCAGTGTCCGTGCCATGCCCGCCACTTTTTGACGGGCGTCGAGGAGGTGATCCAGCCGCACCTTCCGGTACGGCTACCTTGTTACAACTTAGCCCCCCTCGCGGAGCCCTAGTTCCACCCTCCCGGAAAGAGAGGACTTCACTAGGACCCCACTCGGGTGGCTTGATGGGCGGTGTGTGCAAGGAGCAGGGACGTATTCGCCGAACGATGCTAACGTTCGGCTACTAGGGATTCCGCCGTCACGACGGCGAGTTGCAGCCGTCGATCTGTACTGAGACCGGGTTTCGAGGATTAGCTTCCCCTTTCGGGGTCGCATCCCATTGTCCCGGCCATTGTTGCCCGCGTGTAGCCCGGGGGATTCGGACCATACAGACCTGCCGTCGCCCGCTCCTTCCTCCCGCTTGGCGCGGGCAGTCCCCCATGAGTGCCGGTGCCACAAGCGTGACACCGTCGCA
The DNA here is from genome assembly GCA_029258795.1 of archaeon. GTDB lineage: Archaea > EX4484-52 > EX4484-52 > EX4484-52 > WAPT01 > WAPT01. Next base: position 28,439 of record JAPDKB010000009.1, read on the forward strand.
ACATGGGGCGCGGGTCTCGCTCGTTACCTGACTTCTCCTGCCTACGGCGGAGCCCTCCAAATGCTCCGCATTTGTAGGTAACAGGACGCCTCACGGTACGAGCTGACGGCGGCCATGCAATACCTCTCAGCGCGTCAGGTAAGCCCTTCAGGCTGACCGTCATCCTGCTGTCACCCCCGGTGAGGTTCCCGGCGTTGAATCCCATTAAACCGCAGGCCTCACCCCTTGTGTGCTCCCCCGCCAATTCCTTTAAGTTTCAGCCTTGCGACCGTACTCCCCAGGCGGCCCGCTTAACGGCTTCCCTACGGCACGGCCGAAGCTCGAGACTTCGGCCATACCTAGCGGGCATCGTTTACAGCCAGGACTACCCGGGTATCTAATCCGGTTCGCTCCCCTGGCTTTCGCCCCTCACCGTCGGACCCGTTCTAGCCGAGCGCCTTCGCCACAGGTGGTCCCCCCGGGATTACAGGAATGTGCTTGCGCAAGCAAGCACATTAAAGCGAGCTTGCTCGCGAAATTTCACCCCTACCCCGGGAGTACCCTCGGCTCCTCCCGGTCCCAAGGTGGGCAGTTTGTCCGGCAAGCCCTGCAGTTTTCTGCAGGATTTCACCGGACACTTACCCACCCGGCTACGGGCGCTTTAGGCCCAGTAATCGCGGCCGCCACTTGCGGGTCCGCTATTACCGCGGCGGCTGCCAGCGGTATTGCCCCCCGCTTATTCCCGGAGCTGTTTAGGCTCCGGAAAAGCCTGCACCCGAAGCGAGCGCAGGCACTTCGGCTGACTCCGTCACGGTTGCCCGCATTGCGGAAGTTTCGCGACTGCTGCGCCCCGTAGGGCCTGGGGTCGTGTCTCAGACCCCATGTGGGGGCTCCTGCTCTCACAGCCCCTACGGATTATCGGCACGTCAGGTATTTACCCTGACGTCAACCTAATCCGCCGCACCCCCACCCTCGGGCGCTTACGCTTTCGGGGATGGATCCTTCCAGACCTCATCCCCTATGGGGGATTAGCCTCAGTTTCCCGAGGTTATCCCCCACCCGAGGACAGGTTAGGTACGTGTTACTCACCCGTCCGCCGGTGCTCTCGGCCTAGAAAGGCCAAGAGCCCCAGACTCGCATGTCTTAGTCCCAGCCGAATAGCAGCGGCCTCTGGCAGGATCAACCAGAATTGGCGGGGCGAGAGCACACGCTCTCGTCCCTGCTCCGGCACTGGAGCACTGGCGGAGTTTCACCATCTCCCCTCATTTAGACCTACTCATCCGAGCAGGTCCACATCGATTTGGGGTACGGTGGATAGCATCTATCATCGTTTGCGGAGCACGATTATTTGCTCCGCATACTCGGATGCTAACGCCCCATACCCCGAAGGTTGATGCTCTACAGCTCGAGCACCCGGTGCTTGCGCGCAAGCACCACGTATCATGAATCTCATCCAAAATAAGAATCGATTCACTCATCCGTGCAAGGTAACATAAATCATTACATAAAACATTTAAATACTTTGTGGTAGGGTGGGGGCCGGGATTTTCGGGATGTGTGTTGATTTTGGTGAGGAATTTTACACTTTCGAACCCGGGTCAGAGGCTCCACAGGCCTCCATTCTAGACCAGGCTAAACTACCCCCACCACAGAAACATAGTTTAAATTGGGAGGCATTTTTAAAAGTTTTTTAGGATTTTCTGATGACGAACTCGCAGAACTCATCACCCATGGCAATGCATTTCGTTTCTTCAGTGGAACATTCCTCACCGAAAAATAGATTGCCCCAACCCATCATGTAACCTCTAACGGCATCACAAACGGGCTTTGAAGTTTTCACACCCTTTTCAATATAAGTTTCAGCAAAGCCAGAATTGAAGAGACGTACTATTATTTCATTCTTATCCATGGTTATAATTTTTGCGATGCCGAAACCCCAGATTCTGGAATAATATTGATCAAGGAATTTCTGCCACATTTTTCGCTTAGTTGAAAAAGTTGTGAACTCTTTCAAAATGAAGATATATAGTTGGAGGAGTTTGGATACTTTTTTGTACCATTCGGATGCCGATAATGAAATGATTCCTGTGATGGAATCACCCATGATTTTCTTTCCTTCCTCCCTTATTGTGAAGTAAAAGCTTGACGGAACTATCAGCTCGGGCCAGCCCTTAAGCATATAAAATCCTTTATTGGTGTCCAGCTTCACCCCTCCGTAAGGCACCAAATTTCCTGATTGTTTTGGATGCGGTTTCTCGTCAAAATCCCAATTGGATGGGCTATCCTCAATCTCAATTGAGAATCTGCATTTATCATCACCACGCGTAACGCATGAAATTTCCACACATCTGCTTTTCCGCCTAGTAGAGCGCTCAGCCAAACCCTCCAGCACACCTGCGATGTAATGACAGAATGGTGTTTTACGCTTTCCGAATTTTTTAACGAACCCTGTGGAGAAAGGTGTCTCGCGCGCCTCTACTATTATCCTGTTCTTATTTTCCTTCTTTAAAGTATATTTTCCCAGCCCAAGCCATGTTAGGGATTCCACACTACTTTCCAACGAGCCGTTTTCAACAGGAACTATGAGCGAGGCATCTTTACCTGCTTTGTGGAAGAGAAATCCAGCGGAGGCACCAACCAACCTTTCCATTTCTCTCTTCATGCTCTGAAAAATGTACGCATGCCTCAGCAGCACTCTGAATCCATTTACATATATCGCGCCCTTTTCCGGGTTGACTAGAATGTCCACGCTCATGGTTACCTTATCTAGGTTAAAGCCATATATAAAAATTTTCGTTTTTTGTCGAATAAAAACGGGTAGGTGGAACAAAACTATTTTTAGAATGATGGTGCGGGGGGTGGGACTTTCAGCTGCGAAGCCTCCAGCAATTATTCAGCTTTCTCCGCAGCATTCGAACCCACGAAGGCACTGAGCCACGGGACCCTGAATCCCGCGCCTTTGGCCAGGCTCGGCAACCCCCGCACTTCAAGCAAAGAACATGAATTAATTGCGCGCAAAAGTTAAAAATGATAGCACAAAGCTCCTTGATATGGGTGAGAGAAACGATAGAGAGCTCTTGCTAATTTCCGCCTGTCTTTTTGGTCTGGATACCAATTACAAAGGAGAGAACAAAAGGCTTGAGAAGCTAGAAGAACTGCTGAAAGATTATATTTTGATTCCTGTTTGTCCAGAGCAGCTTGGCGGGCTGGAAACTCCAAGAGTTAGCGCGGAAATAGAAACCGGTAAAATCGGAAATGATGTGCTTGAAGGTAAAGCAAGGGTGATGAGAGAAGATGGTAAGGATGTTACGGAAAACTTCGTGAGAGGGGCTCAGCAAACTTTGACCATCTGTAAGATTCTTGGGATAAAAAAGGCATTGCTAAAAGAAAGGAGCCCATCCTGCGGTGTGAATGTAATCTATGATGGAACATTCAGCAGGAAGCTTAAGAAAGGAGAGGGTGTCACCACAGCGTTGCTCAGGCAACACAGCGTAGAGGTTTTCAGCGAGGAAGAGCTAGATAAACTCTTACGGTGTTGAAGCAGGATTCGATATTTTCCTCCATCTTACACCGCGCGGCGTGTCGAAAACAAGCACACCTCTCTTTCTCAGCTCATCTCTTATCCTATCTGCTTCCTCAAACCTCCTTTCCTTTCTCAGCTTTTCCCTTTCTTCAATCATCTTCATTTCTTCCACGTCCAGCCCTTCACTCCTCTCAAAATCCTCAAAAATGCCGAGCACGCTTGCAAGCTTCAGGAACTGGTCAAGCATGTGCTCCATAGCTCTTCTACTTTTTCTTTCTTCAGAATTAACGTACTTGTTGATAAAGCTGGCGAATTCAACCAGCACTCTTGTTGCTCTTGAGGCATCAAAATCATCATCCATAGCTTCCTCAAACTCCTTAACAAATCTGTCAACTTCCCTTATTGCATCTTCATCAACCCATCCATCATCTTCTGTTGCGTTAATTTCAGCATCGAGCATTTCCAAAGCGTTCTCAAGTTTTCTGTAAAGCTTCTCAGAGTCCTTTATTGCCTTTTCATCGAAATCCACAGGGTCTCTGTAATGCACGCTTGCCAAGAAGAATCTCAGCACACGAGCATCATATTTCTGTAGGAGCTCCCTCATCGTCACTATGTTTCCCAAGCTCTTGCTCATTTTCTCTCCTTTTATTGTGACGAACTCGTTGTGCATCCAGTAACGCACAAAGGTCTTGCCCGTTGCTGCCTCGCTCTGAGCTATCTCATTTTCGTGATGCGGGAAGATGAGGTCCTTTCCCCCGCCATGAATGTCCAGCGTCTCTCCTAGATACTTCATGCTCATGGCTGAACATTCTATATGCCATCCGGGCCTTCCCTTCCCCCAGGGCGAATCAAACACACTGCCAACTTTATAATCTTCATCCTTAGCGGCCTTCCACAAAGCAAAGTCCCTCACATCTCTTTTGCGCGAGTCTGGCTCTATTCTGTGGCGCTTCAGCTCTTCAAGATTCTGTTTGCTCAGCTTGCCATAGTCCTTGAAGGAAGGCACATGGAAATACACGGTGCCATCATCAAGCACGTAAGCGTGACCTCTCTCAATTATCTTTTCAATCAACTCAACGATCTCCTTTATGTGCTCCGTGACCTTCGGATAGTGATGCGCTTTCTTTATGTTCAGGGGCTCCACTATATCCTCAAAGAACGCCTTAATGAAGAATTCCGAAACTTCCTTGAAGCTTTTCCCCTCTTTCAGAGCACGATTTATTATTTTATCATCCACATCAGTGAAGTTCTGCACAAAAACAACTTCGTATCCTCTGTATTCCAGCCATCTCCTTATAACATCGAATGCAACACAACTTCTAGCATGCCCTATGTGACTGTAGTCGTAAGGAGTTATACCACACACATACATCCTTACCTTTCCTCCCTCAAGCGGAACGAATTCTTCCTTCTTTCTCGTCATGGTGTTATATATCTTAATGGGCATAAAAGCTGATTTTGAAAGGAAATTATAAAAGAATTGTTCTTCTCCACCTTCTCCATGGAGTTCTTCTCCCACATCTATGAAAGCTGGCGCGAAATGCAATATGAAAAGTACGAAGCAATTTTTCGCGAGCTTGAGAGTGCTAACGCGAGTGTGCGGGGAAAAACCGTTGTGGATGTTGGATCTGCACAGGGCTTCCTAATCGATTTTATGAGGGGGCAGGGAATACAAACCAAGCTGTATGTGGGAGTGGATGTTGATAAAAGCGCGATACGAAAGCTGAATTCCCAGCTCAAAATTTTGGCGAGCGCGGAAGCATTGCCGTTTAAAGAAGAGGTGTTTGATGTGATGTTCTGTATAGATGTGATTCACCTTTTGAAGGATAAGCTTGATCTTTCTCCGGTGAAGGAGGATGGGGTGGTTGTGGTTGCTCTACCATCCAGACATGAGAGCAAGTTGCAGAGGTTTGTGGAAGATATGAGCGCTGAAGGAATGGAAATGTTGAGCTCTTTTTCAATAGAAGGAAAAGAAAGGGAGTGTGTGGTGGTGCTGAGGAAGAAGCACTAGCATTGTTGCTGGAGTTTTGTTGCGATTTCTCTTAGCTCTGCAGGGCTGTAGCTCTCATTCCTGTCCAGAAGCCTGGAGTAAACCTCCTCCAGCCTGCTGACCACGCTGTGCTCGCCCCTGTAGAACGAGTTCCAGAGCTTACCCGCTTCCCTGTAGTTCTCCAGTGTGCGCTTCAGCTTTTCCACATCCACACCAACCCTCTCCAGAACATGTCCATCGTTTTCAAGCAGGGTTTCGATGCTGTTTAACAAGTCCGCGTACGAGAAAAAGCTATACTTCTTGGCTCTTTCCGAGGATAAATCCATCACCCTTCATCCCACTCACCCCCTCCAGATTTTCTCGACAGGTTGAGATGTTAGGAAAAAGAAGTTTATAAAGTTTTATCCACGCGCAAAAGGCAGATTCTTCATGATGCATACGCATCTGTACAGCTGCTCCAGCAGGACTATTCTTGCAAGTTGATGTGAGAATGTTAATCTAGAGAGTGAAAGTGTGGAAGAGGCAAGCTCCTTTATACTTTCATCCACGCCGTGTTTACCACCTATGATGAATGTTATATCACTGTTCAGCTTTTCTTTCAAAAACTCGCAGAAGTCGTGAGAGTTGAACTCCTCACCCCTCTCATCCAGCAAAACAACATAACCTTTAAGGTATTTCTTTATTTTTTCCGCTTCCTCCTCCACACTCCTGCCTTCCTTGAGCTCAACGATTTCAATCTTGAGGTGGGGCTGGAGAAGCGCCAGATAATGTCCCTGAGCATCCCGAAAATGGGATTTTAACTTACCCACACAAACAATTCTGGTCATTCAGAAACACCACAAAAACTGTTTGGTGCCCCCGCCGGGATTTTCAGCCGCTTATTCTCTCTCGAAGTAGAGCATGACGGCATTTGAACCCGGGTCATCGGCTCGAGAGGCCGATATCCTTGCCTGGCTAGACTACGGGGGCACAATAACTTGTATTAAAAAAGCAGGAGAATTTTAAATGTTTCGTCTTCACTTCTTACCTCTGCTCTCCGCCGGAAGCAAGAATCTGCGGTACAACGCTATCTCATCAATGAAGTCCTTATGGGTTATCATCAAACTTCTGCAGCAATACCTTGTTATTCCGAGTTCGTCCAGCACTTTAGAAGGATGCTTTCCCTTCTTGACTTCCTGCTGAAACTTTTCCCATTTGTCAGCAAGCACCTTCCCACAGGAGATGCATCTTATGGGTATGATCACGATATCTCACCTCACAGATTAAAGGTGTAAATAGGGGGATGGAAATATCCCCATCATCTGTAGCTGGTCTGTTTGATTCTTCTCGGACCCTTCTTTGACCTTGATGGTTTGTGGGGCTCTGTTCTTCTCGGATCGTAAACAAGCATACCCCTGTCATATTCGAGGAACTTCTTCTTCAAGCTCTCGCTTTTGGTCAGTCTGACCAAAGCCCTCGCTATCGCCATCCTTATCGCTTCAGCTTGAGCATTAATCCCACCGCCTTTCACCACAATATCCATGTCCACCTTCTTTATCTTATCCTCTCCAGCTATTATTATGGGCTCCATGATCTTCAGCTTCAGCATTTCGGGCTTGTAAATATCAAGCAACATCTTGTTTATTCTTATGGTTCCACTCCCCTCCCTAACATACGCTCTTGCTACAGCCGTCTTTCTCTTACCTGTTGTAACAAAAGGTTTCATAGTATCACCACCTTGCACCCAACCATCTTGCAATGTCCTCAATTCTCACGAACTTCCTATCTCTGAGCTTGTCTGCGGTCCATTCGAGCTTGATCTTCTCAGCATCCTTATACTCGTCAGGTACGCCGATAAAGACCTTCACCCTTTTATATGCCTCTTTGCCGCGTGTTGTTTTGTATGGAAGCATCCCGCGTATTGCTCTTCTCACAATCCTATCGGGCATTCTGGGGAAAAACGGACCCTTGTATCTGTCTCCCACATCCCTTCTGGTTTTGTACTTATCTTTTATGTTCTCTTCATTCCCGCTTATTATGGCTTTTTCAGCATTAACTATAACGATTGTCTCTCCCTCCAGAGCTTTCTTCGCCACAAATGATGCCATCCTTCCCAAAATGGTGTCTGTAGCGTCTATAACCATCATTTTTCATTCACCCTTTCATCAACCTTACTCCGCTTCCATTAGGGTTCTGTTCCAACAGGTCTCTTATAGGGAGCCACTTTCCTCCCGCTTCCTCAACTTTTTTTATGGCCGAAGGTGAAGCATCAAGTGATGCAACCACAAGTTTTTTGGTGAGATTCCCACCACCAAGCAGCTTGCCTGCCACAACAACAATCTCTCCTTCATTGCAGTACCTTTCCAGCTTTCCAACGTTTACGGGCTTCTTAATCCTTCTTGGCCTCTCAAGCTCATCTGCAAGCGCTCTCCACACCGGAGCTTTATTCTTCACGCTTGCTTTCCTCAATACCCTTATCAGCTCCCTCAACACAGGGTTGGTAGGGCCGGTCGGTTTCATCATGCCACCTCCATAGCTGTATGGTGCAGGGGGTGGGATTTCCACGCTTCCGTGCAATTATCGGAAGCGGTTCGAACCCACGACGGGCCTGCGCCCACCGGATCTTAAGTCCGGCGCCTTTGACCTCTCGGCCACCCCTGCACAGCCCAGCAATCTTCACTTTTTGTGTATGATTTTTAAATTCATTTAAGCTGAGCTTTAACCTTCTCCTCAAACTCGTTTATTCTTTCAATCACACCTTGCACAGCATTCATCACTATCTGTGCAGGGGTCAGGCCGGAAACGCTTTCAACGTTGAATATGATGTGTGAAGAGTCTCCACGCACCTTTATCTTGCCTTCCGATCTCTCCTCACACAGTCCGCAGAGATCACAGAGATAAGGATCTTTCAACACAGCTTTTCCGTCCTTGATTTCCAGAGCTCCTCTCGGGCAGAGCTTTTTAGCATCCACCTTTCCATCGAGCTTTTCGCTCTCCACAACAGGGAAGTACTGATAACCAACGACAGCGCTCTGCCATCTCGCATGTCTCGTTGCCTTGTCGAGTATTGCAACGGCTTCCAGCTCAATCTCCTGTCCTTCAAGCAGCTTGACTATTATCTCATCTCCATAGACGGGAGCAACATCCGGATTGTTCGACACAAGGTCTTTAGCATAGACCACACAGGGCCCCTTTTTCTTGAGCAGGAGCTTTGCGGTACATTTCATACAACCTTCTTCCTTGTTGCAATCACACTTCTCTCTCGGCACGTAGCGAAGCGGATCGAATTTTAGAGGGATAAGTCCTATTCTGTGTGCAAGAAGCTCGTTGTAAAGAGCGGAAGTGTTCTTGATAATGTCCACAAACTCCACTGCCATCACATAAACCTCGCTGTACATGGCTCTCCTTATAGCGTTCGCTATTGCAGGATTTATTCCCTTAACCTCAAACCTGATCTTCTCACCATCATCCTCAAGAATTTTAACATCAAATCCGCTCTTGGCTTTTACCATTCACATCACACTCTCCTTCCTCTTCTTCCGCCGGGCTTTCTGGTTCTGTCGTGCGGAATGGGAGTCACATCCTCAATCTTACCGATCTTCAATCCTGCCTGAATAAGGGCTCTTATTGCTGGCTGAGCTCCCGGACCGGGTATTTTGGAGAGATGGCCTCCCGGAGCCCTGACGCGCACGTGCACAGCAGTTATTCCCTTTTCAAGCGCTTCTTCAGCAGCCCTCTTGGCAGCGAGCATGGCCTGGTATGGTGCACCCTTCAACCTGCCCTTATCGGTAACAAATCCACCCGAAACACGGGAAATCGTGTATGCTCCAGTAATGTCGGTTATGTGAACTATGGTGTTGTTAAAGCTGCTGTAGATGTGAGCTATTCCCCACCTTTCCTGCTTTTCTTTTGTTGTCTTAGCTTTAGCCATCCACCATCACCACTTTTTCATCAGCTGCCTTCTCCACCGGCTTGTTCACCACCGCTTTTCTGCTCCGCAAAAAGACCGAAACCCTTCTCATACATCTCCTTAACAGAGGAATTCGGATGGAAATCTATCGAGTTTTCCTTATCTATGTTCACGATGTATCCCGGAGAGACAACACGCTGTCCATCCACAACTATGTGTCCATGAACTATGAACTGCCTTGCCTGCTTTATGGTTCTGGCAAGACCCTTTCTGTAAACAAGTGTCTGCAACCTTCTTTCAAGCAGGTCCTTGACGGTTATATCCAGAATGTCGTCAAGTGTTGCATCCTCTTTTACAAGACCCATCTCATAAGCTTTCCTTATAAGAATCTTCTCTGCTTCCTCGTCAGGATTTGCGATGAGCTGCCTTGCTCTCCTTCTGAGCTTTCTCACTAGCTCTTCGGCTCTCCTTATCTCCTTCTTCCTTCTGAGCCCGTATATCCTCATCAACTTCCTTTCTTCTCTAATCCTTTCAGCATCCCATCTTTTGCGCGGGGATTTCCACTTTCTCTTCAGCTTGCGCGGATCACCCATATATCAACACCACATCACTTCTTCTTTCTCTGCACACCAACAGTCATACCCTTCCTGAATCCGGTTCTCGTGCGCTGCCCTCTTACAGGCAGACCCATCTGGTGTCTCACTCCTCTGTAGCACTTAATTCTCATGAGTCGTGTTATGTCTTCCTTAACCCTCAGGTCGAGGTCAACTCCAACCAGATGCTCGTCCTTTCCTGTCTCTCTATCCTTCCTCCTGTTGAGCATCCATACGGGCATGCCATACTTGAGAGGGTCTTTAAGAGCATCCTCGATCTTCTTTATTTCCTCCTCGCTAAGCTCCTTCAGTTTCTTCTTCTCATCTATACCCAGAAGCCTGACCAACGCTCTTGCGAAATTGTAGCCAACACCCTTTATTCCCTGCAGAGCCATGTAAACATACCTATTTCCATCCAGATCCGTACCAGCAATACGTACGACCTCTTCAGCTCTTATTTCCTTTGCAGCCATCTTCACACCTCGCGAAACCCAACGAGTTCTTCCCGCCAGAAACGACCCGGATTTATGCCCCCGCAGCTTTTTCCCGGAGGCAACCGGGCCACGAAAATAACTTCCTCAATTTTAATTCAAAAACGTGACAATTTATACTCACATAAAATTTAAAAAGGTTTTCAAATGTTCAAGCTGAAATTCCGGACAGAGGATGTTTTTCTTTATTAATGCCTTATTAATGATAAAAGTTTAAAAATATGCCAATACAAATGTGCCGCATGAAACTTGCGCCTAAAAATTTTGATGATGTTGAAATTGTCAAGGAATGCTTGATCACGAGTTATAATCTTCACCATACCATCGAGATTGAGGGGAAAGCAGTAGGGGTTGCCGATTATTGGCCCAATATCAGAGAAAACATAGAGAGATTTTCCAAGTTTCTTTTTGAAACGGATAGGGGCGAGGGAACTATAATTTCGTGTAGCGAGTTGTATGATGGTGTGCGTGAGATAGTTATGCTCACAGAAATCAGGGAGATAACGGGTTTGACACCAAACTCAACCATTTATTTCGGAGGAAAAGCGGAGTTCCACCCAACGTTGGAGAAAATTTCTGCATCCTATAATCCTTACCCTCCCACCGTGCCAAGATACTCGTGGTGCGTGCTGGAATACATAATCCCTCCGGCAGATTCAACCTTCATCCTTACATCATCGAAAAAATTGGACGAAATTTCGGAGAAAGAGTTGGAAGGGTTTGAGCGACAGCTGGAAATAAAGGATGAATTGTTGAAAAAACTCCAGGAAACATACATAAAAAAGAAGGAGCGCGTTAACTTTGAAATCAACAAACTTTATGTATAGATAAAAGTTTGGCACCGCGGGCAAACCCAAGGAACCGCCAGCAGGGCCCCTCTCCCCATACGAGGTTTGCAATTTACTCTTTAGGTTCTAGGGCTGAAGAACTTTATAAAGTTTGTTCTGAGTCATAAATCTCCGAATCTAAAAACTTCCAACTTCCGTTCCTTCAGATCCATTAGAAAAAACTTGAAATCATCGGATATGGTGATTTCAAAGAGGGATTTGTTTCTGCGCATCCAATCAACAAATTTCCTATCCGTTGTAAGAAACCCATCAAGCCGGTTAGATACTGCTGTCAGCAGATGAAGAAGATCGTAGGTTTTCACGTTCTTTGTTAGCATTCCGAGAATCTTTTTATTCGCGAAAAGAAACATCACATCACTCTCAACACCAACCCTTTCAAACCTGCTGAGGAAACTGGCAAATTCCTTTCCGAATTTTCTGAAGAAGGCTTCCGCTCTTTTCTTGGGATCTTCTATTACATCTCCGCAGAATTTCTTTATTATTTCCTTCTCCTTTTTCTTATAAAGAATCGTGAAGAAGAACTCTTCAAGCGTGAAGGGAGAGATACAGAAGGCCACATCTGCTTCCTTACCGAGCTCTTTTTCGATAATCTTCCATCCTTCTTGGGAGAAGAGAGCCATAAAGCCAGAAGTATCCAGATAAACTCTCACACCGCTCACCGTCCTACCATGACGGGGATCCTCTCAGCATATTCCTTAAGTTCAACTACACCTCCCCTTCCGGGAGAGAACAGGTGAATGAATGTATGGAATATTCCTGTCAGCCGAGAAAGCTGCATGAGATTCATTCTCCTGTAACCACGGAAAGCAAGGTATAAAGCTATTATCGGCGCTTCGAAGATTATTATCTTTTCAGGGAACTTCTCAAATCCTTCTTCTGCCAGGGACAGATATTTCTCCTTCTTCATTTTTCTCAGTAGTTCGTAATCCATTCTTATCATTTTCGGATACTCCTCGAGAACAGAGGCGAGATAGTATGATAGCGGATATATATCATCGGTTCTTCTGATCATTCCCTCAATTTTCTTCAGCTTTTCCTCAAAATCCCTGAACTCCCTCTCAGAAATTTCAACTGCTTTTATTGCTGTGTAATTCTTCCTCATTTTTTCCATGGTTTCCTCAGCATACTCTCTGAGCATCCCCCTATAATCGGGAGAGTTCAGAATTTCGAATATTCTGGAGAGGTGAACCTCTATCTTATTCAGAGCCATTTCAGTTTCCTTAGATCTTCTTGCAGATTTCATATACCCAAGTCTGAATATCTCTGTGGGATACTCTCCCATTTTCTCTTTTAGCAAAGGCCTGTAAGCAAGAATCGAAGCAATTGCAACTTCTTGAACTTTCATCATGAATATTGTTAGGAACAAAAGTAATATATATGTATTTGGCAAATCCAAATTCTTGCTCTCATCGAAGAAGTTTATAATGTTTGGCATTTCTCGGTGGGAGGTCGAGCTACCATCATATAACTTCTTAATACCCTTCAATTTATCCTGAGTACGGTGTGTTCATACCACCAAATCCAAAAACCTTTCCAAATAAATTATTATATTGTTAGAACTCTCTATCATGAAAAAAGCGTTCTTTTGAGCAAGGAAGAAATTTTATCTCCAGAATTTCTCCTATGAGCTGTTTGTTTCTTTCAGAAATGTTCGAACCCCTCAGAAGCTTGAGAGCATGTTCGTATCTTCTCCCGTATCCGTGAATGTCCTCGTTCATACATAATGGAGTTTCCCTGGTCATAGATTGGGGGAGGCTCCGCTGGTTGCAATTGGCGCCGCGGGCAGGATTTTCAGATGCGGGAAAATCAAAGTCCCACAACCTTCGAACCTGCGCGCCCTTACGGGCACCGGCTCTCAAGGCCGGCGCACTACCAGGCTATGCGACCGCGGCGCGGAAAAGACATGCTTGGCAGAGTTAAAAATAGCGCGAGAGCTTTTAAATTTTTTAGCCGAAGGGAGAATGCCTTAAATCCTTCTCTTTATATCCTAACCGTTTACCCACCTCGTTGGCTATAATCTCACCGCAAATGGTGGCTTTGAATTCGAAAGATGATCCCATGGACTTGTAGATTGGCGATTCTCCACTGTTGTTGTATTTATCGGAATGAGCTTTAAGCAAGAGATAAATGTCGGATAGCTCAGCCACAGGCGAATCAGGATTGCCCACTATGGAAGAGACGTAAATGTCGTGTTCTTTTGCTATGCGAATATCTTCCACAACCTTCCTCGTTTTCCCGCTTCCTGAAACAGCCAGCATCACATCATTATCGCTCACTGGCGGATGGGTGTAAGTGTTATCCGATGTGACAACAACTCTCTTACCCATCTGAGCTAAGCGCATACCACTATACTTACTACTTTCCAAACTTCTTCCCGTGGCGTTGAGCCAGATTGTATTTGCTTCATACATTTTATCCACAATCCTTCCAAAAACATCTGCCTGCCCTTCCAGTTCATGCTGCAGTTCATCTAGAATTTTTTTGTAAAAATTAATAGGTCCTGCTATGTCAATTTTACAAGAAATCAGCGACTCTCTATTTAATAAGGGCATGATGCCCTACCACCCTCTAAAAAAAATTAGTACTCAAAATTTAAATTTCCTTCAAAGCTTGAGATTATGTTTAAAGTTGGCTTTTTCGGCTTTTTCCAGCTCCCATGCATCCTCAAGCAGCATATCAGGAACATCACCATCAAGCACCGGAAATGCAAGCCTGCAGTTCTCGCAAACTATGAACATGCCCTTCTCAACAACATCTCCCTTGCATTTGGGGCAAGCCAAAATTTCCAGCAGCTTTTTATCCACACCCATGTGCCGCACCTCAAACTTTCATTCTTTCAAGGATTTTTATTTCTTTTTCTTCCAGAGCTTCGGATAAACGCCCTTTTCCATGACCACTCTGTTTATCGTGCATGCAACACCGCTCCTTCTTCCAGCCATCTCTTCAGCATTCATTTCTGCCCTGCCCAAGGCAACGAGCTCGCCCTTCAAGCTCAGGATTGCCACAACGTCACCTTTCTTTACACTCTTTTCCACCTTGGAAATCCCGCCCACATGAAGCTGCGCACCATAACAAATTGCTGAGATAGCACTGTCTTTCACCAAAACCTTCTTCACATCTTTGAGCAGGTATTCCACAGGCAGCACAACCTCCCTGAGCTTCGCATCTTTCCCTTCCTCTTTCCATATTGCATAAGCGTCAACAACATCTTGAAGGTAGCATGCTTTATCCTCAGTTATGCTGCCCACAGCGGTCCTCCTCAGCTCCTGAAGATGGGCATTCACACCCATGGCTCTACCCATATCCACACACAGCTTTCTTATGTAGGTGCCTGCTTCACATCTAACGCGGAAGAGCACATATCTCCCCTCAATCTCCAACACCTCGATGGAATAAATCTTCCTTTTTCTCGGCTTTCTCGCAACAGCACTCCTCAAGGGTGGAACCTGCGTTATCGTGCCCTCAAAATTCTTCATCACTTCCCTTATCCTGCTTTCCTCAACATCCCCATGCAACTTCATTAACGCAACATATTCCTTATCGCTTCTCGCAAGAAGCTGGGTAAGCTTGGTGGCGTGGTTCAATAGGATGACAAGCACACCGGTGGCATTCGGGTCAAGCGTTCCGGTCTGACCCGCTTTCCTCACTTCCAGAATATCTTTAAGCCATGCCACCACCTGGTGACTTGTTGGGCCGCGCGGCTTATCAACGATAACAGCGCCATACTTCAAAAGCTCTTCCACGGGTCTTTCGTGAGGATAATACCCATGTTCTGGAGAAGTTTCTGCCTCCTCTCTCACAATCCACATGGAAGAAAAAGTATGGGGGAGCTTTTAATAATCTTTTTACAGCTGAATTCCTACCCTCTTGCTCATAACCTCTTCAAGCTTGGCTTCCTTAATCGCATTGAGAACTTCCTCATCGCTGGCATTCTTCTTTATCTTCACCTTGTGAGGTGTTGGCTCCAGGTGCTTAATGTTGCATTTTTTCCTCCTTGCTCCTGTCAAAGATTTTGGCCCGGTGACCATCACGAAATTGTCATCCAGCACATCTATCACAACACAAAAGCATCCTGCATCTCTTCCAGCATTTTTCACGCAGACCCTACCAACTTCAAGCATCACGCTCACCCCTTTACCATCACTGCTTCATTTTCACCACAGCTTCTGCTATCTTTTTCCTCAAACATGAAGGGCAGAGCACACCACCATACATCCTTTCAGGCCTTTTCTTTGTCTTCGCCATACTTTTAAGCTTGTAAGCTTTAACTCTGGGAACTCCAGCCAGTGGGGTTCCACACACTCCACACTTTGCAAAGTTGACTTTCTTCTCAACTTTATGGATAACAAGTTTGCCTCCCGGCGTTCTGACGCGCTTCCACTTCTTACCTCGCAACGATGGTCTCATACTCGTCACCTCAATCAACACGAAGCAGCTTCCTGAAAAAGATGGAAGCCGGAATGGAAATTATTATGTACAGGCCTATTATGCCAACGGTATCGCCAACAAAAGGCAATGGGAAGGGCAGCTTGAAAGTTGCGCCGTTGTAAAGCTTTTTGAGCAGCGGGAACATGATAAGGATTATGAGCATGGTGTAGATGAGCTGCTTCTGGGTTAGGGTCATCTGCTCCTTCAGCAGGTGCATATTCTTTTCCCATAAATCTTTTAATTCTTTCTCATCCCCTCGCTTTCTCGCATCGTCCATCCTTTTCTTGTATTCCTTCGCTTTTCTCCTGAGATGCTTGGCTTTCTCCACATCTATGGTGATGAGGTAAACCAGCGGGAAAAGGAATGCCATGAGGATTGAAAAAAGGGTCACACCTATCAGCGGATCAAGATTTGCGAGCATTTCAACAACCATGACTCCCACCATATCATCCTTTCATCTTACCCATGAGCTTCCTTACCATCGGATGCGCGTCCTCCAGCTGCTGTACTGCCAGCATCTCG
Organism: archaeon; assembly: GCA_029258795.1. GTDB lineage: Archaea > EX4484-52 > EX4484-52 > EX4484-52 > WAPT01 > WAPT01. Next base: position 44,702 of record JAPDKB010000009.1, read on the forward strand.
TACATATTATATATGATCATCACCGCCAGAAGTATGGCTGTACCTCTAACCAACGCTCCCAGCAAATCGGCAAGAGCCGCAAGCAATCCTACAAAAGCCCCACCCATAATTGCAAGAGGAGTTATGTACCTCTCCAGTACCTTCTCAATGACACGCGGGTCCTTTCTGAATCCCGGAATTTGCAGGCTTGCTGACTGAATCTGTCTTGCAACGCTCTTGGCATCCATGCCTGCAGTTGTTACCCAGAAGAGGGAGAATATGGCTGTGCCCACAACCATCACTATCAGATAAGTTATGGCTCTCACCACCTCCCTTCCTGTGAGTCCTCCATAGAGCAAATAGTAGATGAAAGATCTTGGCGGGGTCATGTAGTAAACCAACCCGCTTTTGGGTCTGCCATCCGCGTCAAAACAACCAAGCACTCCACATTTAAGGTTGGTATCCACATCATGAGCTACCATCCTTCCTGCCATTTCTATGTTTATGATGAGGGCCGTCACCAAAATCACGGGGATGACGTTTGTGTAGATAAAGCGGAGAGGCCATTTTCTGCCGAAGCCGCGCAACGTTCCAAAAGCAAGAGGTATCTCAACACGCATCGATTGAGCATAAACAGCTATCACAAATATCACAATTGTGGTGATGATTGGTACGAGCATTTTCACATCTGGAGTGCCGTCCAAAACCGTTTGAATGAAAGCCAGCAACCTGCCAGCATAGTATTCTCCCGCTGTCTGGAAGTTGAAAAGCTGGATGAATATCTGCCTTGAGATTCCAGCAACTATGAACAGCGAGATGCCGCTACCAAAACCCCACTTGCTCACAACTTCATCCATGAAGATGACAAGCCACCCTCCAATACAGAGCTGAAGCACCACGATGGCAACGTTGAAAAAAGAATAGGTAGCGGGCTGTATCGGACCAAAAAGAACCCATGCAACTGCCTGCACAAAAGTTATAACAAACGCAAGGAATTTTTGAGCGCCCTGAAACATTATTCTGCCGTGCCTCGTGTTAAGATCCCAGTTTATTATTCTTGCACCCACAAGCATCTGCAGGATGATGGATGCGGTGACTATCGGACCTATACCCAGCGTCATCAAGCTGCCGGTTTTTGCTCCCAGAAGCATTTCCCATTCAGCAAATCTGGCCGCAACCTCCTCCTTTATCCCGTAAACCCGTATCTCGGTCAAAATGTAATATAGAATCAGAATTATTCCCGTCCACTTCAACCTCTCATTTAGTGTTAGCCTTCTCTTTGGAGCTTCCACACCCGGCAGAAGCTCGAAAAACTTTTCCAGGTTCATTTTAACTGCCCTCCTCCGCTGCTGCAGCAGCCAAAACAACCTTTCCGCCAGCACTCTCTATCTTTTCAATTGCCTTTTGGGTGGCTTCAGCAACTCTAACCTCCACAGGCAGGTTTATTTTTCCGGCACCGAGCAGCTTATCGTAGCCGGCCTTCTCAAGATCAACAACGTAAGGCTTATCTTTCTTTTCCGCCACCCCCATCGCAACCCATCTTTCAATATAACGCTCAATATCTCCAACATTTATGCAATTTTTCTCTCTCACTATTGATTTGTGTCTTTTGAAACCCTTCCTTCCCCTTCCAAGAGGAAGTTTGCCTTCAGCATAAAGCATCGTTAGCTTCTGCTGTCCTCTCTTACCCATTCCTGCTTTACCCTTTCCACCTTTCGAACCCTTACCTCTGTGCTTCTTCTTAGAACCCCATCCGTAGGTTTTCGAACCCCTGAGCTTGTTGACTTTCCTCTTCCTCTTTCTTACGACCATGACCTACACCTTCATATCATTCTTTTTATGAGGTCGTTGATCTTCTCTCCCCTGTAACCGAGTGCTCCTCCAACCGTGAAGTGCTTCTTTATACCTTTTCTCTCATAACCCTTTCTCGGAGGAGCAAGCCGAAACACGGGCTTCAATCCGGCTTTTTTAAGCCCCACTTCCTTGATTTTCTTCACATACTCATCGACTTTCTCTGCTGGTATTTTTCCACCACCTTCAAGCTCCCCTCTTTTTTCCACAAGAAGCTTGAGGACTTCATCACTAACCTCTCCCCACGTAACATAATCCTTGACCTTGAAAATCATACCCTTGTATGAGTCATTTTCAGGCACAACCGTGCAGTGGTGTGGCTTGTTCAGATTCAGAAGTTTAAGTGTTCTTTCAACTTCCTCCCTTACACCAACAGTACCTCTTACTCTCACCACCGCGTACATCACACAGCACCCTGAACCATACCAGTTCTCTTGATTTCTTCCTCGCCAACCTTCATTTTGTTGAGGTTTCTGAAAGCATCAATGGCCGCTCCCACAAAATTAAGTCGGGTTCTCGTGTCTCCAAAGGACTGAGACCACACATCCTTAATACCAGCCAGCCTCATAACTTTCTTTAGTTCCTCTCCAACCACGAGTCCCACTCCTTTCGGAGCGGGCATCAGCACAACTCTGACGCTACCCATCTTACCCATGACTCTGAAAGGTATGGAGTGATGACCCCTGCATCCACACTCCCAGGATCCACACCCTCTCCTTATGGGGAATATGTTCAGTTTGGCTTTTCTTATTGCTTTCTCTATAACCTCTCTGGCACTCTTACCTCTTGCCACACCAAATCCTATCAGCCCGTTCTCGTTTCCAACGATAGCAGCAGCATGAAGGGTCCTTCTCCTTCCTGACTTGTGCATCCTCACGGTGGATCTTATGGGTACTCTTCTCTTACCACCACCCTTACCGCTCACACCACCTATGTTTATGAGCTCTTCCTTCAAATCGGGCACGAGATAATCAACTATTTCCGGCTCTTTTATAACATAACCTCTAGCAAAAATCTCCTCTATTGACTTTATCTCTCCTTCTTTAACCATCCTTCCGAGTTCCGTCCTCGGTACCCAATCCTCCAGTGAGGTTTTCACGGCCATGTTAATCACTCATCATGGGATTTCTTCTTTTTACCGGATTTTTTGGATTCGCCACTTTTAGCAGAGAACACCTTATCAATATTTTCCTTAACCTTTTTGAAGGTTTCCACAACCTTCCTGCTTATGTGCTCACCCATTATCCTACTCTCATCCGGAACCTTGTCTGGAGAGTGAGGGATGTTCAATCCAGCATCCACCGCTCCTTTGAGCACAGCGAATATTCTGGCTCCTTTGGTTGAAGTGTGTCTCCCTATGTCGAGTATGGCTTCATTTATACCTTCTTTCAAGGCCATCTTGCCGATGAGGTATCCGGTTAGGTAAGCTGCGGGCGTGTTTTTGAAGGATGTGATATCCCATCCATACTCCGCAAGCTTTTTGGAAGTAACCATGACTTTAGTAACATCTCCCTTAGGGTTGAACTCTCTTATGTGGGCTATTATCTGCGTGTTCGTCCTTCTGACAGTAAGTATTGGCTTGCCGCTCTTAACAAGAGCCAGCCTTTTCTTGTAATCAGTTTTTCCTTCCCTTCTCCTCCTGAATTTCATTAAGTAACCGCGTTTCCCCATAATTCATCACGTTTCTGCCTGTTTTTCTCTCATTTCCTTTAGCTTTTCAACCCTCTGAAGGAGGTGGGCTTTCGTTCTGAACATACCTCCTTTTGCATGAGCATAAAGCATTCTGTATTCTGTTTGAGTAATCTCTCCCTTATCACGCAGCTCTCTGAGCAGCTTTCGCAGAGCCCTTATCCTTATCATCCATGCAAGTTTCCTTGGCATCCTTGCCGTCTTTTTACCCTTCCTTGAGCCGTGGCCCTTTCTCCTTCCCTTCTTCTTCTGCATCTTTATGTGCTTGGCTCTCGCGGTGCTCACCCCAACCTTCGGGAGTACCGCTATCTTACCCTCCCTAATCAGCCTCCTTATATCCTCCCTGGTTATGGCTTGAGCTACCTCATCAACATGAGCAGGATCTATCCACACTCTGTGAACTCCGCATTTCAGTATCTGTGCGGCCATCCTTTTCTGGGTTCTTAAATTCATATCCCATCACCGTTAATTGTTTGCAGGCAGTATCTCTTTTTGATGAGCTACGACCACAACCTCTCTGGTGTATTTCATTCCACACCTTTTACAGGAATAAACTTTTATGCCCTGCACCTTCATGGTTTCGGCGCGAGCCCCGCACGCAGGGCATATTTCCTCATGAAAGTGAACAAATGGAACATCGATGAACATAACTCATCCACCTTACTTTTTGCTTTTGGTGGTTGATTTTTTGGTGGTCTTGGAAGAGCTCTTACTTTTTGCTTTTGAACTGCCTGTGGCTTTTTTGGTTTTACCTTCCACTTTTTCCTTTTTCTTAACCTCTTTCTTCCTCTCATCACCCTTCTTCTCAGCCGTCTTCTTTTCCGCTTTTTTGGCTTTCTCCTTTACAGCTTTCTTCTCCTCAGCTTCCTCCTCTTCCTTTGTTTCCTCAACCTTCTTCTCTTCCTTCGCCTTTTCCTCCTTCTCTTTCTTTTTCTTCTCCTCTCTTGCCTTCAATTCAAGATATGAACGCCTCTTTATCCTTGGATTGAGCACTTTGATGCCAAGTTCTTCAGCTTTCTTCAGGATTTCAAGCTTCTTCTTTGTGCCCACACATGAAGCAACTCTAACAGCTTCCTCTTCCCTGTTAACCCTTTCAAGATCGGTAGGGTTGTAAACAATCACCTCCCTATAACCAGAAGGATGAAGGTGTCTCGCTTCTTTAGGACCGCCATATCCGGAGCAAGGCATTTTTGGCTTTCCGAATATTCTTTTCCTCATTTTGTTGTGAATTCCCTTCGGTTTTCTGTAGCCACTCCTGCTTATCTTCTTTATTCTATCTCCTAAATACCTCCTGAATTTGGGCTTCCTCTTCTTTACTTCCTCTCTGAGCTTTACAAGCTCCTTCATTGCCATAGATCCTCACTCCTCTTCGGCTTCTTGTAAATATAAATACCATCGAAGAATATTCGCGGATCTCTTCCTGCACGATATTTGCATGCTTGCTCCATGTTGGCTGCCGTTTGCCCCACATCTTCGATGTTTATGCCTTCCACCACAATCTCTTCCTTATCTATCTTGACCTTGACATCTCCCACTATCTTTGCCTTTCTAGCACCCTTCTCTCCCATGAAATTGCTTATGACTATGTAATCTCCTTCCTGCTTCACAGTCATCGGGAAGTGGGTGTAAACTATCTTTAACCGGGCTTCAAAGCCCCTGGCAACACCATACATCATGTTTTTGATGTGAGACACCCATGTACCGACTATGGCTTTATCCTTTCTCTTTTTGGACTCGGTCCTGACTTTAACAACACCATCATCAACCATAACCTTCACGCGGGGGTGGGAGAACATTCTTCTTAACTCTCCCTTCTCTCCTTTAACAATGAGAGTATCGCCTTCCAAGCTTACCTCTATTCCTTCCGGAATCTTTACTTCCCTTTCAATCACCGTTTGCATCTGCTCTTGCTGGCTCATCTCATCTCACCATCAAAAATCACGCAGTTCAGTAAACATAAGCAAGCAAAGCCCCACCCTTTCTTCCCTTAACTTTCGTGTGTGCGACCACACCTTCGTCGGTGGTGATTATGAGCAATCCGACTCCTGCTGCAGGCAAATACTGCTTCTCCCACTCATCAAACTCATCCTTTTTAACATAAAATCTTGGCCTTATGGCGTTGCAGTTATTGATTCTGCCTTTAAGTTCTATTCTGAATTTTCCGCCCTTACCATCATCGATGTACTCGAAGTTTCCTATGTATCCGTACTCCTGCATAACCTTGAGCACATCCCTGACTAACCTTGAGGCGGGAACAACACACTCCTTCTTTCCAACCTTCTCAGCGTTCTTGATGATTGACATGACATCTGACAGCAAATCGTGCCTCATGATTCACACCTTTATTCCAGCTTTTTCCACCCCATCTCTTTGGCTACCTCCCTGAAGCATCTTCTGCAGATGTTGAGATCATATTTCCTTATCAAGCTCCTGCCCATGTTGCCGCATCTTATGCATCTAACCTTTCCATATCCGGTCGTTCTCTCCTTCCTTGTATTGTGTTTTAACACCTTCTTCATCTTTCCCGGCTTGTTCTGGTATATTTTCAGGGATTTTCTGAAGTCACCCATAACCATCACCCTTCCACAACCTCAACACCAAATTTCTCTTTCATGAATTGGATTGCCTCTTCTCTTTTTATTCTGTGGCTCCTGCCCACCTTCGTTTTTCTTAGCTTCCTTCTTTTGACCCTAAAACCGGGTCTTTCCAGTTGAATTGCCACATCCATACCAAAAATACCAATGCTGGGATCATATTTTATGCCGGGAATGTCCAGATATTCCTTTATTCCAAAATTGACGTTACCTTCATTATCAAAACAGCTCATTCTTAACTTCTTATCCACTGCCTGCAACAGCTTCTCGGCAAGCTCTTCAGCATCCTTGCCACGCAGAGTAACTTTAACACCGATCGGCAATCCTCGCCTTATACCAAAAGTTCTGGCCTTTCGTGTGGCTTTCGTCTTCACCGGCTTTTTACCTGTGAGCTTTTCAAGCAATCTGTATGCTTTTTCCACTTCAGCAACAGGATCCTTCGTGCCTATATTCAGGACTAGCTTACCTATTCTTATTTCCCTCATGGGATTTGTCTTCGCTTCCTTACCTTTCTGAGCTTGAGTTGTGTTCTCGGCCATCCACACTCACCATCAAAAAGCATGACTAATGTACGGTTATTTCGGGCGCGTCATCGCCCACCACAAAAACATAATCAGCAAGCGTAGTAACTTTCTTATCACCTACCTTCAGAGTTATTCTGTTGGGGTCAAAACCCTTTATTATCTCAATCTGCTCCACCTTACCGAGTTCGCCAGCCAACTTACCTCTGTAAATCTGTGCAACCTTTCCAACTTCCATCTTTATGTGCTTGAGGATCTTCTGATCAGGCAAGCTTATGAGCAGGGAGTCCATGGTTTTGTAAACATCCTCCTTCGGATTGCAGGGATCCTTAACCTTGATAAGTATGTTCCTGCCATCGTGAAGGTTGAGCTGGATGTGACCGCCCTTAACCACGGTCTTGTTCATTATCCTGCAGAGCTTCATGTTCGCTTCCTTTTCCGGGATTTCGACCAGCACAAACCTCTCCTTCTTTGGAACGACTCTGTAGTGCTTGCCAGCATCAGGTAGGGATATGACATCCATCACTCCGACTCCAAAGCGGTCATCCTTGCGCACAACACCATCCACAACAACCTTTCCGGCAGCCACAATTTTCTTGGCTTCTCTTGCGTTTCTTGCGTAACCGAGCATGTCTCGCAACACTATTCTTAAAGGTATTGCTCTATCATGCGGATGTCCGCCCCCCTTCACAACAGGAGCAAATTTGCTAACCTTGACTGGTATGCTGTAAACCTTTGGTGCAGCATATCTTTTTAGATGTGCCATCAGCTGCTCACCTCTTCTTTAGCAGATTCACCACTTTTTCTTGCAATCTTTTTAATTCTTTTCTCATCTTCCGTGTTCAACTCCACGATCTGAAGGTTGGATGGGTGGAGGGGTACAAGCACCTCACTACCATCCGTCTTCTTCCTCTTGACATTTTCAACATAAACGCGTCCTTTCTTTAGATTAACTCTTGTAACCTTACCCTCAACACCCTTAAATGAACCCCTCAACACCCGTACGACATCTCCTGTTCTTACAACAACATTTCTCCTTCCGTATTTCTTTCGTAGCTCTTTTGAGAGGTTGACTGAGAGGAATTTCCTCCTTATGTGGAGAGGAGCATTAGCTATGTATTTCCTCTGTTTTCTCGGGCTTTTGCTGCGCACCCAGTTCCTTGAAAACTTGACCTTCATAACCATTCACCCCTTCACATCACTATGCTTGCTATTTTACCCACAGCCGGAAACCTTTCCACCGCCTCTTTTGCTACAACACCCTTTATTTCCCTTCCTCTTGGCTCCATCCTTTCATTTATGAGCACCGCAGCATTATCCTCAAAACAGACAAACATACCGTTTCTTCTCCTGTATTTTCTTCTCTGCCTGACCACCACCGCATGCACAACTTCATTCCTTATCTTTTCATTACCCTTTATAACGGTGCAGATCACAACATCTCCCACTCCTGCTCTTGCAATCCTCCTTCTCGTGCCTTTGTAACCCTTGACACCTATCACTTTGAGTAGCTTAGCTCCAGTATTATCTATACATTTCAGTACTGTACCTATCTGCACGGCTTTTATCGGTTTGACGCTTATGGCTTTCATATGCGGCACCCGTTACGCTTCTTTCACCACTTCTATCACAACAAAGCTCTTGGTTTTGCTTAGCGGCTTACACTCCGCAATTCTAACGATATCTCCTTCTTTAGCGTTTATGCATGGCGGGTTGTGTGCAGCCACTTTCGTTCTGCAGCGCATGTATCTCTTCAGCTTTTTGATTTTTCTCAAGTATTCCCAACCAACAACAACTGTCTTATCCATTTTGGCTGAAAGCACCACACCCTGAAAAATCTTACCCCTTATCTTGAGGTGACCATGATAAGGACATTTTTCATCATTACAAACCTTCTTTGGCGGGTTTTTAACCTCAATACCTATATCCCTTATTTTTATTTTCACTTCTTTTTTCTTCTCAGCAGTCTTCTTACCACTACTTTCGCTCTTCTTTCCTTTTTGGGCTGTTTTCTCAGCCATTCAATCCACCCCATATTTTTCGTGGAAACCTTTTCTTTATCCTATCTTCGGGCCTGCCCTGAATCACCTTACCATCCACTTCCACCACGCTCCCATCCGGAAGCGTGAAGTGGAACACACAGTTCTTCTTTTCAACCCTGATCTCCCTGCCATCTCGCTTTCTTATCACAAGCGTGTTTTTCGTTTCATTTATGACTTGCCCTTCAACCCCCACAAGCGTGGGGTCACTGCTTTTTACTATTTTAACATCGAGGCCTATGAGCTCATGCCTGACGAGGTTCTCTGGCTTTATTGGCATCGGCTCACTCCACTATCGAGCTTTCCGGAAAGCCCTCCTCGATGAGCATCTTTTTGACCTTCAGGCGATGATCTCCCTGCAGTTCTATCTTACCGTCCTTGTAGGTACCACCACATGCAAGTTTTTTCTTGAACTTCTTGAGCAGTGATTTGATGTCTATGCTCTTTTCATCAAGCCCTTCTATAATCGTTATGGTTTTGCCGAATTTCCTCTTTTCCACATAAATTTTAATTTTCTGCTTTTCCCTCGCTATGGTTTCGCAGATGCACAGGTCTTTTGGAAGACCACAAACATTACATATCTCCGTCATTTCTTACTAAGCACCTCTTTTTCCCTTTTTATGGTCAATATCCTTGCTATAGTTCTTTTTATCTCTCTGACCTTACCTGGATTGTCCGGCACGCCTCCCACCTTTGCCTTTGCTCTTTCTTTCATCAGCTCCATTCTCAAATCTGCGAGTTTCTTCTCAAGTTCTTCGTCACTCATGTCTCTTATCTGTGTTGCCTTGAGTATTGCCATGATCATTCACCACTTTTCTTTTCCTCATTTTTCTTCACAGAGCCCGAAGCATCAGCATCGGATTTCTTTCCCTTATCCATACCTTCCTTTTTCTTGACCTCTTTCTTCCTCTCATCACCCTTCTTCTCAGCCGTCTTCTTTTCCGCTTTTTTTGCCTTCTCCTTTACAGCGTTCTTCTCATCACTCCCTTCCTTTGTTTCCTCAACCTTTTCCTCCTCCTTCTCAGCTTCCTCCTCTTCCTTATCCTCTTCTTTCTTTACCGCGAACTTCTTAATGATGTCCTCACTTATTTCTACTTCTCCCCGCGCAACTCTCTTTTCAAGTTCCATCTCAGGAGGCATAAAAGGCATTATTTCGACCTTTACTCCGATAACTCCCGGCTTGAGCACGGCTTGTTCCTTCGCAACATCCACGTATTCCTGAGCTGGATGTCCGCATTTCATGACATAACCAGCAACATACTTTTCTGTTCTGTGTCTCTCTCCCGTGAGCTTCCCGCTTACATCTATTTCAACACCAACCGCTCCAGCTTCCATGATCCTGTTGAGATACATGGTGACTACGCGCTTATAGTGCAAGCCCCTTTCAAGAGCGAATTTTATGCGTTTGGCAACCACCTTTGCATCAAGATAAGGATTATCAACACCTTTAACCTCTATCTGCGGGTTCTCTATGCCAAACTCCTCCTTCATTTTTTCCTGAATCTTGGCTATTCTTTCTCCACCCCTACCTATGACAAGTGCGGGTCTTCCAGCATATATAACTATTCTGGTTGCCAGAGGAGTCCTCTTAATCTCACACCGGCTGTACTCCGCTCTATCCAGCTCTTTATCCAAAAATTCAGCTATCTTCATGTTCACTATTCCTTCCTGAACGAACTTTCTCTCTATCATCCTTCCTTCACCTTTGCTCCAAAACTACTGAGATGTGCACGCTCTTTCTTTTCTGCCCTCTGAGGGGTGAGCGCCTTGGCCTGTAAAATGTGGGGGCTTTCATCACCAAAAATGATTTGATGAAGAGCTTTGAAACATCAAGTCCCTGATTCTCAGCGTTTTTCACAGCACTGTTGATGAGATCAAGTATTTCCTTTGCAGCGTTAACTGGATACCTTCCAGCCCCGATACCTGGCTTGTGAGCCACATCTCTGTTGAACCTGCCGAATGGCACAGCTCTCTTCATCTCAATGACATCCTGAAGGAAGCGCCTTGCTTTCTCAACGTTCATTCCCTTTATAGCTTTTCCTATTTCCACAGAGGCTTTCCATGAAATCCTTACATACCTTTTGCATGCTCTTGCCATTCTTGAAGGATCGTAATCCTGCACGTTATACATCTCGGCTCACCTTCACTTCCTACCTACGTGCTTTGTTGATTTGGATGCACCTATACCTGGACCGCTGTGCTGCACGGGCTTTCTGGTTAGAGCAAATTCTCCCAACCTGTGCCCTATCATTTCAGCGGTTATGGTGACGGGCACAAACTCTTTACCATTGTGGACGCCTATAGTGCGCCCCACCATTTCGGGCAGGATGATCATGTCTCTGCAGTGAGTTTTTATGAACTTGTCCTTGGAGGTTTTCCTTATTTTTTGAAGCAGCTTCTTCTCAGCTTCAGTGAGCCCTCTCTTCAAGTGTCTCCTAGCCCTTGCTGTCAGTAATTCAGCTAACTCTTCCAAGCTCATCTTCTGCAATTCTTCAAGCGTGTAACCTCTGAACCTGAACTCCTTTCGAGCCATTTACCATTCACCTCTTCCTTCTACCGGTTCTTCTCGCGGCTATGCTACCCACCTTTCTGCCGGGCGGTGCACGCCTGCTAACAGTTTTGGGCACACCAAAGCTCTTACCACCGAACTTGTGATCACATGCGTTCATGGCTTTAGCCCTCGTTCTCGGGTACTTCTTACCTCTCGCATGCATCGCGTGCCACTTATTGCCAGCTTTCACAAATGGCTTTTTCGGCCTCTCTCCACCTGCAACTATACCTATTGTGGCTCTGCAGTTCGGATTGAGCCCCTTGGTTTTTCTTGATGGGAATTGCACTGTGACTTTATCAACATCTCTTGAAAGGACTATGGCATAACCACCGCTTGCCCTCACGAGCTTTCCACCATCGCCAGGAACAACCTCTATGTTAAACACGGGTGTACCTTCAGGTATGTCTTTAAGGGGCAGCACATTCCCTATCTTTAGCTGTGCTCCCTCTCCAACTTCCACAACGTCTCCCGTCTTCACACCTTCACTTGCAATGAAATACCATTTCTCACTCGTGCCATCGAATTTAACGAGTGCAAGAGGAGCTGTTCTGCCTGGATCATCCACTATATCTATTATCTTACCTTTAAGGTTGCCCTTCTGAAGGGGAGGATATTTAACATCAGCAACGTAGTTGAAGCTTGGCACTAAGTAGGTTTTGGATACGCCCCTTCCACGGCGCTGAGCGATTATTCTTGTACCCATACATCACCACCATCATCAGATTATGCCTAATTTAGCAGCTATGTCTGTAGCATTGTAATCCTTGCTTACGGCTATGTATGCCTTCTTCCTGCCCTTCGCATCTATCAACGTTCTAACCTTTCTGACCTTAACCTTAAACATGTTTTCAAAAGCTTTCTTTATCTTTTCCTTGTTAGCTCTTCTATCCACTATAAATGTTATGGTGTTCTCCCTCTCTATGAGAGAGATTGCCTTTTCTGTAAGCACGGGATAAAGCAACACTTCAAATGGGTCGTTAACCTTAACTTCAGCCATTTCAGCTCACCGCGAAAAGCTTTTTCTCCTCCAGCTCTTTTATGGCATTCTCACTCCAGATGCTCAACCTTCCTGCATGACCACCCGGAGCCAGCATCTCCACGTTGAGATCCTTCACAAGGCAGACATCAACACCGGGTATGTTTCTTGCTGCCTTGAATATTCCATCATCCTTACTCACCACTATGAGGGGGCCTTTCCTCTTCTTGTATCTCCTTCCTCTCATCTTACCCTTTCCGGCCCTGTATCTTTTCTCGCGCACCCTTTCCAGCTCTTCCTCCAGACCCAGCTTTTTGAGCAGGTTTTCAAGCTCTTTTGTCTTCTTCACACTTTCAAGCTCGCTAACAACGACTATTGGTAGCTTTTCAACTTTATCCGCTCTGTGTCCTCTCTTAAGCACGAGGGTTTTCCTTGCAAGAGCGGCTATGGCAGCAAGTATAGCTTTCCTCCTCTCCTTCTTGTTTATCTTCTGCTCCCACTTCTTCTCAGCTTTTGGTGGATGAGCTTTCCTACCCTTGACAGCATGTGGCACAAACCTCACAACTCCGGTCATGTGGCCTGAACCAACTCTTATGCGTGGCAGCCTCGCTATACCTCTGTTTATCCAGGCCCCGTAAGCGCCTCTTCTTCCTCTGTAATCAGCACTAGTTCTCTTTCCTGCCAGAGGATCAGCTCCATAGGGCTGCCTCCTGTGGCTCATGATGGCAAGGAAAGCTCTGATTATGAGATCATGCCTTACCTCCTCGCTGAAGTGCTCGGGGAGAGTGATCTCGCCCTTCTTGCTTCCGTCCAGACCATAAACAGGAACTTTCAACTCAGCCATAGCCATTTCACCATATCAGCTGCTTGATCTCGGGAGGTTCTGTTGGGGGCTCATGAGACCTTATAGCATATCTTATCCTCACCAATCTCTTTGATGGCCCAGGAACAGAACCATGGATAATTATATAATCTGATTTCACAACACCATAGTGTTTCCAGCCACCGGGTCTTGCAACACGGGAAGCGTCATTTCCAACCTCCATAATCCACTTGTTGTACTCGGTCCTTGTGTGATACCCCATCTGACCCATCTGAGGAACGGTCCACATAGTTCTTGCAGGGTGCCATGGACCGAGAGTTCCAGCTTTTCTCCTTACCTTCCTTGCCTTGTGGTGCAGAAGCTTCACACCAAATCTCTTTACGGAGCCCTGGAATCCCTTACCCTTGGTAACGGCCGTGACATCAACAAAAACACCGGGAGAAAAGACATCGGAAATGCGAAGTTCCTTGCCGAGAAGGGAGGAAACCTCATCGAGAACAGCAGAAAGGGAATCAGAAGCAGAATCGGAAGAAGCGTCGTTTACCCAGTTTGTGGGGAAATAGTGAATCTCAAAGATCTCAGGTGTCTTCTTTCCTATTCCTGCAAGCTTCGGCTGCGTTGCAACAATCAGCTTAACCTTATCAAAACCATTTTTGACCTTATCAAGCACAGCATTTTTATCCTTGTTCGGCTTTATTCCGGTTATTTTTCGTGCAACCTCCTTGTCTATCTTCTCACTCCACAGTTCTGTTATTGCTTCGTATCCATATGGTGTCTTTTTATAGAAGCGAGCAGCAAGAACCTTGAGAGGTGGTGTTTCTATCAGGGTTGCGGGCTCCACAATTTCCTTGTTCTTGAACATACCCTCCCTTTTTTCTATGTAATCAACCTGAAGCATCCCTACTTTGTATCCGGCAAATTCCACCACATTCTTGCCATCAACAGCAGGAACATGCCTGACTCTAGCATAAATGCGCTTAGCCCTAACTCTGGGGGAAAACTGCAATGATCCTCTCCTCGGGTGGTAATAGCTCATTTCCACACACCACGCAGCATATTCATGGCTCGTAGCTTGTGTTCACAAGATTTGTAATCATGAAAATGATAACATTTAAATATTTTGGTGATATCTGGCTGGAGGCAACAACCTATACATACCCTCATACAAAAAAAGCGACAGCTTTTAATCAAACACCAAAATTTTTAAACGTTGTTATTCTCGCCTTCACGACTTTAAAGAAAAAATATTTTTAAAGTAGCGTCGGCAATAAAATACCCAATGACTGAAAAACTCAGCGAAAAGGTGAAGAAATTCCTTGTAGTGAAAAAGAAAGTAAAACTGGAGGAAATATCCAGCTATAAAACTCAGATTCTCATAATAGGGTCAACGATTTCCTTCCTTCTCGGAGGTTTTGACCTCTTACTTCCTTTTCTTCTTGCATGGTTTTCATACTTTATATTTGAGAGTTACGCATGGGAATTTGGTTTGGATAATCTTGGGGTGGAGCTCATAACACTGGCATGTGTGCTCGTGGGGATGAAATTCGAACCAGCATTTTCCTTCATTTACGCGTATGTTACAATAGGCACAATGTCATCCATAGCAAAGTTTGTTGATCCCGACTCCGATGAGATATCAAATCCATTCGGAAGCTATGCTTTTGGGTATGGTGTTGCTGCGCTTTCAGCATCTTATCTAGCAGGCAACCTACCTTTCCCAGAACTTCTGGTTGCTTCTGCCATACTTGCCAATCTCGCGAGATTTGCTTTTGACCTCTTGGTTTACAGAAGTATTGATGATATTATATGGAGGGTGGGTAATATTTTCTTTAACTGCATTATTGCAATGTTCTTTTCATTTCTCAGCATGGTTATCTAGGGTTTTTCGCAATCTTGTGTAGATGGGCGTGTATTTTCGTTTCTCGTAAAATCTGATCGAGTTGTGATTTCCAACGTAAGCGTCAAGCTCAACAATTTTGATGTCCATCTCATGCGCTTTCTTCTCGGCTGCTGAAAGCAATGCACTCCCCACCCCTTTGGAACGCCACTCTTCAACCACATAGATATTATCTACATACAACACCTTTTCCCGCCTATAGATTCCAGCATAAGTTATGACTCTCCCGCTCACCACACCGATAATCTTCCCATCCTCACTCTCAGCCACGAGCAACAATTTCGTACCCTTTTTCATACCTCTAATACAAGAGTTAACGTAGTTCTTCAGGCTACCCTCACAATCATCTCCACTTTTGAGAAGGGGATCGTAATACCTCTCCTCTTCCTGCATCAGCTTGAAAAGTCGCAGTATATGGTCCGAGTCATCATCTTCGGCTTCCCTTATTTCCGCATGCATGAAGGGATCACACCATCAAACAAAAATCTATGGGCCGGCCAGGATTTTCAGCTGCGGAGTTCCAGCATATTCAGCTTTGCTCCGCAGCAATCGAACCTGGGACCTCTCCCGCGTCAGGGGAGCGTCATAACCCCTAGACCACCGGCCCGTGAAATGCAAAAATGATTGGTGGAATAATTTTTTAACTTTTTGGAGCTGCACGGAATTGAAAGAAATATGTGAAAATAATAAGGTTGTATTTCGAAATTTCATTACTTCGATCTAATTAATCATCATGTGATGATAAAATTTAAAAAATTAAAGTATAAATATAATTGCATGACATATTATTCTTGGATCGGATATAATCGAAAGTTTGAAAAGGTATCGAAAAGCATAAATAGAACGTTAGAAATTTGGAATTTTATAGAAAAATTGGAAAAATCTGGTGTTTCATCTGAAGAAATTAGAGAAATTAAGGAGTTAGCCAAACTATATGAAGAAATTGAAACTGAAGCCGAGGAACTTAGAACTAAATTTTATGAGACTGTGGAGGAGTGGGGCTTATATTTGGGAGGTATCCGCTATATTCCTTCATATGATTCCTTGTGGTTTGAGATTTGGTCAGAACAAAACGCACACAACCCCAGTACGTTGGTTCCTCTGTATGACGTTTTAAGGCAAAAGGAATTATACCATGATGAGGAAACAGGTGTCAGGAAAGGTTTGGGTCATGTGAATCCCATTAGCGATGGTTATCTAGGATGGTGGAAATTCATACACGAAGTGATAAGGAATGGATACGATGGTAACAAAAAGGACATAGAAATTGTGAGAGAATTTTTCCAAAAAAATCCAGATTTCAATGAAAAATTCAAAACACAAAGATATGGGAGCGGGTGGAGCCCACATACTTCGTTCATATTTGACTTACCTTTGGAGTTAGAGGAACCTGTGAAGAATCATTTTGAGAGTGTAGATAAGTATCTCGAGAAATCTTAAACACAATTTAAATTTTTGAAAAATTTCCTTTCTATCAGAACAGCTCAACCTTCTCAATCTTTCTTAGAAGGATCTCAGGTCTCTTTATTTCATGTCCCTCCTCCAGCTTTCTTCCACACAGTTTCCAGCTAATCTCGTTTATGTTCATGATGTCAAGCGCTTTTCCACATGTGTGGGGTATAACTGGGTAGAGCATCAGGCATATGTCCTTAGCGAGGTTTAGAGAGTGAGATAGCACCTTATGTGCCATCTTTTTATCTTCCTTCACGAGCTTCCACGGCTCGTGCTGCTGGAAGTAGGAGTTACCTATTGAAGCCAGCTTATCTATGGTCTCTACAGCACCTTTAATGTTCCACTTTTCATAACTTTCCCTCGCTTTTTCAATAAGTCCCATTACTTCCCTGAACTCCTCCTGTTCGTACGTCTCCACTCCTATCGTTTTACCCTCAAAATTCTTGTGAAGGAAGCTCAACACACGATAAACGAAGTTAATCATGTTACCCACAAGCACGTTGTTTATGGCAGCCATGAAAGCTTCCCTGCTCAGATCTATGTCCGTTATGTTATTTGATGTGTGGTAAGCAAAATAAAACCTCAGATATTCCGGATTCCCAACCTTTTCCAGATAATCCTTGGCGGTTATGAAGGTGCCCCTGCTTTTACTCATCTTTTCTCCTTCAACCGTAAGGAAACCGTGAGTGTGAAGGTAATCTGGCAGTCTAAAGCCAGATGCCATCAGCATGGCAGGCCAGAAGAGGTAATGGAAATAGATTATATCCTTTCCTATCACATGCACAATTGAATGGCTTTCACCTTTCCATATTTTTTTCCAATCACACCCAGCTTTTTTGCAGTAGTTTGCGGTTGAGGCAATGTATCCTATTGGCGCGTCCCACCACACGTAAAAATACTTGTTTTCCTCCTCCGGAATCTTGAATCCGAAGTAAGGTCCATCTCTCGATATGCACCAGTCCTCAAGCCCCTTTTCCAACCATTCCTTGATGTAGTTCTTGACCTCTTCTTGGAGGGGGGCTTCCTCCATCCAGTGCTTTAGCTTCTCCTCAAACGCGCTGAGCTTGAAGAAATAATGCTTGCTTTTTTTCACCACAGGCATGCTTCCACATATTGCGCATCTCGGGTTTTTGAGGTTGAAGGGCGTGTATGTTGCACCACACTTTTCACACACATCCCCGTACTGGTCTTCTGCTCCACACTTAGGACATGTGCCCTTAACATACCTGTCCGGCAGAAATCTCTCGCATTTCTCACAGTAAAGAAGCTCTACTTCCTTCGTGTAAATGTATCCCTTTTCCCTTGCATTTTCAAACATCTCTACCGCTATCTTTTCATTCTCATCGCTGTGTGTGATGTGGTAGTTGTCAACGCTTATCATGAACTCGTCCAGCACCTTTTTGAACTTCTCATGGTTTTCCATCACGAAGCTCAGCGGGTCTTTTCCCGCTTTTCTCGCGTTGATTTCTATGGGGGTGCCGTGCGCATCTGTAGCACAAACATAAATGACGCGCTTCCCAACCATTCTGTAGAACCTAGCTATTATGTCTGTTATTATGAACTCGTACAAGTGACCGAAGTGCGGTTCGCCATTTCCGTAGGGAAGAGCCGATGTCATGAGCAAGTTTTCTTTGAGTTTCATCACCCTTCACCAGAGTTTTTCTTGTGGTTGTGGCAACATCTTTTATGAATGATTCGGCACTTTTTAATATGTTTTCTACCTTGTTCAGGGAGCGCACACCCTTTGGCAGGAAAGATGGTTTGTTTATCTCCCCGTTTTCCATCAACATCTTCACCACTTCAAAATATTGGTGCGTGACTCTTCCGGCATAAAGCACGTGTAATGATTTCCCTTTCTTTGCAACTTTTTGAATCTCCATGAAACCCTTGAGGTAAAGGTAATCTTTGGTGAATCCGCCCCCTCTGAAGCTCCTGAAGGTTAGAGTCCATGCCATCTCATCATCAAACCCCCATTCCTTCATTTTATGAAAAACTTCGGAAAAACTCAGCCCTTCAAGCATGTAATGGATGCTCAGAACACGACCGGCATAATCTCTCAGCTTGTCGCTCTCTAACATACCCGTGAGCTTTTCCATGTACACAGCCAGACCCTCTTCCGTTTCTGTGTTGCGCGGAAATCCGGAAAGAAATATATCAAGTGGTTGGGTATGGCCATTCTGCGCTCTTAAGACATGCACACCTATTTCATGCACAACAAGCCGTTTCATTTCATTCCTGCTAAATGTTCTGTTGGCAGGAACCAGAATTTTCCTTTCGATGGGCATGACTGTGGTCAGAGTTTTGGTGGAATATTCAACCACCCATCCCTTTATACCATAGCTTTCCAGCGCCTTTTCAAACACGGCTTTTGCTTCACGCTCCGTCATTCCCGCAACTTGTGTTTTTCTTTTGCTTCCCTTATAGCGTTTGAGGATTCTTTCCGCTTCACCGATCAAGCTTGAGGATGGTCTTCCATAAACTTTCAAACTGTACTCGATCACCTCATCTTTTCCTCTGTTGGCTATTATGTGCGCAATGTTTGCAAGCTCTTCAACCTTCTGGTGGTAGAGATCATAAAGCTCGCCTTCAGGAATTTGGAGGGATGCAAGACTTTTCGCAATCTCCTTTGGGCTGAAAAAAACCACAGGGTAACGAAATTTCGGTTCCTTACCTTCACGAAAGAACCTTTCCTTCTCTTCTTTTAAATTGACAGGTTCTATTGCTCGAAGCACACCCACACTCAATTTTCTGTGTTCCTTCAATGCCAAATCAACCGCCCTGTACTTCTCAACCACACTGCCCTTCATTCTACTCCCTCACAATTTTCATGAACCTTAGCGCGTCATCATACATCTCGTAGTTGTTGAACATAACGTACGCGCTTTTATCCCCCTTAATTTTCTCCATAACCTTTTCTTTTAGAATTGCCAGCTCATCATCACTGAACTTGTAGTCGTACATTCTTTTACCAAGCCCGTGAAGCCGGTAATAAATTAGGGCAGTATTGTGATAGCTCTCCTGACGGAAAGGGTCTACCGCGTGCTCAACTTTAATATTGGAGAACAAATTTTTTACCACATCTTCTGTCCACACGTTCTGCCATCTCACCTCCCACACAAAAATAAAATCATTTCTTTCCACCTCCTCAAAAAACTCCACAACCCTCCTTAGATTTTCCTCCGTCGGTTTGAAGCTTGCAGGCGTCTGAAACACAATGACCTTTGCTTCAAGAGCTTCCGCCACCTCTTTCACCCTCTCAAAAACATCCAAGCTTTCCCTTCCGAATTTGAGCTTGTGCGTTATGTCCTGATGTGTTTTGACCGTGAACTCAAAATCTTCATTGACCTCTCTCGCCTCTTCCTTCCATTTTTCAGCCGTGCTCACCTTTGGTATGCGATAAAAGGTGGAGTTGACCTCCACAACATCAAAAAGCGAAGCATACGCCTGCAGCGTGCTCTTATATCTCTCCTTCCAGTTCTCATCAACAAACCTCTTGGGGTTAAAGAATCCCCAGCCACAACATCCTACTTTAATTTTCCCCATAAGAATTGGAAGAGAATCCGAGGTTAAAATAATTTTCCCGAGTTAATTTTTGATTTCCCGTTCAACAAATTCAGCAAGCATTTTGGCTATGTTTTTGTCTGTGGCTTTCATCAAACCTCTTATACCTGGGTTTACATTCACCTCGATGACGTAAGGTGTGCCTTCATCATCCACTATGATGTCAACGGCCAGAATTCTTGCCTCAAGCGCTTCCGCAGTTTTTATGGCAAGCTCCTTCACATCCTCACTTGGATCATGCGCTACAGCTCTTCCTCCACTCGAAACGTTTGCCCTTTTTTCCCCTTCCGCTGCCAGCCTTTTCATTGCCGCAGCAACCTCGTAGCCGAGGAGAAGAACTCTCATGTCCTCTCCTTTGTTTGGTATGAATTCCTGCACCACTATCTCCTGTTTCAACGATTCCATCGAGCTGACCATGGCTTTGAGCTCCTCCTCAGTATTGGCGAACATCACACCCTTGCCTCCCGAGCCGGATACCAGCTTCACCACCACAGGAAACTCGAGCTTGTTTGTGAGCTTCTCTATGTTTTTGGAGGATTTGAGAGCGTAAGTGGTGGGCACATTTATGCCATTAGAGCCGAGAACTGTGGTTGTGAGGAATTTATCATGCGCTATTTTAAGCGTCTCAGCGGGGTATGGGTGTTTTATGCCTAGCACATCAAAAGCTTTAACCACATTATAACCGTGGAGCATGCGCTTTCCATCTATTCTGGGTAGAAAGTAATCAAAGTCGTGCAATAGCTCTCCGTTTGTTCTGACCTCAACGCCATCAGAGGATGCACACACGATTATGTCATCAAGAGGTACATTCACAACATCGAAAATCTTGTTCATTTCTTCCAAAATCAACTCAGTGGTTCTGGATTTAGCTCTGGGATGTGTTATCAGAACCTTTCTCTTGCTCATATTTCCTCTTACCCCCGAGAGTGTATGCTTTAGCCACGCTCTTAAACGTGTCCACCATTCTATCTATTAAATTAAGCAGCGTATACCTCCTGTAATGCTCACTGCAACCTTTGTGCAGATAATTTATTAACTCTTGGGTTATATCCTTGCCGAAATGTTCCTCAAACTTATCAACACGCAGCGATGTCTTTAATTTCTTTATAAGGATGGTGCTGTTTTCAACACTGAGCGATGCCTGGAAAACACTTGTGTGGAGAGCACTGGAAATTTTTGTCACAACCTCTTTAACTTTATTGGGAGTTTTTCTAAGTGGCTTTCCATTTTTGATGGAGTGAATGCGCGTGCCTATGACAAGAACATCAATGTCTTCCACATTTTTTCCTATTTCTTCAATCATTATTGGCTGAGAGAACAGTTCCATCGTGTCCAGAAATGTTTTGAGTGAGCTCTCAGATTCAAATATTGCGCTCCCTCCCTTTTTCATTTCAGGCATGTAAACCCTGACCGGATACCGAAGCTTCGGAAGCACAGCGTTTAACGCATCCCTTGATGTTGAAAGATAAATTCCAGAAGGGCTTTCAATTTCCATAATTTCAGCATTCAGCAAAAACGTCATGAACGGGTTTGAAGCATAACTTAAATACAAGCTGCTAACGGGCGTGAAAATCCTGTATTTTTCCAGAATGGTGCTGATTGTGTAACCGAAGTTGAGAAGCCTTGGCGGAACCATCAAAAACACCACATCAAAATCGAGGAGAGATGCAGATTTATAGTAGGGTAGGAAGTCATCACCATTCTTTTCTATCCTCACCCCTGAAAGTGGGGCATAGAGTACTTTACCAAACTTGTACTTAGATATCTCGATAAGACGTAGATGGAAATCCTTTTTCTTTTCTGGGCCAAGAATGCAAAGCTTCATACAACCTCCTCTTTACTTTTTCATATCCTTCAGTTTGTTGGAGAAATGTGTTTTGGTGGTATCTATTATAAAGTTTCCGTGAATTATATCTCTTCCTATCAGCACAGGACACATCATGTTGGAACGATCAGCAACGTTGGCATCAACATTGAACTTCCTTCCGTTAATCTCTATTTCAGCAGAATAAATTCCTCGCCTCACATAACCCTGTTCAGTGGTTTTTGATTTAACCTTAACTTTTTTGTTCTTTTTCTCAAGTCCAAGTTCCTTTGCAATGTTTTTATCTATAGATGTTCTTGTAGCTCCCGTATCGAACAGTGCAAGAACTTCTTTCTCCCCTTCCCTACCCCTGACCTTGACCTTCGCAACCAGCCCAACTACCTCTTTTTTATGATGTGTATCTTCTTCTTCCATCACCCGTGATATTGTGACATGGAGATATTAATTTTTTTCTTTTGTGTGGCATAAATTTCAGCATGGAGGTGTTGGGGTATTATCTTGCTGTTCGGGATGGGAAAAAGAAAGCGCGGTTTTTGAGCGCGAATCTGGATGAGAAGGTGGAGGAAGCGTTCAGGTTGTTTGAGAAGTGCGAGTTGTGTGAGCATAAATGCAGAGTTGACAGGATTAAAGGTCAGCTTGGGGTATGCAGAGCCCCTCCTTACATTTTACTGAGCAGCGAATTTTTACATTACGGGGAGGAGAGCTTTCTCGTGCCATCCCACACCATTTTCTTCATGGGATGCAACTTTGCATGCGTTTACTGCCAGAACTACACCATCTCCAACTGGCTGGAGCTTGGAGTCAAGCTGAGCGAGGAGGAGCTTGCAGATATGATCGTGGCGCGGAAGAAGCAGGGTGCAAAAAACGTTAACTTTGTGGGGGGAGAGCCCACACCTTATTTGCCATTCATTCTGAAGGTGCTCCGGATTCTTAAGGAAAGGGAAGTTAGCGTTCCCGTTGTCTGGAACTCCAACTTTTATATGAGCAGGAAAGCAATGAATTTGCTTAAGGGTGTGGTTGATCTCTACCTTCCTGATTTTAAGTATGGAAATGATGAATGTGCCCTGCGCTTATCGAAAGTGAGGAATTATTTTGCAACCGTCACAAGAAACTTGAAGGAAGCGGCAGGAGATGCTGACGTCTGCATAAGACACCTTGTCCTGCCGAATCATTTTGAATGCTGCACAAAGCCGATACTGGAATGGATTGCAAGCAACATAAACGGGAAGAATGTTGTGGTGAACATCATGCCGCAATACAGGCCGGAGTGGAAAGCGCAGGAATATGAGGAGATAAGCCGTCCGTTAAAGGTGGAGGAGTGGGAAAAAGCGGTGAGGTATGCTGAGGAGCTTGGATTGAATGTTATGGACTAGGTTCCAGTAGGAGGCGTCGGAGGGAGTTCAGAACCCAGATAAAACAGATGGCTTTTGCATTTGCAGTCCGAGCACCCAAATTTAGGAATTGATTCAAACCTTTCCGCAAGCTTTCCAGCTATTTCACACTCCTCCTTTTTGTTGCTTTCCTTGATCAGCACATCCACGACTTCAGCATACTCGCTTGCCAGCAGATAATCTATGTGCCAGAAAAGTTTCTTGCCAGTTTTGCGGAGGTGTCTGCGTACCCTTGCTTCTATTGAGTTCATGGCCGAGCCGACATAGGCATAGTAGCCGGGTTTGAATTCAAGCGTGCCGAGTTTGCCGACTTTTATTTTTGTGGGAGTGGTGAGTCTGATAATGAGGATGTAAGAACCTTTCATATCGGATTCCTCCAATAATATCCAAATATTGAATTCGTTTTATAAAGATAGTTTTTAAAACTCATCATCGGTTTGATCGAGGAAAGTCATTCCATTCCCACAGCGCAGTGCAACTTCTACACTCCATTAAGAACGCACACTTCTTACATTTTTCAGGTAACGTCTTAAAATTTCTGTGTTTTTGAAGATACGGGTGTTCCTTCCAGATTTTCTCTATGCTATCGTAGAAGATATTTCCAAGGACAACGCGTGAGGAATCACATAATCTTATACTGCCGTCTGGGCCGATCATACACCAGTTTATGCCACCATCACACTTACCTCCATATTTTTTGACAATATCCCTCAAGCTTGTCATACAGAAAAACACGGGGGAAGCAAAACCAAAATTTAGACCGTATTCGTTTACTTTCTCGTCAATAATGTTAAGTAGCCAGTCTATTTCTTTTGATGAGAGGGAGAGGTGTTCTAGATTTTTGAAACCCTCCCCTACTGGCATAAATATTGTAGGGGCGCAATTATCCACACCCCGCTTGGCAGCAAATTCTAAGATTTCAGGATAGTCACGATAATTAAGTTTGGTAAGTGTTGTGTTTATCCCAACTTTAATGTCACAATCTATGGCATACTTGACATTCTTCAAAACCTTTTCAAGCGCATTACTTCCTGTCATAATCTTGTATTTTTCTCTATTCAAGGTGTGGATGGAAAACTGTATTCTCCCGATTCCGTATGATGCCAATTTCTCAACTTTTTCTCCGTTAAGAAGTGTGCCATTTGTCACCATCCCTGCCCATAGACCTTTCTCCACAAGGATGTAATGTGCTATTTTCATGAAATCATCTCTGAGCGTCGGCTCACCCCCGGTTAGATTTACATTGTATATTTCCTCCTCTACAAGCCTATCCACGAGCTCTTTCACTTTGCTAAAAGAAAGTTCAGTAAGGTGTTGAGAACCAGGACCTTTCCACACATTATAGCAGAATATACACCTGTGATTGCAGCGGGATGTAAGCTCAATTCCAACAACATACGGTTTTCTTGGAATTACCTCTCTTTTATCTTTCACACCAGTTTTTGATGAAATTTCCAAAATCTCCTCAATCGGCTCTAAGCCTTCTATTTCAACTATTCCCGCAAGAGCTAAAAAACGGAAAACTGGTTTGAAAGTTTTTTCCATTTCTTCTTTAGACATACCTTTTCTCTTAAAGTACTTGAACGTCTCTTTTAGATTTTCTGTCTCGACAAGCTTTTTCCAGAACTCGGCATTCAAACCAAAGAGAGATATCCTTTTTCCTCTGAAAAAAAACAACACACCCGAATTCTTCTTCTCTCCACCTAACTTTGGGATTAATTTTCATAACCAACACTTTCACTGTCTTCTAGACACCCAAATCTAATCCTCCAATCCTTCAGAGAAATAATCATCTATTCTACGGTACTTTTTCTCAATTTTTTTAAGCACTTTTTGTACATCTTCCTTTCCAAAATCAAGATTTATTCCATAAGGGGGAGTGATACAAGCAAGTTTGCAGGAAACTTCATTCTCATGAGTCACACAAGCAAGTTTGCAAGAGGGTTCAGTAGTATCTATATAAATCGGAGAAAAAATTGAATCGTTCTCTTTATTTTTATTTGGGCTGTCTTTTTCACCCATATAAACTCGTAATTATTGACGAAAATATTTAAAGTTAACTTGCAGTATTTTCACCTCCACGAAATTACACCGATGAGTAGTTTCTATTACATCCTTTCAAACAGATCCAGCATTGCCGGCTCGAGATTTCCATGCTCTTTCATTTCAGACAGGCTGAGAAAGATCAGGTTGTTGATTTCGTTTTTCGCTCTTACTTTTAGCTCGTCTTTGTTCTTAACCTCACACTCAAAATAAAGAATTACACGCGATACCTCAATACCGCTATCTTTGAATTTTATAGTGTCCTGTCCGAAACCAAGGAACCTTACAATATTAATGTTCAGATTGAGCTCTTCCTTAATTTCTCTTTTCAGCGCATCCTCGACTCTCTCACCGAATCTCAACTTCCCGCCCGGAACGCGGTAGAATCCGAAGCGAGGATCTTTCACAAGCAAGTATTTATCACCAAATCTGAGAAATGCGGAAACCACAACGACCGGCAACTGTTGGTATTTTCTCATAAATTCAATAGTGCTTCTTTAATTTATAAAAGCTTCACCCATAAAAATCACAATAATGCTGAAATATCACCGAGAAATTCTAAAGGAATTTGAGCCGATAAAAAGACGCGCGAAAGTGATACTGTTTGGTTCAGTTGCCCGGGGTGACTACACAACGGATTCAGATATAGATCTTGCGATCATTACGGATGACGAAAAAATAAAGCGGATGGCCAGAGAGATAGCGGACAAAGTGATGGTTGAGTACGGAAAGGTCGTATCCCTGAAGTTCGTATCTCCTCAGGATTTTGAAAAGAAACAGGACCCGTTCCTTAAGGAGATAAAAAGGGGTGTTGAGATATGAGTGAAAACTTGAAAGATGTTGTTAGAGAGGAGATCGAATTTGCAAGAAACAGGTTAAAGGCAGCTAAACTACTCCTGGAGCAAAATTTACTAGCTGATGCCGTAAACAGGGCTTATTATGCAGCATTTTATGCTGCCCGTGCGATGCTGCATGTATCGGGCCATGATGCGAGAACCCATGCAGGCGTGCTTTCTGAGTTTGGTTTGAAAATTGTTAGGCAAAATCTTGCTCCAGAAAAGTACGCGAAAGTGCTTAGGCGTGCATTTGAATTAAGGGAAACAAGCGATTACGTGCTGGGTGCGGTTTTTGGGAAGGAAGAAGTCGAGACCTTGATTAGGGAGGTTGAAGATTTTCTGAACTTTGCCGAAAAATTTGTGCAGGAAAGGTTATAAGATGATTTTGAAACCCTCGTGATGTGTTACGATTCCAGCAATGTTAACATGGCTTTTCGCCAGCACTGTCTTTACATGGTTCACCTGCTTGCGCAGCTCATCACGATTCATCATCTTCTCGTAACATTCAGGAAAGTTATTTTTCAACCATTCAACAAATTTCCGCCCCGCAGCCCTCAAATTCAGAAATTCGACAAAATAATGGTGTACAAAGCTCTTCGTTTCTTTTACGATAGCTTCCGGATCCACAAGTTCAGGGATGAGGGGCGAGATGAAAGCGTAGTTTCTAATGCCGCTTTCGTGCAACATCTCGAGAGCATCAATCCGCTTCTCATGTTTCGGAGCCCTCGGTTCTAAAACTTTTCTTATTCTTTCATCAAGTCCATTCACGGTCAATCCAACTTCAATACATTCAAATCTCTCGAAAATGTCAATATCTCTCGTGACAAGGTCGGATTTGGTGAGGATTGAGAGATCTGTTCTTTTATCCATGTTTTCCAGCACTCTCCTCGTGAGCATGAGCTTTTTCTCGACTGGCTGGTAAGCATCGCTTACACTTGACATGCAGACTTTACTCCTCACATGTTTCCCTTTCACGAGCTCCGGAGCGTTTTCCTTAACCTCAACCCAGCTCCCCCACCTACCATGATTTTTCCATTTGCACAAGAACTTCGCATAACAATAGAGGCAGGCATGCTCGCATCCAACGTAGGGGTTGAGAACAAAGCTGCAAGAAGGAATCTTGGTTTTCGTGAATATGGATTTCGCTTTGGTGAATATCACACGCACCTTAACCACTTCTTACATGTTTTTGCAAGTTATTTCATATAACTTGCAATATCTTTAAATGCGAAAAATCACAGTCCCTCGTAAGTTTCCTTCATTAACAAAGCATCCCCTTCTATGTTCGGGCTTTCGGAGATGACCACGCCCTTAACATTAAACTCCTTCAGGACGCGCAGCAGCTCCACATAATCCAGATCGCTTTCCTCCAGATTTAGATGGTTTCTCTCCCCTTTCTCGCCGTAGTTTATTCCGGAAATGTGGATGTGCATGTTGTCCAATGCTTCCCTACCAAGCCCTTCCTCAATCTTTTCCAGCAGCTCCACCCACTCTTGCCTAGTGTTGTAAGCTCCGTTGTATCTGGCATGGAGATGAGCAAAGTCAATGCATGGCAGAACCATCTCAACCTCCTGCGCAAGCTTGATGAGCTCATCAACATCTCCAAATTGCGTTGGCTTTCCTGTCAGCTCAGGCCTGATCCATATCTCAATCCCATCATTTTGCAGAATTTGCACAATATCTTCAATAGCTTCTTTCACCCTGCTGTAAACCGTCTTTTTTTCCATCCCCATGTAGTAAGCTGCATGAAAAACAACGCTCCACGCTCCACAAAGATGTGCTATTCTCGCAGAGTTTATTATGCGAACTTTACTTGCTTCAACCTTTTCTTTCTCCTTCGCATTCAGGTTTATGAAGTAGGGCGCATGGCAGGTAAGCACAACCGCGTTTCTTTCCGCAACCTCCTTCACGATTGGAGCTTTGTCCTTGCTTACATTTATACTTCTTACAAATTCGAGCTCCATCGCATCTAAGTTGAGCTCTCTAACGCGCTCTATACCTCTCTCGGTGGTTGGCTTTTCAGTGCTTAAAGGTATTCCAGCCGTACCAAAAAGCAGCTTTCCAATTCGCTTCATAACTATAAACTTGTCCTGAAAACTTTTTATCTTCCACCATCCACAAAATGAAAAGATGGGGAGAAAAATTCAGGCGTATGTGGAGATAATCCGGCTGAGTGTTTGCGGGCTTACCTTACTTGCATTTCTTGCAGGAGCAGCAATATCCACAATCTACGAACTAGTTAGCATGGAAAAGATCATTCTCGGCTTGATAGCAGCGTTTTTAATTTGCGCATCAGGCAATGTGATAAACGATTATTTTGACGTGGAGATGGATAAGATCAACCGTCCCACCAGACCGATTCCCTCGGGAAGAATAAAACCAAATGAAGCAATGATATTCTATGTTCTTCTGATCATTGTTGGTAACCTTCTTGCCTATTATGCAGGGACTTATTTCTTCATTCTCGCGGTTTTTAACACTTTCGTAGCATTTATCTATGCTTGGAAGTTGAAAAAGACCGCGCTTGTGGGCAATATGATGGATTCATATCTCGCGGCATCGGTCTTCATAGCCCCGCTTTTCCTTCTCGAAAACTTCAGCATTCGTATGCTTGTTGAAAGCCCCGCCTTCATACTTGGCGTCATAGCGTTTTTTGGCAACATGGGTCGTGAAATCTTAAAGGATGTGGAGGATATGGAAGGTGATAAAAGAGCGGGGGCCAGAACTCTGCCAGTGGTGGCTGGCACAAGAAAATCGAAGGCATTTGCTTACATTTTCATTACCACAGGAATTGTAATGGCGTGGTTGCCAGCATTGAGCGGAGTGCTTACCACCCTTTACCTGCCGTTTTTATTGATTTCCTCACTGCTGGTTGTTGTGAGTTTTATAAAACACAAAAACGTATCTTTAGCTCAAAGAATTCTGAAAATTGTCATGTATTTGGTCATTGCGGGTTTCATAGCGGGTAGCGTTTAAACGACAAATAACGAGTTAAATGTTCTGTTTTTAACGAAAAGTTTATATAGGTGAACCACCAATATTTCAGGTTCATGCAGGGTGAAGAGGAACAATATTTGAATTGTTTGAAAAGAAGTTTCGCAAAAGAAATGAAGAGAAAGGTCAAGGAGATAGTAGATATCAACGATAGCTATTTACAACTTCTAAAGGCGTGCGGTCAAAAAATAGGAAGCGTCAGTTCAAAAGCGTTTTCTCATGGATTGAGCCACGGAGTCAACACAGCTTACAATTTGATTGAGCTGGATGAAAAGTACGATTTGAATATAAGCAACAATGGTTATGATATCATTGCAGCGGCAATTCTGCACGATATAAACAGGCCTTACGAGGTGCATGAGAACAACGGCATAGTTCCTAACGGGGAGCTTAGTGCTGAAGAAGCTTATCTTTTACTTTCATCCATTTATGGAGAGGAGAAAGCGAAAAATGTTGCTGAAGTGATAAAGTACCATGATGATCCTTCCTTGGCATCCCATGATGGAGGTCTGATGGAAGCCACCACTATTCTTAGGGCTGCGGATGTCCTTGATGCTGATATAACCAGAGTTTTGGCATGCGCTTACGAGTACTCGCAGCTGAAAGGCACTATGCTTTCACCCCGAGAAATAGCGAGAAGATGGAAGAGGAAAGTGGATTACGATTTGGACGCGTTAAGGGATCTGGATGAGAGAATAATGAAGGAAGTGGAGGAACACTATCGACACACAACAAATCAGCTGGAGCAGATAATCGCTCTGGAGGGTTTGGAGGATTTAAGGAATGGAGAGGGATTAAGCCCGTTGGAAATTGCTCTTAAAGATTCGGCTCTTGTAGAAAGAGCAAAAGAAGAGGCATGCAGAGAAGTTGTTTCACGACTGTAAAAAATTATGCGGTTATTTTCGTCTTTACACAACAGTTATATTTAAATTCTGGTTAAACCACAACAATTCTTATGCATCAGCTCAGCTCATCACCACAGGGAGGGATTGCGGATAGGTATGAGAAACAGATAAAATTCAAGCATATCGGCAAGGAGGAGCAGGAAGAACTAGCAAGAAAGAAAGTTGCCGTCGTTGGGCTTGGCGGACTCGGAAGCATGGAAGCCCAGCTTCTTGCAAGAGCTGGGGTTGGCACGCTTGTGCTCGTTGATCCCGATTATGTGGAGATTACCAATCTTCACAGACAGCTTCTTTATGATGAGGGCGATGTTGACAAGCTCAAAGCTGTTGTGGCTAGAGAAAAGCTGAGCAGAATAAACTCCTCATGCAAGTATGTGGCACATATAACGCCCATAACTTCAGATAATGTGGATGAGATATTGCACGATGTGGATGTGGTGGTGGATGGTCTGGATGACATGCATGCCAGATACATTCTGAATGATTATTGTGTGAAAGCTGGAAAACCCCTCGTTCATGCGGCCGTGGCTGGAAGCATAGGAGTGGTGTTCAACATATTGCCCAGAAGAACGCCTTGCCTGCAGTGCCTCTATCCAAAAGAGCTGGTGGAGAAAGAGCTCCAGACCTATGATATTGATACTGCAGGAGCGCTCAACATGGCCATAGCCACTGTAGGGGCTATAGCTGCATGCGAAGCTCTGAAAATCCTGCTGAATAAAAACATTTCGGAAGAGTTGATTTATGTTGATTTGTGGAAGCAGGAGTTCCAGAAGGTGAAGATTGAAAAGGATGCTTCATGCCCTGCATGCAGAGGCAGGTATGTTTTCCTTGAGGAAGGGAGGGGAAGGAGAGTTGTGAAGCTCAGCAAAAACAAGTTTTTCGTGTTCCATGAGAGGAGCTTTGATTTTGAGAAAGCTATTGACTCGCTCAAAAGCATGGGCTATGCCGTGAGACACGATAACTTTGTTGCGCACGTTGCGGAGAGCGGAGCCATAGTGTCATTCTTGAGGAATGGAGATGCACTTGTCAAGAATGTTTCGAGTGAGGGGGAAGCCCTTAGAATATACGAGACCTTGATTGAAAGAGCGAGCTCAAGTGTAATGCATACCCAACCCACTCAACTCCATGATGAGGAAGAAAATAAAGATAAGCATGAGGATATTCAACTGGAGTTTTTCAGAGATGTTTCTGAAGGAAACGAAACAGAAAGTGATGAAAAGGAATTTGAAAGGCATGAACGTGATGACGCGGGAAACGAGGAAACAACGTTTTTACCCTCTAAAAATGAGAGTGAAGAAAAGAAGGAAGAAGATGATGACCTATTCTTCCCCAATCCGTTTCAGTAATATACAAGCTTTACATGTTCTCTGAGAGGTGGGCTCACCACACCTACTGCAACGTCTTATCCTGTCCATCTCCACCAAGCTTCTCAGCGCTGGTTGAATTCTGTCGAATGTTCTCACTATGCTGTACTTTATGCCAGGATACTTGTCCTCAAGCATGTTTATGATATCTCTCACATCCCCCCTAAACGCATCCGTAACATAGGGACATTCTGCCAGCGAAAAAGGGAGCTCAAGCAGCATGGCAGCCAGCGTGGTCTCCTTTTCCGGAATGTCCCTCAATGGCTTGATGCGCACCACGAACTTTTCATCCTCCACAAAATACGGCACGTATCCTATTCTCACCGCTCTGAGCAAATCACCTCTTAGATAGTTAGCAAGGATGGCCTGTGCTTCATCATCCAGATTGTGGGCTATTGCAAGCTTATCGGCTCTTAGCTCTCTTGCGCCCTTGTTGAGAAGGTACCTCCTGAAAGTTCCACAATAAGTGCAGGCATGCACCTCGTATCCGTACTTTTCCTTTTCAAGTTTCACCATTTCATCCAGAGTTTTGCCAAAGCTCTTCTTGAAGCTGTACTCATAATAAGGAACGTCCAACCGCTCGCACAGCTCTTTTGCATACTTTTTCGTTTTGTCCCTGTAACCCGCTATCCCCTCATCAATCAGCAATGCTTCCAGCTCGAAATGCCCCTGCTTTTTCTGCTTGTCTCTCAAAAGTTTGAGGAGGAGAGCAGAGTCCTTTCCCCCGGAAATGCCGACAACAACCCTGTCATTGCGCTTTATCATTCCGTATTTTCGGATGGTTCTGTTAACTTTAAAACGCACATCCCGTATGAAGTGATGCTTGCAAAGAGCTTTTCCCTCAAATTTCCTGTAAATAACCGCGGGATTACCACATTTGCTGCACTTCAGTACCATGAAGCCAGTTTTATGAGGGAGAGTTAAATTTCTTTCACTGGCTTACAAACCGCGCCCTGTTATCCGTGATAGCCATAGATTATTTATATCTCAATATACCAAAATTGAATCATGCAAAAAGCGCAAAATGCAATTTCAAACATACTCATCATTATATTCTTCTTACTCTTCATTCCAGCCATCGCTCAAGCCATGGAAATCATGAATGTGACCGATTATCCTGACCCGCTTAAAGCCAATTCCACTTACATAACCATAAAATTCAACGTAACCACAGATATGAATCAAACGATAGATAAAGCGCTGATATTTCTCACCGGACCGAATCTGGCTTTCGAGGATGTGCTTGAGCCGGTGTCGAACAAAACGTACACGGTTGTGGTGCAGACCAATCAAAGCGGAAATCTGACCAACACAACCACCAACATAACCGAATTCACCTTCACCTACTGGCCGGAGATTGAGGGCACATACTGGTACAGGGCTTTTGTTAACGACACGAACGGAAACTCAACTTACTCATCCTATTACAGCTTTTCAGCATTGCGTTATCCTTTAATTCACGCTGTCCATATAACCACTCCTGTAAACTACACTGATGACGTGCTCATCAACATCACCGCCTATATCCTTCCTTGGGACGGTGAAACGATAACAAATGTAACGGCTGAAATAATAAGTCCCAACGGCACAGCTTTCAATTTGACCATGAACTTTTCACACTTTGATGGTACCTATTACGTTTACAACGCTTCGTTCCATCCAGATGTCTATGCTATCTATGTTATCGACCACTGGGAAAGGGAATACAGAATAAGGGTGTTCGCCACTGATAACACATCAAGCACATCCGTATCTGATTTCTACACGGCAAGAGCGGAGGACTACGTGCCAGAGGTGGTGGATGTTGCGGCATATCCACCGGCACAGGAATTCTTGGGTGTGGCGTTTTACATACCGACTAACAATACCCTCGTGATAAATATAACAACACACGATGTAACGTCAGCCACAAATTTAACGAGCAATATTAACAAATCACAACTCATACTCACAAGCAGTTACCTTGGCTTATATGAGGTGTATAACCTAACCCTGATCGACTCCAACGAAAGTTACAAGGTCTATAATTGGAGTTTTAATTACACAACCCCCCACATCCTGTATGAGTTCAGGATCTACTTGGAAGATACTCACGGAAACAAATATCTTTCACAACCTTACTTCTTCTCAGATGACATCATGACGTACAGGATAGTACCTCTAGAGTTAAATGTCAGTGAAGCTTGCTGTTTGCTGCCGGTGGTTATAGTCTCCCCGAAGGTCATGTACGAGGGGCAAACGTTCACCATATATACCTATGTGGAGAACTGTGGCAGTGTGCCAGTAAATGTGAGCGGAGGTGTGGACATATACAAGATAAGGGGTAAGGATTGGATACATTATGAAACCGTGGCAGAGCAGGATGAATATGCTTTTTACAATCTAAAACCGGGGGAAATAGCCGGCACATATTATGTCAGGAGCAGCGCTGACTATGATGAAGGAAACTACAGCGCTGTGCTGGATGTGAACTACTATGCTGATGTGTGCTTCAACAGAACAAACGGCACGGATTTCTTTGAAATCAAGAAGTTTGGCGGACATGGACCGATGGACTTGATAGTGATAAGGGAAATGCCATCAAGCATCACCCAGCCGAAGGAATGCGAAACAAATCCAGACGCGTGTAACACCTTACAGATAAGACTTTTCCTTTACAACAGAGGTGCCCAAAACATAACCAACGTTACTTTCACAGACACCATCCAGCTGAACATATCATTAGCGCATCCGAATCCAGAGGTGGGCGCTCCTGTAAAGGTGGTGTGTAATTCTACATATGCTTACAACTGCAGCGTGAAGATGAAAAAGTACACCCCCTATGATCCAACTGTGGCTATAATTCATGTTAACCTTACCCAACCCATTCTTCCCAGAAACTACGTTATGGTAAGTTATAACTTAACACCCGCATCCAACCTTACAGTATATAACGAGACCTATGAAACAAAATACACATTCATAGTCCAAGGTACATTTACCGATTCTAAGGGTCAGACACAGATATTTTTGGAGAGGATGCCTTATTTCAATCCACCGGAATCCTATACTTTAGAGCTGGTGGATGAGAAATCATTCGACTACAACATTTTCGTTAACAACAATTCGCAGACCAACTTAACGCACCTTCGTTCCTTCTATGCTCTCAAGCCGGCTACACTCGAAATAGTGGCAAAATCAATATCCGGAGATCACGAAATGAACGGAAATTATTTTGTTAATGTTTCGATTCCGCCCATTTGGAAGATAAATGGTGTGGTGGATTATGGGGATTGCGATGCCATAACCTATCAGAATTATGATTTAACGCATGCACAACCATACATATTGTGTAACTCATCCAAACCCCTGAAAAACAACGATGCCATCACATTTTCCGTTAACGTGACCAGCTTCATAGATGAAATGTTTTTGCTTCCTGCTGAGGGTACAAATTTCTTTGACCTGAAATCTCCATACATACCCGGTTTCTTCCTTGTAGCAATGCGCCCCCAGAATGAAACTCCCACACCGAAGCCAGTGCCTCAACCAGTTCCTAAGCCAGTGCCTCAACCAGTACCCCAACCCGTACCTCAACCAACCCCAAAGCCGAAAATAGAAATAGTGTTAACGCCAATAAAGGACGAGTATACTGCGTATCAAGATCAGTTAATTCCAACATATTTCTCAGTTGAGAACATAGGTAATGCCACAGCATACAACATATCCATCGAGCCTGAACTCCCCTCTCCTGAGTGGAGATTCTCACCAACCTACGTGGATGTTCTGAGACCGGGAGAGAAGGTCAACAGAACGCTGATGATCGCGCCAGGCATAGATACTCCTCCTGGGCTTTACGTCATACCTGTAAAAGCAGTAGTCGATGGGGAGGTGGCTGATCTCGCCTACATAAAGGTTCACGTGCTCTTCGGGAAGCATCTTGCCAAAATAGAAATAGTGGAGGCTCCAACGGAGGTTGAAATAGACGAGTTCTCAAACCTAACAATCCCTGTACTCCTAAAAAACATTGGCAGGAAAAAGCTGCACAACGTAACCATGAGGTTGGAAAACGTGGAGGAGTGTATTTCCTTCCAGAATTCAAGCATGCATGAACTGGATGTTAATGAAACGGTGAGTGCAACCCTTTTCATCACGGCAAAAGATGCTCCCAAGAAGTGCAGGGCTGTGCTTATAGTCTCTTCAAAGGAGGAAGCGTATGCCTTTGCACCGGTGCTGATAAAGGTTAATCCCAGACCACCACTCATGCCACTGCAGTGGAAGTGGGCACCCTATCTTGCTTTGGGATGGACTGCTATTTTTGTAACATATGGTGTGATAAGAAAAAGAAAGGCGAGAAGGGGTGAAAGACCAAGAACGATATGGCCACGAGTTTTCATTTATACACTTTTAATGGGAGAGATTTTGATAATTATTTACGTGATGCTCTGGATTTTCGGTTATATCGCTTCGATGATTTAAACACAATGTTCTTTATTTTTTCAACATTTTTTATTAACCATACTGTAAGTTTCTCTTCGGTTTCATGTTCTTCGTACCACTCATCTTTATTTTCTTCCCATTCCAGAATGAAGAGATGCAGATCATGATAAAGGCTAATGCCAAGTATTAAGAGCATGAACCCTAGTATGCTTAGACCAGTGAGCTTTACCACCGGCATGAAATTCTGGTCCAACCCTACTGCTTGTAAGGCATACATGATATCTCCATTATTTTGAAAGAAGTACACAGAAGTATTGAGAAAAAACGACATGGCTAGAGCAACGGAGAGAAGCGCCGCATTAACCCTTCTTTTTCTCGTCAGCACGATATCAATCACCATCAAGATGAAACCCAATACAAATGTAAGAATCACACCACCAAGATATACTGAAAGTTGCTGAACCTTCGTAAGTTCACAGACCTCATAAATTTTTCCATAAAAGCTTTTGAGTATTACGATATCCAGATGAGCAACATATTTACAGCCATAATATTTTAACATAAGGATGTGTCCCATTTCATGAATCACCGGTGCAATGATGTAAAATCCAAAAAGGAAAAGTAGGGCACCCACTACAATGATGCCGTACTCCTTCGGGTGAGAATTCAGAGTGTCATCCGTCATTCATCACACACCGAAAAATTCGTTTATTTTCTGGAAGAGACTCTTTTTATCTCGTTCTTTTCGTTCAACATTTTCACTCTTTTTTGACACATTATCTATCGTATTTTTCCCCTCCTTTACCTCCTCATTAGGTGGCTCTTCACTTGCGGTTTTTTGCTCTTCACTTCGAATCTCGCTATACTCATCTTCACTTTTTTCTTCAACCTTTTTCTCTTCTTTTTTTCCTTCTTCTTTAGCTACGCTTTTCTTGAGATCAGTGAAAATGAGATGTAATGTATCCTTACATCCTTCATACACTTCATGCACATCATCATCACTTATCTTTCCCTGATATTCCTTCGCCATCATCTTCTCAAAGAAAGTGGCGAGCTTCATTTTAGTTTCAGAATCTATTCTTTCATCACTCTTTATTTTTTCTACAACCTGCGCGTGTGTGAGCTCCTCATTTATACCAAGGATATTCTCTACCTCTCTCTTTACTAACAGCACCATCTTAGGGATAGCATCCCTGCCTTCATTTTTAGCGTAAATCTCCTCAAGCTCTTTTATAGCTTGCCTGTATCTGTCATCTTTAACGCTCTTCTTTTTGGAGAATAATTTTTTGAGTATGGATTCTTTCTCTTCAGTTTTCTCTTTCTTTCTATTGGCAATCTTTTCCTCGTGTTTGGAGAGTTTTTCGAGTTCATTTTCAGCGTCTTCAATCTCCTTCTTTATGCGATTAAGAAATGAGTTAAGCACAAGCTCTATCTCATCCACCACGAGATCATAGGTGGCAAGTTTATCTTCAATAATCTTTCTTTTTTTATTGTAAAGTTCCTCGTTAACCACGCCCTGATCATAAAGTTTCTGAAGAGCTTGCAGGTAAAGTTTAAGCTTTTCTTTTTCCTTTTTTACACCCTCTTCCTCCATGAATTCATCAATGAGTTTACTCATACGTTCTTTAAGTTTGATTATGGTGAGTTTTTGAGCTTCTTTATGTAAGAGTAAATCTGCAAGTTCCAGCTTCTTTACCAGAAGCTCTCTGCTTTTCTTATAATCTTCATCCTCTATAAAACCAGCTTCCTTCAATTTTTCAAGCGCTTTTATTCCATCTTCTATTTCCTTTTTCAAAGCCACGTACTTTTTAGTATTATCTCCCGAGATGATAACTGCCTCCCTAAGTTTTTTCTCTTCGCTTTTTTGAGATTCGGATGTTTCGGGTTCACTGGTATCCGCATCAGCCTCATGGGTCTCCACATTTTCCCTGAATTCTTTTTTATCTTTCTCCTTTTCTTTGCTCTTTTCCAGTCCTTTTTTGATGGTGTTTTTGAGCTCTTTAATAGCTTTCAATTTCTCCTTCAGAGTATCAGAACTCTCTTCATCTTCTTTTTCTGACACCTCTTTCTTTCTTTGAGAGGGTGGTGCCGGCGCTACAGTTTTCTCGGCCTCATCGCTCTTTTCGGAAGGAGATTCGTTAAAGAAATGTGAATATTCTTTTCCAACGCTCGTCGATGTTCCCTGAATCTTTGGCTGGGCGCTTTTCACTTCCTCTGGCTCTGAATTGCGGTAGACGTCCCCTTTTTCTTCCTGAGATTCTTCTTGAGGTTTTGATGAGGGGGGAGAAGTATTTTTACTTCCACCAAGTATGGATTTGAGCTGGGATATCATTTCCTGTGCTTGCTGGAGGGAATCATTTTCTTCAGTATCCTTTTGCGGTAGAATAGCGTTAATATTGTCGTCTGGCTGTTTTTTTTCACTAACTTTTACATTCTCTTGGATCACTTTCTCGGTAATGACACTGTTTCCCATGGTGGTGCACCACCCATCCGTCTAAACATTTATTAGGAGATTAAACCTATATATAGATATTTCGGTGTATTCGTTACGATAACACCCCGTTCAGGGTAGAAAAATATGCCCGTAGGTTCAGAAAAAAAGGAACTGGAACTCAGAATAGAGATGTGGAAGGAGAAGATAGAACAGTTCAAAGATGAGGTTAGAAAAACCTTTATAGGACAGGATGAAGTTTTGAAAACAGCGATTCTTGGGATACTGTCGAGAGGACATGTGTTGCTGGAAGGTGCGCCCGGACTGGCAAAAACATTGCTTGTGATGACTATAGCTAAAACGGTTCGAAACGCCAAGTTCCAGCGTATTCAGTTCACTCCTGATCTGCTACCTAGCGATCTAACTGGCGTGACTGCTTACGACCCAAAGAGGAGTGAGTTTTATGTAATTAAGGGGCCTGTCTTTGCAAATTTCATTCTGGGAGATGAAATCAACAGAGCCCCGCCAAAAGTTCAGAGTGCTATGCTCTCGGTCATGCAGGAGAGACAGGTGGTTATAGGTAAGGAGATATATGATCTGGAGGAGCCATTTTTTGTTATGGCAACCCAGAATCCTATAGAACAGCAGGGTACTTACCCCTTACCGGAAGCACAGGTGGACAGATTTCTGTTTAAAGTGCTGGTGGACTATCCTAAAAAAGATGAGGAGTTAGCGATACTGGATAGGAACACGATGATAAGAGAGTTTGAGGAAGCAGGTGTGCAGGCTGTGCTCGATAAACAAGAGATTTTGGAGATGCAGGCTGACGTCAAGAGAGTTTATTCTTCCGAAGAGATCAAAAATTATATAGTGGATATAGTCCTGGCAACCAGAGACCCGGAAGCTTATGAGATAAAGAGTGGAAAGTATATTGCATGGGGAGCATCACCAAGAGCATCCATAGCGCTTTACATAGCGTCAAAAGCTCACGCCTTTATAGAAGGAAGAACTTTTGTCATTCCGGAAGATGTCAGAGCTGTCGCACATGATGTGCTGAGGCACAGGATTATATTGAATTATGAAGGTAAAGCGCTGGAAATAACTACTGATGAGATTATAGACGAAATTTTAAAAAAGGTGCCCGTACCCTGATCAAAACCTTCTCTTTCCAAATGGAAGAACTCTGCTTCTCAGCTTCAATTTCTTCCTTTTCTTTACTGATGCTGCCAGAAAGATCATGAACACGAAGAAGATGGATAAGTAGAAATTCGTTTTTTCCGCACCTTCCAAAGCAAAGTACCCAGAAATACTATCTATTTCTGGAAGATCAAAGCTCCAACCTTCGTCAGCACTTTCTGCCTGTTGCTGCGCACTGCTATTGGTCTCTTCAACCTCCTCCTCCAGCTTCAGAGTGAATGAAACGGTATCCTTTGCT
Organism: archaeon; assembly: GCA_029258795.1. GTDB lineage: Archaea > EX4484-52 > EX4484-52 > EX4484-52 > WAPT01 > WAPT01. Next base: position 84,275 of record JAPDKB010000009.1, read on the forward strand.
TCTTTACCGCTGAATGTGATCTTCGGGAAATAATATTTCTCACAACGGTCATTTATACAATCTTCTGCAGGTATGTTTATGTACATTTTAATAACTTTACTCTCTCCGGCTTTGATAACGTTTATGGATTTCGGAACAATTGCAAACCAGTCATAGTTCAGGTTTGTAACATCAACCACAATGTTCGTTACATCAACCTGCCCTGTGTTTTGGAGCGTTATCTCCACTACCTTACTCTGTCCCGGGACAACACTTACAACATCTGGAGCAATGGATTTCAATTCGATTTTTCTCTCAACATGAATAACGAATGTCTTCTCAATAGAAATGTACGGGTTTTTTTCGGCTTTGGTCACAATTTCGTAACTGCCGTCTTCTTGAGGCGCGCTTATAACTGCAGAGAACTTCCCACCCAAATCGGTGGTTGTGGTTGTTGTCGCTTCCATCCCCTTTATGCTCACTGTAATTCGAACATCTTTGACGGGGTCTCCTTTGCTGTTTTTGACCACTCCGCTCACTTCCACATTCTCTCCAGCATAATAATCTTTCTGTACCTCATCAAGCTCTATTATGAGGGGCTCGCGTTCTCCAACCACGAAAGCCCCGAGCTTGGTCGTATTTACCTTCACCACATTAGACACTATATTGACTTCCGAGGAAACAGCTTCCCACTCACCCACACACTCCCTCCTCCCAAAATTCCAGTCAGTACATCTATAAACCTCCAATCCTTTTTCGTTCCTAACGGAAGCATCGTTGTAAGGTATTGTGAGATATGCTGTTTTGAAGAGGGGTGCGAACTCCAGAACCACGAGTTTTACAGCTTTGAACCCCTCTATCTGTATGTTTTTTATGAATCTATCATACCTTATTCCATTTACCACGGGTTCGTTAATCTCAACCTGTTTTATAACTGCGGTTACTTCCGGAAACCGTATCTCGAAATCGTATGTGCCCGAAGGTAATGAGGTTTGGTATCTTCCCAGATTATCGGTTCGCATCAAAATTTCCTCCGTGTTTTCACCTCTTATCTTTATGATTCCATTCACAACATTACCTGCAGGATCTATCAGCTGACCCGACACAGGTATGACGAAATAAACCGGAACCTTGGATGAGACTGCAGGGGTGTAACCATCATATACGACTTTGATATAGAGTTCGTAGGGTTCGTTGGAAGATTCTAATTTGGGTATCTGCACAAGCAACTTGTATCTCTGTGTGTTGGCATCATACCAAACATTTAGGATTGGAATTCTCTTATCAATTCCATTACCCTCAATATAAGCTTCGAAATTATCCACAGTAAGATCATTTGCGGGCACGCCCTTTTCCAGAACTTGAATGGTTATGTTTTTGTTGGTGGTGTCTGCCAGCCTTATCTCGGTGGATGGGTTGGGATCTATCAGCACAGCGACCAGAGCATCATTTATTCTGACAGCATCATAAGCAACATCAATTGCAGTTCTTTTCGACCCGTCCATGGTCAGTGATCCTCTCACCTCCAGGTCATAAATGCCCGGTGGCGTGTTCTGGTTGAAAGAAACTACTTGAATGCTCCAGATTTTTGTTCCGGGGTCAAATATGATGCTATCTACATTCAATGGGATTTTGGTATTACCTTCCTTAATGGACACGGAAAACTCCGGAGCGAGACCCGTGTCTACATACTGGTTATTGATTTTAAATTTCAATTTTACGGTGAACGATGATCCTGCATATACATCATATAGGCTACCGGTTGCGGGTTCAACTATCTCAATCGTTGGCTTTTTTACAACAAAAGATAGAGTTTCAGTATCTTTTCCAGAGGAATCCTCGCAAGTTACGGTTGCCTCATAATTTCCGTAGAAAGTTGCAGTGTAATGCGCTTCATACATCCCACTCTCATCCTCTCCAAAATTCAGCGGTGCTTCCTTACCATCTGGAAGTGTAACAACTCCAAAGATGGAAGATGAGTTACTACTCTCATTCAAACTGCAATTGAGATGAAACGCGATTTCAACAGCATTTTGGTCGTAATTCATCCATATGGGGGATGAGGGTTCCATGTAAAGCTCTACTATCTTAGCAGCATTAGTGCAGGAAGGCACTATAACAATGCCCATCACCAACAGGTACAGAATTAATATTCTATTTACTGCTTGCATTCGCGAAACACCCACCTTCTCTCAAATCAAGCCCAGCAATTTTCTTATTCCCAAAAATCTGGGCGGTTCATAAACCTTTCCTATCAGCTTGGCTGCAAGCTTTTTCATGGCTATGGATGAAGAGGTGTAAGGATCCATCGCAATCACAGGAGTGCGCTGAAAGACACTCTTTCTGACCTTTTCATCTTCGGGGATGACCTCTATGATGGGAGCTTCACAAATCACCTCAATCTCTTCCGGCTTTAGTTCGTGTTCATATCCGCTGTATCTGTTAACAACAACACCCAAAATCCTCTTTTTTTGCTCTTCAGCCATCTTTATTACCTTTGCAGCGTTAGCCACAGCCGGAATTTCAGGAGTGGTCACGGCAAGCACCTCATCACACGCATTGAGCACCTCTCTACCAACAGTGTCCAATCCAGGTGGAGCGTCCACAATCACAATGTTGTAGGGTAGGGACTTCAATGTTTGCCTTAAATTCTTTGGTTTGACCGTCACGTCGTTTAGGGCTATGGAGCTGGGTATGAAGTTTATTCCTGTGGGATGTGTATGGATCGCGTGCTCAACCTCACTATCCCCTCTGATTATGCTTTGAAGGGTGTTGGGGAAAGAATAGTGCCCCAAATATATTCCCAAATTGGACGCGGTCATATCTGCATCCACAACCACAACCTTCTCCCCAAACTGATGGAGAGCAAGAGCAAGGTTAGCAGCGCAAACGGTTTTACCAACTCCTCCTTTTCCAGAAGCAACACATATTACTCGAGGCAAGTGCTCACCCCACAGGTATGCATTTTTAAACTATTTTTGGTGAAATAACATATATAAATATATCTACATCTCACACTTTTTTGATTTGGGTTGAGTTCTTTTCTTTGATTTTGGGATGTTTTTGTAATCAGAGCCAAGATGCTTCGATAATATGAAGCCAAACACCATACCCACAACCATCCCGATCAAGAGCACGATTGGTAAACTCGGACGTTTCTCTTCCTCCCTGATTTGAGGTAAAACGTCGAACCTGTAAACCTTACCGCCTGAGCTGTCTATTAACACCATAGGAATCTTTTTGGTGGTTAAAACTCCGTAGTCCCAATTAATCTGAAGTTTCAAGACACCATCTTCCAACTCCAGCTCCCGATAACGAGCAGCATAAACCTTGTCTCCCGGAGGTATGGTGAGCGGTAGCACCAGAACATCCTTCAGATTGCTACTGGTTGTGTTCACCAGTGTAATCTCAACGTTTATTGTTGAAGGGTCATTTTCATAAATCCACGAATTCGAAGCCACACGTATTACTGACATATTGGTGTAGTTGGAGCCATTGATTTGAAGGGTTGTTTTATTCAACCTTTTTATTTCATCGCAAAAGTATAGCGTGGGGATGAGCGTGAAATTTCCAGACAGATTACCGAAAAACCAGTAATTTCTGAAGGTGGCTATTCCTCCCGGGGCAACGCGCTCCACATTGCTCCACGAGGTGTAAATTATTGACCCATTTGCATCTTCAACATCAATTCTCATGTACGTTTTGCATCCCGCAGAGCCCGTATTTTCCCATACAGACACAACCTCAACCACGCTCATATTCTCCAGAATTGAAACATTGCTGTAGGCAAGGGTACCATCAACATCTCCTGCTATGTTAACAAATATGGGAACTGATGATGCAAAATTGATGCAGAATGCTATACTGAAACAAACCAGCAAGATCGGAAGCAATCTTTTCATATTGTTTAGAAGGTCAGGAAATCTTTATATGTCCTTTCTCCAAGCTTCAAACTTATACTCACACAATTCGTTCAGGAATTTTTCCGAGACGCTATAGCGAGGAATACAAATCAGAACATGAGCCATCCCCGTATAATTCCCCACTTCATTTCCAACAAACTTTATTTTAACATTCATGGCTTCTCCCGGAGAAAGGACGATGTTGTTTCGCTCTATTTCAACTTTTTCACTTACGTTCCCTTCTACCACTATCTGAATTTTGGTCTTCATTAGATTTGACGGAGCTTTTAGCTCTATTTCTCGGGTAACGTTTCCCCCCAACGGAACGATACCGAACGCAAGCTCATCGGGATCAACGCTCACACCCAGCTTGGTAATGTTTGTCTGACTCATGTTGATTACAAAAGCGCTCGCATTAAAACTCACATAGCGAATCATGACTCCGTGTTTGAAAAGGAAAACGATGAACACAAAAAATATGGAGAATGCTACAACAACACTCCAGCTGAATATTCTGGTTATCAAACCATAATTTATTTCCTTTCTGAGTTTTGTCCTTTTTCTCTTCATGAGAACGCTCACCTTACATTTTCCAGTAGACGTAAAGGCCTATCAGCGCGAGGATGATCATCAGGAACCACCATGGTATTTTTCTTTTTGGACTGGCCCGTTCCTGCACTTTTGCGACTATCTCTGCCGGAATCTTTATCACATCCTCTTTTGTGACTTGACCTGTGATGTAATCCACCTTCGCTTCCACCCTCACCTTTTCGGAAGGTATCTCTTCAGAGCTGGTCCAGAAACCGTGAAGAACCACAGTATCTCCCGGAGCTATACGGGTAGCAGAACCGGCCAGAAGATCGATAACATTGCCTTCATTGTCCTTTATCTGCAGCTCCGAGAGTCTGGCGGTTATGGTGGTTGTTCCGGTGTTTTTGAAGAGCACATCTATTCTCACGCGGTTTTTGGCTTCCCTTTCAGCTTCAAAATCAATTATGGTTCCTTTTCTTTCAGCCACACCCGGAACTCTAAAAACGAAAATCAACCTTGTGATTCCCACAGTAGCTACCCCCGCCCCACCACTTGTCTCTACCCTGAGCTTCGGGATGATGTTGATCGCTCCAGCATGATATCCGGGCTCAGCGTCCTTCGGAACTTTTAGAATAAATGTGGCCTTTCTATTGTACTTTATAGAAGTGCCGTCAGGGAGCGTTATCACCTTCACATTGTTTGGATCGAGGATGTAGGGGTTTTGGGGAAATTCGATCCAGCTTGAGATGTCTTCTTCAGAGACTTCTGCAGGAATCATAACATATGGATCTCTCTTTTCTTTAAACAAAACATCTCGGTGCACTGGAACGTAAGATAAGGTTACGGGAAGCGGCTCTCGGGTGTTGGAAATTATGTAAAAACTAACCGCCACCTCCTTTCCTCGGGGAACATCTCCGAGGTCTATCACTCCGGGAGACACACCTATACCTAAGGAATATGAGGTTGTGCTCAATAAAATCATCATTGACAGTGAAATGAACCAAAAACTTACTGGTTTTTTATCAATATTCATCATGTTAAAACATCACCCACTTTCACCTTTAAATTAATATCGACATCCCCACATCTCAAATTATTTTTTCTCTCGTTATATCGAACTATACACTCAATAAGAGAAAAATTTATATACTCCCTCGTATCGGTATTATCTTCACACAGTATCTGAGGGGCTATTTTGCTCCTCAGGAAGACGGGGGATTAGGATGTTGCCCAGTAAGGGGGATAAAACACAGAGTTATTTAGAGCCAGCGACTTTGGGATTTGTAGTGTTACTTCTATTGCTATCTATAATGAAATTGCCCTCTTTATCGTTTGGTTATGAAGCCAACGATACCATAACCATAAACGTCACCGTGGCTCAGGTGGCGATGGTCACCATCGATCCGAGCTCTCTGAGCTGGAGCAATGTTGAACCCGGCAGTGTGGGCGACGAGGATTATGAGGATCATGGTTATGATGGTATATGGATAGAGAACATAGGTAGTGTAAACATAACTTATGTATGGTTCAACGCTTCTTACCCTCCATCCTCACCTTTTGGAACTGGTGATCCTCAAGCATATGATGCTGGAAACTTCGTGGTGCTCACGCCAAATGAATCAACAACACCATATCATTTCGTTAACAGGGTGGAGTACAACGATCTTTACAGGACAGGCACCATGTATGTATTTCCAGCAGGAACACCATCCTTCTTCGGAAGGTTCAGAAACGCAAGTTACGAATACTTTATTGAGCTTGATGCCACAAATTATGGAAACTGCAGCAGTGGTAGTCTGTACATTTCAGATACTCCGAAAACAAAGGAAAATAGCGGAGATATATACCTCTCAGATAACACCCCAGTCACCGTCAATCCGGTGAGTTATAATGGAAAGACATGGGGTGTTGCAGAGGTTGATATAGACACCCAAAAGTACTGTGTGATTTTTGATTCGGGGTGTAATTACGCTATTTTCAACAGATGGAACGCTGATTTGCCGGGAGTCAACTCCACCTATTGTCCAAATGTAAGTGGTTATATGAAAGACGATTCCACACAACCCATCGTTCCCGGAGATGTGTTCAAGGTGAATATAAGGGTGTATGTCCCTTATGGTGTCCCTTACGGTACTGTTAAGACTGGTACACTCACGGTCTTTGTTAAAGCGTGATGAGTGGGTAACGTGTGTATGATGTTCATCCCAATCAATCATATTCAAGACGGAGGTGATACACCATGAAAGGTGAAATAAAGTTTGGTATTGGCGTTGTGATGGCAGCGATTGCACTAATTGCGGCGCTTTTTGTAAGCTTTAATCCAAATGTTGAAGCAGCATACAATGCTGAGAACAGCAGCTGGGACAACTCAACGGTGACTGTAAAGATTGGACCGATAACTATGATTGATGTCACACCAGAGAAGATGGACTTCGGAACAGCGATTCCGGGAGAAATAATCTCGGTGTATAACGTTACGGATACCACCAATGATCTGGTGAATCTCACAGCATTCCAGATAGAGAACATAGGCTCCACCAACATCAGCAAGATATGGCTCAACGTCACTAAGCCACGTGAGAATCCATTCGGTACTGGTAATGCCAGCAAGTACAACCCGGGAAACTGGCTGGCAGTTAGCATACGATTCTATCCGGAGGGTTTGACAGTGCCCACTCAGGACATGAGCTACATTCACAGAGTGGAGTTCAACACATCACAGGAGATAGTGTATCTGAAGAAGCCTCAGAATACCGTTTCATACGGAAGGTTCAGGGTCGGAAGCAATGAGTACTTCTGGGCGCTGACATCATCGGATGGCTCGTGCCCAACAACCACAGGTTCAACTCTGACATTCATCATAGGAAACTACAGCGAGCCGCACACACAGAATGACACCGGTGACATAGATTTAACAGATGGAGATGAGAGAATAATAACCCTAACGTTGAACACCGATGGATGGTTTGTTCCTGCAACAGGGAGCAGCGCGTTAGATTTCAATGGTGCCAATGAAAACTATATGGTCATAGTAAACGGAAGCTGTAATGAAGTGCACTTCGTTGCATGGGACAGGGACTTTGCGGAATCCGTTGCGAAGGCAGACGTGTCCAAACTACCAAACAACGCATCAGTGTTTGATGAAACAATAGCAGGTCAGCCTCTCTATCCAGGTCAGAGCATAGCAATGAACGTACAGCTCAGAATTCCATATGGAGTCCCAACGGCAAATTACATGGGCTACATGACGGTTGTGGCGTCAAGAGTTTAAGCTCGACATGAACGCCCTTTAATTTTTTAGGGCGTTTTACACCTTTTCTTATTCCTAACTCTTTTTCTTGTTCTTAACAAATATACAAATCCGGTCATCTCACGATTACTCATTCTTAAGTAATCACAAAATCTTTATATACACCTTTTGCGTTTAAACATCATTAAATCGCAATATCTCGATATAGTGGTGTGTGTACATTTAAAAGTATCTCAGTATCGAGCTCAAAAGTTATCGAGAGGAGGAGGTTTATGGAAAAGGGGTTGGCTTTCGGGAGCATTTTGATTTTAATTGTGGTATTGGGGGTCGTTTCCGTTTTGCTGATTGCCCCACCTATCCATTCTTTATCTTATTCCGCTAACGATACCATAACCATCAACGTAAGTGTAAGGCAGGTAACGCTGGTTGACATAAATCCATCGAATCTAACTTGGACTGATGTACCTCCAGGCGGTGTGGGAGATAGCAGCAAAGAAGCCCACAACTACAGTGGCATCTGGATTGAGAATATAGGCAGTGTGAATATAACAAAAGCTTGGCTTGCAAACACTTATTGGAATGATCCAACAAATAAGGGTCCTTTCGGAACCGGTAATGCTTCCCTTTACGACCCCGCAAACATGGTTGTCGTATCTTTGAATGAGACGGATCCAAATCAACCCTTCCAGTTTATTAACAGGGTTGAATACCCCGATAGCAACAGGTACAGTGGAGACTTTTACATAAGGTTTGATTCAGGTGCTAAGTGGGGAAGATTCAGAAACACATCTTACGAGTACTTCTGGGAGGTGGTTCCCGGAGCTTCTGGAAACTGTTCGAATGGAACTCTTGTCATCTCAACGGTACCGCACACTCAGCAACAAACAGGCACAGTCGATCTTACAACCTCTAATCCAGATTGTGTGAATCAACCAACCGGTTCAACCACTGCACCATGTAGGAAGGTAACATTAACCACTCTCAGCAGTTACAACGGAGACAATTCCACACTACCCTCCGGTGTTTATGGTGTTGCCGAAATTTCTATAGGTCAGGGAGATCTCCCCAGATACTGCTTTGCAATAAAGGATGATTGCAACCTAGCAGTATTTGTTAAATGGAACGCCGATTTCGTCGAAGCTGCTAGAAAGGCGGGTGCGTGCACACTCAATCCATACCTTTTCGATGGCTCTTCCAATCCGGATCAGGTGCTGGTTCCGGGAGAAATATTCCATGCTTTCGTGCGCGTTTACGTACCATACGGTGTACCATACGGCACGATAGGCAGCGCAACTCCTAGACAGGTTAGAGTGTACGTGAGCGCGTAATTAAGGTGAGGAGATGACGAGCGGAACAAAAACGGTTGAAGAAGCTGTTATGGAAGTGCTTCGGAAAGCGAAAATGCCCATGACCACTTATCAAATTGCGAAGAAGGTTGGAGCGTCTTGGGGGTCTGTTAATACTGCGTGTTATAAGCTAAAGGATGCGGGACTGGTGGAGAAGGATGTTATAACTCCCCGTGTGGGAAGCGGGAAAAAAGTTGTGTGGTGGGCGAAGAAAAAATCATGATCATCTCAAAAGGTGAGGATGTATGAGTAGGAAGGGATTTAAGCTGGTGAGTGCCGCAACCTTGATGATTGCGGTGATTGCTGCGGCGTTCCTGTTGACGGGCACCAACAACCCTGCCGAAGCAGCGACAGTCAGCAATGCAAGTGTTACAGTAAACATAGGAGCCATAACGATAGTAGATATAACTCCACAGGCAATGAATTTTGGAACAGCAAATCCGGGAAGCAGGTTGTACCAGTACACAGACCCCGACAACGGAATAACTCTGAGCCAGATCCAGATAGAGAATCTGGGTTCAACAACAATAAGTTCAATACACTTCAATGTAACGCAGCCATCAAGCGACCCGTTTGGTAGCGGGGCTGCATCTAACTACAACACCGGAAACTGGCTGTTACTGAAGCACACTACAGACACATACTACGCATATGTGGACAGGGTGGAGTGGAACTCTTCATATCCTATAGTTTACCTTGAACCAGGACTGCCAACTAACTCCAAAACCTACGGAAAGATCAGGATGGGTAACAGAGAGTACTTCTGGACCATAAACGGAAGCTCAGACTACTGTAACACAACAGGAAACACACTGGTAATAGGACAGACACCTCACAACGAGAGCCAGACCGGTACGATAAACCTCGAGAGCGGTGACATAGTGGTCGGAAGCATTCAGGGAGTTGATGCGAACTGGGGTATCGTTGACGGCATAACAATTGAAGGTGTCAGCTACTGTGTTGCAGTATCTGCAGATTGTAGCACTCTGAGGATTTACAAGTGGAACAAGGACGCTCCCGGAGCAGGATCGTGTTCCAGTTACAACGATTTCGCAACCAGCATAGCCCCGGGTGCTTCAGTGGTGGCCGACGTAGCATTATATGTGCCATACGGAGTTCCACAGGGTACTCCAACCACAGGTTACCTAACCGTGATAGCAGAAGCTGCGTAAATGACTTAAAGATTTAGGCACAGGACAAGATTGAGGCCATTTTATTTTTTGGCCTTCCTTTCCTTTAACTTTCACCACACATCATGGTCCCCCGTCTTCCTGAGGAGCAGGGCAGCTTTTCAAAGCTGCTCTGCTTCTCTTTAATTTTTCTGATTCTGATATAATGAGAGGTTAAGATGGCGTTATAATAATATTTAAATATTTTAACTCGACTCATTCTTAATCAAGACAGCCTCTGTGGTCGTTGCGAAATGGTTAGTGCCAGCAGGAAAGCAGTATCCGGTATCTTTTTTATTTTTTTGATATCCTTCTTAGGGTTTCTTCTCTGCTCTCAAAATTCCAGCTCTTATGCGGATAGCAATAAACTGCACATTCAGTCGATCGAGGAGGGAAACACATATTACAACATCACGGTTAAGGGGCAAGTAGGAGAGACGTTTAATCTGGTGATTACTTCTAAGAGCGACGGGAATACTGTATTTTCAAAGAAATCAATTATACCGGAATCCGGAAGCTATTCTTTCATAATTTCCAAAACACTTCTTAATGGTGGCGTTGATCAATACAATATGATTGTAACCCCCCTCCAGAAGAACCCTTTGGCTATCCAAACTTCAATTAATGAAGAGAGCAAGAAAACCTTTACTAAAAAACCGAGAATAAGGATGGCTGATGCTTACTTAAGAAGTCTTGTTTCAGGTAAAGCTGCCAGAAGGGTAGATATTCCTTCTTTAGTCCTTGAAAATCCTGATTTTGCTGAGATATATGTGCTGGAAGCGGAAGTGGGAAAACCTGTTAAGGTTGCTGCTATTAGAAAATATGTTCCAAGTCGGAGTAAGAGTAACTCTGACCTATACACACTTGGAACAACCTCCGACTCAATGGAGGTTTTTGAGCTCCCTGCTCCTCAAAAGAAAGAATTTCCAATAAAGAGAAGCAGAAGAGGTGCAAAACAAGTGGTGATTTCTTATCCAGCACATCTCACCAATGTCAAAGCAAGCACAAGCGTTCCGGAAACACTCATAGAGCCACGACTTTATCATGTGATCAACGGAAAATGGGTGGATGTTACTGAAAAGGAGAATGTCACGTTCATGGATACGGACAATGATGGCAGGTACGATTACGTGGAATGGATTGTGCCCCACACTTCAGAACAGATTTATGTGGTGGGGGAAGGATCAGGAACTGGGAAAGAAAGCGTGAATGTAAGGAGGGATGTACCTTCAGCTGTAGGGACGGGCAAAAACTTCACTGTCACGCTTGTGGTTTACAATGACGGAGACAAACCAGCTTACAATTTAACGATAAATGAAACATTAAGTAGCGCTGAAGTATGGATTGTGGCTGATTCTGGAGATGGAAGTGTGAGTGGAAACGTCATTAGCTTTTTCCTTGATGTGCTATACCCCGATGAAAGCCACACGTTCCGTTATGTGATCACAGCTCCACAAACAGAATCCACACTGCAAATACACTATAACCTCACCTACAATAACGAGAGTGGGGCATTCTTCTCTCTCAGCGACCCAACACCGTCATCCATAATCTCCAAACAAAAATTCGGAAGGATCCAGATGCTAATGAAAGCTAATCAAACTATTATGAATGGCATTGCAACAAATTTCAGCGTTATTGTGGTGAATACTGGTAATGGAAAAGTACCAGCAAACACCAAAGTATGGGTTGATATACCCGAACAGTGGGATATGATTGATTATGGTTCAGCCATATACACAACAATTGTTTTCCCTCAAACCGTAACATCTGACGATCTTGAGCAGAGCTATTTTTACGGCAGGGCCATTGATGACAGGAAGGTAACGCTTTTCTATGATGATATGGAAAGCGGCTATGTTTTTTATGCTGACGGGACAAACTGTCAATCAGGAGATACATGTGCGAGAGGCTACGGAAAATTTGACGCATGTGATGATAACAACGGAGATTATATCTTCTGTACGGAGCCCTATGGTGTTAACGGCTCAAGAATGCTGAGAATGGTTGACTGGGACACCTGGGATACTTCCAAGGGCTTGATGAAAACTGTTAACACAGCAGGATTCTCCAAGGTTTATTTAGATTTTTATGCTGTAGCCAATTCTCTTGACAGGAATAACGAGTACTGTCAAATTACGGTACAGGATTCAGACAGCATTGAAATAGCATACACCTTACCCAATAATGATGCTTGTGAGATAGGCACCACGACCCCAACTGATTCTGACTGGGCAAATTGCCATCATGTTATTGATCTTACCAGAGTGCCGGGTTTAACGCTGGGAGGTGACATAACCGTCCATGTAGGCGCTGATGAATCTGGTCTGAGGGATTACTGCCACTATGACGAATTCAAAATAATAGGAGAGAAATTATCCCCAACGCGTGAGCAGAACACTACTATGAAATATTATACTGGTGTTCTGGACGGTTCTATGGATTATGTCCAGAACATAACGGTCACGGTGGAGATAAGTAAGTACGACCCAACAGGCTCAGTGTATGTTGGCAACAACCGGCCGGATGTCGAGCTTTACATTGATGACGGCACATCATATAAGCTTTTGGGAACTTTCAACTTACCTTCCTATTACGGGGGAAGTTCAAGCATCACACCAACTAATTTCACCATTATCATAGATGATCCCGCAATTCTCTCAGTATGGAAAACAAACACCTCCGCAAGAAACATCGCGCTCAGAATCGTTGATCTGGATTATGATACATCATCTTCCTCCTATGATGAGGTTAACCTGACCGGTATGTGGGTGCAACTCAATAGGGACGCCCAGCACACAATTAAAAAGCTGGAGTGGCAGCTGCCTGTGGACCTCAACGAAAGCTCAAATCACACGTTCTATTTTGTTGCAAAACCAAATCAGGCAGGACTTTATTCAATTAGCATCCATGCCAATCAGAGCTTCATGCCGAAAGTGCTCGTGGTTGATGATCAGGGAGGTAGTGACGCTGGAGACGGAAGCACTGCATCAGAATTTTCCTCACTCCTCACCCAGCTCGGTTATGATGTAACTTTATGTACCTTGCCCGCTAACACGGATTTTGATTGCAGCGAGGGCTATACTCTAAGCTTGAGCTTCCTCCAGACCTTTGATGCTGTTGTCTGGAGCACCGGAGATTTGTATGGTGATACCATAGGCAACGGGGCTGGCAGTCAGGCAGAGCTGCTCTTGATTGATTACATCAACAACGGAGGAAGGTTGATTCTGGAAGGTGGAGATATAGGATATGATAGAGGCAGCAGCGATCCGAACAACTTCATGAGCAACGTTGCTCATGCAACTTATGTTTCCGACATAACGAGCGATAATCCGGAAATTCTTGCAAAAGTCAGTGGTAATGAAAATCACCCCGTCATAGCGAACCTACCCTCTACAATTGAGGTGGCTGGAGGTACAGGATCGTATTATCCAGACAACGTCGATCCTGCCAACGGCGGCATAGCTTTGATGTACTGGCAAACTGATACAAGCAACGGTTTGATAGCTTATGACGGAATAAACGCAGGAAACAACGACAATGCAAGGGTTGTGTACATGGCCTTCAGTTTTGATGGGCTGGACAGCACGAATCAGGAAATACTGCTGAGGGATGCGATGAAATGGGTGACAAACATTTATGAGACGGGAGAGGTTGTTGATGAAAACGCATTTGTTAGGGTTTATGGAACGGAGGATGTATCTCTTACACTTGAAGCACCTTCCACCATGAAGAGCAACAGCACAGCAATTGTGAATGTGAGCTTGAGTAACAATGGAGAGGAAAGTGTTGTGAAGCTCAATCTAATCATAAACATAACCAACGAGAGCTGCCCTTACCCGAACCCGGAGTATCAAAGGTTCAGGATAATTTCCGTAAATCAGGGAGATTTCAGGGAGTATGCTTATGATGATGTGAACAACGTAATCAACCTCAGCGGGCTGGAATTGCAGCCAGCTGAAAGCACAACAGTATCCTTTGAGCTAAGATCCCCAATCTGTTATTCCGAAGTTGTGTTCGGTGATGCCGTGGTCGCTGAAGCGAAATACACGCCCGAGCACAACCTATCACTGACAAAGCAAACCAACATGAGCACAACCATAACCGTGCAGGCATTCAACAGGGGCCACATAAGTGCAAGCTTTGTGGAGAAGGAGATAAGCGTGAATGCTTCAACACTCATCCATCTAAGGTTGGTGAGCGATGGTGATGTGGACGTTACATCCATAGATTACGTTAACCTGACGCTACCGTTAAGCTATTCTGTTGATCCTGCCTCAATAAGCAACGGAGGAACCTACAACGCAACCACCCACACAATTGAGTGGCACAACCTTGGAAACCTCTCTCTCGGAAATTCCATAACACTTTACTTTATGGCCAACTCAAGTAGTGAGGGCACCTTCACAATGTACCCGTATGTAGTTTACAGTGATGCTGTCGGCAGCCAGACATCCACCAATGCGATCCAGCAGAAGGTCATAAAGCTACCTGTATCGCTCTCCCTGAATCCGAGCATCGTTAAGCCCGGAGGAACAACAACACTCACGGTTGTGGTGCTCAATTCCTACTCCTCTTCCATAACCTCGGTGAAAATAACTCCATCCATCCCTTCCAACTGGAGCATATCCCCCTCACAAATTTCATACGATTCCATTCAGAGCGAGAATTCGGAAAGTGCCCAGTTCCTGGTTGAGGTTAGCGATAAGGTGGGCACATACCCAATTAACATTGATGTAACCTATTATGACGTGAATAACGTGCTTGTAACAAGAAAGGAAAGTATAGATGTAGAGGTTGCCACGAGACCCGACATAAAAATAATAAAGGAAGTTCCAAAAATACTGGGTGCAGGAAGCTCGGCAACAGTCCGCATATTTGTTTATAACGATGGCAATGATGTTGCCAGGAACGTCACTCTCAAGGAAAGTATAGATCCAAACCTGATTTCAGATGGCGGATCCGTTTCTAATTACGGAAGCGGAACATACAGTTCGGCTGACAGCACCATAACGTGGAGCTTGGGTGATATAGATGCTGGAGAATACGCATGGGTTAACTACACACTAACCAGCGGTTCAACCCAGTCGATCTACTGGATAAACACAACCGTAACATACCGCGATGCCATGGATAACATCAAAAACACAACCAACTTAAAGCAGTTTTCCGTGAACGATTCAGCTGGCTTTGAGTTCAACATCGATTCCAACATAACCAGCATACAGATCGATAGAGAGGGTAAGATAAGCGTAACGCTACAGTTCAATTACACGGTTAAGAACGTTGGAACGGTGGCAACCAAACCAAGGGTCCTCGTGGTTGATGATCAGGGCGGAACTAATGGTGGAGACGGGAGTTCAGCATCAGAATTTTCCTCACTCCTCACCCAGCTCGGTTATGATGTAACTTTATGTACCTTGCCCGCTAACACGGATTTTGATTGCAGCGAGGGCTATACTCTAAGCTTGAGCTTCCTCCAGACCTTTGATGCTGTTGTCTGGAGCACCGGAGATTTGTATGGTGATACCATAGGCAACGGGGCTGGCAGTCAGGCAGAGCTGCTCTTGATTGATTACATCAACAACGGAGGAAGGTTGATTCTGGAAGGTGGAGATATAGGATGGGATAGACGTACAAGCGATCCGAACAACTTCATGTTCAAGGTGGCACATGCAAAGTACATATCTGACATAAGCAACCAGAATCCTGAAACCCTTGCAAAGGTCACCGGAAACGAGAATCATCCTGTTATAGCTAATCTACCTGCAACTGTGGATGTGGCAGATGATCCGGGATCAACCTATCCAGACAACGTCGATCCTGCCAACGGCGGCATAGCCCTTATGTACTGGCAAACTGATACAAACAACGGTTTGATAGCCTATGACGGAATAAACGCAGGAAACAACGACAATGCAAGGGTTGTGTACATGGCCTTCAGCTTTGATGGACTTGATGCCACAAACCAAAATACACTTCTGAGGGATGCGATGAAATGGCTCACTGAAGACAAGTACAAAGTTGCAATTTCCCTGCCATCCAGTTTCAATGTTGAGGGCGGAGATTATGATAATGTGGTGGTATCAGGAGACAGAAAAATAGTTTACTGGTACTATTCGAAAAACGCTTCCTTCAGCCCCGGAGAGATGAAGAGCTTTGTTTTCAATGCAACAACAGATATGGAAGGATTTTTTGCATTCCAGCCGTTCATCAACACCTCCATACCTTCAGACAAGATTCACTACAGCTATGATGATGGCCTGTTTTTCAAGACGAGAGCTGGAATAGCCAATGTAAGCACAATTCAACCATCACCTTATCAAGTATTTAGGGAGGGGGATGATTTTCTGATCAGAACAAATGTTACTGCAAGTGGAGGCAACATTTATGGTGTAGATGTCAAAATACTGCTCCCACCATCCCTTCAGCTCAATAATGCTACCGATACATTCCACATCGATTCCCTGCTTGAAAATCAGCATACCACTGTAATTTGGAATGTAACATCTAACAACATCGGAACATTCGACATACTTGTTTACACTATTGCTACAGCAGGCACTCCAACAAACGACAAGACCTATGTGGTAATAAAGCCGGCTCTGAACATAATAGGTATTGAGGTTGCGCCTGCAGAGCTGGAAGCAGGAGACAGAATGGATTACATAGCGGTTTACATAAACAATACAGCTAATAAACAACACAACATAACAACTAGGGTTGCAATCTATAATGAAAGCTGGGATGTGCAAAACTTCGGTCCTTCTGCCAGTGAGACCATAACTAACTATTCCGTTGGCTCTGGAGTAATTGCTATAGCAAACTTCACCAACAATAGCAATGGCTATATCGTACCCGCCACCCAGCCAAATGGCACGTATTATGTTAAGGCGATCTCAACCCCAGACAATCTGCACAGCGTTACCAAAAACACTACGTTCAGAATAGTTAAGGTTGTTATGATTCCGGCCCTCAACACCACAACCATAGATGTTAATGAAACCGTACTTCTGAACATAACAGTATGGAATGACTGGAGCTCGCAGGTAAGCTATGCTCTTTCAAGCATCACAATTCTCAACGAAAGTGGCGCTGACGTGACACCCCGCTGGGAGGTTTCATCCTTGCCTTATCAAAAAGCAATAGCTGGCATGAGTCGTGACTATCTTGTGGCCACCGTAACATCTCCGTCTGATCCAACCAAAGTCAGGGCTGGGAACTACACCATCATTGCAAGAGTTAACTACACGGATCCAAACGGCAGGCAGAAAAGCAGGGAGGTAAAAGTAAACTTGACAGTGAGAGAACATCCCCAGCTCAGCGTTCACGTTTCCTCCCCACCAAGATTGCCCATCGGCACCAACAAAACCGTAAATGTTACCATCAAGAATACCGGAAACATAGATCTTTTCAACCTCAACATAACTCTCAAAATCTACGATGCAATCTCCAAGCTGGTCAGCTGGATCATCCAGCCCATCTATCAGCTCATAGATCTGCTGGTTGGAGAGGAAAAGACCGTGAGCTTTCAGCTTACAATACCAAACAACGAAACTCTCGGTGTTTACAACATAACCGCCATAGTAACCCACCAGAAGATAAACGTTTCCAACTACACCCTTGCGAACGTGACGAAGGATGTTTATATTACTAAAGTTAGCGTGCCTGCTCCTGAGTTCGAGCCCGGGGATGTCATATCTTGGGTTAACGCAACGGTGGTGGATTACTCTCCCTACGATGGTTATGATGTAAAGGCCAGAGCTTTCATCTACAACGAGAGCTATGCTTTACAAAGCTTCTTCCCCTACTGGGATGAGGCATCCTTTGTTATAAACCCGAGCGAGGCAGTGACGGTAAGCTGGAACAACAACAGCAACGGTTATGTTATTCCACAAGATCAGCCAAAAGGCATCTATTATGTTTACGTCAACATAAGCTATGCTGACAACGTCACCGACAGCAACAGAACTACCTTCCGGATCGTTAAGAACGAGTTCATCTCGCACCTTCAGCCGTTAGTGTTGCAGTTTGGGGGAAGTGCAATTCACAACATCACAATCTATAACGACTTCTCAAACAACATCTCCGTAAGCACAGAGGTCGAGATTTACAACTCCACCAATCACAACGTCACATCTCTGTGGCGCATCCAGCCACTTAATTCCTATGCTTCGTTCAGTTTTGTCCTGCAGGGAAAGAGCTCAATTAACGCAACCTACAACATAACCACACCATTATCCCCTAGAGATGTGAGATCTGGAAACTACACCTTGAGAGACAAAATAATATATACTGATCCGAACAACGTGACCAAGGAAAGGGTTATCAACACCACTCTAAAAGTTCTGCCTTTTTACAACGCTTCGGTAAATGTGCAAGCTAACGACATGCCTTTGGGCGTGCCCTCTCCGGTTTCAGTGCTGATAAGGAATGAAGGTAATGATGACCTCAAGAATGTGAATGTGACCATCGAGATTTACAACACCAGCTGGGATAGAATGGAATGGAGTGTAAGCCCACCGAACACAAGCGTTGATGTGCTGTTTAGAGGTGAGAAAGAAATCGTATTTACGGTTTACGTTCCAGAAAGTGCCCAATTAGGTAAATACTATGTGAAGGCGATAGTAAATTATACTCCGACAAACACAACAACGGCCGTAGATGAGTTTAACCTGACAAGAGATATCGCGATGAAAGTCAGCAATTACCCATTTGAAATTGAAGCAGGAGACAAACTATTGAACATAACGGCGAACGTTACCAATGTTAACAATAACAATAATTACAATGTTACCGTCTGGATAAACATTTATGATCCCGATGGCATTCTTCAGGAATGGGGACCAAATGGGACTGAAAAGAAAAAGAACATAACAAACATTGCTCCATCACAGAGCGTACTCCTGTGGTGGGACAACAGCAGTTATGGTTACGACACTCTACCCAGGCTTAAAACCGGAAATTATACGATAGAGGCTGTTGCAAACGTCACGAACATAAATGCCATAAGGAAAGCTTACACAAAAACTCTCAGAGTTGTGGAAGTATACGGAGTTGCAACAGCCACTCCAGAAGTTATAGGAATAAACGAAACCACACACTATAACGTTTCGGTGCACAATGGCTTTAGTCAGGGTATAGAGTTCAACATAACCGACGTGAGAATCTATAATGAGAGCGGGTTCGATGTCACACCCTACTGGAAGATAACACCAACTTTCGTCAGGCTTTACGTAGGAGGGAAGGAAATCAACCACACGATAATTAACATAACATCCCCATCCAACCCACTACTTGCCAAGCCCGGTAACTATACCATCAATGCCACCCTAACATATGTTGATCCCAATGGCAACATAAAGAGCAAGGTAGCCAGCAAAACGATAACCCTCGTCTACCTGAAAGAAGTCAGAGCGATGAAAATAAAGCTTGAGATGCGCGATGCGCTCAGCAAAGCGCTGAACAACACAATAGCAGTCAACATCACAAATGTGGGTAACGTTGAATTTGATGCGAACGTCACACTCACCGTCATAAACGAGTCATGGCAGACAACACCGGCTTTCAAAATCATCCATATCCCTCTTGGAGGGTACAATACCACGACTTTCATGCTTGAAGTGCCGGCTAACGCATCGCTGAACACCAGCTACACCCTGCTAGCCAGAGCCTGTACAGACCTGTGCTTCAACACAACGAAAATTTTCACGGTCAAGGATGCGATAAATGTGGAGAGTGTCTACACGAATCTGACAGTAAATGAAGCTGAACCGTCAACACCTTTCAAACTCTATGCCGTCATCAATAACTCGCATGAAGCCGATGTTCTGGTGAGTTTAACCCCAGAAGTTGTAGGTGAGGAGCCCTTACCCCCTGCTTACTGGAATTTATCAAACATAAGTGTCAGCGTGCCTGCCAACTCATCTCTGATAGTTGAATGGAATGCTTTCATCAATTCCACCACATCGCCAGCATCTTACATTATCAGAGTTAATGCGACTTACGGTGAAGGAGGGGTTGATGCTGGAAACACAACCCTTAATGTGAGCACCGTCCAGCCAAGCACGAAGATTTCTCCCCCCTCCGTAGATTATAATCAGAATTCCGACATAACCGTTAGCCTTACGAACTTGTGGTGGAGTCAGAGCTTCAATGTAAACGTGACCCTCTTGGGTATTTTCAACGAAAGCGGAAATGTGACCGCTTACTGGAACGTTTCAAA
>JAPDKB010000016.1 GCA_029258795.1 archaeon
ATGGCAGAGGTGCTCAAAATACTGAAGGAGTATGTTGGCCCTACAGGAGGGGGAATACTGTACAACATAGGAGTGGAAGCTGGAAAGGAATATTTCAAGGCACATCATGTGGAAGGAGAAAGCATGGAGGACACGATAGGAAAGTTCTTCGGATTTCTTATGTATTCTGGCTATTCCAAAATAACGTTCGATGGTGAGAAAATTATAGTTCCTTCATCACCAACAGCGGACATGTGGAGCAGGAACATAGGAGAGAAAACAAAGACATGTTATTACCTCTCTGGCCTTTTTGCAGGGTTCCTTTCAGAGCTGTTCAAAAAGCAACTTGATGTCAGAGAGGTTAAATGCATGGCCGCAGGCCATGACAGGTGTGAGTTCGAGATATTTGGATGAAAAGATTTATATAAAACTGAATTCCCATAATATAAGAGTAGAAGATGCTCAGAGAGGGTGATGTGAGATGAAAATAACCACGAGCATACCAAAACTGGACGAAATACTAGAGGGTGGGCTTCCAGTACATGCGAATGTTCTTCTGTTTGCTGACCCGCTTGCGGATGCTGCGACATTCGCTCAGCAGATCCTATCCCACAGAATAGATGAGGAAGATGTAGGTATATACCTCGTAACCAACAAGCTTCCGAAAGATGTTGAGAACAACATGTACAAACACGGATTCAACACCAATGGTATAGTGTTTATAGATGGTCTCTCCTACACTTTGAAAAGAAAGAGTGACTCAAAATACGTGATAGACGAAGTAATTACAAGCGGTAAGCCTGCATGGGAGAGAGCAAAGGAACTGTGGATGAAAGCCATCCAGGAAGAGAAAGGGCAGAAATTAGCGGTGTGGGATTGTTTGGAGACGTTCATGGGTTTTGTGGACGAAATAATAGATTTTGTAAATGAGGTTAAGAAGTTGAATGAAGAAAACAAAACAACCTCACTATTCATACTGACGAATTGGGGTTACGATCCCAAAGATATAGAAAGAATAAAGGAGGCTTTCGATTTGGTGATAGACCTTGCTACAGTCTCCAAGAAACTGATGTACCTTAACTATTACAAAGTCAATCATAAACCAGCAATACCATTCAAAATAACTTTAACCGGAGTCACACTTTATATACCAAAGATTCTCATCACCGGTCCATACAACGCAGGAAAATCCACACTTGTTAAACAGCTGTCCGAAACTGCGGTCAGCATAGACAGGCTCGGTACAACAATAGCGTTGGACCACGGATATGTGGAGAAGAAGGGATTTGCATGTAACATATTCGGTACACCGGGTCAGGAGAGATTCGACTGGATAATGGAAGTGTTGTCAAAGGATGTGTGGGGTGTGATATTAATAGTGGATTCCACAAAACCGGAATCATTCCCGCGAGCGCTTGAAATGCTTGAAAAAGTGAAATCTGAGAACATACCGTTCATAGTGTTTGCTAATAAACAGGACGTGGAGGGAGCGTTGCCTCCTGAAGAAGTGAAGGAAAGATTGGGTGTGCCGATTGTTGTTGGTGGATCAGCAAAAACAGGAGAGAATACTGAAAAAGCTTTGTTAACACTGTTTGAAGAAATACTGAAAAGAAGGGTGTTTTAAACACCCTTTCAACAGCATTCCATAAACTTTATATAGTAAAAAACCCAAAATGAAATCCGGTTATGATAAAAAAGTTAAGGAGGGTGTGGAAAGATGCCTAAAGAAGAGGAACTTAAGGAAGCTGTCGGAGATCTGAAAAATGTTTCCGGAGTAGTTGGAAATGCAGTGGTTACACCAGATGGTCTGCTGATATTCTCAGACTTGCCGGACACCGTGAACAAGAGAGCACTGGCTGCGATGGCAGCAGCTATAGTGGGTACAGGAATGCAGGTTACCAAGGAATTGAACATCGGGACACTGAGCCAAGTGATGGTAGAAGCGCAGGAAGGTAAGTTCATATCCATTAGCGTTGGTACGGATGCCGACTCACCCATCCTGTCAACGCTGGTTGAACCAAAAGCAAACCTTGGTCTCGTGCTTCTGGAGATGGAAAAAGCAGCCAAAAAAATCCAGAAAATCATGGCGTGATTTCTATCCCTTTTTCACTTATTTTGAAGTTGAGATTTACTGGTAGTGTTTTGGTTTCTTTCATTCTATTTATTTTGATTGTTCTCTTATCACCTTCCATAGAGAAGTAAATCGTACCGTCGGTAAGGCTGTTAAGAGCAGTTATTACATCAGGCGTGTGCATTCCCTCTTCCACAGTTATCAACTCTGTTATGCCCACACCTTTTAGACGAGCTGAGAGCATCGATATAAACCTGAGACACAGGTCCTTGGGGACGAATAGAAACATGGTGGATATGGAATCTACAACAACTCTCCTAACATTCTGATTTTTCATCTCCGTAAGCGCTTTCGTTATGGCTATCGTGAAATTGGTAAGATTAGCAGGATTCACAACATCCTTCCCTTCTTCCTTACCCATCTGCCATGAGTAAGCATCTATAAAGCGTAATGGCTTGCCTGAAACATCCCATCCAAAAGATTTCATGTTATTGATTACCTCATCAGGGGCTGCATTGAGAGTTATGTAAATCGCTCCTTCTCCATTTTTAAGACCTTCATATATGAACTGGTTACAGAATGTTGTTTTACCCGCACCAGGAATACCTATCAATAAAATGGATGCTCTCTCGGGTAATCCTCCTTCCAGAGCTTCATCGAATTTAGGGATGCCTGTTGGTACTCTCATAACACCACCTTGCTGAGTTAATGTGTGCTTGGTTATTTTTATGCAGTATTATGTTTATTAATTTAGTGAGTTATATAAAAATTGTGGGTGGTGTTTGATGAGTAAGATTGCGGTGATTAGTTTTGTCTGCGAGTCCATGATTCCGCTCGTTGAAATGATGGCAACAAGAATTGTGGCAAGTGGTCATGAGATTGTGGACGAAAACAGAGCTGAAGTGGTTGTAATTGCTAGTTGTGCGCTGAGCGCATCCATAAAAAGAAAATGCATTAAGAGGGCGCAACTAGCATCCAGTAGTGGAAAAAGGGTGTTAATGATTGGCTGTCTTCCGGAAATATATGAAAAGGAGTTGCTCTCTTCCGTTCCTAACGCGAGCGTGGCAGGCGTGACCTCTTATCTGAAGATTGGAGAAATCATTAAGAAGATGCTTGAAGGTTATAGGGTAAGGAGGTTTGATGACCCACCAAGAATTCCCGTTGGTGGTGGGTGGAACAGGATAAATCCGTTGGTGGCATACATCCCCATAAGTGAGGGTTGTTCATGGAACTGCTCTTTCTGCATGTGCAGGATAGCGAGAGGCTCACTCATATCTTATCCTCCCGAAAAGATTGTGTCTTCCATTATAAACGCTGTTGAGAACTCCGCAAAAGAAATCGTGCTGGTGGGTGATGATGTTGGTGCTTATGGGCGTGATGCAGGAATGACTTTACCTTCCCTTCTCAGAAAAGTGCTGACCATAAAAGGGGATTTTAAGGTAAAGCTAAGCTACATCAATCCAGCAAGCTTGCTGAATTGTTTCGATGACCTGCTTTCCTGCTTGACCCATCCGAAAATGTACAGGTTTTTGCATCTCAACATTCAGAGCGCATCTAACCGCGTGCTTTCTGCAATGAAAAGAAAGTATAGCGCTGAAAATGTTGCGGAAATGGTGGAGAAGTTGAGATCCTCTTTCAATGGATTCACCATCCTCATGGACGTTATGGTCGGGCATCCTGCAGAGAAGGATGAAGATTTTGAGGAGACCGTGTCCTTTTTGAATGATGTCAAGCCCGACTCCATTAACGTTCATACGTATTCTCCAGTAAAACCTGATGAGGAAGTCATTCCTTCGTGGAAGGTAAAGCAGAGGTATGAAGAACTGCTCTCTCTCAAGAAAAAACTCGAGCAAGAAAGCTCCAAGAAATGGATCGGGTGGAGTGGAGAAGTTACGGTGGTGCAAGTTTCTAACGGCATGTCCCTCGGAAGAAACTATGCCTATCGTGATGTGCTTATTAAAAGAAAACTCGAGCCCGGAACGAAAACGAACGTGGAGGTGAGAGATTTCCGTGAGTTTTTACTGCTTACCTGACAGTGCTTTTTTTATGATCTCCACAGCATCCTTGCCGTCTATCCTGCCAGCGTAGACCTTCATCACCTCACCCATTATCATCTTGAAGCTTGCCTTTTCCCCATGCTTCTTTATCAGCTCTTTGACTAGATTCTCAACTTCGGATTTGTTAGCTTTCCGCAGATTCTTTTCCTTCACCACCAACTCTGGCTTTTTACCCTCTTCTACGCACGCCTTAAGAATTATCGGTATGGCATCTCGTGATATGACACCTTCATCTAAAAGGTGGAGCACGCTCAAGATGGTTCTGTCATCAAGCTTATCTATATCCACATTCTCCCTGCTTTTGAGATCAGGAATGGTGTTGACAAGCGTTACTGCTACCACTTTCGGAGGGACGTGCTTAAGCTTCACTACCGCCTCCTCGAAAATGAGATAATAATCAGAGTTTATGAGCTGTGTTGCCAGCTCCTTTCCTATGCCAAGAGAAAGGTACTTCTCCATTTTTTCTTCAGGAGTTTCTGGAAGATTGGCTCTCGTTTCCTCTATCATATCCTCGATTATGAATATCGGTGGCACATCAGTTTCGGGGTACATTCTGGCCGAGCCGGGCAACGGACGCATATACTGTGTGTCACCATTCTCAAGCGCTCTCCTTGTCTCTTCAGGAACTCCCTCTGCCAGCATCTCCACCCTTTCTCTCACAACCTCAAGCGCTTTCTCTGCTTCCTCCCTTTCGTCTTCCTTTTCAAACAACACCATCACCACCAAATCCTTTGGTGATGCTTTGCAATTTTTCCTGAGCGCTTCAACCTCTCCTTCACTGATTCCATAACGGCTGAGGTCTTCATCGGTGTGAATTATACCCTTCATTTTTGTTTTAGCTCTCACGTAGTCTGCTACCTCTCTCCCAAGAGTTCTGAAATCATTGAGCTTTCTGGAAAACATTCCTGAAAAGTTGTTTATGGTTATGGCAAGGGCTTTCTTGTTTTTAAGCAACCTGCTGCGCGTATCTTTAAACACCTCACCAACATCAAAAATTCTGGAGACCTTCGGCTTCTTACCCTTTAACTCGTTTTTTATCTCAACCAGCGATTTCTGCCTCTTCACTTCATTTTCCACAAGCTTCTCCATCACGCTTAAGTCCTGAGCTCCTTTTATCTCGACTCTCGCTCCCTCCTTTATCGAGATGTTTATGTCCTGTCTTATACTACCTATCCCTCTCATCACCTTACCCGTAAACCTCAAAAGCTCGCCCAGCTTTCTTGCGGCGTCCACAACTTTTTCGGGGGAATTAAGGACCGGTTCCGTCGCTATCTCCACAAGCGGAATGCCCAACCTGTTCAGCCCGTAAGCAACATAATCATCTCCCCTCTCAATTATCTGCGCACTCTCTTCCTCCAAGCAAATGGTTGGTATGGGCACATCTCCAAACGAGCATTTGAGCTTGCCATCAAGCCCTATTATGGCTGTCCTCTGAAATCCCGTCGTGTTTGAACCATCTATAACTATCTTCCTCATAAAATGGACTTCATCAACTATTTTTGCATTGAGAAGAAGCGCTATCTCAACCACTATTTTTAGTGCTTCCTCATTCACCTCGTGTGGGGGTTCTTCATCCATCTCCACAAGACATGTACTCTTCTTATATGTTCTGTAAATGTATTTCCTCCCTTTCATGTGTTCATGCAGTGCTGCAGGGTCGATTTCTCCGAGCTCGCTCTTGCTCAGCCTCAAATACCTGTGAAAAGTTGAGGTGTGTTCATCTTCAAGAAGAGAATCACAATTGCAAAAAAGCTTGTGCGTTTTCAACCTCCTGTGGATTTCTATACCGCACTTGAGCCCGAGTTTTTTGTAATCCAGCACTTCTCCCATGATATTTCACACCCTTGGTATGCTTTTCAACTTACGTTATGAACAAGCATCTCCAGAAATCCTTTAGAGGCTTCAAACGATTCTTTTGCCCTCTCCTTGCTCACCTCGAAGAAGAGGGAGGCGTAAGCTTTGTTGATGAATTTGGATGCTGCCCTTATTATATCTCCACTATCTTTGTAAGTTGGCAGTTTAGAGGCAATTATTATGAATTTGACCAGCCCCTGAGGAGAACATCTCTCAATGTTTTCTGCATCACTCACCACTTTTTCCTCATTCGTTTTTGGCTCTCCCTCTCTTTCCCACACCCGAAAATCATGCTTCCTTATCGTATTCATTATCGCGATTCTCTTGTCACTCGGAATTCCAAGCTCCTTAAGTATCTTATCAGCTGCAATTGCACTCTCCTCGGCGTGGCTGACAACGTTCTTTCCATCAAAGGCAATGTCGTGTAAAAGCGACGCTATTCTCACTATATTTTTGTTGACCTCGACGCGCTCAGCTATGTGCTCAGCATTCTCCATAACTCGTAAAGCGTGCGGATACCCGAAAAGGATGTCATGTCCCAATCTCGCCTTAACGATGCGATGAAGCTCTTCCATAATAGCTAATGCGAGAAGGAACATTTTAAAGATTTGTCACGACAAACTTAGAACATGTATGCTAAAGAAATAATCGAAGTTCTGAAAAAAGCGGGGGCATCTGAAGGAGATTTCATCAGAGTAATGCTCAGAGATGGCTGTGTTCGTGAAGGAATTCTCATGCCCCGTTCCGAGTTCGGAAACGAAAAATGTCTGGTCATCAAGTTAAAGAATGGTTATAACATAGGGATTTCTGCCAAAAAAATAAAGAGTGTGGAAGTTATCGAAAAAAGAAAAAAGAAAGATACCATACCACAAAGAAAACCATCAAAGACAAAAGGAGGGAAAAAGCCAAAAGTTGTTATCCTGCACACAGGAGGGACGATAGCTTCGAGAGTGGATTACGAAACGGGTGGTGTTAAAGCCCTATTTTCTCCTGAAGAGCTGCTTGACCTATTTCCTGAGATGGAAAAGTATGCGTTGATCGATTCAAAACTTATAGCCAACGCTCTCAGCGAGAACCTGCGTTTTGGACATTACAACAAGATGATAGATGCCATTGAGAAGGAAATAAAAAAAGGTGTGGATGGCATCATACTGACTCACGGGACTGATACTATGGCTTACACCGCTGCAGCCATTGCGTTTGCTTTTGAAAACCTACCCGTTCCCGTGATTTTGGTTGGGGCGCAGCGCAGCTCCGATAGACCGAGCAGCGATGCTGCCATGAACCTCATCTCGGCTTTGCAGTTCATAACCACCACTGATTTTTGCGATGTAGGTATATGCATGCACGCAACAACAAGCGATGACTACTGCCACATACTGCCAGCTTGCAAAACAAGAAAGATGCACACATCAGCAAGATACGCTTTTCAAGCAATAAACGCTAAGCCATATGCTAAAGTGTGGTGGAAGGAGGAGAGGGTGGAATTCTTACAGGACGATTATGTTAGGAAGAGTGATGTGAAGGGCAAGCTCGTGGTCAGAAAGTTCAGGGAAGATATTAAGGTGGGATTG
Organism: archaeon; assembly: GCA_029258795.1. Taxonomy (GTDB): domain Archaea; phylum EX4484-52; class EX4484-52; order EX4484-52; family WAPT01; genus WAPT01. Next base: position 7,536 of record JAPDKB010000016.1, read on the forward strand.
CTGAAGGCACACCCCCACCTCATGCCGGAGGAGGTGCTTGCTTACCAGGGTTTTGATGGAATGGTGATAGAGGGTACAGGGCTGGGACATATTGGAATAGAGTCCTTTGATGAGTTAAGCAAGGAGAATGAGGAGGTCATGAAAGCTCTGAAAAAGGTGATCGAAAGCGGAACCATCGTTGTTATGACCTCTCAATGTCTTTATGGCAGGGTGAACATGAACGTGTACAGCACGGGAAGAAAGCTGCTGAAGATGGGCGTGCTTGGCAATCTCACGGACATGCTCCCGGAGGTTGCCTTTGTGAAGCTCGCCTGGCTCCTCAGCAACTTCAAAAAGGATGAAATTCCGAAGCTCTGGCACACGAATCTTCGGGGAGAAATCTCTGACAGGACGTTAGAGTGATGAATTCAGGACAGCGCTTCATCAACATACTTTTTGTATGCTGTGTAAAGAGCTTGTTTTGATACGCCAGTGTCCACATTTTCAAAGCCAAATCTGTGGCTCAAATCCTTCTCCTCGAGATATGAGTCCAGCACGATTCCCTCTTTACTTGCCACCTTCTTCCAAGCTGAATAGTTCATACCGTATTTGTGGGCTTTCAATAAAAGTTCACCTATCTTTTCATCACCAATACTGAGAATTGCCTGCAAATGAGCCCGTTTGGGGTTTGTTAGGTGTACCATAACACCCATTTTTCTCAAACTTCTCGCTATCGTCATGTTCTTTCGAGAAAGAGATTCGATTTCATCGACGGGGGCAAATTGGAACGGTGTGTGTGGCTTGGGCACAAAAATGGAGAATGTGCATTTAATATAGATTCCTTTTATTGATGTGCAGTCCTTCACCAGCTTAACCACATCGCGTATATCCTCCTCTCTTTCGTAAGGAATACCTACCATAAAATACAGCTTAACAGTTCTAACTCCATTTTTCTTTGCCATCTTTACAGCTTGTAACACATCATCATCGCTAAAATTCTTTCCCACAAGGTTTCTCAACCGCTCGGTGGTTTCTGGCGCGATGGTCAGAATTCTCGGCTTCACTTCCTTCAAAAAATCGCGAAACTCAAGCACATCCCTAACATGGAAGGATGGGGTTGCTACATCGAACTTGCGGGAGCGCAAATAACGATATATCTCTGGGAGTTCTGGGTGAGAGAAGATATCTGAGCCCACAAGCATTATCTTTCTATACCTGTTTTTGGGCACTCTGCTCATTATTAACTTGACATTATCCAGAGTTCTGTAACGGCATGTACCTCTCGTCCAACCGATCAGGCAGAATTTACACTTGTTCCTGCATCCTCTCTGCACCTCCAGAAAGAACTCCTCATCACTTCCGCTTTCTGCAGGGTGTCTATCTCCCAACAACTTGCACAGCGCGACTTTTACTTTTTCTTTTCCCTTTTTCCACACATGCTCTGATCTCTCTATCACCTGCTCAACACCGTAATTTTTCATCTCATCGAAAAAAATTTCGCCATCTCCAATGAAAAACGCGTCGATAATGGAGGAAAGTGGGGCAGGATTCACCACCACAGGCCCGCCCATGATGATAAAGGGCTGTTTTTCGTTGTTTTCAGTGCTCTTCCCCAACGAAAAACCTGCTTTCTCCAGAATTTCAATGAGGTGGAGGTAATCATTTTCATAGTGACAGCTTATCAGTATCATATCGTGCTTTTTTAATTCGGAAAGCTCGGTTGAATCGAGAAAATAGAACCTGCTCCTTAATCCCATCCTCATGAGTTCATCTCTCAGAAAGTAGATGGAAAGTGCTTTTTCTCCCACCTTTCTTCTGTTAGGATAAATTATGGCTACATTTTCCATTCCATACCATTTAGCTGCTAAATTTTAATTACTCCACTTCCTTTGTTTCAACTATGAGAAAATCCGCGTAGCTCGGCAGCGTTATAACTAGCTCTAACTCCGTGCCATTAACAACCAGATGTGCCACAGCTCTTCCTCTCGGCAACCCCCTCCCATACATCTCAGCATAAACATAACCCGTGCCATTTTCATAAACATCGTTTATCCTCATTCTAACCGTGCCATCAAAAAACGTGTTCTCCTTTACCAGGTACACACCCTGAATAATCTGGCTGAGATTTATCTCCTGCCAGTTGGTTTTAGTGCCGACCTTCGAGATGTTTACTTCAAGATACGAGTTCCTCATCGTTATAACATTACCGTTATCAATAACATCAACATCATCACCCTCAGCTATTATTAAATCCCCTTCTCTTATCATGGTGCTTCTCGCGACTATGGGTGCTTCCGTCTTCATTCTGAACTCTATCGTGTTGGACTCGTTGTCTACAATGAGAACTCCTCTCCTAACATTCACACTTACCAATCTTGTGGAGCCCCTACCTTCGGCAACAACTTCTTTTAGAGCGGAGTTTAAGTTGCTCATCATCTGCTTTGCATTTTCAAACGCTGCTTTGTCACGCAACTTTTGAAAGAATGGTGTTGCCATCGTGAGAACTAGCGCTATAACGAATACTGCGATAGCCACATAAAGCGTGCTTGCAAGCAAAGGAGATACCGCCTTTCTTTTGCCCATTAATGTATTTTCTTGTGAGCAACTATATATATGTTCAGCAGGTTTCGAGGTTCGATGTTCTTATAATCATCACGTTCCCTTCCTCATCCTCCACCACTGCTATCGCTGCCGAGCTGAAGCCGGAGGGGGCTGAAGTCCTGAAGCAAAAATCATTTTCACCAGCATAAATTCTCAGAGTGATTTGATCTAACTCCTGTGCGCTGCTGACTGTAATGTTGCGCATGCTGAGAGGAGCAACCAGCACGGGAGGATAGCTGTTCGTTTCAGTAATTAATTTGAAAGTTGCATAATTATTTGCACCGTTGAAAAAATGCGCCACCCCCTGAAAATCCTGCTTCTCAACAACGATGATGAATGTTGATTCTCTCATCCCCCGCTCAATGAAGTAGGAGTGGAGTTCAGCATGCATCGAGATTGATTTTTTGAGCAGGTCACTCTTATTTTCACAAGTTAGGAGAGACGAAGCTGCTGCATCCATGTAAGCTCCCATCACCTCCTTGAAGGGCTTGCTCATCATTTTTTGATATGGTGCTGAACTTATCCTAGGAATGGAGAGAATCGATGCTACACTCAATATTATGAGCATAGCTCCAACCAACAGCCATTGTCCTTTTCTCATGAAACCACCAATTCCATTTCACCCATAACATTAGGATTAACCTCGTACGGCACAAATATCCTTACCACATTTTCTTCTTTGGTGAGGACTTCGTGATACGCTTCGCTGGCATACTCTCTTTCTGTTCTGAGTATGGCCCATGTAGGATTGTCACACGTAACTTTAATGGATGCAAGCCCGCTTGTCTCGTTTGAAAGATCCACCACAGCAATATCGGAAAAAGTGAATGAAATGGTGGAACTTGCGCTCACCTCACATGTTGTACTGGAAGGGTTCAGGAGAATCAAGATTATCTTGTCGTGGTTTTCCATTATGTCCAGTGTTGCCGTTGTGTTAGCAAGCTCCACACCCTCCTTCACATAAGTCACTCTTATGCCTGTTTTGAGGGGTGCCAGATTGTCGTTCATCCAGTTAGATACGGCATCGATATCTCCCTCCAAAAAATGGGCATCCATCACACCGGACCTAAACAGAGTTGTCAGGGCTGTGCTCGCCCTTTCGAATTTTATCATGTTCTCATCACTGGGAGCGATAGGTGTGGCTGTGAAAATCCATGTTATAAAACCCACCATCATAACAAAAGCAATTGCGCTTTCAACGATGTTGACATACGCTTTCATGACGAATCACTTCCACAAGCTCAGTGTGCATGTTGTAACTTTCATACTTCCGTTCTTGTAAAGTAAAGTAATTGGAAATCTTCTTACCCACACGTTGGTGTGGCGTGGAATGCTCCTCCCAAATGAGTAGTTCGCTACAGTAATGTTGAAATGATACCCTGTAATGCCCAAATTCTGGGTTAATTGTTCGTAGCTCATCTCGCTCAACATCTCGAGTTCTTCTACCGGCACAACAGTTAGGTGAATCGGTGCGTTCATTTTCAGTTCGTTGAGAGTGAAAAGTTCTTTCTCGCAGATAGCGCATGTGTAATCAGTAGGACATAGGAAAATCTCTAATTTTTTGATGTCTTGGAACGATACTTTAATCTGAGTTGGAGAAACACGCATCGACACCTTCATGTTTTTTCCTATGAATGATACAGCCACACCACCGCCGTACAGCGATAGAATATCCGTGGTAAGTTCTGCATTCAGTCCGTTTGAAAGAGTATGGGTGGTGGTGCCATCAAAATATTCTGTAAATATATTCCTGAGTGTGAAAGTATAGTTGTTGGGGGTTGTGGATTTGATCCATAATCTGGGTGAGTATGCATCCAATTCAATGCTCACGTTTCCAAAATCCACGTAACCATAACCACACCTATCTTCTTCTTTTTCTATCGATGTTGTGGGTAAGGATGTGGGAACTGCTAGCAGTTCCTCACCATTGTAAACAATGGAGTTTATGGATGTTGGTGTGTACTGCACGACCACTTTGCTGTTTTCCAGCGTGCCGGAATGAACATCAATATCTGAGACGCATGTGTAATTGGAAATGCGGTTGGAAATTATGCACACAAGCGGAATTGTTGTGTTCATGGAAACTTCCAGCCGGGAAATTGAAGAACGATAATAAGCTGGGACAAGTTGAGCGTTCTGGAAGCATACAATCGTGCTATCATTTTTGACATCAAAATACGTTCGATAATAGGAGGCATTACACAAACTTCCACGAAATTGGAATGACGACACATCATTTCCAAGACCAGAAATGGTGTTCATCATCATCAATGAAACCTTATCTGGGCTAATCGTGGTGGAATAAGTTTCCAAGAAGTGTGTTTCGCTCAGCTTTATAGTTAGAATCACGCTGCTCATGAATATTATAAAAGCGACAGCCCATTCCAAGTGTGTGGATGCCGTTCTATATTTTTTACTCTTTCCAAATGACCTCACAGAAGATCTACCTCCACCTTACTAACTCCATCAACAACTCCTTCGTTTCTGAAAAGTATCGTGCTTGTGCCATAAGCCACATACCATTTTTTGGTGAAAGAACAGTCATCACACCCCACCAATATTCGGATTATTTTCTCTTCCTCAACTGAATACCCCACAGTTACTCGTCCGTAATCTTCATAAGTCCCAGAAAAAATCAAACCCGCACGCTCGATTATTTCAGCGTCCCTTTTCGTGAAAAACACGTATGTTTTTGATGGAATGGTGGCTGCTGTGGTTATCATATCGCTTTTATTGAGCCATACCGTTCCATAATTGTTAAAGCTGAGCATCCCCACAGTATAGCTATTCGTTCTTCCGAAAACCAGGGGAATGTGCTGGTCCGCATAACTTTCCGTGTATGCATCACCAATTTCGATGGTAAGAGTCATGGCAAAAACACTATGCTGTATTAAGATAAGTGTGATTAGTACCCATACCATTAATATAAAAAAATTCAATGATTTGGCCATGAATTTAAAACGGTTATTGAACAATAAAAAAATGTCTTTTTGGATGGAAAGGGTGAGTGTTATGAGTGAGAGCGATTCATCCAACACAATTCTGCTCAAGGATTGTTCGTTTGTGGTTACCCAGAATCCGAATAGAGATGTTCTGAAAGATGTCTCCATTTTGATTGAGGGTGGGAAAATAACAAAGATCTTCAGAACATCCACACCCACCCAGAACGTGGAAAGAGTGGTGGATTGCAGAGGCAAAATAGTGATGCCCGCGCTTATAAACGCTCACACCCATGCTGCCATGACACTGCTGCGCGGATATAATGATGATGCGGAGCTTCATTCCTGGCTGCAGTCGGTGTGGAAGGTTGAAGCGAAGCTAACAGGAAAGGATGTCGAAATAGGTACTCTTCTCGCATGTCTTGAGATGTTAAAGACCGGCACATGCTGCTTTGTGGACATGTATTTCTTTATGGATTGTGCTGCAAGGGCTGTTGAAAAATCCGGCATGAAAGCTTTGCTCGGTCATGGAATGCTGGATTTCGGTGATGAGAGTAAGAGAGAGGAGGAGCTTAAGGAGACGAAGAGGTTCATTAAGTTTGTGGAGGAGCTCGGAAATCCAAGGATACGGGCTGTGGTTGCGCCTCATGCCATTTACACCTGCTCTCCAGAACTGCTGGTTGAAGCTAAAAAGGTCAGCGAAAAACGCGGTTTGCTTTACACAATCCATCTTTCCGAAACGAGAAAAGAAGTGCATGATTGTTACAGAGAACGTGGAAAGTATCCTGTGGAATATCTGGATGAGCTGGGAGTGATTGATGATAGGTTTGTCGGATTTCATGCCGCGTGGATGACGAGGAAGGAGATAAGCTTGCTGGCATCAAGAAAAGCCACGGTGGTGAACTGCCCTGCCTCAAACATGAAGCTCGCTACGGGTGGAGCTTTTCCCTTCAGGGAATATACTGACGCTGGAGTTAACTGCTGCTTAGGTACGGATGGCGCCTGTTCAAACAACTCCCTCAACATGCTTGAGGAAATTAAGTTCGCTGCTCTCCTTCAAAAATGGTTCAGGTGGAACGCTCAGGAGATGGTGGCTCAGCAAGCTCTGGACATGGCCACCATCAACGCTGCTGAAGCGTTCAAGCTGAACAACGGAAGCGTAGAGGTTGGCAAAGTTGCTGATGTTGTTGTTCTTGATGCCTCGTCCTGCTTCCTTCTGCCTCATCACAGCATAGTTTCCAATATTGTTTATGCGTCATCACATCTTGCGGTGGAGCATGTGATTATTGATGGTGTGGTTGTGATTGAAAACGGCAGACATGCGTGGTTGGATGAGGAAAAAATCAAGGATGATTTTCTTAAAACCGCTGAGCGTCTCGTCAGTGAGGTGAAAGAAGAGGGTGAGGAATGAATGAGGTGTATTGCCCTTCTCTCTGGCGGGAAGGATAGCTGGTATGCGCTTTATCTCGCACACCTTAACTCCTTCGAAATCATGAGAGCTGTGAGCTTTATTCCGGGAAGGGATGATAGCTACATGCTCCACCATCCTGCTGTCGAATGGATTGGAAAGCAATGTGAACTTGCAGAAATACCTCATTCCGCGTTCCATGTAAGCGGAGAGAAAGAGGTGGAAGTGGAGGAGATGAAAAACAAGCTGAAGGATGTTGTGAACACTACTAATGCGGAATGTCTGGTGTGCGGGGCGGTGTGGAGCGATTATCAGAAGAGCAGAATTGATTTTATAGCGGAGGAGCTGGGGGTGATGAGCTATGCTCCTCTCTGGAGAAAGGATGAGGAGATGTTGCTGAGAGAGATGGTTGAAGAGGCGGGATTCTCCTTTATAGTAACACAGGTTGCTGCTTACGGACTTGACGAGTGGGCAGGTAAGATTATTACCGCAGAAAATCTGGAGAGTTTCATTGAAGATCTGCAAAAAGCTAGAAGCAATGTGATGGGAGAGGGTGGAGAATACGAGAGCTTTGTGACATACATGCCTCTCTTCAAAAGAGAAATTAGGGTTGAATCTTTCGATTTGATGAAGCAGAAGGGTACAGCGGAAATCGTCATTCACTCTCTTCACTAAGAGTTAGCATGGCATCGTAGATTGCCTGTTTTATGTGGTAAGCTCCCAGCATCTTCTGCTGATCGTCTCCTTCCTCGATCAAGCTTCTCCCACCTCTCAGCTCCGCGAGCATGTGAGCATAGCGGGTAGGAATGACACCCTTGAGGCTCATTTTCATCATCATGTTTCTGTAGCGCTCACGGCCCTCACTCTCATTCATATAACTCTCCATAATATGTCGCAGGTTTTCATACCCTTTAGAACAAACAAGTGCAGCGTGAATTACGCATGCTTCAGCTTTTTGAGCAAGTTCCTCTAGCTTCTCGTAATCTGTTTCTGGTTCGGATACCAAACTTACAGTTGATGTGTAAATCTCTCTCAACGTACGATAACATGGCTTCAAAGATCGCAATTTAATCTTCCAAAAGATGTCGTTGATGTTATTCCCTTCCATATCCGTCACCATCATGCCATGTTTTTACTCCTAAAGATTGATAAATTTTTGTTGAAACCTCGCTCCCTTGCGTTTCAGGCACCTTCATTTAAAAATAAAAATCTTTCCTTCGCATAATACTCCAAAGATATCAAGATAAAGAGGTGTTGATATGACTAACGGCTCTGTCTCCATACACAATGTTGTTGCGTCCTGCCACACTGATTCTAAAATCCCGCTCGCTAAGATAGCTATGGAGGTTGAAGGGATAGAGTACGAACCAGAACAGTTTCCAGGGCTTGTTTTGAGATTGAATGAGCCGAGGGCTGCAGCACTCATCTTCAGCTCTGGTAAGATAGTATGTACAGGCACGAAATCTCCCGATGAAGCAAAAAGGGCTGTCAATAACCTCATCGAACTGATGAGGAGTATAGGGATACAGATAAACGAGGTTAAATCGATCGATATTCAGAACATCGTGGCATCAGCATATCTCGGAAGAGAGGTTAACCTAAACAAGATAGCTTACGAGCTTGATGACTGCGAGTATGAGCCGGAGCAGTTTCCGGGTCTGGTGCACAGAATGGAGGAGGAAGACGTTGTCTTCCTGATATTCACGTCTGGAAAAATCATATGCACTGGTGGAAAGAGCGTTGAGCAGATAGAGAGAAGCATCGAGAAACTGAAGCAAAAGCTCAAGGCCATAGGCGCGCTTTAATTATTTTTTTACAGAAGGAAGTGGCGACATTTACCTTGGTCTCACTCCAAACAAATTAAAATGTTGGAGACATACCACTCCATATGGAATATGACGAATTAGTTCAGCGGCTGGAGCTCTTTTTTTCAGAAGTTGCCTATAAGGAAGTGCTGGAGGCAGTACAGAAAAAGACAAGCATAGTTGTTGATTTTCAGAAGTTGGAGCTTTTTGACCCTGAAATGGCCGATTTTTTGGTTGAAAATCCTGATGATTTCTTTAAGGCTGCTGAAGAAGCCCTGCTCTCCATAGATGTGGGTGAAGAATGGGAAGGTAAGGTGAATGTAAGGTTCTCCAATCTGCCTGAGGATTACATAATTCCTATCAAACACATAAGGAGCAAGCACATAGACAAATTTATTGGAATAGAAGGGGTTATAAAACTCGCTTCCGAAGTCCGTCCGGAAATAACGGCTGCAACCTTTGAGTGTGGATATTGTGGACAACGCATAACCATTTTGCAGGAGAAGCCATCCTTGAGAAAGCCATCAATGTGTGAATGTGGCAACAAGAAACATTTTGAGCTGGTGGATAGAAGGCTCGTGGATATACAGCATGTGGTGGTGGAGGAAATTCCGGAAAAGATTGAAGGAGCTCAACCTTCCAAGATTTCCGTGTTTCTTAGGGATGATCTCGTCGATCCGAAGTTTCAGAAGAGGGTGATGCCCGGAACGAAGGTCAGAATCTACGGAATACTGCGGGACAGGCCGCTGGGTATTGCTTCTGAAAAGGAAACGAAAAGGAGGGAGCTTTACATAGAGGTGAATTACATAGAGCCCATAGAGCTTGAGTTTGAGGAGATAGAAATAACGGAGGATGATGAGAAGGAGATAAAGAAGCTCGCCAAACGCCCGGATATTTATGATCTACTGATAAAGTCGATAGCTCCCTCCATTTACGGTTATGAGGACATAAAAGAAGCTGTGGCACTTCAGCTCTTTGGAGGAGTGAGGAAGGAGAGACAGGATGGTACTGTTACAAGGGGAGACATCCACATTCTGTTGGTTGGAGACCCCGGAGCGGGTAAGTCAGCTCTGCTTAAATATGTTGCTAAGCTCGCTCCAAAAGCCAGATATGTGGTGGGTAGGGGTGCCACCGCCTCCGGCTTAACCGCCACAGTGGTTAGAGATGAATTTTTGAAGGGATGGGCTCTAGAGGCTGGAGCGCTCGTGCTTGCGAACAAGGGTATAGCGGTTGTGGATGAGATTGACAAGATGTCCCCTGAAGACAGAGTGGCTATGCACGAAATCATGGAGCAGCAGACATGTACTGTTGCCAAAGCCAACGTGCAAGCCACATTGCAGGCACAAACAACCATACTGGCTGCTGCAAATCCTAAATTTGGAAGATTTGATGCTTATTCCTCCCTTCCCGAGCAGATAAACCTGCCAGAAACCCTGCTGTCCAGATTTGACCTCATCTTTGCAATAAGGGATGTCCCTGACCCAGATAGAGATAAGCAGCTGGTGAAGCATATATTAAGATTGCATGAAAATCCGGAAAGTGAGAAACCACCAATTGACCCGCTGCTCCTTCGTAAATACGTAGCTTATGCGAGAAACAACGTGTTTCCTAAGCTAACCAAAGCTGCTGAAAAATACATAGAAGATTTCTATGTCGGGCTCAGAAGCAGGTACAGTGGGGAAAATAGCCCGGGAGTGCCCATCACCACAAGGCAGCTTGAAGCGATAATAAGGCTGGCTGAAGCTTCAGCACGAGTGAGGTTATCAGGTAGAGTGACGAAAAAGGATGCTGAAAGGGCTGTTAGAGTGATGAAAAATTATTTGATGAAGCTGGGTCTTGATCCGGAGACGGGACTGCTCGACATAGATAGGATAGAGTCGGGAATTTCGGCAAGTCAGCGCAACAAGATAAAACTCATGCTCGCTCTTATAGAAAGGTTACAGGATGAGAGTGATGAGAGGATGGTGAATGTCAATGATCTCATCGTTGCGGCAAAATCGAGCGGTATTGAGGATGCTGAAGAAATCATAGATAAACTTAAGAGTAGTGGAGAAATCTTCGAACCACGTCCGGGATTTGTTAAGAGGGTGTGATGCTCATGAAGAAGAGATGGCCAGCAGTAAGATGCAGGATAAGGGATATTATCGCGGGACACTATGTGTCCTCAGGAGACCTCTCACCTTCATATGTGCTATTGCCTTACGGTATGAAAGCGTACAAAACCATGGTTTATGGTGTGGTCACGCAAACCTATGTTAATGATGAGAAAACATATGGGTTTGTGGTTATTGAAGATGGTACCGGAAGGATAAGGGCGAAGTTCTTCCAGAAAACCAAATTGGTGGATGAGATAAATAAAGGAGATTGTGTTGCGGTCATCGGCAGGGTTAGAGAGTATGCTGACGAGAGGTATATTGTGGTGGACGGTATCAGAAAAATGAGAAAAGTTGATGAGGAGCTTGTGTTTCGGATGGATGTAATGAAGAGCATACTAAACATCATTAAGAAAGTTCGAGAGATAGCTGATAAAATTAAAGGTAGCGAAACTCTTGAGGAGGTTATGAAGTTATGCTCTTCCTATCCAAAGGAGCTTGTTGAAGGCACCTATGAATTAAGAAGTCATCTTGAATCCAGTAAGATTGAAGAGGTGGAGGTGGAAGACAGGAGAGATGCTAGAGAAATCATATTAAATGTGATTAAAAATAATGATGAGGGAGATGGTGTTGACTACACAACCATAGTTCAGCTTGCCGGCTTGCCCGAGAGTGTGGTGGAGAAAACTCTTGATGAGCTGCTTGAAGAAGGCACTTGCTACGAGCCAAAGCCGGGTAAGATAAAGCTTGTGTGAGGTGAAGAAAATGAAGATGAGTTATGAAGAGCTATTGAAAAGAGCGAGGAAACAGCTCCCAGAAAGTGTGCTAGTACGGGAGAGGTGGGAGATGCCCAAAATCACATCCTTCATAATAGGTAACAGAACGATAATCAAGAGATTTCTGGAGGTGTGCGATTATATAAGGCGGGATCCCAAACACCTTTTAAAGTACCTCGCAAAGGAACTGGGAACGCAGGGTGAGATAGAAGGGAGCGATGTTGTTTTCCAGGGTAAATTCAACAACGCGACTATAACCAAAAAGTTCGAAAGGTATGTAAAGGAGTATGTGCTCTGCAATGAATGTGGTAAGCCTGACACAAAGCTGATAAAAGAAGGTAGAATACTCCTACTCAAATGTGAGGCGTGCGGAGCCATTAGATCTGTGGAAAAAATATGAAATGATGTGGTATGTGTGCATTCTACCTAACCGTAAGGAACAGTGTAAATGGTAATGTTGTCGCGGTTTGCGATAAAGAGCTTGTGGGTAAGAGGTATGAAGAGGGCGAGCTTGTGCTCGACCTCACCAGCAACTTTTTCTTTGAGGAAGGAAAAACTGAGGAAGTGGAGGATTTGGGTGTGATTGTGGATGCGATCAAAGATGCATTCACATCAAACATAGTCGGAAATAGGGTGGTGGGTGCTTTAATTGAGCGCGGTGTTCTTAAGGAGAGCGGAGTGAAGGTCATAGCTGGAATCAAATACGCTATGACGTTCAAAATATAAACATCAGGTTGTATTTCTAATTTAATGGCGAGAAGAAAAAAGCTGATCAGGGTCTGTGCAAAATGCGGAAAGGAGAGTAAGGATTTGGTTGATAATTTGTGTGAAAGTTGTAGAGCTGAAAGCCCAAAAAAGAATGCGTTGGAAAGAGTTCTCAAAGTCGGATGGTGTGAGTGTGGAAGTGTCAGTGTTGATGATAAGGAGGTGGGCGAGGTTTTCGATGTTGATGATCTGATAGCTCTTGTGGTGGGGAGTACCATAGAAAAAGAGCTGAAACCATCCGGAAAAATTGAGGCAGAGGTGGAAGAAATAAAGGAAAGGGAAAAAGGTACGTATCATGTTAAAGTGAGGGTCGGGCAGGAAATAATGGATCTTGTTCTTAAAATCAGAAGGGTTAAATGCGAGCGCTGCAGGTATTTGCTTGGTGGATATTACGAGGCAACAATACAATTAAGAGGGGACGCATCCTTCGTGGATGAAATGGTCGATCTCTGCAAAAAAATTGTTGAGAAGGAAAGGAGAATGGATAAGAAATCTTTCATAACGGATGTTGAGAACGTTAAAGGCGGGACTGACGTGAAAATAGGGTCAAAACGCGTAGCCAAGAAAATCGTGAGACACGCTAAAAAATATAAACCTGTCATCACAAAATATTCAAAAAAGCTTAAAACAGTGAAGGATGGAAAAAAAATTTACAGGTACACATTTTTGATAAGGGCTGATGAAAATGGGGAAAAAGGAGATAAAAAAAGAAAATGAAGTGTTGACAGACGAGGAAATTGAAAAGAAAGTTGTTTTGCCTAAAGGCAATCAGGTTTTGGGTGTGGTGGAGTCACGTCTGGGTTTCGGAAGGATGAATGTCATATGCTCAGACAAGAAGATACGGGTTTGCAGAGTGCCTGGAAGGTACAAAAGAAAGATATGGATCAGGGAGGGAGATGTGGTTATAGTTGAGCCGTGGCCGTATCAGGGTGAAAAGAAGGGAGACATAATTCACAAGTTCAGGCCGATAGAGGTTGATTGGTTGAGGAGGAAGGGCTATTTGAAAGAACTGGAGGAGTTCATGGTTTGAGAAAAGTTTTCAGTTCGCTGTTTGTTTCTCTTTAAGAAGTCAAAATATATAAGGTGGTTCTGCGATGAATAGAGTATGGAACGCAAACATTTCCAAGGGTTGTTAGGGTGTGTGATTTTAATCATGTTAGTAGAACCTGTTGTTTACTCAGCAGCAAACACCACCCTCATGTTCTGGAAAGGCGATCTCAATCTTCAGATCGATAAATCCGTGTATTCTTCCGGAGAGGTGTTAAACGCAAGAATTCACATTTCGAATGGTGAAAATTACTCGATAACCGACGGCAAATTGGTTATAGAGATCGTAAAGGGATGTAATGAGCCTGCCTATCCAGCTCAGTTGTCTGATTGCGATAATGTGATCTATGAGGAGGTTTTAGAACACATCACATTACTACCTCTATCAAGCAGGGAAATATCGTGGAATTTCACCATTCCATCTTATTTTTCAGCGGGGGATTACAGATTGGATGCTTTTTTCATCGCTAATCGCGCCCCTCTGAAAGGCATTCATTTCATATTTTTACCTGGAGAATGGACACGATTCAAAGTATCAAGTAGTGGAAATTATCCTCTTCTCAAAATTTTGAGAACTAAAACTGAATTCGGGAGAGAGCTTGGCCAGGTGGCCGCACCAGTTAACAGCGGGGCGATGTTCAATGGTTCAGTGTGGATACAGGCGGAAAGTGCTGAAGCAATTGGCAAGAAATTTATATTGAAAATTGGTATCTGTAGCTGGGACGATACTGAATGTGAAGATTATGCCAAAATATTACCATTCACCATGGATTCTCAATTGAAAGTTTTGAATGTGATGCTTCAAGCCCCCTCAAAGCCAGATGCGTACGCGATAAGAATAGAGGTTGTGGATGAGAATGGGGTGTTACATTCTCTTTACAGGAGTAGAATAATTGTGACCGGTGTGACTGCAAAGATAAGAAAAGTGGGGATACTCTACCCGTTCCTAAAACATGACGAAGTTAATGAAGTTTATGTGTTGGTGGGTACATCGCCAGACCATTACACAAATCCTGTGGTGCAGAATGTTGAATGCTCTGTAAAAATCACAACAATAGATGGCGAGAAAATATATGAAGACAAAAGATTGATTCCAGAACTTTCCCCTACAAAGATATTTGAGCCACTTAAATTTAGAGTGAGTAGCGATACCAAACTGGACGAATTTACCCTGTGTGTATATTTAAAATCCTCTTCTGAAGTGTATGACACTTATTGTTTTGATGTCAGAAAACAGGACTTCGAATATGTGAAAGACGTTAAGTACAGCGTTCAGAACGTTAAATATTATGAGAATGAATCGCTTTTGGAAGTTAAACTATGCGCCTTCAACGACATATTCGATGAACCTGTCCAGACAACAGCTATGGTGCAACTTTATTTATCCAACGGGTCGAAGATAGGTGGAATCGAGAAATCTGTAAATGGCTGTGCTACCCTTTCCTTTTCAAATGTCGATGCAAAAAACGAGTGTGATTTGGTTGTTTATGATAAGATTTTCAAAAAACAGTATGTATTTAAGCTCATTCCAGAAAAGTATTCATCAAAAGATGTAGAGAGTTTAGAAAAAATAAAAGAAAAAGAAAGCTCTAACAAAAGTGGTGTGACTAAAATAATCATTGTATTGTCCTGTGTGAGTGTTATTTTAATCCTAATACTTTCAAGAAGGTGAGAATTATGAAAATACACAAAATAGGAAAGATTGTGTTTGTAATATTTACAGTTTTGTTAATTCTGAATGTAAAATCTCCCAGCACATTTGGCTGGTACAATACTGAGTGGAAGTTTAGGGTACCCATACAGGTGAATTATGCTGGAACTTCGATGGTGGAAAATTACCAACTAAAATTAACGGTGGACTATTTGGACGGGATGAAATGCGATTTCTCGGACCTCATGTTTACGCAGGTTGTTAATGGGGTGGAAACCGAACTGCCGTACTTTGTTGAGTCCTATAACGAGTGTGAGAATGCCATAATATGGATCAAAATGTCGAAACTTAATGTGGGTAACAATATTGTTTACATGTATTTCGGAAATGAAAACGCTGCATCAAAGAGCAATCCAGATTCCGTTTTCATTCTTTATGATGACTTCGAGGGTTCGAGTTTGGATACTGAGAAATGGGGAGTTTTTGACGTCACGGATGGGGACATAATTTCTGTCTCGGAAGGATATTTAAGAATGATATATTCGGGGGGTGAGCTAATAGATGGTGCTGAAGCTCGAATATTCTCTAAAAAGAAATTAGATATGAGCAAGGAATACATCATAGAATGGGAAGGTACATTCTACCATACTCCGGGATATAAGGGAATTGTGGTAGCATTCACCAACACAACCGGTTATCTCGGATTCGTATACTATGACACAGGTACGGGAAATTACAGGCACGATCTAAGGTTGGAAGTGAAGGGTAAACAATACAATGAAATTCTGTACGGGATTGCAGAGCCCATAAGCGGTGAATTTCAATTAATAAAAGGTAAGGACTTCTCCGAATGTGTGCTGCCAACAGGAGATAAAATACATAGCAACCATGTACTTACTGGAGAAGGAAAGGTTAGTTTATGGGTGGATTCGTGGGGCGACTATGGAGATAACATCGTAAACGCGAGCTGGGATTGGGTTCGTGTGAGAATGTATGCATATCCAGAACCCACCTACTCGTTTGGAAATGTAGAGAAAAAATCAACAGGCGTGCCATGTACAAGCGATGATGAGTGCGAAAGCGGACATTGTGCTGTTGATTACGATGAAGATGGGGCTTGGTGTATGCCTCCAACATCATGTGCGCATGATGGAACAGAATATAAAGATGGTGCGTATGCACCAGAATGTTATTCTTGGAACAAAGCAATTAGATGTGTAGATGGTGAATGGAAGGTTACGTCTTGTGGGTTATTCCGGCTCTGTAAGAATGGCAAATGTGTCTGGAAGGATTCTGACGGGGATGGTGTGAGGGATAAGAATGATCAGTGCCCGAACACACCAAAGGGTTGTGAAGTCTATGATAATGGTTGTCCCAAAGCCCCATTCACATACTATATCAAAAATGATGTTTCCGCCTCTTGTCCTGGTTCGTCCATACCTGTGGATCCTGAGCATAAATGCCTGAGCACTGCACAAAACCCTACAATAAAATTCTACCTGAGGGATGGAAGCGGTAATCTCTATCCCGGAAATTCCGACCCTTACTGTGATCCGCTTCATGGAACTGAGGGGTGGCACGATGCGGAAGATGGTAGATATTATTGTGAGTTCTCCATTCCTTCCACACTTCCTCCCGGCACTTACACGCTGATAGCAAAGTACGATCTTGGTGGTAGAACGTACCAAGATACCATAAAAACAGGTTTTGTGGTAGAAAGCCAGTGCTCGCTGAATGTAAGATGCGGGCATGGAGGTCGTATGACAAGCACGCCCGCAGTGAGTGTTTCTCTTTCAGGCTGTAAGAATATTGGAGGAACGTACTACTGTAAAAGCGGGAGCTCCATCGATATTACCCAGATAAATACTGTGGTACCTCACTGCAGTAATGGTGCATGGGGCGGTTCAGTCACCCCGGGCATTCTTGCATGGGTTTATTCTGGTAATGTTATGGTAGCAGAAAAGGATAACAAATATGCTGGTTGTTCATTACCAAGTCCATTTTCAAATCACCGAAAATACCTTTACAGTTTGACTGTAGGTTTCAGATGGCCGTGCAACATTGGGTGGGGTTCTGGTGCACAATCAAAAAGCATATACGGCGTGTACACTTTTCAGAACCCTGGACACTACACTCTCTACATTGACATGATAAATGCTGTGTGCGACTCTCCTGATTATATATGCCCCACTAAATCTACATTGTGTGCTATTGGAAGCATGAGTAATGATTGGTGGGGGTTTGAAGAAATTGCCAGATATAACATCTATGTTATTGATCCTAAGGTCACATTCGTGTCTGTACCCAGCACGCCTCAAATCTTTGATGGAAAGGAAAAGCTTGAAATTACTTGGAAATTGAAGAATACAGGTGTTGGTAAAATCAATCTCGTTGTTACACCCCTATGCCCATCAGGATGGACGTGTGAGGTCTCACCACAGGAAATTAAAGGAATGACCGTGGGTCAAGAAGCGTATGTAACACTAAAACTGTATAACAAAAAACCAGCACAGCAAGTGAGCACAAAAGAGATGGAAGTGGGTATCAAAGTAAGGTATAGTGACGCTTACGGCCTTTCGATAACAAAAGAAGACTCAAGCAAAACAAGGATCGTTTTGGATAATAAGGCGCCAGAGGTAAGTTTGAGCGCTCCCGACGGATACGGATGGAGCGCATCGAGCTTACGCTTCAAGATAACTTGTGATGATAACCCTTACGATAGTGGATACGGCACTTATGGCGGATGTTCCAAAATATACTATCTTGTTGTGAATGAGAATGACGCATGTCCGCAAGATTTGAGCAGTTACAACACTCACACTTCAACTCCTCAAGAAGTTTTGAATTTTGAAGGTGAGGTTAGTTGTCCGTCAGGAAACGCTTGCAAAAAGAAAGTGTGCTTTGCAGGAGAAGATCGCTTCTCTCAGAGGTCTGAAATTCACGAAAGTGGTGTTTTCAAAATAGATAGGGAGCCTCCCGAACTAAGTAGCGAGTTTGTTCCAAATCCAGTGTTATCTTCAGTTCATTCAACCATAAAGACCTCCGAAGAACATTTCTATATCAAGGTTAAGTGTGATGATAAGGAAGGAAGCGGGTGCTCGCAAATCAGAGTTACATCTCCTTACTTACAGTGCGCACAGACTTCATGCAGTGATAGTTGTAGTGTAACCACGACATGCGAATCTCAACTTGAGTTCATAGCTCCTTATTGTGAAGTAGGAAAACATGAATACGAATACACAGCAATAGTAAAGGATGCTGTAGGTAATGAAAATTCTCGCACTTATTCATTACAAGTTAAATGGAATGAAGGTTGTACGTGCTCTTCATCAGACGAGTGTTATCCGGGCTCATCCTGTCGCAGAGGTGTGTGTGGAGGTGGAGAAGACGACTCTGAAGAAACTGGGGGAGACACAGGAACCTTCACCGGACATACCCACGTGGAAATAATATCTCCTCGAGTTAGTACTACCAGTGACGCATTCCTAATTCCCGTTGGATCCACCTATCGCATCATTCTTTCTGTTAAAAATGAAGATATACTGCCAGAGACGTATGTAATTGAAATTAATTCCAATCCCAAGTATCCTTGGAGTACCTGGGTGTGTTTTGAAGGTAAGTGTGGTACTAATCAACCAAGGAAATATATTGTCACGTTGGAGAGGGGTGAAGAGGTCAGAATCCCATTTTTAATACATGCGTATCAACTCACCATAAACCCCGTTAACATTAACATCAGTTTAAATGGCATTGTGCTGGGCAGCGAAAACAACCTCAATCTTAAATTTAAAGTGGTTCCCGCTGAAACAGAGAGTGCGGAAGGTGGTGAGATGCCGGGCATCGGTGTTGTAAACCTCTTGGCAATATCCATTCTCGCTACTCTGTTCGTGGCTTTCCTTATTTAAATTTCCACTCCAATAATCCTTCATGCCTGAGTTCCGGGAAGAGAAGATATTTGATGAGAATGATTACAAGTACTTTTCAAAGGTCTTCGATTTCTTCACGCTTGACGCGATAAGAACTCTGGAAATCAGGCGGGTGATAAAGCGAGCTCTCGGAGTGATAAAGGAAGGAAAGGAGTCCGTCATAGTGCTGTGTGAAGGTCCGGAAGGGGACTATAGGATTTTGAAAATTTACAAGATAGAGACATCTGATTTCAAAAGGATGGAGGACTACATAGTTGGAGATGCACGCTTCAAGTCCGTAAGAAAGAAGAAGCGCGATCTTGTTTACCTGTGGTGCAGAAAGGAATTCTCAAACCTCAAGAAAGCGCAAAAAGCCAACGTCTCTGCTCCGGCTCCGCATGCCTTCATGAAGAACCTGCTTGTGATGGACTGTGTGATGGATGGAGATGAAATAGCAAGACCGCTGGATGAAATTGATAGGGAAGAGCTTGAGAATCCGGAGGAGTTCTTCTGGATGGTGGTGGATGAGATGAAGAAGCTCTATAAGAAGGCAAAGCTGGTTCATGCAGACATAAGCGAGTTCAACATTCTGAAAAGCAATAACAAGCCTGTGCTGATCGATTTTGCTCAGGCCGTCATGCTGACACATCCCATGGCCGAGAGGTTTCTGAAGAGGGATGTAAGGAATCTCATAAGGTTCTTCAAGAAAGAGTACAGGATCAGTGTGGAAGAGCAGGAGGTGCTTCAATACATAAAAAATTGAAGCATAATAAAGTTGTTGCATGGTGGAAGAAGAACGAGGTGATTCTCTCCAGCTGTTTGAGGAATTTCTGCGCATCCCTGAAGAGAGAGTGGCCGTACTCATAGGCAGGGGCGGGAAGGATAAAAAGGAGATAGAGAGGAAGTTGGAGTGTAAAATTGAGGTCAGTTCGGACGGAGAAGTCACAATTAGAGGAGCTGATCCATTAAACGTCATGAAAGCGAGAGAGATCGTGCTCGCCATTGCCAGAGGTTTCTCCCCGGAGAATGCTATGAAGCTTCTGGATTTGAGATTGATGCTTGAAATAATAAACCTTCAGGAACTGCTCGGCAGAAACCCGAACAGGATAACCAGACAGAAAGCGAGGATAATAGGCACACACGGCAGCGTTAAGAAACAGATAGAGCACATGACCAACACGCTGATTTCGGTTTATGGTAAAACTGTAGCGATAATAGGCCCACCTTCAAACGTTAGAGTGGCAAGGGAAGCGATCATCATGCTTGCGGAAGGAGCTAAGCACACCACCGTTTACAGCTTCATAAAAAGGAACGCCTATGCCATAGATGATTATCCCTTCAAGTAGCGAATTTTTTATTAATGGGTTAGGACTAAACATTTAGTGTCCCCTTCTCTAAGGTGAGCTGAAATGAGCGGCAGGGATTTTGCCAGGAAGCTTGCGGAAATGCAGAAAGAGATAAGCGTAGCTGAATTTTTCGAGAAGAACAGACATCTCCTTGGCTTCGAGAATCCGACCAAGGCCATGCTGACCTGCGTTAGAGAAGCGGTTGACAATGCTCTGGATGCGTGTGAGGAAGCCAAGATACTTCCGGAGATTTATGTTGAGATTAAAGAACTGGATGATTCCAAGGAATACTATAAAATCGTGGTTGAGGACAACGGTCCGGGTATAATGAAGGACAAGGTGCCGCTCGTCTTTGGTAAGCTTCTCTTTGGCTCGAAGTTTCATCGGTTGAGACAGAGCAGAGGGCAGCAGGGTATAGGGATAAGCGGAGCCGTGCTCTATGCTCAGCTGACAACGGGCAAGCCAGCCAAAATATACTCAAGGGTTGGGGACGGAAAGGTTCATGTTTTCGACATAATGATAGACACAAAGAAAAACGAGCCCAACGTGGTCAACTACATGGAGTTTGAGGGAGATGGTCATGGCGTGAGAATAGAGCTTGAAATAAAGGGTCGCTACACCAAGGGAAGGCAGTCCGTGCTCGAATATCTCAGGGCCGTTTCCATGATGAATCCGTTCGCAAGGATAGTTTTCCTTGGTCCGGATGGAAGGGAGATCGTGTTTGATAGAAAGGTGGAGGAGCTGCCTCCCGAAGCAAAGGAAATAAAGCCACACCCCCACGGCATAGAATTTGGGATGTTCCTCAGAATGCTGCAGGCAACGAAAGCAAAGAGTCTGGTTAACTTCTTCATGAACGAGTTCTCAAGGATAGGGAAGGATACAGCCACGGATATCTGCACTCTTGCTGATATCGATCCATCAAGAAAACCTGTAAGCTTAACCATGGAGGAAGCGGAAAAAATATGGAATGTTATGCAGAACATGAAATTCTATGCACCACCGACAAACTGCCTCTCTCCGGTTGGTGCCGAAGCCATAGAGAAAAGCTTGAGAGTTGAGCTCAACCCGGAGTTTGTGGTGGCGGTAAGCAGAAAACCTGCTGTTTACAGAGGTAATCCCTTTCTGGTTGAGGTCGGCATAGCTTATGGTGGCGATTTAGATGCTGAAGGTCCTGTAACCATCTATCGCTATGCCAACAAGATGCCGCTGTTGTATGAGCAGTCAGCATGCGCCATAACCAAAGCCATAGCAGAGGTGGACTGGAGAAGATATGGGTTGAGCCAGCCGAACGGCAGCTTGCCTTACGGCCCATTGGCAATAGCGGTGCATTTCGCCTCCGTTTGGGTGCCGTACACCTCTGAAGGTAAGGAGGCCATAGCAGCTTATCCGGAAATCATGAAGGAGATAAAGCTCGGCCTGCAGGAAGCCGGCAGAAAGCTCGGCGCTTATCTTTCAGCAAAGAGAAAGGAGAGAATGAGGCAGAAGAGGATAAGCATATTCATGCGCTACTCTCCAGAGATAATCACAGCCGTAAAGCGTCTGTCCAATGTTGATGAAAAGGTTGTGGAAGAAGCGCTGATGAACCTGCTCAAATCAAGGGGGCTTTACCAGCAGGAGGATGCGGAAGTGGTAGCGGAGGATGTTGTGTATGAAGCAGAGCAGGTTGAGGAAAAGGTAGAGAGAGTGGAGCATGCTCATGAAGAAACTAGCGCTTCGGGCGGCGATGCTGATGTGGAGATGATGAAATCCGAGGGCGCTGAAGAAAAGAAAATGGAGACTTTCGATGAGGGTGGAAGCGAGGAGAGAAGCGCGGATGAGAGCACGGATGAAAGCAACGCTTCCCTCAAAAGATGGATGGTGATCGAATGAGGGACGATGTTAGCGATGAGGAGATAATTGAAGCTTTGAGCGAGATAGGAAGGAAAGTGCTCATGCAGATGATGGAGGGCGAGAATCCCTACATAGAGATGAAGGTCAGAACGCTGTCAAACGTTTACTTCGATGAGAAGGAGAGGATAATCAAGCTTGGAGACATGACGCAGAAGCGCTATTTTCTCAACGTTGGTCAGGCAAAGAAGTTCATGCAGACATTGCTTGTGGCCGAGAGGATAAAGTGGCTGCTGGAGCAGAACAGAAGCCTGAGTAAGAGGCAGCTTTTCTACACGCTGAAGCACACCATTCCGGGCACGAAAGAAAATACTTTTGATGAACAGGATGAGAGTGATGATGTGCTTGAGGATCTGGAAGTCACGATTGACGTGCTTGTGGAGCGCTTTAACATCATAGCCGATTCCAAGGGTGTGATGGCTGG
Source organism: archaeon (assembly GCA_029258795.1). GTDB lineage: Archaea > EX4484-52 > EX4484-52 > EX4484-52 > WAPT01 > WAPT01. Next base: position 30,162 of record JAPDKB010000016.1, read on the forward strand.
TCCGCTCGTGGTGGAGGATAAGGGCGATATAATAGATCTGACGAAGATGGGTAGCGCGGGTTATGCTGTGCCAGGTATAGTTGAACCGGATGTTGTCAAGTTCAAGGAGTGTTCAGCCGAGTATGTTCTTGTTGTTGAAAAAGCAGCTGTGTGGAATTTGCTTAATGAGGACAGGTACTGGGAGAAGGAGAACTGCATACTGCTTACAGGTAAGGGTCAGCCCTCCAGAGCTGAGCGCAGGATGGTGCATCGCTTGCACAAAGAGCTCGGCCTGCCCGTCTATGTTTTTACCGACATGGATCCGTGGGGATACTATATCTACTCCGTTTACAAGCAGGGCTCAATAAATCTGGCACATTTCTCCATGAAGTGTGGTGTGCCTGAAGCAAAGTTCATAGGGTTCTGCACATCTGATGTGAAAGAATTTGACATGCCGAGTGATGCCTTCATCAAGATGAAGGACATAGATTTCAAGAGAATCAAGGAACTGAAGAACTACGAGTGGTTCAAGAACAGGGAATGGCAGAAGGAGCTTGAAAATTTAAGAAAGTTCGGCTACAAGATAGAGCAGGACGCTCTGGTTATGAAGGGACTGGAGTTCACGGCAAAGGAATACCTGCCAACCAAGATTGAGAACAGGATGTTTCTGCCGTGAGGTGAAAAAGTGTGCTGAGGAATCTCCTTTATCTGTTCAGAAACATGCGGCTGTGGGACGGTAAGGGATATATCGGAATGCTGTTCTTGGGTTTGCTGCTGAACAAAACATTAATTCCTGTAAGAGAGCTGATGGCATTTGCCGCAGCATCCATGCTATTTGTTGGTTACGCTTTCAGCATAAACAACTGCTTCGATGTTGACACGGACAGCGTGAACAAACGGAAGAAATCCAAGAATCCGGTTGCAAGCGGTGAGATCAGCAGGAGCGGTGCGATGCTCTTTTCTTTTATTCTTATCGCATCCGGAACCCTTATCGTTGCTCGTTTCTTCAGCAGAACCATGCTTTTGATTTATGTGATGATGGGTTTTCTTGCCACAATCTACTCCGCACCGCCCAGACTTAAAGCCATACCGATACTGGATGTCGTGTCCCACGGCTTTTTCTTCGGAATGCTGCCCGTTTACTTCGGTGCTTATTATGATGGAGCTCTCACAGCGAAAGAACTGTGGGTTGGAGTTGCCTTTTTCCTCTATTCCTGCTTCCTTCAGCTCAGGAATCTGCTTGAGGATTACAGGAGTGACGCTGTCGCAGGCCTGCGCACAACTCCCGTGGTTGTCGGTCCCACCAGCTCCATCATTCTATCTGTGTTGAGCGGGGCACTGAGCAACATGCTTGCTGCATGGATAATTGCAAGCTCTTATCCCATTCTTCTGGTTTTTTCTTTTTTGATTTTTGTTTTATTCGTGTTTTTGGGCAGAGAGAAACTCAACAGAATTTTGGATTGCACCATGGTGATGCTATGCATCCTGCTGATCTTGGATTGAAGAAAAGATTCAGGTTGTTGAAGGAGTGCAGGTATGTAAGAATCCTGCAAACGCTGGCGGGAGTTCTCGCAATAATATATCTTTTAACGATGGTGAATGGTGAAGAGCTCCTGATCGCCACCAAAAAATTGACGCTGTCCAACATCATTTTATGCGGTTCCCTGTCGTTGATTCATCTCCTCGCTTCATCCATGAGATGGTACATCTTCATCCCGAAGGGACGGAAGAAAGAAGCTTCTTATTTCGATGTGGTCAGAGCAAACCTTCAGGCCCATTCTTTTTTGACATCTCTGCCTATGGGTGTGGGGCACCTGATCAAACCGAAGCTGCTTCCGGGAAAATATACGGGCAACCTTCTGTCGCTCATGTTAAGCCAGGCCATGGAGATGAACGCGCTGCTCTTCATTTTCATATTCATGAAGACCGGCGCTAAAGCGTGCGTAACCGCCATGATCGTCTGGATGCTGGCTGTTTTGGTCGGGAAGCGGGTAAGAGGGAGTCACAGGCTTTTGAAAAAAATCAGGAAGGCAACCTATGGCAGGCGGTGGTCGTGGCACGAAGCACACGTATTTGCGGGTGTGATTTTGGGTGCGGTAACGCTGATGGCGCAGGCAACAGGGCTCGTTCTTTCCTTCAAATCGTTTGGAGTGGAGATATCGATGAAGACGGCCATTCTTGCCGTGCTCTTCAGCCATGGTATGGGAGTCATCTCGCCATTTCCCGGAGGACTGGGAGGTAGCGAGCTCGGAATTGCTCTGGTAACGGGACAGACCACCACATCGGTTCTTGCTGCTTTTACCTACAAACTCATCTTTCAGTATGCTTACTCCGTTGCGGGGTCGTTGCTTCTCATTCGAAAGGGTGTTGAGAGGTAGTGAGGTCATGAGGGTTGCACTGGTGAGTGACTGGTACTATCCGGTCATAGGAGGTGTGGCAAGCCACATGCATTCTCTTGCGCTCAAACTCAGGGATAAGGGGCATGATGTCGCGATAGTAACCAATAACTGGGAGACGGGTAAGGAGGTTGAGCTTGAAGAAAAAGGTGTGGAGCTCATAAAGGTTGAGGGGAAGATCAGCCCGGTTGTGAGGGTGAATCTATCCGTGATGATGGGATCGATTCACACGCTAACAGAAACGATAAGTGACTTTGACGTTGTGCACGCGCACCACGCATTTGTACCGCTTTCCTTCCGGGCCCTAAGCGCCGCTGAGGAGCTTGGCATACCATCGGTGCTGACCACTCACACTATATCCTTTATGCACGAGTTCAAGCTGTGGAAGGTGGTTGGAAAGCAGCTCTCCCTCGTTGGGGCGGGGATAGGTGATGCGAGGAAGATAATTGCCGTCAGCAATGCAGCAGCGAAATTCATAGAACACTTCCTGAAACCGGAGGAGAGGGAAAAGGTATGCGTGGTGCCAAATGGTGTGGATATCAACAGGTTCGTTTCACCAAAGCCGGAGGAAAAAGAGAGGATTAAGGAGGAGCTTGGCATAAACGCGGAGTGTGTTGTGCTCTACCTGAGCAGGATGAGCCTGAGAAAGGGTCCGAACATCCTTCTTAAAGCTTTTGGCAATCTTCTGAAGGAACTCGATGAGGAAAGGAGAAAGAACGTCAAGCTGATAATGGCCGGTGGGGGTGAGATGCTTCCGGCTCTCAAAGCGCAGGCAAAAATCCTTGGAATCGGGGAAAGTGTCGTATTTACGGGCAGGGTTGATGATGATATCGTGCCAAAGCTGTTCAGAATAGCTGACGTCTTTGTGCTTCCATCCATCACGGCCGAGGCGTTCGGTATGGTTATTCTTGAAGCCATGGCCTCCGGCATACCTGTCGTGGCAACAGAGGTGGGCGGCATACCGGAAATAGTGAAAAAATCGAAATGCGGGATTTTGGTTGAGCCGCTGAACGATGCTGAGCTGTCGAAAGCGGTCCTGAAACTGCTTGAGGATGAGGAGCTCCGCAGAAAGATGGGAAGAAAGGGAAGGTATGCCGCTGAGAAGCACTACAGCTGGGATGTTGTGACGGAGAACGTGTTGAAAATCTACAGGGAAGTCATGGAAGCTCGCTCGTAGCACTTTAAAACTTTTTAAACATTTTCTAGAAATAGATAATTTAGATTTCTGCTGCCCCCGTAGCTCAGCAGGTAGAGCGCGCGGCTGTTAACCGCGTTGTCCCAGGTTCGAGTCCTGGCGGGGGCGCCATTTTGCTATTTCTTCACGGTACACCAAACCACACAAGCAATACGAAAAAGCACTGTCTCATCGCGAGCAGCAGTGGGAATTCCGTTTTTGTTTTGAGCTTGTAAACTGAGAGCCAGATGTTGAGCGAGAGCATCCAGAAAACCTGTGGATACGGCATGAAGATCAGCATCTCTGAAACCCTGTCACACGCTATATCCACCACATCATCGCCTTCTTTTCTTTCCATTCTCGCAGCCACACCATCCAGATAATCCAGGAACCACACGCATCCGAGTATCATCACCGCCAGCGTTTTATTCAACACCCCGTAAAAATACAGCACGGGATAAAGAGCACTCACAACCACAGAGATCCGGCTGATGATATTCGCTTTCGGTAACGGTATTCCTTCCCACAACACATCTAGAACTTTATAGTGGCGAGTCCAGAAGCCCATACCATCACGCTCATCACCGCTTTTATCTTCAGGGAAAGGTTGTAGTCCACCTTTTTCTCAATGAAAGGGTAGAAAGGTCTCGTTTCCCCAGTAACAAAATCAAGGAAGATGTGGGTGATCACGCCGCAGGCAAAAAGGTGGTGGTGCGTGAGGGATGCTATCAAAACCACCAGCGAAAGAAATGGCAGCTCGTGAAACCACGTTCTCGATTCCGCCCTCCTGAACTTTCGCTTGGCATACACATACACCTTGTCCAGATCAGGGAACAGGCTTCCAAAAGTGAGTTCCTTTGAGAAAATGAGCGTTCCCGTCATGAAATGCGCAAGTATGACATGACTGACAAAATCCATGGATGTAACGCGGATGGCAATCTACTTATCTTTTATGGTGATAGGTAAAATATTATGGATGAAGATTCGTCCTATGATGTAAAACAGCACGAGAGGATAGCGGAGATTCTTTATGATGTGGCGCGGGTAACCGATCTACCGCAGGACTCATCACAGATTTATTCCCGCCTCAGGCAGACAATCAGGGACATGCGAACCGTGCTGAGAGCTGTGGCAAACTGCGAGTACAGGATGGGGGTCATCCTTCCTGGGAACTGTGGTACGGGCACATAAAGGAGTGCGATGATGGAAAGATGTTCTATCCTGAATTCGTGGTGATGCTACGCAAGTGTGAAGAGTGTGGGTATGTGGAAAGAAGGGAGGATGGATCATTTCATATCACGGAGAAGGGTATGGAAATTCTGAAGTACGTGGATGAAGAAGCTCTCAAAGAACACGTTGATTTCGTGGTGAGGTGGACGATGCGGAGGTGATCCAAGCTGTTCTTTTCTATCCTCCATTTAAAATTTAAAAAATGAATCCACCAAAAATTACGGTTGTTATTGCTGAGAATGGGGCGGTAGCTCAGCCTGGGAGAGCGCGCGGCTGAAGACCGCGGTGTCCGGGGTTCGAATCCCCGCCGCCCCACCATGACTTTAAAAAATTTCCCGGCATTTTCTATTTCTTATGGCAGGAAAGGAAGAGGGCGAAAAAAAGCAGAAAAGCAAGATAATAGCTCATGCTGAGCTCCTGCAGAACAGGGTTATAGTTTGGGATGAGGAGGAAGGTAACAGAATCTACAGCGAGAAGTACTTCGGAAAGTGGATTGAGGAAGAGAAGGTTAAGTTCTTGCAGCTGATGCTGGAAGAAGCTATGCTTCTCCTTGAGAGGGGTTTTATCGAGATAAAGGAGGGCAGGAAAAAGCTGGATGTGAAGGAGTTCTACAGGAGATGCTGCGAGATCGATCCTGAATTTCCGTTCAAGTACATAGTTTACAGGGATCTGAGAAATCGCGGCTTCATAGTTAAATCCGGCTTCAAGTTCGGCACGCACTTCAGGGTTTATGAGAGGGGTGTCAACCCTTACAAGAAGGGGGAGAAGAGTCCAAGAGAGCACACCAAGTACAACGTGCATGCTGTACCTGAGAACGTTGACTGGAGTCTTGCTGATCTTTCAAGATTCGTGAGGCTCAGCCAGAACATAAGAGCAAAGCCATTGCTCGCTGTTGTGGATGAGGAAGGTAGTGTTACGTACTACATCATAAAGCATGTCAGTCCGTAAAAAAATTAATCCCCTTACTGAAAAAACACAATCAGGGTTTCTTTAATTCCCCAAACCTCATTTCTCCTTCTATCAGCTTTTCCAGAATACTTGGAAGCTCGTCAATCTTGACTCTCACCTGCTCCCTGCTATCCCTATCCCTTATCGTCACCGTACCATCCTCAAGCGTGTCATAATCTATGGTTACACAATAGGGTGTGCCTATCTCATCCTGCCTTGCATACCTCCGCCCTATGCTTCCCTTCTCATCGTAAAATGCAGCGAATTTTTTCTTCAGCATCTCATAAACATCTCTGGCTTTTTCTGACAGCCCATCCTTGCTCACGAGCGGGAACACCGCAACCTTGTATGGCGCGAGTTTCGGATGGAGTTTCAAAACAACCCTTCCATCCTCCTCATGATAGGCATCGATTATGAAGACGAGGAATGCTCTGTCCACACCCTGCGATGGCTCAGCAACAACATAAGGCACCACTTTCTTTTTTGTCTCCTCATCAAAATAGGTCAGGTCTTTCCCGCTGAACTTCATGTGCTGCTGCAGATCATAAGTTGTTCTGTTGGCTATGCCGTGTATTTCCTTCCAGCCGAATGGAAACTTGTACTCTATGTCCCACGTGTCAAGGGCATAGTGGCTCCTCTCCTCTGGCAGATGTTGTCTTATCCTGAGCTTTTCCGGGTTGACGCCAAGGTCCACAAACCACTTATACATCTCATATAGCCAGTAGGCATGCCACCTCGTCTTGATTATGTTCTTATCCAGCGCTTCACAGATTGTCATTTTTTTGTGGCTCTCGCCCTTCTCCTGCATTTCAGCAGAAAGCACATTCATCTCGAAGTCCAGAATCTCATCAGTTAAATATGGGCAGTCGTTCACCTTATCAGGATGTATAAAATACTCAATCTCCATCTGTTCGAACTCCCTCATGCGAAACAGAAAGTTGCGCGGGCTTATCTCGTTTCTGTATGCCCTGCCCATCTGCGCTATACCGAACGGAAGCTTGACGCGCGTTGTTTCCATAATGAGCTTGAAATTGGTGAACATCAGCTGGGCTGTCTCCGGCCTCAAATATGCTATGCTGCTCTCATCTTCAGTTGGCCCAACGAAGGTCTTGAACATCAGGTTGAATGTTCTTGCAGGAGTGAGCTCACCACCACATTTAGGGCATTTTATGTTATGCTTCTTTATCATCTCATTTATCTGCTCGATTGTTATGCCATCAACCGCTATTCCAACAGCATCCTCAATTAAATGATCTGCTCTATGCCTCGTGTGGCATTTCTTGCACTCAACAAGCGGGTCAACGAAGCTGTCAACATGTCCAGAAGCTTTCCAAACCATGGGATGGTTGATGGTACATGCATCTATACCCACAACATCGTCACGCTGCCTTACAAACCTGTTCCACCACTCATCCTTGATGTTCTTTTTGAGCTCCACTCCCAAAGGTCCGTAATCGTAAAAGCCCGCAAAACCACCATATATCTCGCAGGAAGGATAGACAAAGCCCTTCCTCTTGCAGAATGTGGCTATTTTTTGGATGAAAGTTTTCATTTCCTTTTCGTCAACTTCAGCCATGCTTTCCCCCTCACTACCGGATTTTGATTATTGGTAACGTTTAAATTTAAAAAACTACATAAATCAGGCAAAGCCAAATCAAGAGGTGTTAGGAGCATGCGCTACAGAATAATAGGCAAGCCATCCTACAGTCTGGTTGAGGCTTATCTTGATGCCGGGGAGGAGATAGTGGCTGAGGCAGGAGCCATGGCTTACATGAAGAATGTGGAGATGGTGACAGAAACTGGAGGAGTTGGTGGAGCTATAAAGAGAAGCTTGCTCGGTGGAGAGAGCTTCTTCCTGAACAGGTATAGATGTATGGCTGGAAAGGGTGTTGTTGGACTCGCCCCAAACTATCCCGGAGATGTTGAGCTTGTGGAAGTGAGCGGCACGCTTTACGTGCAGAGCGGGTCATTTCTCGCTGGAGCGCCAACACTCAACATAGACATAAAGTGGGGCGGAGCAAAAGCGTTTTTCAGTGGAGAAGGGCTTTTCCTGCTCAAGATAAGCGGAACGGGATGGCTTTTCATTTCCTCCTTCGGCGGGCTGGAAAGAATTGACTTGCAGAACGATGAAATAACGGTTGATACCGGGCACATAGTTGCATTTACCGAAGGGCTTGAGTGGAGCGTTGGTAAGGCAGGAAACCTCAAATCGCTCTTTTTCAGCGGGGAGGGGCTCGTTGCGAGGTTTAGGGGCACCGGCTCCATCTGGGTGCAGACGAGAACAACAGACGGCTTCCTGTACTGGGTTGCGTCGCACCTCCAGCACAGCGGAAAGAGCAAGGCAGCTATTGCAGGAGGTTTGCTTGGAGCCCTGATGGCCGGCAAAAAATGAAGGATTTAAAAAGCATTTTCTGCTTATTTTTACCTATCGTTTTTCATGCTGAAAGGGTGATTGCTGAATGGTAAAGCTCGATCCCTGGGGTTCAGCGCAGGTAAAGAGCTATAAAAAGCTGATGAAGGAATTCGGCATCCAGCCGTTCAGTGAGATACTTAACAAGCTTGATGACCCACACCCTTACATGAAAAGAGGTATAATATACGGGCACAGAGATTTTGGGAGGGTTGCAGAAGCGATGAAAAAACATGAGAAGTTTGCAATGATGACCGGCTTCATGCCATCTGGTAAAGCACACCTTGGCCACAGAATGCTGATGGATCAGATAGTGTGGTACCAGAAAAAGCGCGCTTTGGTTTACGTTTGCATAGCAGATGTTGAGGCGTACACCGTCAGGAGGATAAGCAGGAAGGACTGTCTGAAGTTTGGAATGGATTATCTTGCTTATCTTGCAGCAATGGGTCTCGATGCCACCAAAGCTGTGCTGTACTTCCAGAGCGGGAAAGATGGCAAGTATCATGCTTTCAGCAAGCTCGCAGCAAGGAAGGTCACGTTCAACGAGCTTGAGGCTATCTATGGGAGCCTGACCCCCGGCAAGATAGTATCAGCCCTGACGCAGGTGGCTGACATTTTGCTCCCGCAGCTGGAGCATGGTGCCATGCCAACGGTTGTGCCCGTTGGCTCGGATCAGGATCCGCACATGAGGTTAACGAGAGATATAGCCGCGAGGACGAAAGCTGAGTATGGCTTCATACTTCCAAGCTCAACGTACCACAAGTTCCAGACCGGGCTTGATGGTGGAAAGATGAGCTCCTCAAAGCCCTCTTCCTTCATAGCGCTTGATGAGGACGAAAAAAGCATAAAAAAGAAGGTGATGAATGCTGTTACCGGTGGAAGGATAACGCTGGAGGAGCAGAAAAAGCTGGGGGGAAATCCGGATGTATGCACGGTTTTTGAACTATTCGCTTACCATGTTGAAAAGAATGATAAAGAACTGAACAGGATTTATGATGAGTGTAAAGCTGGCAAAAGGTTGTGCGGGCCATGTAAGAAAGAATGTGCCGAAAAACTGGCTGCGATGTTAAAGGATTTAAATGAGAAAAAGGAAGTGGAGAAGGAAAGGATAAAAGAATTCGTGGTGCTGCCGGATGGAGCTTGAGAGGAATGAGGCGCTTGTGTTAAAAGCAATGATAGATGGGAACGAGTACAGCGTGAATGAGCTTGTTGAAAAAACGAAGCTGAACATAGCAGCAGTTGTCAAGGCGCTGGAAGGGCTGAAAGTGAGGAAGTTGGTGGAGGTCAGAGAAGAGGAAAAGGATGTTCTTGAGCTAAGTGAGGAGGGAGAGAAAGCTTTAGAAGAAGGGGTTGTGGAGAGAAAGCTTGTCAAGGAACTTGTGGAAGCTGGTGGAAACAAGCCAGTTGATGATATAGAAACTCAGCCGAAGGATGTTGCCATAGGATGGGCGATAAAGAAGGGCTGGGTCAAGCTGGAAAAGAAGGACAACAAGAGATTTGTTGTGGTTACAGCGAGAGGAAAGGAGCATGCTGATAAGGAGGACGAGCTGGAGAAAGCTCTCAGGGACATAGCTGAGGGCAGGAAGGTTGAGGACAAGCTGATCAAAATCCTGCGCTCCAGAGGGCTGGTGGAAGCTGAGAAGAAATCGGAAAGGTACGCAAGAATAACGAAGGAAGGTGAGAAGGTTGCTGGAACCATAAAGGAAATAAAGGAGGAGGTGACGCTTCTCACGCCGGATCTCATAAAGACGGGCAAGTGGAAGGAAGTGGAGATCAAGCGCTACGATGTGAAGGACCCTGTTAGAGAGATTTATCCTGCAAAGAAACAGCCATACAGAGCTTTTCTCGATGAGGTGAAGAGGAAGCTCATCTCCATGGGCTTCAAGGAGATGGAAGGCCCGCTGATCGAGCTGGAGTTCTGGAACTTCGATGCTCTATTCCAGCCGCAGAACCATCCCGCAAGAACTTGGACGGACACCTACAAGCTGAAGCATCCAAGCCACGGAAAGCTTCCAGCAAAGAAAATCGTTGAGAGGGTCAAGAAAACCCATGAAAATGGGTGGAAAACTGGCTCGAAGGGCTGGCGGTACAAGTGGAGTGAGGAAATAGCCAGCCAGTTGATGCCCCGTGCTCAGGGTACAGCATTATCTGCAAGAACTCTTGCCTCTCTTCCTGAAATTCCGGGTAAGTATTTTGCGATAGCAAGATGCTACAGACCGGATAAGCTTGACGCCACGCATCTCATCGAGTTCAATCAGGTTGAAGGTATAGTGCTGGGTGAAGAGCTGAACTTCAGGCATTTGCTTGGAATACTCAAAACCTTCGCCAAGGAGGTTGCAAGAGCAGAAAAGGTGAAGTTCTATCCTGATTATTATCCCTTCACCGAACCCTCCGTGCAGCTGTCCGCAAAACATCCCGAGCTCGGATGGGTTGAGTTGGGTGGAGCGGGAATATTCAGAGAGGAGGTAACAAAGCCGCTGGGCATAGACGTGCCCGTCATAGCATGGGGGCTTGGAATTGACAGGCTTGCGATGTTCAAGCTCGGCATAAAGGATATAAGGTACCTGTTCAGCTACGATCTTGAGTGGATAAGGAAGCACAAAGCCATCATCACGCTTTGAAGAGGGTGGGATTTCATGCCAACGGTTGAAATTTCAAGGAAAGACCTTGAAAAGCTGGTCGGAAGGAAAGCTTCGAGCATGGAAGGGCTTGAGGAATGGCTGATGTGGGTTAAGGGCGAGATAGATGATGTTGATGGAGACACCATAAAAGTTGATGTTAAGGACACCAACAGGCCTGACCTGTGGAGCGTTGAGGGCATGGCAAGGGAAATTAGAGGGCATCTCAAGATAGAAGGGGGTCTGCCACACTACACTGTTGGAGAAGCTTTAACTGAGGTTTTCGTTGATAAAAAGCTGAAAGATATAAGGCCTGTGATTGGCTGTGCCATCGTCAAAAACGTGAAGTTTGATGATGAGTCGATAAGGCAGCTGATGCAGCTGCAGGAAAAGATACACCACACCTTCGGAAGGAAGAGGGAGTATGTTGCGATAGGCGTTTCCAATTTCGACAAGATAAAGCCACCCATCTTTTACAAGGCTGTGAAACCGGACGAGCTGAAATTCCCCCCGCTCGGATTTGAGGAGGAGATGACACCAGCTGAGATTCTTGAGAAGCATCCGAAGGGACAGGAGTACGGGCATCTTGTGGAGATGTTCAAGCGCTATCCCATAATAGTTGATTCTAAGAAGGAGGTCATTTCAATGCCGCCCATCATCAACTCCAACACCATAGGCAGGATAGATGAGAACACCAGGAACGTTTTCATCGATGTTACTGGATTGAGGGAGGAGGATGTCTTCACAGCCCTCAACGTCATGGTTACGGTCCTTGCTGATAGGGGTGGAGAAATATATGGAGTTGTGGTTCATGATGTTAATGGTAAGAAGCTTGTGCTTCCAGATCTGACCCCAAAAAGCGTTGAGGTGGAGAGCGAGAAGATAAGGAGAATTCTTGGTATAGAGATCTCCGACCACGAAATAGTTGAGCTGCTGAAGGATGCAAGATATGATGCTGAAGTGGTGAAGGATGGTGTTATTGTTGCAAAATACCTCCCTACAAGAAACGACATCCTCCACTGGAGGGATGTGGCGGAGGACGTTGCTATAAGTTTTGGTTATAACGACATTCTGCCCGCTGAACTTGCTGTCTCAACTCATGGCGAGCTTAGCAGGAGGGAGCTACTCTCCGATAAAATAAGAGAGCTCATGTTGGGTTATGAATTGCAGGAAGTGATGACATTCACTCTGACAAACAAGGAAGTGCTCTTCACCAAGATGAACAGAAAGGAAGAAGATGTGGTGGAGATAGCCAACCCCGTCTCCTCAAGCTGGACAACGATAAGAAACACAATCCTCCCATGCCTCATGGAGTTCTTGGCCAGAAACAAGCATGTGGAATATCCGCAGCGCATCTTTGAGGTGGGGGATGTCGTCGAGATAGACGAAAAAGCAGAAACTGCAACCAGAACGAAAAGGCATCTCGCCATAGCCATCGCTTCCAGCACCGCCTCTTTTACGGAGATCAAGGAGATTGTGGAATCTTTTGCAAAGCAGCTTGGATTGAAGTTCGAGTATGAGGAAGAGAAGGATGGAGCGTTCATAGAGGGAAGGTGTGCTAGAATCATGCTCGGGAATAAAAAGATTGGAGTGATGGGAGAGATAAATCCTGCTGTTCTCAACAACTGGGAGTTAGAGATGCCGGTAGCTGCTGCGGAGATAGAGCTTGAGGAGATTATGAAGCATTTGTAATGCACACTAGAAGCTGGGTGTAGGTATCGTGTTGAAACCAGTCTTGAAAAATGGCAAGTTGGAAGTTAAAATAAAAAGGAAGAAGGATTCACAAAACCAAAAATATAGAGGAGTGTTGTTGAGTGAAATAGCTAAACGATTTAAAGAAGAGACTGAGAACACGGGCAAGTTATACTGTGGTGGGGGAGCCGGATATAGTCGCCACGACAAAGCATTCAGATTATATAGTAAAGTTCTCAGCGAGTTTAGAAGGAAATATCCTGAAAAGTACGAGGAAGGCTTTGATGCGTTTAAAGCAAATGAGGAGAAGAAGCTTCAGGAAGTGCTCGAATTTCTCAGAAGTAAAGTAAAAATAAAACTGGTTGATAGCAAAGAACATTTTGAGGTCCAGATAAAATAATTCAAAGGAACTCCACGTTCCTCACGTCAAATACAATTTCTTTACCATCCACAATATGTAAGCAACCCTCACATCTTATGGTCTTGTTTTTAGCAAGCCCTAATCTTTCAATTTCATCCTTGCTTTTGAACTTTAGGTATTTAACCCTACTTCTATTTCTTCTCGGTTTAGGGTCCAACGTCACTGTAAAAAGATCAGTAAAAGGCGGACAATTAGCTTTTGTCGGGTCATATATTGCTTTGATCTCTCCCTGCAAAATGACTCTTCTGCCCTGCTTTTCGATAACAGAGAAGTCGTTGGAAGGGATTGCGCCAGAACAAATAGGACAAGCTGCTATGTATTTTCTAAGCACAATTGTGTGTTTATCTTTCCCCTCAATTATTTCAGCGTCTTTTATCCCACACACATTACCCTTCAATACCTTTTCTACAAATCTCAAAGCACATTTGTAAGATATCGCCTGTATTTCAATTTCATCCACAGATTCTTTCACGAGTTTTTCCAAGTCTTTAATGGCGCTATCAAAATCGACCCATCCACATTGCGCGAGATAAGCGCATAAGCGTGAGCAGTATTTACCTCTTGAGGCATACACTCCTATCTTTATTGCTTTATCTTCAGGTATTGGTTTTCCGCAGTTGGAGCAAATCGATAAGTATCTCGTATGATTCACCCTCACATAAATAATTTTTAAAAAGCATAACCACTTGATTTTTATCAGTGAATTTCATATACATACTTCTTACCCTCTTTTGTAATCTGTCCATGACCTTTTGCAACCATACATAAAAGGATTGCTTGAACCTCATATTTTTGTTTCCATCCAGTTGTTTCTAAATATTGATCATAACCTTTAGAGTTGATAATGTTTATTGCCTCACTAATTGATATTTTCCTGCCTTTAAAAATATCAAGAAACATGTTTACAATCTCTTTACTTATGGTTCGTCTAGAAATCTCTCCGCTTTTACCTATTGGCCCCTCTACGATATAAGAATCGTTTTCTTCATATATGCAGTATTCATTTCTCAATTTTATTGTAGTTAGATGTTTCAACATCATGTGATATACAATTGAAAAAATTTTAATTCATTAGTGCTTATTCAGGATCTAGCATTTTTATTTTGATACTTAAGCTTGTTTTTTCTTATGACTCTTTCCATCTCCCCTTCCGCCAGCTGTCTAAATGAGAAAATATTAACCACTCCCTTTTTTAAGGATTATTTATATTTTTCCTAACTTTTATCCTTGTAGTGATCTTTCATCAGAACTATTTTCATATCCGGGTTCCGCTCTAACATGACACCTCCAGCTAATCTTTGGATATACACAAGTGCCAAAAGGTTATTTACAAGAACTATGAAGGAAATTAGAAATATAAGATTAAATTTGTAGGTATTGAAAAAGATGTTTTTCGAAAAGGAGATGATGTGAGATGGATATGAATAAAAAATTATTGAAAAAGAAAGAAGAGGAGAAAATGGATGAAATCGAAATTAAGAAAGAAAAACTAGCCAAAAAGGAAAAGCCGATTGGTGTTGAAGAGGCACGAAAATTAGAAGAATTGAAAAAAGAAGTATCAAAGCCATCTATTATAATCAGAGAAGAAGAGGAAGAACTCACAGAAGAAGAAAAGAAAGTGTTAGTGATTCTCGAAATGGTTAGTAAGAATAAGAACGGGTTAAGAGTTACAGGATTTCAAATAAAAGATTTTTTGGAATTAATATTTCCAGAAATCGATATAGATAAAGTCTATTCCCAATTGAAAGAAAAAAATTTAGTTTCTCAGCGAAAAGATTCAGAGGAGTTTTGGTTAACTTATAAAGGGGAAGAAATAGCTAAAAAATGTGAAGAACTTAAACGACCAATTTTGGAAAAAGTAAGCCATCTTTTAGAAAGTGTTCTAGAGAAAAATGAGTTGCTAAAAAGAATGTTGTATCTTTCCTATTTAGATGAATGGAAATTTAAGGCATACTATCTTCCGAAGATTAAAGACAATCTCACAGAAAAACATCAAGTTCTTTGTACATTTATCTGCGACGAAGAGTTTTTACAATTACCTTCCGTGGAGAAATTGGTTAGAAAAGTAAGAAAAGAAGAACCACCATTACTTGAAAAAGAACTAGAAAACCTTTGTGAGGATAGCGACTTTCTAAGAGCTCTCCTTATCTTGAAACTTAATGAGTTAAAAGATAAACTTGGTTTGGGTATAGACTCTTCTTTATATTATGGAAATTATGTAGAGGGTCTTACTAAATTTATGGAAAAATCAAAAGTAAACGAGATCATTAGTAGGTTTTTAATGTTAGGTATAATCGATTCTGAAAATTTGTTTAATCTGAACGTAGAAAAGGTTCTTCTTCGTAATGATAATCTTCAAAAAATTAAAGAAATGTTAAGTTTTGACGAGAATGAGTTAGAAAAAGAAATAAAATGCAACTGGTACCTGTTCGTAGATTTAAAAAGGATGTTAGATGGTTATACTCCTTCTAACCTTGAAAAATTCATAAAAATGAATGCTGTTCTTCTTTCTAAGGATAGAATATTAGTGAGATCTGAATTAAGAAAGATTTATGATAAAATTGTCAATTATATTGAAACTAAACTCAAAGAAAAAATTGGTGATATTTCTAATGTTGTAATTCTTCTGTTTTACGATAGGGACAGAATTAAGAAATTAGAAGGAAAAATAGTAATCATTTTAGAAGGAGATATTGATGATGAACATATCTTGGAAAAAAACGTTATTTTGAAAGTATCTCCTAAAGAAATTGGTATGGAAACTACTAGAAAGATAAATGAAGAATACAATGCTATCGGAAAAATAGAAAATTTGGACAATGTGAAGGATAGATTTAATTTATGTGAATGGGTTAAGGTTGAGGATAATTATTACGTAAAGAAAGCTAAAGAGATTATCGAAGATAAGAAGACTCCTAAAATTTCCTTTAATGAGTTCATGGAGGAGATAAAAAAAGATCCCAAACTTTCTTTTATGTTGTTTATCGCTTCTACAAAGTACACTTCTCGAAGTGGCATGAGATACTATTCCGAAGATATTCTCTGGTCTGATGTTTGGATAAATATGAAAAGGATCTTCCCAAATATTACGGAAAAAGAATTTTCAGAATTAAAAAATAAACTGTTAGAACTCGCTAAAAGGGCTAGGGTGAATATTGTATTGTTTGATGAAAAAGAAAAAGTATATGAGAAGTGTAAGAAAATTCTAACAGAGGAGATTCTAAAAAGAGTTGTGGATCTAGATGAAAATTCTAAAAAAATGTTATTCACATTCTTAAAATTAATTTCATTAGAAGAAGATGATTACCCTTACAATTTTTTCTGGTATGTTGAGTGGGGCAGTTGGAAGAATAAATTTCCTATTCTTTATGAGTTTTTCTTTAAGGAAAAATACGAAGGTGATTTGGAAAGGTTATGGAGACTCATTAATAGTGTTGGACTTGGAATAGAAGCTACTTGGATTCATTCTCATGGCCCGTGGAAAGGTAAGGAATTGCATAGGCGCGTTATTTATTTTTTCAAAGAAATTAAAGAAGAAATAGAAAAAATTTTACAAGACGAAATAAAAACCATAAAAATTGATATCTCATTATTCTCAGAGAGTATAAAAGAAAATATTATAGAGCTTATTGGATTAGATTTTATTCTTTCTAAAAATGGTTTCTGTAATAAGGAAGAATTAAGAGATTTTCTTTGGAATATATCTTTGAAAGCTTGGAAAGAGTTTGAGTCCTTTGAAGGAATAATCTCACCTAAAGATGAAGAAATAATTGTGATCAACCCCTTAATAATAGAAGAAATCCAAAAGTTTGTAAAATTAAGGAAGAGAGAAATTATTGAAAAAACAAGTAAAGAACTTATAGAAATACTAAGGTCTTCCGAGGATTTTGGAATTGATATTACATTTGACAAAGAATTATCAATCTATAGAGGAATTATCAGAACAAAAGAAGGGGAGGAAATAACCTTAATCATAGCTCCTTGGTATCTTCCACGATACGAAAACTTATTCGGAAGAAAAACACTATTGATAGTTACCTCTCAACCAGATTATGAACAATTAAAGAGAATCATTAAAGAAAAAAATGATGAGATCGCCATTCTTTTCCTTCATAGGAAGGATGTTTACATCTATTCGTCTTTCGAAGACAATTCAATTATAAATCTAATTATAAAAAACACGTCTCAATACGAGTATGAAATTAAAGAAAAAGAATTAGAATTTGAGGAAATAGAAAAGAAAGAAGAAACAATAGAAAAGGTTTTAATTTCGAAAACTAGAGAACTTAAAGCAGAAAGGGAAATTTTAGATGAGATTTTTCCTTCATTAGGTACAAAATGTTTCTCTTCTTTGTTTGATAGTAGCGGAAAACCTAAATGTGTTATACTTATAGGGAAAGGTGATGGAAAAGATGTAATAGAGAGTCTTATGAAAAAAGAACTTGAATATTGGGGATATTCTACATTCCATACTAAGCAAATAGAATGTATTAAAAAGGATGAAAAAGAGGAAATAAAGACTTACGTAAACACAGAATTTATCGAAGATCCTGTAAAAGTGATTGAGTATATAAGCAATCCTAAATACAGGATAGTAACAATAACCCTTTACCCAGAACTTTTGGAATTAATAGAGAAAATAGTCGAGAGGTTAAAAGAAGTTGAAACACAGGGGCTTAAATATATACTCTTCCATATACCTGTTGAAGGATTACCTAATGAAATAAAGGATAAAATTGAAAAAAGATCCTCAATCCCCATTTATATCATCAAACTCTTAGAAGGCGAATCTATTTGGGATGCCAAAAATAGGTTATTAAAGTTTTTTGGAGAAGGTATAACTACTAGAACCTTGTTAGAATTTGAAAGCTTAGATTCATGGTGGAATAAATTCCAGCAGGATCTACCAGACATCAGAGACAAACTCAGGGAAGAAATATCAAGAGATCCTGAGATAGACTTTCCACAATTGGATGAGGAAGATGATCTCCATTATTTGATGAAGGCAATAGTTTATAAATATCTAAAATTACGAGGTTATGAAGTGAGAATAGAAGAGCCTCAAACTATAGAGGAGAGAAAAATAAGGCCAGACCTTATCGCTTACAAGAAGGGAAAAGAAATTTATGTGGAAATAGAAACGGGATATCCAACTAAAGACGAGAAAGAAGAGTTTGGTGAGGTTATAAATCCTGAAAAGCGTCTTAAAAGTAGTAAAAAATTAGGAAAATATAAAAACAAAGATGTTATGTTGGTCGTTCCTAATGAATTTGGAATAATCCATAAAAGGAGATTTAAAAGTTGGAAAAATTACTTTAGGACCAAACATAATGTGAACCTTTCTATTTATGTTATTGACTGGTCCTCATACCCGTGTAAGTTAATCAGGTTGGCTTAAGCTCCTTTTTAATTCTTCCTATAATATCCATTTTGGGAGTGAAATCCTTCACTCCTTCTTCCCGTTCGGCAGAACCTTGTCAAGCGTTTTTCTGAGCTCCTCAAGCTGATGCACGTTCAGAAAGATTTTGCACGAATCTCCAAATTTCAGTATAAAGTCGTATCTCATTCCGTTGTGTTCTTTCACGTCAACCTTATCTTCATTATCCAGATGTATGGTCCCCTTGAACATCGGGCAATGCACCCAATGGTAATCAAATTCCTCCGTAAACTATAAAAGCTTTCACAATGTTGAGAGGTCGAGACACTCGCAGTACAATTATATTTGAAGCTCAGAGGTATTAATGACTTTCTCTTCTCCAAAAAAGAAATGAATAAAAAGCTCGTCACTACTTCCTCAAGAATCCGAACAACCTTGCAAGCAATCCAGCTTCTTTCGGTTTGGGTGGTGTCCATTCTATGCCTGCAAGCTTTGCCGCAAGCACCTTCATCTCTATTGCGGCTTTTGTTTCTGGAGCCAGCATCACTAAAGGTGTTTTGGATGCTATAGATTCGTGTATCTTTGGTTCTTCAGGGATGGTGGAGATGACAGGATATCCGAGCAATGATTCAACATCATCAACCGTGAGTTCATGCAGTTTTCCTGTGACTCGGTTCAGCACCACCCCCAGAATGTGGGAGCCAAACTCCTCTGAGAGCTTTATCACTTTTAGCGCATCCGTCACAGAGGGCAGATCAGGATTCGTGACGACGAGCACTTCATCCGTTGCCTCAAGCCCGCTCAGCGGCTCCCTTCCCAAGCCAGCAGCCCCGTCCAGAATCACGAAATCGTGAGTTCCGAGCAACTCGAGAAATATTTCAGCAAGTTTGTCTGGCTTTGTTGATTTCAGGTCTGAGATGGATATACCTCCCGGAATAACCTTAAGTCCTGATGGATGCACGTATATCGCTTCATCAATGGTCGCATCTCCCCTGAGCACATCATGTAATGTTTTTGGATAAAGAGGCACCCCCAAGTGGAATCCGAGGTGGGGTGTGGTTAGGTTTCCATCAACCAGAAGCGTGCTCACTCCGAACTCGTTGAGCGCTGCACCCAAGTTGGAGGCTACAGTTGTCTTACCGACACCTCCTTTTCCAGAAGCAACACAGATGAGTCGTGTCATCCATCATCACCGTTTTTAATCTTGTCTTAAAATATCGATAGAAAGTAATTTATAAGTTTCTAATAGGGATCCCAGTCCCTCACCTCATCGTAAGACGGGTAAGAGCCGTACGGATACTGCTGAAACAGCTTGCCCCATTCCGTTTTCAGGAATTCCTTTATCCTTCTCTTGCCGATAATCGGATACCATATCCTGTCATGGTAAACCTCAGAAGCCATTATGAAGAGCTTGAAGATGGGTGAGTGAAACAGCAGGTTGTGCAACCATTTTATTCTGTAAGTTCCCTTCCTCAACCTCTGATCCCATGCTATAACCGGGCTTTTCTTAACTTCAAAGCCAAAGTTGAGCTTGAGCACATCCCTCTTATCCATTCCCACTATATCTATCTGCTCCACATCCGCATTGCCCAATCCAAGCTCGTGAGCCATCTTGATGTAGGGTATCTTGAAAGGGTCAAATCCTATTATATGTGCAGCAAGCGCATCTATTGCAACCTGATCCTCGCTGGCAAGGACGAGATTGCCGTAGTACGGCTCCATTGTTCTCGGACCAGCCCCATTTCCACACACGCAGCCGTCCATCACCGCAAAGACGGATTTGTGGATTTCCTTCTGTATGATGAGAAGATCAACGAGCACCTCATGAATTTTGAGATGCGCATGATGCCTGTACTTCGGGATGAGCCCGCCGAAAGCGTTCTTCATGGCTCCAGTGGTTATGGTATGGCCGTGGGTTTTCATGGTTGGCAGATGTACCATATTGGTGTTCATGAACATCTTTGGCACAAGTATCCTATCGCCAAAAATCTCATGCATCGCCAGCAGCTCATGCTTTGGCTTGTAGGGAACCCATTCGACATTGGTTAAGGGCACGTATTCCACGCTGTGCTTCTCAAGAACCGGCAACCACTTGTTGAGATACGCTCCCTTCCAGGGGTGAGTAACCACGGTTTGATTTTCCACAGCCACCACATCTTTGTATCCCTTCTTCCTCATGAAGCCGAGCACGGCATCCAGCTGCCATGGTGGAGTGGAGCACGCGGGAAAGAACAGACTCCAAGAAAGGTTTATTTTGATGACGCATCTATGCCTTTTATCAACCACCTTCTCAAATGAGGCAAGCTCCATGCATTTTGCATAGCTTTCCACAACTTCTTCCGGGCTTGTTTTCACAACCGCTACCAAGCTCATGCTTCTCTCCTCCCGTAAGTGTAAAGTGCAATCACCCCTATCATCACTCCCAGCCAGAGTGTCACAGCCCTTGTAACCAGAGTTATCGCTGACGCCTCAAGTTGAGGTATGCCAAATCTTGTAAGGAGGTACATCATAGAGAGTTCTGTAGCCCCTATACCTGCAGGAAGCATGGTGATCACACCAGCAAGCGTGCTGACGCTGAACACAAATATTGCATGAAACACTGAAATGTTTAACCCAAAGGCACCTACTGTTATATATAAAGCCAAACACTCCATCATCCAGGACAGTATGCTAAGGATCGTCATTTCAATGGTTAAGCGAGTGCATAGTACTTCCTTCATAACCTTATCAAACTTCCTGCTTATCCCAAACCTCCTTACCAAAAAATTTGTAAAGCTCTTGGAGCGCATAAAAACAATTCCCATAACCACAAGAGATAGGAGAATTATCAAAGAAATAACCATGCTCTTCAAGTTCATTTCAAAACTTCCACGCAGAAAAAAGTACACTGATCCCAAAGCTGCAAGAGAGATCATGGCAAGCAGATCCGTCGTTCTTTCTGCCACAACAACAATAGCCCCTCTGCTGAACTCTACTCCTTGAGCTTTTTTGAGGAGGTATGCCTTCACAAGCTCTCCAGCCTTGCCGGGCGTTATCGTCATGCTCATCCCGCCGAGAAATATGAGCAGGCTGGACTTCATGCTGATGTTTATTCCTGCTTTTTTGCAGTACACCTCCCACTTCACGAATCTCAAAAAATAGTTGGTTAGCGTAAAAATCAGTGCAATTGCTACAAACTGAATTTTCATCCTTGCAAACGCTTCAACCAGCTTTTCCGCGTTGGAATACAGAGCAATGAGAAGGTAGAAGAGCGCTGCTCCAACGACCACAGCTATACCTTTTTTCATCAAAGCTATGCTGCTTCGCAAACTTTAAATAGGTGTTACTCTTAATTTTATGGCATCATGCGTGTCAGCTTTCTTAATAGAAACAGGAAGGACCGAGCTGAGAAAGAGCTCGAAAGGCTACTTCTAAGGCTAGTAGTACTTCTGCAGTAAATTACTCTCACAGGTTTTTCCTCCGTCCTTTCCTGCATTTTCCGTTTGTTTTTCTTCCATGTTCAAAAAAATTACGGGGGTGGTGTGTGTGCGTTGCGCGTGGGAATCCGGGGAGAAGACAGGGAAAATAGACATAAATGAAATTTACAAAGAGATGGCAAAACTCAACAAGTATGAGAGTGAGGAAGATATGAGAAGAAGGTTTCCCGAAGATCATGTGCGGGAGATAGTGGGATTTTTCAGCAACCCCAATAAAAGCGTGAGAGAGCTGGCAGAAATCGCCTATAAAATTTACGATGAAGCAGACAGAATAGCGGCAAGCTACGGATATGATGAGAGGCCTATAGAAAGGATAGCAACCAACGGAAACAAGATGATAGTTTACGTTGCCGGAGGCAGACCTCTCGTTTACTGGAGAAAAAACGGCAGCATAATTTAAATTAATTCATCGAGAGGTAATTGTTGTCAGCGGGACATCATTAATTATGAAAGGGTGAAGCATGATGAACTTCAGAGAGATTGAAAAAAAATGGCAGGAAGTATGGGAAAGGGAAAAGGTGTTTGAAGCGAATGTGGATGAGAGCAGGCCAAAGTTCTTCATAACCTTTCCATACCCTTATGTTAACGGCGCACCCCACATAGGGCACGGCTACTCTTTCCTCAGAACTGACGCGTATGCCAGATTCAAGAGAATGCAGGGCTACAACGTTCTCTTTCCTCAGGGTTTTCATGCTACTGGAGAGCCAATAGTGGGTGTGTGGGAGCGCTTGAGAAAGGGTGATAAAAAACAGGTGGAAATTCTGAAGAAAAGCGGGGCAAGCGATGAGGATATAGAGAGGTTCAAAGAAAAGCCCGAGAACATAGTTCTTTTCTGGATGAAAAGATGGATTGAAGACCTAAAAATGGTGGGTGCTTCCATCGACTGGAGGAGAAAGTTTGTAACAACAACAATAACTCCTGCTTACTCCCGCTTCATAGAGTGGCAGTACAACACATTAAAAAAGAGGGGATACATAAAGAAGGGCACGCATCCCGTCATCTGGTGTCCGCACTGCCAGAGTCCAACAGGAGACCACGACAGGTTGGAGGGTGAAGGGGAAACTCCAGTTGAATACGTTCTGCTGAAGTTCAAAATGAAGGATGAAAATGCTTATCTTGTAGCTGCAACTTTAAGGCCGGAGACGATTTTTGGTGTGACCAACATGTGGATCAACCCCGCTGGAACGTATGTTAAAGCGAGGGTGAATAATGAGTTGTGGATTGTGAGTAAGGATGCTGTGGAAAAGCTCAAGGATCAGCTTAAGGATGTGGAGGTTGTTGAGGAGTTCAAAGGAAGTGAAATTCTTGGCAAGAGGTGTATTAATCCTGTTGATGGGAGGGAAATTGCTGTGCTTCCCGCAAGCTTTGTCGATACCTCCAACGCCAGTGGAGTGGTGATGAGCGTTCCCGCTCACGCGCCGTTTGATTATGCTGCTGTGATGGACCTCCTGAAGGATGAGAGTACCCTCCAGAAATATGGTGTTAGCAAGAAAGAGCTGCAGCCCATAAGTTTGATAGAGGTTGAGGGTTTTGGGGATGTGCCAGCAAAGGAAATCGTAGAGAAGATGGGGATAGAATCGCAAGCTGAAAGAGAGAAGCTGGAGGAGGCAACCAGAAAAATCTACAAGAAAGAGTTCCACCTCGGAAAGCTCAAGGACATCTGCAAGCAGTTTGCCGGGATGAAGGTTTCCGAGGTGAAGGAGAAGATAATTGAGTGGCTGAAGGGGGAGGGCATAGCAGACAGCATGTGGGAATGCTCCGGCCTAGTTGTTTGTAGGTGTGGCACGAGATGTCACGTCAAAATTTTGAAGGATCAGTGGTTCCTCGCCTATTCCGATGAAGAATGGAAGAAGAGAGCCCTTCAGCACATTCAAAAAATGAAGTTCTACCCTGAAGAGGTAAGGCAGCAGTTCATAAACACGGTGGAATGGCTTAAGGACAAGGCATGCGCAAGAAAAACCGGACTCGGCACACCTCTGCCCTGGGACAAGGAATGGATTGTGGAAACGCTCTCCGACTCCACAATCTACATGGCTTATTACACCATAGCGAGGGTTATAAACGAGAAGGGTGTGGATGCTTCAAAGCTGACGGATGAGGTTTTCGATTACATTTTCCTTGGAAAGGGGGAGCTTGATGAGGTTGCAAGAAAGAGCGGGCTTGATAAAGAGCTGATAGAAGAGATGAAAAGAGAGTTTGAATACTTCTACCCCGTTGACCTGAGAAACAGCGGAAAGGACCTGGTGCAGAACCACCTGACCTTCTTCATCATGCACCACGTTGCGATATGGGAGGACATGCCCGAAAAATGGCCTGTAGCCATTGGAGTTAACGGCAGGGTGATGGTGGAAGGAGAAAAGATGAGCAAAAGCAAGGGTAACATAATCCCGTTGAGAGAGCTTGTGGAGAATTATGGTGCTGATCTCATAAGGCTCAACCTCGTGTGTTCAGCTGAAGGGATGGAGGAAGCGGATTGGAGGGAGGAGAATATAAAGGGCTACTCCGCTAGGCTCAACTATCTGGATGAGGTTGTAGGGCAGCTTGAAAAGATGAAGGGCAAACAAAAAGGAAATGCTGAGCGCTACCTGATGAGCAAGCTACAGAAGATCATAAAGGAAAGCACGGAAGCGTGTGAGGAAATGAAGTTCAGGACAGCAATAAACCATGCCCTTTTTTACGCGACAAACCACCTCAAATGGTATTTCAGGCGTGTGGGTGGCGTTGAAAACGCAAATTCAGATGTAATACGGGCTTTCCTGGAAGGAATTATAAAGCTCATTGCTCCTGTAGCTCCGCATTTTGCTGAAGAGATGTGGCACAGAATGGGTAATGAGAGCTTGATAGTGGTGGAGGGCTGGCCTAATTGGGATGAGAGCTTGATTGACGAGAAAGCGGAAGCCGGAGAGAGCATGCTGATGAACCTTGAGGAGGACATAAGGAACATAATGAATCTTGTGGGGAAGAAGCCAGAACTCGTTAAGATTTACGTTGCATCGGAATGGAAGAGAAGGGTGCACGATCTCGTGCTGAAGGAAAAGGAGAAAGCGATGAAATTGATAGGAAGTGACTCTTACTTCCATGAAGTCAGGAAAGACGCCATAACTCTGGTGAAGACCCTCATCAGAAAATATTATGAACTTGAAAAGACAGTATTAAATCAGGATGAAGAACTCGAGCTGCTGAAGGAAGCCACACCGTTCCTGGAGAAAGAGCTTGGATGCAGGATTGAAGTGACGCGCGAGGAAAACAGTAGCTCTGAGAAAGCAAAGAAATCTCTGCCTTTAAAGCCGGGTGTGGAGGTGTTGTGATGGTGAAGATTGAAATGCCAGAACATCTTGAATTTGTGGAGATAGATAAGGATGATCCTTCCCGCATAGTTGTGGAAGGAAACGAGGTTGTTGGGGATGTGAGGTTGTTTAAGGAGATGGCGATGCTTTACTATGATAACATGGGCTCTTGGGTTGATGCCATGGACTTCAACACACCTCTCTACTACATGTTCAGAAACGTTTGCAGAAATGATGACTGTGCCGCGATATCGCAAAGCAAGCTTAGATACGACATAACCATAATGCTTCCGATGAAACTCGGAAATGAATATAATAAGACGGCCGGTCACTACCACCCTCTCGTGCCCGGAGCCAGAATAAGCTATCCTGAACTCTATGAAGTTCTGCATGGTACGGGGTATTTCATCATTCAAAGGGTGACGAACAAGGTTAAAGTGGAAGACGCCATGATAATCAAAATAGAAAAGGGTGATAAGGTCATAATCCCTCCGGATTACGGTCATGTGATGGTGAACAGCGGGAGGGACTTGCTCATTACAGCGAATTGGGTCTCCTCAGCCTTCTCAAGCATTTACGAGCCATATAGAGAGATGAAGGGTGCATGCTATTACATCCTTGAAGAGTATCTCCAGCCAAGAATAATAAAGAATGAGGCATACGATGATGTACCTGATCCAAAGATTGTAAGGAGTAGAGCTCACAAGTTCCTGGGTTTGAGCAAAGAAGAATCCATGTACAAGTTTGCGAAAGAGCTGGAGAAACTGCAGTTCTTGAACACTCCCCAAAACTTCCCAGCTCACTTCAACACATCAGTAATTTTTGAGGTCCTCGACAACGCTTCCGGCTGAAAACATCGCAAGCTTCATTTCCATCTTTCTAATTTTCCTTTCCAGTCTTTCCATCCTCTCTGCAAGCTCAAGTATTGCAACCCAGAGCTGAGCTATTGCCGGCTCTTCAGATTTCTCGTAAGCTTCCTCATGCTTAGCTATGCTCGCCAGCAAGTTTAACAGCACTCTCTGCTTGCTCTCCCCAAGCTCACCTACCCACTCGGACATGGTTATTTAAATTTTGCGCCATCTTTTAAATATTCACTCTCGTGTTGTGAAAGGAATTTTGGTGTGATGCTCATGAAAGAGGGAGAGTTTGTGGAGATAGAATATACTGGAAGAATTAAGGAAAGCGGGGAGGTTTTTGATACCACAAGTGAGGAGATTGCAAAGCAGGCAGGCATATACTCAAGGCACATGATGTACGGCCCAATAGTGGTGGTTGTTGGAGCGGGCCATGTCATAGATGGGCTTGATGAAGCGCTGAAGGAGATGAAGGAAGGTGAGGAAAAGACCATAACACTACCTCCTGAAAAAGCGTTTGGAAAGAGGGAGCAGAAGCTTGTGAGGATATTTCCAACCAGCTATTTCAAAAAGCAGGGAATAACTCCAAGAGCTGGACAGATCATGTATTTTGGTAATGTGGAGGGCCGAATAGTGAGTGTTTCTTCTGGTAGAGTCATAGTTGATTTCAACCATCCTCTTGCTGGAAAAACCGTGGAATATGAAGTGAAAATTTTGAGAAAGGTAAAGGATGTGGAGGAACAAGTGAAGTCAATATTTAAGTATCACACCTTCATGCCGGATGAGGGTTTCAGCGTGAAGATTGATGGCAAGAAAGCAATCATATCCATCAAGATGGTTGTGGCAGACCACCTAAAGAAGAAGGTGGAAGAGGAAATCAAGGAGTATGTTGATGGGGTGGATACTGTTGAGTTTGTGGAGGAAAAGGACGAAAAGCACTCTGAAAGCGAAAAACCGAAAGAAGAAAAAGCAAGTCCTAAAGCTTAAAAATTTAAGGGCACTATTAAGTCATAAATTTTCACTGTGAAGTGATGTTGTATGATTGAAAGAGAAGGAAGAGGGGTGGAAAACGTGGTTTCTGGAGATGCTGAAATAAAGGCTCATGCTCGTAAAAGTGAAGCAGACAAGGAGCTGGAGGAACTGTTGAAATCAAGGAAAGCTGAGATAGTTGTTGTTGGATCAGGTGGTGCGGGAAACAACACAATTTCAAGGTTAATGCAGGTTGGTGTTGAAGGAGTTAAGACCATAGCGATAAACACGGATGCTCAGGACTTGCTCTACACTGATGCTGATGTGAAGATCCTCATAGGTAAGGAGATAACGAGGGGTCTTGGTGCTGGCGCGAACCCGAAGATTGGTGAAGCAGCAGCCAAAGAATCCAAGGAAACCATAAAAAAAGCTCTTGAAGGAGCGGACATGGTTTTCATCACGTGCGGATTGGGTGGGGGAACCGGGACTGGCTCTGCCCCGATAATAGCTGAAATAGCGAAAAAGCTTGGAGCTCTAACGGTTGCGATAGTAACGCTTCCCTTCTCAATGGAAGGAGCGCACAGAGCAGCCAATGCCAAGATGGGGCTGGAGCAGCTCGAAAGCGTGGTTGATACGCTGATAGTCATACCCAACGATAAACTGTTGGAGATTGTGCCTGATGTATCCATAAACACAGCTTTCAAAGTTGCCGATGAGATTCTGGTTAATGCAGTAAAAGGTATTGCAGAGCTCGTAACCAAGCCGGGACTCATCAATCTGGATTTCGCGGACATAAAAGCTGTCATGGATAGTGGAGGTCTTGCCTTGATAGGTATGGGTCAGAGCGACACAGAGAATAGAGCTTATGAAGCTGTGCAGAAGGCACTGAACAATCCGCTTCTTGATGTGGACGTTGAAGGGGCAAGAGGTGCATTGATAAATGTAACGGGTGGACAAGACCTCACGCTGAAGGAAGCAAAGGAGGTTGTCAATGCCGTGACATCTCGGCTTTCTCCAGACGCCAAGGTCATCTGGGGTGCTCAGATTGATAGAAGCTTAGGCGAGTCGCTGAGAGTTATGATCATCGTTACAGGAGTGCAGAGCCCGCAGATATATGGGCCTGAGAGAACATTCAGCGATGAGAAGAAGAAGGACATAGAAAGGAAGCTTGGAATTGACTTCATCTGACCTTCTTAACATTCTTTCATTTTCATCCTTTTCTTATAGAATCAGCAGCAATTATACCGGAAATCATTGCATCGGCATTACCCTTGCATATCCCATTCATATCTCCCAGAACGTACATCTCCCCTTCCAGCTTTTTTTCCGTTTCAAGTTTCATCGTAAAGGGGTCAACGTTTATTTCTGAGGGTTTCAGGACTATTAAAGGAGCGTACATTAATAGGGATTCCTCTGAAATCCCTTCAATAACACGATTAAGCTTATTTATTCCATCGTAGAGGTTGGAAATTATCCTTCCGGGATATGCCATACTTATATCTCCAGGAATTGCCTCTTCAAAGGAGAGTGTTGGTTTCACCAGCTTGGCTTTTTTAATTCTCTCTTCTGTGCTTCTCCTGCCCATTTCGTAGTCCCTGAGTCTCTGCACCAGAGGTTTTTTCCCTCCCAACTTCAGTGTGAGATTGAAGATGTCTCTTCCATAAGAAGGTGCATCTTCGAAGGGCTCTGTAAATCTAACCTCCATTACCAAACCCATAACAGTGTTGTTGCTTTTTCTTCTTTCGTCAATTATTCCGCTCACCGATTTAATGCCATTGCCATAATCCACAACTGCAACCCTTCCGTTAGGGTAATAACCGAAAGTGCGAACAATATCGTCCTTCTTGGTCCCCATTGTGAGTTTTGGCTCACCCATGTAGTTCATAGCAGGAGGAAATATGGTGGAAGGGGCTTCAAGAGCCACTCCTACTAGCAGGTTTTTCTTCCCCTCCTTCTCCCATATATAACCTCTTGCCTTGAGATCATCGTAAATCCCGTTTGCCACACCTTCCCGCCCACATGCCAGCAGCACAGCCTCTCTATATTTAATTCTATCGCCGGAGTTCAAAACAACATAATTCTTATCTGGAACAACCCTCTTCACCTCCCCATTAACCACATCAACGTTGGAGCATTCTTTGTTCAACCGCTGATAAATGTGATTTAAGAGGGCATAGGTATTGCGTACCCCTCCCAAAGACAGAATGTCAGATACCGTGACTTCAATTCCTTTCGGGTTACACTTCTTGATAAACTCCTTTATCTCTTCCATTTTTTCTGGAGGCGGGTACTCCTCATAATTCAACTCCGCATCTTCCACCCAGTTGCGTAGGAGGCCTTGTGCTCTTTCTTCTAGTGCTAAAAACTCTTCAGCCTTACCACTTTCATAAAAATAATTCTGTAATTCCCCACCCGGCCTCCTGTAGTGCGGCTTAGTTTCCAGTTCATTTTTTGAAGAAAAGATGAACTTTCCATTGTTCGGTTTTGTGCAAAGATAGCGTTCCCCAACCCCATCAGATGAATAGTTTTTAGGGTCTATGACACACACAGAACAATCATCCTTGTTGTCTAACTCTATGGCTGCGGTTGAGCCAGAAATCCCGTTTCCAACGATCACAACATCATAAGCTGACCTTTCCATGCCATTGAGTTAATATTAGCGGGAAAATTTTTAAATGAAGCTCTGGAGATGTTTTGTGTTCCCCCAATTTTTAAATTAGCTGATGGTTTTTAGAGAAGCCCCACTATCAGAAGAACCACCGCTAATATTGTTAAAACCAAAAGGGATTTTGTAAGGCCTTTTTTCTTCTCCTCCATTCCTTCCTGCACACCGG
>JAPDKB010000005.1 GCA_029258795.1 archaeon
TTAGATTATATTATTCACTACTTACAAAATTTGTTGCCATTTCGCCTTATGTGATTGAAGAATTAAGATCCAAAGGTTTTGATACATCTAAAGCGATCATTATAGAAAATCCTATTACTGATGATTTTTTTGAAGTATCAAAAAAGGAAGAAAATATAATTCTCTATCCTGCCACAATAACTCCACGAAAAAACCAACTAGGTTTTTTAAAAGCTATAGCCATGATAAAAGACGAAATCAAAGATTATGAGATAATTTTTACAGGTTCAGGAGATTTAAGATATCTATCCATGATTAAAACTTTCATAAAAAAAGAAAATCTGAAAGTTAAATTCCTTGGGAAAATCTCGTTTGAAAAAATTCTGGAATTATATTCAAGAGCATCTATAGTAGCATTAACCTCATTTCAGGAGACATTACCAATGGCTGTGCTTGAAGCATTAGCAACAGGAACCCCAGTAATTGCCTCAAAAGTTGGTGGCACTCCTTATGTGTTGAAAAGCTGTGGTTTTGTTGTGGATCCTCACAACCACAAAGAAATAGCAGAGAAATTGTTAACTTTAGTATTGGATAAAAATCTTAGAAAAAAAATCGGGCTAAAAGCAAAAAGAAATGCTGAAATGTTCAGGAGTGAAAGAATCGCAAAAAAACTACTGGAATTATACTTATCCATTTAGCGGTAAAAACACTATTTGTGTTTTATCATCCAATCAACAGTTAATTCAACAGCTTCCTTGCTAGAATATTCAGGACGCCACCCTAAAGCCTTTATTTTTGTAATATCTAATTGCATTATTGGAATATCACCCTTCCACCCCCTTTTACCCCCAGTAAACTTAAATTCTGGGTTTAGTCCCATCTTTCTACAGACAATTTCTGCAATCTCAACAACTCTTATTCTATCCTCACTACCTAGGTTGAAAACATTGACGGTTTCCTTGGCCTTTTCTAAAGCAAAAAGCATTCCATCTATACAATCTTTCACATATATGTACGATTTGGTTTGATTGCCATCTCCTAAGATTTCTAACTCATTTGGATTTTTCCTCAATTTTTGCACAAAATCATATATCACGCCGTGCGTCAATCTTGGTCCTATAACATTTGCAAGTCTGAAAATCCATGCTTTCATTCCGTAAGTGTAACAGTAAGAGGAGATCAAAGCTTCGCAGGCAAGTTTTGTTGCACCATAGACTGATTCTGGAAGCAGCGGACCGTAATCTTCTGGAGTTGGTATCTGCTTTGCTGTCCCGTAAACTGTTGATGTTGATGTAAAAACAATTTTTTCCACATCATTTTTTCTCATCGCTTCCAGAAGATTGTAAGTGGCAATAAAATTCTGATCTATGTGTTCTTTAGGGTTTATCGCGCTTGACCTCACATCTGGATTTGCTGCAAGATGAAAAACAATATCGACATCCTTCATGAGAGGTGTTAAATCATCACTTGCCAAATCCTTCTTGTGAAATTCGAAATAATTCGCGTTAAGGTGATGTTCTACATGATCTATTTTTCCGGAGGAGAGATTATCGATAGCAATTATTTTACAATTTCTATTACTTAGAGCATCAACAAGATGAGAACCTATAAATCCTGCTGCGCCAGTGACCACTATTGTAATACCTTCTTTTCTCTTCATTATCATAAGTATCCTATTAACAATAGAAAAAATTAAATAAGTCTTCTAAGGCAGGATGAACATCAGCTTCTATACTTGTGAGTGGCCTTCAACATAATCTCTTGCTTGCTTCACAACAGCATCCATATTTAAGTAATCCCATCTTGCGAATCTACCAACAAGGTCAATCCCCATGTCTTTAAGGAATTTGTGAATAATTCTTAGATTTTCCTTATAATTTAGATCATAGATAACGTAAGCATACCTTATTCGATTAACGGTAATACAAATAATGTCTCTTTTGTCTATTATTCCGAGTTTGTCCAAGTCATCCAAAACCCTCTCGCTTATTTCTTTATCGCTCATTCTACTTATTTCGTCCCCCTCTCGATAGGTTATCTCAGCCAACAGAGATGATTTGCCTTCCGGAGCTACGTACGGTGAATAGTTTGATGGAAAACTGATCCTATGTGTCAGTATTTCTCTATCCGGAATATAAAGCCAAGAGAAATCATTAAGCTTGGGTCTGTCAATCCCAATCCCCACCGTTATTATAGAATTAAATTTCAAATTTTCTACAGCTTTTGTGATTTCTTTCGTAACATTTTCTAATGTTTTGAATAATTCTTGTAATGGTATTGTAGATATCAATTTATCAAACTCAAATTCACGTTTACCATTCGAAACGACCCATTTTCCGTCTTCTTTTTTTATTTTTTTGACTTCAAAATTTGTGATCACATTATCCTTTATCGATTCTTCAAAAGCTTTTGCCAA
This sequence comes from archaeon, assembly GCA_029258795.1. Taxonomy (GTDB): domain Archaea; phylum EX4484-52; class EX4484-52; order EX4484-52; family WAPT01; genus WAPT01. Next base: position 2,396 of record JAPDKB010000005.1, read on the forward strand.
ACTCTGTATTCCTCCAAATTTAGGATAATAAAAATAGAGCTGATGAGTGTATCCTTCGGTTGAAATCCCTAAGGATGACTTTATTATATCTTCGATAGGTGGTTGTGGTATTCGTTCTACCCAGACCATGCTCATTTCTTCAAGAGGAAATTTCCAAATCTTTTCATTATATGGAATCAGGTATTTTTCAGCAATCCCCTTTCCAAATGTATAGTAGAACCACTCTTTTAGGTTTACTGGTGGCTTTAACAATCCTCTCTCTTTTGCAATGAGATTTTGGACGAAATAATAAAGACATTCAAAGTTATCTTGTCTTGGTAAATCGGAGAGACCATTTTCAAATGGATACTTAATGTATCGACCTTTATATAGAATTTTTGTATTTCTTTTTCTTTTAATAATATTAGTTTTAAGCAAAGATACAAGAAATTCGAGGATTTCTTTGTCTTTAGAAAAGATAATGTGTGAGCCGCCAATATCAAACGTGAAACCGTCAATGTTGACCGATCTTAATAAACCAGAAGTTTCGGGATTTTTTTCTAAAATTTTGAAATTGTAACCTTTCAGGTGAAAAAAATATCCCAAAGAAAGACCAGCTAAGCCACCGCCGAGTATCCCAATTTTCATTTTTTATCCCTCCTATATAGGATCCGTTTGGGTTTTTCATTATCAAAGATTCCTCTAACCCCGTCCATATAAGCTAAAGTTACAAATAACATTCTCCTAAGTTTGTGATCGTCAAATAAGATGACTTTGCCAATATCCCGAAAATACCTTTTTAACAATCCTACTATAAATATTAATTTATTTCTCGAATATATTTTCCAAAGATATGTCAAATTTCGAATTTCATAATATCTTTTCCAAAATTTTTCGTAAGGATCTCTATAAAGCGTTCTATTCAAGAACTGTTTTTTTATAGATTTATTTTTTTTCATTTCCTCTTTATGAACTATAATGCTGCTAGGTATCAAATATATTTTTCCAACTCTTCTTAAGCGAAGGCAGTATTCAACATCATCACAATAAATAAAAAACCTCTTTTCTGGAAATCCTATTTTTTTGATAGCTTTTGAGCTCACTAGAATGCCAACAAATGAAGCATGATCTATTTCCGCATATTCTCTATTCTCATAATCTTCTTCTTTTATGGATTTTACGATGTGCTTGGAAGGATCCCTAAAATTGAAGCGTCCTCTGTGACCTATAAACTTCCCGTTTTCATCAACTTTTAAACAAGCTAGTGCAGCCGCACTAGGTAAATTGATATATTTTACAAGTTTTTCTAGAGCGTCTTCTTTTGGTTCAGCATCATCGTCCATTAGCCATACCCAATCATATCCGGCTTTGTAAGCTCTCTTTACTCCCTCGTAGAATCCACCAGAACCACCTACATCTTTGTAGATCCTAATATAATGAATCTTTATCGGTTTGCCATTTGGACTATATATAGTATTTTCAGTTTCCCAAGAACAGCCTCTATGTCTCGTGGGAGGTAGCTTTTTAATAAATCCACACTCTAATAGTGATTCTGGGGTTCCATCAGTTGAAGGACCATCAACTATGAAAATTGCATCTGGGGGGTGTGTTTGACTTCTTAAACTGTTGAGACATTCTAGAAGAAGTTTTTTACGATTGAAGGTTACGACAATAGAGGCTATTTTGTAGTTCATTCTGAATCCCTCTTATTGTAGCTTACTAGGGATTGTATTATAACTTCACACCCCAAAGTCTTCTCAATGTCACCGAACACTAGTTTTTTTAATTTTAATTGTTTTCTCTTGTTTGAAAAATTTTGATCTAAGCTCTTTAATAGTTCATCAATTAAGCACTCAATTGTAGTACAGATGCGACTTGGTATTATTTCGTTAAGCTCAAAATAAAGTTCACGATCTCGTTCCTTGTACATCTTGTAATCAGGGAAGAAATATACTATGGGCTTGTCTAGCAGCAAATAGTCAAATTGTACAGAAGATATATCTGTAATAAGAACATCAGAAGTTAGGAGGTACGGATATATATCTTCTTCCGATTTGAGATAGATTATGTTTTTGCTTTGATTTGATGTTACATATTCCAGTGTCACCCTTTTTAACATACGATCCCAAGGGTGAGGTTTAATAATAAATAATGCGTGTAACTTAGAACAAATAGCATCTATTGTCCTTAATTCTTCAAAAGACAAAACACGCCAGTTAGTATCTCTGAAAGTTGGGAGATAAAATATTAACTTATATCCTTTTGCTTTTTTAGATAGTAACATTTGATAACATTTCTTATCGATACCTATTTCCCATCCTTTAAACAACTCTGGACGTAGAAGAAAATCATTTCTAGGATAGTTTCCGACAATGAGTTTATCTTCAGACACCCTGAATGCTGAGGAAAATATCTTTTTATATGCTTTTGACGGACAGAGTACTTTATCGTATCTCACGAAACGAGGGAAATGAATTAATCGTCTTAGATAAACACTGAATGTCGGATCGTTTTGAGCAAAATATTGAAGAACTATATCGTTCTTGTTGTCAAATTCGATCTTCTTTATTGGAATACCATGCCAAAGTTGAACTTTCCGTGCCCAAAATGTCAACGCATACACTATTCCAAAACCCCTAAGAGACCAATCTAAATTATCGACAATGAGGACTTCCGCCCGAGTTAGCAATATAAATCCTTTAAGTGAATATAAATATGCTGTTAAATAACCATTCTTTTTTAAACAATTATATAAGTCCTTATCTGAAGTAACAAATATAACCTTGATTGGAAATTCTGAAGTCTTAGTTTGAATATATAGATAAAAATATTTTGCATTATCCAAAAATTTTCCTCCATCTCTACCAATTACGATCCACAATCCATTTTCCTTTCTAACAAATAAGGAAAAAAAGACCAATGGATAAAATATAAGTAATCTCATAAAAATCGACATAACTGATTGTATGGTCTTAATTGACTTAGTAATAGAGTGATTAACTGACACTGGGCATCACACTCCGAGATGTTTTTCCAGAAAAGATTTAAAGAATTTAGGGTTCTCTCCTAATAAAATTCTCTCCATTAGGCTATCTAAATTCCATATCATCTCAAAACTTGTGTCTCCTGTCAAAAATAGAATTGGCAATATCCCACTTTTGAGCGCCATTTTGACATCAGTTTCTAATCGATCACATACATAACATGTTTCTGAAGGCTGGGTTTCATTTTCCCTAATTGACTCTGTTAGCATCTTAGGATTTGGTTTTCCACCTACGAGTTCTGGTATTTTGTTCGTTACAAGTTCAATTATTTTACCAATACTTCCAGCGTCAGGAATAAAGCCACCGTCAATTGGACATTTAATATCCGGATGTATTAACCAGAATCTCGACCCACTCTCTATAAATAGACAAGCTTTTTTGAGTTTTTCGTAGGTAAGTTCTGTATCGAAACCAACTAACACAACATCTGGATGTTCTTCAGTAAAGTTTACTGAATATTTTTCTGCTAAATATTCAATCGATTCTCTTGGCAATAGGGGATACACCTTAATCTTCCCAACCTTGTTAATTTCTTTTCCAATGTAATCTAGTGAACTAAAAATACAACTTACTGGAATGTCAACATTTAATATTTTTGAAAGTCTCTCCGCATGAGATATATTCGACATTGAGGAATTGTTAGTAATAAAATACACCTTTTTTCTAGTGGCCATTAGATATTTTATTAATTCAGAACTTCCATCTATTTTTATGTTTCCTAAAATTAATGTACCATCTATATCAAATGCATATAGTTTTACTCGTTTAAGATGCTCTAGTGAATTTAATAACTTCAAACGATATTCTGCCCGTTTTAGGTCTATCTCATTATCAATTTCCCACCAAATTAGACCGGTAATATCTTTAGGTACCATTACTAGCACATCATCTTGAAGCGCTTTTTGTATTGCAACTTCTGTCCATTTGCCGAGGTCATTTTTATCGATGTACTGCCGTTTAATTACTTCAAAGAGCTTCATCATATCAGTTTGTCGAAATCCGTAGAAGTCTATAGAAACCCCGTTAGATTCTTTTATCGGTATGTTTTTTGAGATATTAGTTATCTTACCATTTACTATGGTAACCTTCATAGACTCGTCCAAATATAACGAAGTATCAACAGCAATTGTTGAAATATTAACATTGTCTAGCGCTTTGGCTATTTTTGGTTCTATCACCACATCTCCATTTATCACAAAATAATAGTCGTATTCTTTGAGATCTATCGAAGATAATGCTAAGAACAACGAATACATATTGTTTGTACACTCATAATTATCATTTATGATTATAGTAACATTTTTTCTATTTTTTCTTTTTTTTATGTATCTTTCTATTTCATGCGATTTATATCCAGAAACAATAACAATATCTCTAACTGAAGTACTTTCCAAAGCTGTAAGCTGATACTCTAAAATGGGTTTTCCAAGCACTTCTACCAAACATTTTGGCCTTGAACATGTTTCAGGTTTTAATCTACTCCCAATACCTGCAGCTAAGATAATTGCAATTTTCCCATTTGCATTATTGTGAGACATTTTAAACTACCCTAGGTATTTTCTTATTTATCATCCATATACTTTTAATAATGGTCGTGATAATGACTTATTTTTTTGGTTAAGATAATTAGGACTCTCGTAGAAAATGTGGTTATAGTGGTTTGCCTAAATTCTGAAAATAAACACAAAATAAACATAAATTAAATTTCAATCATGTTCATAGGAGAGCATCCCAAATTGAAGAAAAATCAATTAAAAGGCATCACTTCTAAAAATATCACACCATACAAAACCACAAGGAGGCGACATCCCTTAGATACCCATCCTCCATCAAACAGTTTCAAAAAAAGCATTCAAATATAACAAAACATCTTTAAAACTAAGAATCCTCGCAGTTGTCTTATTCTTGCAGGAGCTGGGAATAAGGAGAATTAAGCAAGATAATAAACAACAGATCAAAAACTGCAATACCATTACTAGATCTTAAAATTTAGAGAAGATCTAAACTACAGAGCTGAAAGGGAAGAGAGAAAATGCATAGCCAATAGATGGACGAAGATAAGGTTAACAGTGTGGGTATTTTTATCTATGTTGCTGTGGATATAGACACAAAAAATTGATAGCGACAAAATCCTACATAACAAGAAATTGCCCCAAAATGTTTGATTTTATTAAAACGTGTTCTGGGTTTTTGTTTTAACAGAGATTTCAAGATAATAACCGATAAGATGCTCCTGCCATGGAGTGGGTTCGCAAGAGGTTGGGAACAAGATGGAAGCATACAACTTTTGGGAAGAGAAATTATGTTGAGCATGTATTTACCTTCTCTTGTGGGTGAAGATGTTTATGTTTTTTATTGGAAGTAGTTGAGAAGGAAGGTTGAAATTAGAATGATTTCAATCGTCCAAGTTTAAATACTAGCTCATATCTTTTCTCCCAAGAATGGTAACTAATCGATCTAGGTTTATGCCAAGTCTTCTCTCGATCTTCCTCATTAATTCTATATCTTCCCTATCAACTGCTCTCAAAAGCACGAGAATCGTAACGTACAGTATGAGAAACGCAGCTAAAAACACCAGAGCAACAATAATATTCACTCTGAAAAATCCAGAGATGATAAGGTTTATAAGAAAAAGGGAAAACAGACCGGCAACTATCGATTTAATGTATGTGGTTGTCAGCGGCTGTATTTTTGAAACTGAATAAAGTTTGGTTGAGGCAAGCAGATTAACAAGCAGAAGAGATGTTGCTGAAGCTGTGGCAGCCCCCACCACACCATATCTTGGTATCAAGACGTAGTTAAGAAGCACGTTTGAGAAAGCACCCATTAAGTTGGAAAACAGAATAAACCTTGTTTCTCCAATGACAACAAGCGTATAACTATTCAATCCAAGCATAACATTCACCATGAACGCTGCAGCTAAGATTTGCAGAGCTTTGGAAGCGGCGAGATACTCTTTTCCAAAAAGAAGGTTTATCGTTGCTTCAGGGAACACGAAGAGCACAGCAAAAAACGGAAAAGCTGCAAAGAACACCCATTTCGTCAACACCTGATATATTCGCCCAATTTCTTTTATTTTCTTCTTGGAATAAAGAGCAGAGCAAAACGGACCGTAAATAAATGCCACAAGCCCCAAGAATAAACTCAGCTGCTTCGCAACAGGAACCGCAACGTTGTAGACACCAACCACCCTATCCCCATAAAAGTAACCCAGCATGAGAGTATCGGTCCATGTCATCACCATGCCCAGAATCGAGCTGATGACAAGCGGGGTTGAGAAGAACAGCAGTGTTTTTGCCGTTTTCTTGTTCACCTTAAAAATGGATATTTTTGTTAGATTCTTTGCAATCCGGAAATACGTCAGACTTAAGAAAAGATAGAGCATCCCAACACCCAAAATAAGAAAATGGATCGGAACATCCATCATCACACATGCGATTATCACCAAAAACAATCCGAAAGGAATTCCGAAGGAAGAAATCACAGCATATTCTTTAGCTTTTTCAAAACCCCTCGCAACATTAGCCAGAACCGAAGTTATTGGCATGAAAAAAGCGGCAACAATTCCAAACGTTATCGCTCTTGAAGCTTCGGGATTGTGCAGCAACACCTCCGCAATTTCATCCCTCAGAATAAACAGAAACGCCGACACCAAAGATGATGTTGCGATAACCACGAATAGTGCGGAAGAGGCTATCTGACTGATTTTATCCTTTCTATCGCGGTAATATCCTATAAACCTTACCACGCCCTCCCCCAGGCCGAGAGTGGCAAGCACTGTGGTTATGGAGACTATGGTCAGGAACATTGAATAAACACCATACTCCCCTGGAGTATAATGTCTTGCAAGGATGATTCTGTTCAGGAAGGAGAAGATCTTGCCGGCAGCAGTACCCACAAGCAAATAAGCAGCTCCTCTTGCAATCTTGCTCAGTCCAACGCTGACCTCATCCTCCATGGAGAAATAAGCTGGCTGATTATTTTTTTAAAAACTCATTTCACGGAGCTTTGGGAGAGATAGAATTTGTTGAGAGTTAAGTATAATACTTTACTTTCAACTTTCTACGCGCTTCTTTACAGGCCATCGAAAATTAAGAACATGAGGACTAGCAGGCATGGTTGAATAATTTTAATTAATTAAAATTTAAATTTAATATATTGAACATAAATTTTATAAAATGAAAAACAAATTAAAAAATATGAGCTTGTTGAGAGAGCTCAGAAAATTTGTTCCGATAAAAGTGCTGGAACATTTCATTAAAAACCCCACACAAGAATTCTATGCTCGCGAAATAGCTACAGCAATAAAAGCAAGCCCTGCAAGCGTTAAAAACTGTTGTGATCTGCTTGCTCGAGAAGGCATACTGAAATCGAGAAAAAGAGGGAGAATGATATTTTACAAGTTGGATAACGATATTTTTCTAGTCAAGGAACTCAAACGTGCATACCATCTTCTGCTGCTCAAAGAAGCGGGCATAGAAAAAATATGCAGCGAGGGTACGATTGCGATTTACGGTAGCATCTCCAGCGGGGATGTTGACGAGAGAAGCGATATCGACGTACTTGTTATTGGATACGGAGAAAACGTTGACTTTAACACAATTAAAAAAATCGAAAACAATCTTGGTCGTAAGATACATCTCACAATTTTCACACCGATACAGTGGGAGGCTTTGAAAAAACGTGGAGATCCATTCGTCAAGAACGTTCTCAAAAACCATATTCTTGTGAGGGGTGCAGAACTATGAAAGTGGAAGACTGCATTAAAAACGGGCTGATTAAGAAAGATGGGAACGCCAAGGGCAGGGTTGATAAATCCATTGAGATAGCTCAACGGTTTTTAGAATCAGCAAAAAGAAACTTTGAAATAGAGGACTATGTGATGAGTAGCATAGCTGCTTATAATTCTGCTTTTCATTCGGCTAGAGCTCTGCTTTTCTCGAAAGGGTATGTTGAAAGAAGTCACACATGCCTGATAGTAGCTCTGAAAGAGATGTTCAAAAAAGAGATTTTGTTGGTTGATTTTCTCAACACACTGGATCGTTTGAGAATGACTAGACACAAAGTGCAGTATGGAGGATATCTAATAACAAAAGAGGAAGCAGAGTTTCTGGTTGACTTTGCAGAGGAATTTCTGAACCACGCAAGAGAAATCCTCAAATCAGTATCAGAGCAGCAAGACAGATGATGGCTTCCAGCAGCAGAATGAACACCACCACATCCTTTTCATAAACCTTCTTTTTAATCCTTTTCAAAAACCAGATGGCAAAATGAGTAACATCATAGATTCCATCATAAGGTAAATCTAGGCTATTGTCCTTTTTCACCTTTGCAAAGGCCTCCGTCTTGAATCTCTTTCTGAGGGGCAGCAGAAAATCAAAATAATACGGCAGGAATATGGTGACCGCAAGCTTCTCCATATTACCAAGGATCGCCATACACGCTATGAAAGCTCCAACACCATAAGTTAACGTATCTCCCGGGAAAACCCTTGCAGGATACCAGTTAAAGATCAGGAAAGCTAAAAGAGATGCGACCATGATCACACCCATCGTCGCAAGCCAGATCAAGCCATCCCTGTACGCTACATAACTGAGCGTTGAAAGGATTATGACCCCCATTCCCGCTTCAAGCCCGTTGTAACCGGCGAGCATGTTGAAGGCATTGCTTGCAAGCATTATGCCGGCAGGTACAATAAGCAAAGGATAAACAATCCCAAAATCCACCGCTCCAATAAAAGGCAGAGCCATCGTGCTCTTGCCGGCGTTAACAGCAGCAAGGATGTAACCCGCCAGAAAGGTTATTATCGGCTTGTGAACCTGTCTTAATCCAATCTTCCATCCCAGAATATCATCTATCATGCCCATCACCGCTATTGCCAGAGTGGTTAGAGTAGCTCCGTAAATAAAAGGAACGAGGCCGGAATTATGATGAACGAAAACTTGAATACCAGCGAGCATAACAACTCCAGCCAGAAACCCCACGATTACAGCTATGCCCCCCATCTCCGCAACTTCCGGCTTTTCATACTTGTTCATGTCCTTACCGACAAGACCCACACGTTTTGCAGCCTTTATCCATCTTGGAACAAGCCATAAGGTTGAGAGAAAACTTAGTAGGGGAGGGAGAAAAACAATCCAACCGTTCATTCTGTGACCACCTCACTCCTCAAAAACGCTATAGTCCATGGCTTGGCTGACTCTGGCAGTACCATTATACACTATCAACCCCTTCCAATCGTATTTTTCCCACCACTTAACCAGCTGTTCCCTCGGCCTGTCGGGAATGATTGTGTGATTCACCTTGTAGATTTTCACCTCTCCGTTATCGAACACCTTGGTGAGGTAATCTATACCTTTTCCATCCATGAAGAACAGCTTATGGAACACTGAGTTGAACATGTCCTCTGTGGCAAGTAGCAGAATGTTCGGGGTTATGATAACACATGCATCCAGAGCAGGCCTGTTTTCCGGAACATTCAGCATGTAAATTCTGTCGGAGGTGCACACATACTTTATGTAGCCTTCACCCATCGGACTCATGAACAGGATGCTGCCAGCCAAGCTTCCATTGTCATTCACGGGCACCCAGATGGAGTAAAGCCCGCTCCTGTAAACATACACGGTTGCATTACCCTTCCTGTAAATCTGGTTTTTATCCAGATAAAAGTAGTTGTAAGACCTTATCTTATCATAATCCTCCCTTTTAGTTATCATCTGAGCGATTTTTGACATGGCAGCGTACTTACCAACCATCGAGGCATCAACAAGAACATAGTCAGTGCCCATCATCTCGAGGAAGAACTTCTGCTGCGTCTCGTTCATCATACCAGTGAAGTACTGAGCAGTCGGTATGTTCCTCTCAGCATGAGCGTTGCTCCCATCAAGATTTGTGGATCTGTTGCCCATCGTCTGGAACCAGTAGCCAAAATCCCACCATGAAAGCACTGTTGCGTTCGGCTCAGTATTCTCTCTCAAAAACTTCATCGCTTCATCCCAGTTCTGGTTGAAGCTTGGCGCCAGCGATTTTGCGATAATATTGGCATTGAGTGCGTATGCCACGGTTACCACACCAATTATGAAAATGAGAAGCCCATACGATATCCATCCCACCATGTTCTGATAGTTTTCACCACTATCCAGCATTTCTGAAAATTTTCTGAGAAGGCCACCAATGAATTCCAATGACCTGGCACCAAAATATCCAGCCATTAAAGAGAACATTATGCTTACTCCAAACATCCATCTCACTCTAGTAAAATAACCCAACATAGCGACGGCGCTCATAGCAAGATATATCGCAGCTTTTTCATTATACTTACTTATTAAGAATATAACTCCTATAAACGGAAAAATAAACAAGACCTGTGCGATATAACTTCCTTGTACCTTGAGAAAAGCACCATAACTGAAGAGAGAAATCAATGAAAGGAACAAAACACAAACTTTTACGTGTTTCTCAGTTATGCTTTCCAAAATTTTTCCTTTTTTCACAGAGGAAAAAGCCAATAAAATTATTCCTGCAAATGCCAGCAACCAAAAAGGAAACAGCCCAGATATATCTACAACCACATTTTTCAGTATACTATCTTTTGCGTAATTATTCAGGTAGTAAAGGGATGTATCCCTGATAAAATCATTCCAGGTCGGGATAACGTTTTCCGCTACCGTTGATTCGACCAGTCCCTGCTGATAAAAAAGGTAATGCTTTATTCCCATTAAGATGCTGGCGATAGTTGAGGAAAAAAAACCGCCGATCATTAGAATGAGCAGACCAAAAAAGTAGATGGTCGGCATGAGGTAGTTGAGTGTGTGTTGAGTTACAAGTCTCTTTCTGATAATTATCTCCCTGAAAAACAACAAAACCAAAGCCATAATATTTACGGTAATCATAACCGTTGTGAGGGAATAGCGATGCAGGATAAGCGGTATGCACCCTATGAAAACAACAACGAGATACGTCTTTTTGAAAGAATCACTGACATTGTTGACGAACAATAAAGCAAATGCGACAAGAGCATAGCTCAGATAGAGCTGCTGCACACCACCCCACATCGTTGCCATAAGCGCAAGAGATAATCCAGAGGAAACGGCAGCGAAAATAGAGTTCCTTCTTAATGCTCTAACAAAAAAATAGAAAGAAAGGAGCATGAAGAATCCCGCATTTGGCTCCTTCTCAAAAAATCCTGCCGAGGTGCGGAACATTAATCCAGTGGCGGTAGCATAAAAAAACGCACTAATTAAGCCAGCTTTTCTGTTGTATAGTTCCTTCCCCAGCAAATAGATCAAAATCGGGAACAGAAGCCCTCCCATAATCGCGGGTTCTAACTTCGCGTAGGATAAGTAGGAGATGTTGATCCCGATTTTTGTTAGAATGAGGTACAACAAAGCGAGAAAAAATTGCAACCCTATCAAACCTTCGTACGGATTAACACCAGTTGGGTAGTATTCCATAATATCCAAATGAGGCAGGGATATGGGGTGAGTGATAGCGTACCACACGTGTCTGTAGAATAAGTATGGATCAATGGCCAATAGGTACTTGTATTTGTAAGGCTGAATTCTGTAATAAAAAGAGAGAGCTATTATCAATGATAGGAGACACCAACATGCAAGATTGGTTTTATTTTCCTTTAGAAAGTTTTTAATCCGAATATTAAACATATTAAACTTTTGTTTTTTCTTCGTCCCTCGTTTTCTTTTCTTCATGGTTGTGTTATACACATAATAATTTTTTTAAGGATTTTTGTGTTCACATTCAAAGGCAAAACCTGCAGGAACCACCACAGCCCAATTCCCTATTTCACATACACTACCACCTATTTTAGAAAGATGATCAACATTCACATTCCTCAATAATATTTTTGGTGTATTTTTATTTAGCACCACTATGATATTATCTGGCAGATTGACAAGCGTTTCGTTCTGTAACTTTTCAGATAACATTATCATTTCTTTGTACATTTTTTCAGACATTTCTGGTGGAGATGTATAATATACGTGCGATTTCTGATGAAGCAAAGAAAACCCAAGAACAGGATCATAAATAACAAGCATTCTGAGATCGAGAGGTTCGGAAAGCGCTCTGAAGTGGGGATATTCTTTCTGAATCTCAGCAACGAGGTGAGCGACAGTTTGAGTATCTGAAGAGAGTGCTTGATCGTATAGGCCATATAAATTTTTTCCAAGGTTTAATTCGAGACCGAGAGAAGGCAAATCCCACACAGCCACAAAAAGAAACTCGACAAAACCGGCGATTAACACCACATAATAAATTCTTTTTCTATTCTTGCTCAGGGATTGCGATAGATAAGGTAAAAGGAGCAAGCCGGCTACGAAGGACAGCCTCCTGAGATAAGATGAAGGTATGACGGGAGAGAGGAATAGAAGTGCAAAAATTAAAGCCACTCCCGATCTTCCCGCGAATTTGAACTGTTTTATTTTATTCCTTTTGACCATCAAGGACCAGAATGCAAGAAGAATCAGGGAGGAGAAGATAAAAGAACACAGGAAAGAATTGAAAATCAGAACCACACCAATCATTTGATGGGTGGAGATCAAATGTAACTTGCTTAAAAACTGCACATCTCCTCTAAGAAATACTGAGGTAAGCCATCTAACGACAGCATCTCTGGGATTAAAACGGATTTCACCTCCCATCCTTGCAAGAGGTGCGTGAAAATATTCGTGAATCATGTCCCTTACGAGCATCATCTGAACAAAAAATAAAGAAGAAAAAACTGCCAAGAAAGCAAGCAGTCCACCCAGCCATAACCTTCTCATTTCTTCCCTGAGAAAATAATAAACTAAAATCCAGATGAGAACATTGGGCCACCATATAGCCGAGCTTACTCCGGAAAAGATAGAAGATAGGTATATGTACTTTCTCCTTTTCATCTGGGATCTGCACTTCACGCCTCTTACCACCATAAGAAGAGCAAGAAGAACAAAATTCAAAGAAAAATTGAACGGGTTAAGCAGCAAGATGTATTTCCCTGTTGGGGCGTAGTATAAAAAAGGCAAAATAAAAAAAAGCAAAGGAAAAATGTTTTTATTCACTTCTCGAAACAGAAGTGCGGAAATGATCAAAAATGAGGCATACTGTGCAATCCAAAGAATTTTGATTGTAAAGATGGACGGATGCAGTTTGTAAACCACACCGTAAATAATATGAAAATAAGCGGGATATACCGAATTTACGCCGAGTACCGGATCCAGAAACGGCGATCCTCGGGATGCACATATGATCTTCGAGATGTGAAACGCCACGTCCGGCGAGATGAGATCATAAATTCTTTGAAAATACAATAAAGCAATGTTGATACCTATAAGAAACGCTACAATTGACCAGTCACTTGAAGATTTTCTCATAAAAATATTTAGACCAACACCACGTTTTTAATAGTTAATGTAAATCCCAACAAAACACACAGCAATCCACACCATCAGTCCAGCAACCCACGCCTTATCCAGAAACACGAGCTCGGTGTTTCTTGCCACCCTTGCATCAAGCTCAGCGAGGTAGAAATAGCGCAACACCAAAAATGTTGCCGGAAGCAGGCTGAGCATGAGGAAAGTGTTGGCGTGCTCGCTCTGGAAGGAGTAGAGAGCATAGCTAACAATTATGGCTGAGGCGAGCATCAAGCGCATCCTCTCAAACATCTCAGCTTTTCTCTCATCCTTTTTGATCAGCGCATCTCCCATCCTCTTGTTGCAGGCAAGGAAAAGAGCTATGAAGAACACCATCACCACAAGCCACGGAGAAATTTTAACATCCACAGCATACGCTCCAGCCACAGCCCTTACTATGAAGTTGAAGGCTATGCTGTGGATGTCAGCGATAGCCACCCTTTTTAAAAAGAGGGAATAGATGGTTGTGTTCAGCAGGAGCAGGAAGGGAAAAAGGAGGAAAGATGTGCTTATCTTCCAGCAGGCAAGTAAAGATAAAAGGAGCAGCAGGAGGGCAATGATCAAGGCCTGCTTAACACTCACAGCACCGCTCGCTATTGGTCTGTGCCTTTTTTCTTTGTGCTTCCTGTCCTCCTCCCTGTCCTTTATATCGTTGATGATGTAGTTGAAGGAGGAGATGAAAGCAAGAGAAAAAAAGGCAAGGATGCTTTTAACCACGCTGCCAGCATCAAAAAGCATGCCGCCAAAGAACAGCCCTATGAACACAATAAGATTTTTGTACCACTGATGCATCCGCAGGAGTTTGATGTAGGTTTTGAGCATATTTACCGTAGTGAGCTCCTGATTTTTAAATTTTTATGTTCTAAAATTGAAACATGTGTTTCATAATCAGAACATTGTTCTATCATGAGCCCCTCACCTTAAGGGAGCTGAGCAAGCTTGCAAACTGCAGTCTATCGAAGACGAGCAGAAAAATCGAAACATTAAAAAGAGATAAGCTTGTGAGCGTTTCTGTTAAGGGCAGAGCATATTTGCTTAGTGTGAACATCCAGAACCCTCTCCTGAAGTACGTTCTTCTGAAAGAGGAAGCAGGATATACTGCCTTAACGTTCGAGAAGTACCCTTGGCTTATGGAAGTGCTGAAAAAATGTGATGGAGATATTATCCTTGTGTTCGGATCTTACGCCAAACACGAAGCGGATGAAACGAGCGATATAGACACGCTTACAGTAAACGGAAAGGGCGGCGATTTCAATCTGAGCTACGAGGAGTTCAGGAAGCTGATTGCAGAGGAGAATAACACGATGATGAGCATACTCAAACATCACGTTATCGTTAAAGGTTTCGAGATGTTTATCGATGAGGTGATGGAATGGAAGAGGAGGAGATGCCGATAGAACCATGTTTAAACTAAACTCTAGATAATAGGGCTTGTTCAGAATGTAACAAAAAGTTCGAATGAATGGTCATGTTCCAAGAAAATCCATATCCGCCATCCTCAGAAAAGATACTTTATTCTCCCCCACAATTCTGAACAGCTCTTCCAGCTCACCCTCATCAAGAGCATCCATGAGTTTTCTTATGGCCATTCCGACCTCGATCTTTCTCCCTATCTCGTCTTTCCAGACATTTTCATAGTGTTCCGTGAAAAACTCTTTGCTGAAATTGTTCATCTCCAGAGCTTTGGTTATCGCATCGCTACCAATCCTTGCGCAAATCAATGAATAAACCGCGCCTCCCCCCGAAAACGGCTTGACCTGCGAGGCAGCATCACCCAAAAGCAAAATGTTATCATCGCAGCTCCTGTCTATCAACCCAAGGGGGATGAACCCCACCTTAACATCCCTCCTACCGACCTCATGCCCGAATCTCTTGCAGAATTTCACGAGATTTTCAACAGCATTTCCACTATCTGTCCCCAGCCCGTACTCAACCGTTCCATCCCCTCTTGGAATTCTCCATGCAAAGAATCCGGGAGCAAGTTTCCTGTCGTAATGAAGCTCCACCACATCCTCCTCCACCCTTTCCTCCTCAACATAAGCAAGCGCTCCAGTTATAACTTTCAAATTCTTACCCGCACCAATGAGTTTCCTTGTGGTGCTCAAAGCGCCGTCAGCCCCAACAACAACTCTGGCTTTCACCTTTCTAATATCTCCACCCTTCTTAAGCGTGCAGATGGCATAGCTATCCTTCTTTTCAACACCAACAATCTTCCACCCGAACTCCACATCACAATGTTTGGAAGCTTTCTCAAGAAGATGAAAATCGAGCACACTCCTATCCATAACATAAGCTTGCGTTTTTTCCCTTTTCAACTCAACAAAATCCTTACCCGCAAAAAATCTCGCACCTCTAACCTCATTCAGCACAGCTTTGCTTGGGTAGCGCAGCAGGGAATCTATCCTTACGCTTATCAATCCAGAACAAACCTTCGGAATGAAATGAGGCTTGGCATCAACAACGAGAACATCATAGCCAGCTTTTCCAACCCACGAGGCAAGAGCACACCCGGCAATTCCCGCTCCCACAACCACAACATCCCTCATACTCCAAATATTCAGCACTAAAATTTAATAACAGAAAAAACCATAAACCAATTATGTCATACGAGTTTTTTGTTGCAGGAATGCTGTGTTTTTTGATAGCTGGCGTTGTAGAGCTGAAAAGCAGAAAGAAACCCAGAAAAATAAAGCATGGAAAAGCGGCTTACGTTGAGATACCCCACACCAGAGAAGAGAGGAAAGCTAGCAACACCAAAGAAGTGGATGAGATGGTTGAGGAGAAAGGCTCAAAATTTGATCACCTTTTCAAGTTTTCATTCAAAGGCAAAAGTGATGAAAAGGTGAAGGAGCAGCTGTTAAAGGAAGCGGAAGCTCTGCCTGACATTCCAAAGGTTGGAGAAGATGACGACTTATCTTCATACTTCAGAATAGAGGAAGAGAGAAGCGAGAGAAATGTTGTTTCTGCTCAGCCAGCAAGAAAGGGGGTAAAGCCGGAGGACTGGCTTTTCGTGGATCCGAAAAAGTTAGAAGAAAAAGAAGCCGAGAGAAGGGAAGAGAAAAAGGATAACGAGTGGAGCCCGCCTATTTTCTTCGGAGATGATAACTAGCTTTTTTCTCTCCCCTCAGCATCGCCTCGAGCACAGGAATCTCAGCCTTAATCTCCACCAGCCTCTTCCTGTACTTCTCCATCCTTATCTTGTACATTTTATCAGATATTTTTCCCTCCCTGAACCTCTCCACCTGCGTTTTTTTCATGAGCTCTTCTATAACTTCCTTTTCCAGCTTCAACTTCTCTAGCTCAGCTTTCAGCTTCATTTTTCTATACTTCTTCCACACAACCATCGAGCATGCAATTCCGACAACCGCAACCACTGTCAAAGACTTCCAGTGTTTTTCAACAAAACCCCTCCCGCTGCTCAACGCTATGCTGGTGACCATGAGCTGAGCTCTCGCCTCTTCCAGCTCATCATCTGCTTTTTGAATTAGAGATTCAGCGTCCTCATACCTCTCCTCCTCAAAAGCCACCTTGCTCTGATTGATGAGATCCATGGCCTCGCTCACATTAACACCGAGAGCACTGTATTCCTTTGCCTTTATCTCAGTTGCCATTATCTTGTCGTTCAGCTGGAATGCCCATTCCTTCCTCTTCATTATCTCTTCCGTGTATTTGAGCACTTCATCATAAGTAAATCCCTTCCAGTTCAGCCCTTCTAGAGCTTGCCTTGCCTTTTCAGCCAGCTCACCTTCTGCCTGCGTCCTCAATATCTCAGCAAACTCCGCACGCTGAAACGCTTTTTTCGCTTCCATGAGCGTGTCATTCACATACTCAACAGAAAAACCAGCTTCCACCATTTCCTGTATGGCTTGTTCCGCCTGCTGTATCGCTTTGAGCGCATCCTCCCTTGTGACGTTTTGGGTTTGCTCAGCCATAACAATGTGTAGGAGCATGATGATGGTGATTACAACAGCAAACGAACTACTTCTTCTCATTTTTTCCACCATTCTTCTTTGCTTCCATTTTCTTTCTGAGCTGCAGCATGAGATACTCATCCTCTATTTCCGCGAGCCTCTCATACAGAATCTCCTCCTCGATCAGATACTGGCTGCGAGGTATCTTCTTTTGTTTGAAATATTCCATTTGCAATTTCTTCACTTTCTTCAAAATCTCTTCCCTCTCCTTCTCAAGCAGTGCTATTGCGTCCTCTACCTTCAAGGCGCGAAGCTTTCTGTGTCTGAGTTTCACGCGCTCCTTCCCTATTTCCGCAAGCCTGCGCTGATAGTTCTTCATCATTTGTTCATACGCTTCTTCCGACATCTCCCTTTCTTTGTAGTAAGCGATCTGCAAATCTCTCATTAACTTCTTTATATTCTCCTCCTCCCTATCCAGCTTGCGAAGCTTCCAGCTTATTCTGTAGGAGGTGTAAGCTCTCTTAAGCTGAATGAACAGAAAAATGAGAGCGATAACAATTATCGGCACGGCCCACCAGTGTCTCGCAACAAAATACATCCCGCTTATCCCCTGCTTCTCCATCGCAAACACGAGCTTTGCTTCATTCATTCTCTGAAGCGCATCATCGTAATCTCCTCTTTCATAGGCTGCCTTTGCAAGGGCAAGCACAGCCCTGGTTTGGGGGAACAGGAAGAGAGCTCTGAAGTAATGAGGGGTGGAGGAAGCGTAACTGTTCATCTCGGCTTCCAGTGAGGTTAACTCCTCATGGACTTTCCTTGCCTTATCCAGCTCTTCCATCGCTTGTTCCAGAAGGGACATGGCAGCATCGTATTCATGTTCATGGTAAAGTTGCTCAGCCCTTTTTACCAGCGCTTCAATCTTTTCCACCTTCACACCATTTTTTTCAGCTTCACTCAAACCGAGGTTGAGCTGGGAAAGCGTTTCGTTAACCTCTGTTCCGGAAACTTCATGCACCACAAGCGTGATTTCCCTCACGTCTTTTAGCTTTCTGATGGTCGTTCCACTCACAAGCTCTCCCTCAATGTACGCCACAAGCCCGTACTGACCCCTTTGCAGGTACTTGGGAGAGGTGATGGTTATGTTGATAACTCTGCTCTCATTGAAATCGAGCAGGTCTATTGTGGAAGGCACAACTTCCAAATATCTGGAGGGGATGTCACCTTCCACCCTTATCTCAACGTTTTTCATCTTGTACCCTTTGAACAGATTCGATATTTTGATTGAGAAGCTTGTGCTTTCTCCCTTCACAAGCTCCACAAGCTTGGTAGAGCTGACAACTTCCTCCCCCCCGTACACCACTCCACCCACACTTGGAATGGTAGATGTGGGCGGAGCTTCGCCCCCACCAGATGAGCTTGGTGGAGGAGATGGGGGAGGAGCTAGAGAAACAACCTTAACAAGCTTGGAATCCTGACCCTCCACACCCTGAGCGCAGGAAGAGTAAGCAACAATTTCAACACTCTTGCCTTCCAGCGAGCTTGAAGGCGTTATCTTTATGGTGTTTGTGAGTTTTGAACCTATGGGTAGAATGGTTGCGTTTCTCGACAGCGAGCCATCAACAACCACCACACCATCAGGAAGCTGCCACATCAACACCACATCTGTTGCGTCAGAAGTACCAGCATTTGTCACGCTTGCGGAGAGAGTGTATTCATTCCCCACATTCATCTCTGAGCTGTAACTCTCTATCGTGACGTCCAGATATGGACCTGCAACATTCTGAATTATGAAAGTTCCATCAAGGATTTTTCTGTCTTCAACCAGAGTCGAGTTGATAGTAACTTTAACCCAGATGCTGTAATAATAAGTGCCAACATCAAAGCCGGTGGAGTTTATTATTATGTCAACGCTCTTGTTCTCTCCTGGATTGAGCTGGATGGTGCAGGAAGATGTGTTCGTTACATTGCACAGAACCCAGCTTCTGTTCGCATGGATGGTGAAGTTCATGACAAAATCTCCCGTGTTCGTGAGGTTTATCGTGCCGAGTTTGAAAACACGCGGATCAGTCCTGACTATGGATTTGGTGGACGGTATGTTGTTTTCCTGCTCCCACGTTTTGTCCCACAGAACAGGAAGAATTATCGTCTCACTGTAATTTGTGTTGTTTGATGTATCCACAGCAACAATTCTGGCAGTATAGTTTCCTTCAGGGAAGGTCACGTTCACCTCGTAAAGATTGGGAGATATTTCAACCATGCTCGTGTTTTCCCAGGAGGATGAAGAATTTCTGTACTGGAGCACAACTCCGGAAACGTTAACGTTATCCTTAACATTTGCTCTGAACCTAACTGTAACATTGGGATCAAGTAGGGCTGTAGTGTTTGGCACATAACTCATATTTGCTATGATGGGCGGGGTAGCGTCTTTCACGCTTATCGTCATTTCATATTTAGCATAATTCCCTGCTTTGTCCCAGACGTGAAATATGCAGGTTATGTTGGATGGCTCTAACAAATCACCAGTTATTGTGTGGTTGAGCCAGCCCTGCGCTGAGGTGAAAGAGAATGTGGTTGAGTTTTGGAAGATGCCTGTGGCGTTGTGCTCCACCACACCATGGCTGAGCTGAATGTTGTCCTGCCATTCAGAAAAGCAAAGCAGAGATGTGTTGTCGAGAGCAGGGTATGGAGTGTGGTTAGCCACAATCAAGGTCGGAGGCGTGACATCGACAAAAAAGGTAGAAGTTGCGTTACCAACATTTCCCGCAAGGTCAACAGCATAAAACACAACTTCATGCTGACCTTCAGGAAGGTTGGTCACGTTCGCAGCCCAGACACGTTCATCTATTTCGGTTAGGTTGCCAACAATAGCGCCACCATCTGTACTGTAATTCACATAGGAAGCGTTTTCATCCAGCGTTACTTTGAGCGTAACGTTGGTTGAGGCGATGTAACTTCCATCAACCGGATTTCGGATCGTTATGTAAGGTGGTGTTGTGTCCTCCTCGCTTGAATTGACCGTGAAATGAATTGTCTGGGTGGATGCTATGTTTCCCACGGTGTCGTTAGCGTAAAAGGTGACGTTGTGAGGGCCGTTTTTGAGGTATATCGTCGCAACCCATCTCGTTGTGGTAATCATTTCCATGGTTTCGTTTTTTGTGCAGTTATCCACGCAGAACCATGCCAAGCTTAAAGCTTCATCAGATGAAATATCAAGGGTTATATAATTATTGGTGTAGGTCGTGTTTTTTGGAGAGCTGATTGTGATGGTTGGCGGATCGGAATCGGTGGTGTAATCTCCCGACATTGGATTGGATTCGGAGCCCTCTCCAAGAGAATCAAATATGAACGCATACCAGACATGCACATCCGAATCATTTTGAGCCTGAAAGGTGCAGGAAACGTTAGCTGTGCCTTCAGCGGAACAGTAAGTTGTGTCCGCACAACCATCCGAGGTTGCAGAAGGTGTGGAACAAACATAAAGGACCAAGCTTTGACCTGCATCAGGGTCATAGCTTGTCGTGGTTATGGTGATGTTAGCACCACCTCTCACAACATCCACACCATCATCCGCAGAGCTAAAAACGGGAAGCTGGTTTATGTTAATGACCTTCGATACTATGGGCTGGACGTTTCCAGCATCATCGATGGATTGATACCTCAAATAGTTCCTCCCTCTGTAAGATTCGTTGAAAGTTATGGTTTGCCTGTTGTCGATAGGTAAGCTGGGAGTGCACGTGTTATCTCTGTCAACACAGTAATAGGTTTCGGGATCTCCATCTATGTTGTCCCACTCCACTATTGTCACTTCGTAAGGCGGAACCTGAACCACATCGCTAGAGGTATCGTAAGTGGAGGGAGGGGTCCAGTCCACCACCACTATAACATCAAGGTTGTTTGTGTCATTTTGTTCATTTCCGTATCTGTCCACACAGCTTATGTAGAATGTGTGTACGCCTTCAGGAGGAGAAGGTGAACAGATCGCTTGCGTTCCATTAATCAAGCAGTCGTTGCTCATGGAAGAATAACTCACATCCTGCGTGCTCCACCTGCACATCATCCCCTCCTCTCCATCCACCGTTATGTTGGTGTAGCCATCATTCTTTTTATCATAATATGTTGGCTCGGTATCTCCAGCAACGTTATTTATGGAGGTTGAGGGCGGAGTGGAATCGGTGCGATAAGTTAAATTCACAACGTCAGAATACTGGTAACCATCATAAAGCCTACAATAAACTGTGTGGTTGGCATCATCAACTGGAGTTGGGAAAGTACAGGTAAGCTGGTAGGGGGGAGAGGAGTCGTAAGTTGTTCCGCCAGTGCATATTGTGTTGGAAGCGTCAGGAAACTGGTTGTCGCTACAGTAAAGGTAGAGAGCATCACTGTCTCCATCATCCACACCATTATGTGTTGTGTTGGTATAGATGGTGAGCAAGCCCCCACCTTTTATCACAGGTGTGCTTGTGCTTATGTTGTCGATAACGGGCTTTTCGTTGGCAAGACAGGTTATGTTGAAATCATCAAGATAGACGTATTTGGAATTTGTTAAAAATTCGACATCGATCTTGAACCTTATATCCTTCTGCACAAAATCGGTGAGGTTCACAACTTTCATGTGCCATTTACCATCGTTAAAGTTGGAAGCTGTAATGGAATCGTAATTCTCATAAGAAACTTCGTCTGAGTCATCATAAATATGGATGTAGATGATGTCTGAGGTCAGAGTTCCGCCCACTTTGAACATGAAAGTCAGGTTACAGCTCAAAGCTTTTGGGAGGTGAATCAAGCCGGGTTGAGTTGTTATTGCCGCTTCCCCCACCTTTCCATAAGTAAACCTAGCCGAATAGTTACCTGAACAAACCTCTCCTGTGCTTGCGTTCACTATTTCAGCATCATCACCCTCACCATATTCCACTTTCCATACAGAAGTGTTGAATCCATACAAACCGGTACCATTCGAATCCTCAAACCCGTTGGAAAAGATGGTTTTGTATTCCCATGCTTTGGCAGGGTGAGTAGAGAGAAATATGACTACAAAAATCATGACTGTCTGAAGGAAAAGTATGCGTTTGTATATCCTCACCACCCTTACTCAAAAAAATTCCTTCATTCCAAAAGCTTCCTGCTGCGGGTAAATGATTATACCGGTGTCGGTTATCTCCATTGGCACTATTTTTTTCACATGTTTTTCTCCCCTCATTTTCAACACTTCTATCGCATTCTCCCTTATATCTTTCTTGCGGAGGTGGTACAGGACTATAACTCCATCAGCGAGGAATTCTTCCGCTCCTGTTATGCTAAACCTCGTTGGCATGGGTTCTGTTTCAGTGATGAGAAATGATGTGACACCGAGCTTCTCAAAAAACCTGAACAGCTGCTCTATGTAGATTCTGTAGTTTTCCATTCTGCCCATAAATGCCGAGCCAATAGCACTTAAGCTATCCACGATCACCACATCAGGAACGAAGTTCTCAGGCAGGATGACGGGATCGATATCGATTAAAAGCTCACCTCTCTGTTTTGCGAGCAGAGCTTCTATCGAGCGTGACATGTCAAAAGCATTGTACTGTTCTATCCTGAACAAGTTCTTTTTGATGAGTGGCTCGGGGTCCATCCCAAAATCCTTCATGTGTTCGATAAGTCTTTTCGGCCTCTCCTCAAAGCTCATGAAAAGAGTCTTTATTCCCGCTCTTGCAAGGTTGTAGCATATTTGGAGGCAGAGGATGGTTTTGCCAGAACCGGCCCCTCCCGCCACGATGACAGCATTACCTTTGGGTATGCCGTGAGTAAAGAGATCATCAAAACCCGGCACTCCAGTCTTTATGAATTCTCTCTCTTCTCCCTTTATCGTGTATTTAACTATTCCAGCTCCAATCTCTTCGTTGAAAAGCCTCTCCTCACCTTCCTTCTCCTCTTTACCCTCACTTTCCTCTGGTTTTTTTGCTCCTGGAACAACCTTTTCAGCTTCACCCTTTGTTCCACTTTCCTT
This sequence comes from archaeon, assembly GCA_029258795.1. GTDB lineage: Archaea > EX4484-52 > EX4484-52 > EX4484-52 > WAPT01 > WAPT01. Next base: position 25,725 of record JAPDKB010000005.1, read on the forward strand.
CTTCTCCTCACCACCCCCTCCACTCATCTCCTTTACAGCTTCATCCAACATTTTCTCCAACTGTGAGAAATCCACACTTTGAGATGGAGTAGAAGGTTGGAAGGACGGAACCTGACTTGGCTGAGCTTGCTGCTCCTGAACCGGCTTCTCCACCACAACAGGCGGCTTAGTAACTTCCTCCTTAACTGTAGGAATCGCTTTCTTACTTTCTTCAACCTCAGCTACTTTATCTCCCTTTGTTCCACTTTCCTTCTTCTCCTCACCAGTTTTTCCTCCACCCTCTTGCATCTCCTTAACCGCTTCATCCAGCATTTTCTCCAGCTGGGCAAAATCCACACCTTGAGATGGAGGAGTGGGTGGAGGTGTTGGTGGTTGTGGAGCTGTTGTTTGTTGAGGAATCTCAGCTTTTTGCACAGGTTTCTCCTCCGCTTCCTTAACCTCCTTCTTAGGAGGCTCCGGCGTTTTTTCAGATGTCATTTCCTTTACAGCACTTTCAAGCATTTTATCGAGCTGAGCAAAATCCACGGCTTGGGGTTGAGAAGGAGGTTGAGGTGGTGAAACCTGACTTGGCTGAGCTTGCTGCTCCTGAACCGGCTTCTCCTCCACAATCTCCTCTTCTTTTTTCTTATCCTCCTTCTCCTCCTTTTTGGACTTCACCATCTCATTTACTGCTTCCTCAAGCAATTTGTCCAATTCAGCGAAGTCCACCTGAGCATCAGGGCTCATGAAATCACACCAAAACACCTCTTCACTATTTTTTTGTTTTATTCGAAATATATTATTATCGATATATCTTCATGAAACCACAGAAACATTTCGCCAGAATAACATCTTTATACATCCAAAACTCGTGACACTTCACAAAACCTTTATATATTTTAGCAGGCAATATAAAAGGAGACGGTGCTCGTGCCAGTAAGCGCGTGATTTTCTCCACATCCCGGTAAGGGGGGTAAAACAGGAATCTTGTAGTGGTGAGTAGGCATGTCAATGGAATTTGACCTGCAGACCCTGCTTGAGATGAAAAAACAGATGATCTTTAAGGGCAACTGGAAGGAAGTTAAGAGGATAAACAAGATGATAGAACTCAGGAAGAGGAATATGTAATCTCTTTCTCCTTCTTTTTCAATTTTTTAAATTTGAGTGACTATAATTTACTTCAGAATATCCGGATATGGACTGCTGTCCGGGCCCGTTGTGATAGGAATGGATGAAGAGGACCAATCCCGGTATGGTGGTTTGGGAGGGTTGTACTTAGCTGCGCTGTTGTTGATAGGGGATCGTACTTATTCTGACGGAAATAGCAATGGAAAAAACGAAGAGAAATTCATTTCCGCTTCAAACCTGTATCGTGAAATGCGAGAAAATCTCGGAATTTCTGGAGGTCTCTGCCCGGATATAATCGGGGAGCTAGGGCGTCAGGGCTTGATTAAAATTGAGCAAAACAATGGTGGCGCAGGGATTGCATTGAGTGATAAAGGGCTCGAACTCTATGCTAAAGAAAGAGGAATTGAGTATGTAAATCCGGGAAAGAATGCTAATTCAAATGGTCTGAAGGACTTTATCATGCCCTTTTTATAAAACATTTAAAAGGCTTCTATGCCAATATATCAACATGCCTATCCGAAGGTTTCTGAAGTTCATCAACCGACTTTTCAAGAAGAAAAAACAAATCCGTCTTGGTATTTATGGTCCTCCCAATGGTGGTAAGACAACTCTTGCGAACAGAATCTGTCTTGACTGGATTGGAGAAGAGCTGGGAAGCGTTTCCCATATTCCTCATGAGACAAGAAGAGTTCAGATGAAGGAAAAGATCGTGATACAGAGCGGGGATGGAAAAACGCTTGATTTGACCATAGTGGATACACCGGGCATAGCAACAAAGATAGATTACGAGGATTTTGTGAGGAAAGGTCTTTCCAAGAAAGAGGCGAGGGTACGCGCAAGAGAGGCAACGAGAGGGGTTATAGAGGCGATAAAGTGGCTGGATAATGTGGATGCTGTGCTGGTCGTGCTCGATGCCACAAAGAATCCAGTGGATCAGGTGAACATAACCATACTGGGCAATCTCGAAGCAAGAAAGATACCGTTTTTGATTGTTGCAAACAAGATAGATTTGAAGAAGGCCAACGTTACCAGGATAAGAGAAGCGTTTCCAAACGCGAAGGTCATAGGAATAAGCGCAAAATACGGGCATAACATGGACAAGTTTTATGAGGCGTTATTTGACATGGTGGAGTGAGGGGGTGAAATGAGCAAGAAAATAAGCATAAAGCTTGTGCCTTACGAGGAAATGAGAAGGGATATGGATGCGGTTTTCAACGAGTTAAAGAAGGGATCCATAGTTTTAATCGATGCAAAGATTAGCCCGGAAGAAGAGAGCGAGATAATCGCAAAAACCATGGAAAACATTGATTTGCGTTTTAAGGGAATAGAGATTTCAACCATAGATGTGAAAAAGGAAGAGAAAAAAGGCAAGGGAAGCAAGATATTCCTAACGCTTGAAAAGATAAAGAAGGCTCTTACAGGTAAGGAGAGGGGCATAACCATAATAGGTCCAGCCAGCTTGATCAAAAAGATGGAGAAAACTCCTGAAGAAATCTACTTGTACATGTGATATCATGCCCCACAAATGTGTAAAGTGCGGGAAGATACATCCGGATGATGCGGACTATTTACTTGATGGTTGTGATGTCTGTGGCTGTCGCTTCTTTCTCTATGTGAGTTATGAAAATTTGCAGAAGAGCGAAGATTTGATGAAGGATTTGAGCAGTGAGGAGATAGAGGAGATAGAGAAAGACATAAGGGCGATAATAGCGCAGGAATACGGGGAGAAATCAAAAGATGATGTTGTGGTTCTTGATGTTGAGTCGATAAGAGTGATTAAGCCGGGAAAATATTTGATAGATGTGGTCAATCTTTTCAATCAGCGCCCCATCGTCATAAGAGTTGCGCCGGGCAAGTACAGAATAGACCTCTCTTCCATTCTCCCGAAAGAATAATCGCTTTATTTTATTATGTATTCTAAGAGTTTTGAATACGCAGGTCTCGTGAAGAGAACACCTATCCAGACGCCGGCAAGAGTTGTGACTGCAAAACCTTTCATTAAAGAGATTCCTGACATGGTTAAGAGAGGGAACATGGCTGCTGTTAATGTTGCTGCGGCAGTTAAAATTATGGTTAGTGCCCTTTTCAAGCGTTGTTTCAAGCTTAATTCCACCTTCCTTTTCTTTCTATCCTGAATACTTTCGTCCGTTATGATGATCTGGTGGTCAACACCACTGCCGATTATTGCAAGAATACCTGCTATGGACGCAAGATCTATGTTCCATCCTATTGCTGCCGCAAACCCCAAAATTATGATGAGCTCAGCGAGAAGAGTTAGGGTTATACCTCCCGCTATCAGCACGTTTCTATAGCGAAGAAGAACTATCACACCCACACCAATTATCGCGAGCAACATTGAAATGAGAGCGGCTCTCATAAACTGCTCTCCCAAAGCTGGGGAAATGCTATCAAGTCTAACTATCTCTATTTTGCTGGGTAATGCTCCGCTCTCCAGAATGGATTGAAGTTTCTTCATATTTTTTATTGCTTCTTCCTTTGTTTTCGCCCATCCTCTTATGGACGGCATGGTCAGCTCTTCTCCTTTCAGACTGCATACTATATTCAGAGAGTCAAGAAGCACGTTATCCATGTAGAGATTGAGCTTCTGATCAAGATAGCACTCGCCACCCCTGAAAACCTCATTCATGTCTTTGGTAACCTTCGCAAATCTCTTCGCGGATTCGGGTGTGGTGGTTATGGCGAAAACGAACCTGTATCCATTCGCTTCAGGCGCGACTCTTGCATGATCAACATCTCTGAAAACATGTTTAATGTCCGTGCCAGTATAGACGACTGCAGAGAGCACAACCGTGTTTGTGGTGTAATTTTCATAAATCCACGTCACATTTTCAACCACTAATGTCTGGTTGGGGGTCAAACTCACATCGATTCCGTTGCCTTCAACTTTAATCAGACCGGTGGTGGAGTTAAGAACAACAACCTCGTACTTTTTCCCATCAAAAAGGAATGTTCCACTTCCGTCCTTCAGCTCGACAATTCTTGGAATTCTTGCTTCAAACCTGCCCTGACTTTCTATCAATTCGTGCAGCGTTTCTTCATCATAGCCCGACATCTCGATTTGTATGTATTTATTACCCTCTATCACAACAGGCCGTATGCTTACCTGCTTTAAACCATAAGCATTAAGTCTTGTTTGAAGGACGCTGATTGTCTTGGTTATCGCTTCATCACTCTGGTCCTCCACATAAATTAATGCGCGTACCCCTCCCTGTATGTCAAGCCCAAACTGAAGCCTTGTTTTTATGTGAGCTTTGCCATCCTCTCCCACATAATAGGAGGGCGAGAGCGCGATTATAGCCAGTACTACCAGCAAAGCCAAAGCAATTATTCTGGGTTCCTTCAATATCTTTGTGTTCATTTTTTACCCCTCTCCATGTAGAGTTTTAGCAAGGAAACGTTTTGTATCCATGTGAATGGTATGTCCGCGCATAATCCGAAGATTATGACTGCAGAGAGCTGCTTTAATGTTTCTGATGGTGTTAACAAATTGAGTATCAGCATTGCCAGTATGGAGGTTGTGGTCATGGTCAGCCCTGTTTTCACAGAACTCTTTATCCTTTCGTTAATGTTGCCTTCTCCCCTTTTCAAAACTCGTGTTGAAAGCAGTATGTCCGTATCAACAGAATAACCCAAAAGGATGAGCAGTGCTGAAAATGTCGCAAGAGTCATTTTTATTCCGAAAACATCCATGAGCGCTACAGCAGTAACCATGTCCGAAACAGCAGCCAGAATTATTGCTATGGAAGGCACAGCCACCCTGAAGGTTATGAACACCACTATAGCCATCCCTACAAAAGCTATGATGAAAGCTTTGATAGCTTGCTTCCAGAAAGCGGCACTAACCGCAGCACCAACTGTGTAGATGGAAGCTCCTTCATATTCATAACCTTTTTCGGTTAGAAGGGATAACAATTCCTCTTTCTCTATTTCCTGCTGAGATTCCACTATAAGAAGGTACTGGTCTGAGCTTTTGGCTTTTTTAACAACAACATCGTTGCCAAATTTCTCTTGGATGATGCCGGTTAGTTCATTGAGATCAAAATCGCTATTCATTATAACAACTATTTGAGTCCCGCCAGAGAAATCAAGTCCCTTCTGAAATATCTCACCAGTTCTCGTGTAGTTGTAAACAAGAACGGAGGCAAACACCGCCAGCAAAATCAGGGATGACACTAGCATGAGATGTGGTTTTTCCAGAAACCGGTCATAAATACCAGCTAGCTTTTTCATGGAAGATAAATACCTTGAATTAATTTTATAAAGTTTAAAATGTTCTCCGTGCAAATCCTTAACATGGAAAAGCTCCTTGCTCAACTTCTCCATGTGGATTACGTGGTGGAGGACGATAAACCAGTCATAAGGATGTTGATGAGCGATGAAAAGAAAAGGAAGGTTGTTGTGCTTGACGACACGTTCGAGCCCTATTTCTATGCTATCCCTGCGGGAACCACAAATCTTGATGAACTGGCAGAGAAAATCTTGAACACGAAATTGCCGGATTCTGAAGGAGTCATCAGACCAAAAAGAGTGGAGACCACAACAAAAATTGTGGGGGTTGAGGAAAGAACAGTGCTAAAGATCGTGTGCTTCCTCCCATCTCATGTCCCGAAGCTTAGAGAAGTAGTTGCCATGCTTAATGGGGTTGAAACGATAAGAGAGTTCGACATTCTTTTCCATAGAAGGTACATGATAGACCGCGGAATTGAGCCGATGGACTGGTATGAGGTGGAAGGCAATACCATAAGTTACGATGATTATCCATGTGATCTCGCCATCAAACTAAATAACATGAAGCGGCTTTACAGGGCTGACGAAATCTTCAGCATGGCGAGTTTTGATGTTGAGAGTGTGATGGAAAAGAATGAGATGAAGTTAATCATGGCGGGGATGTATTTCAATGATGGTAGAGCCAGAATAGCCACAGGCATTGATGTGGATGGAAGGGAGTTCGTGGAAAGGGTGAGCGGGGAGAGAGGGATAATAGAGTGGTTTGCAAGAACGCTGAAGGAGGAAAAACCACACTTCCTAATAACTTATAACGGAGATGCTTTTGATCTGAAGTTAATAAAGGAAAGAGCATCCAAACTAAATGTAGATCTTAAATTTGGCAAAAACACTTTTTTGCGATTTAAAAGAAGGGGTAGAACGAGTCAGGCAGAGATAGAGGGTGTGGTGCATATAGACCTGTATCCGTTCGTTTCCACCATCATGGCATCAAGCTTGAACACGGAAGTTTTTACCCTGGAAGCGGTGTGTCAGGAGATTCTGGGAGAGGGTAAGTATGAAATCACATGGGAGGAGATAGAGCACAGCTGGAAAACAAAGACGAATCTGGAAAAGATTGTGGATTACAATTATAGGGATGTGGAGCTCACCATGAAACTGGCGAAAGCGCTGCTCCCAAACGTGTTTTCTCTTGCTTCATTAACCTACATGACTCCTTTTGAAGTTGCCAGAGCAAGCTACAGCCAGCTGGTCGAGAACTTTGCGATAAGAAAAGCCTACAAGATGAATTATGTTGTTCCAAACAAACCCACCGTGGAAGAGATGGATATAAGGAGGCAGGAGGAGAGCTATGAAGGAGCCATAGTCATAGAGCCAAAGCCCGGCTTACATGAGAACATAGCTGTGTTTGACTTCCGATCTCTGTATCCATCCATAATAATAACTCACAACATAGACCCCTACACCATAAACTGTTCCTGCTGTAAGGCGGAGGAGGCGTATCGTGTTCCCAACAAACCGTACTGGTTCTGCAAGAAGAAGAGAGGATTCATACCCGCCATACTGCAGGAGTTGATAGAGAAGAGGACGGAGATAAAGAAGAAGATGAAGGAGACGAAGGATGAGCTTCTCAAAAAGGTGCTCGACTCACGGCAGCAGGCAATGAAAACCGTTGCCAACGCTTTCTACGGGTATCTGGCCTTTGTGGGCTCACGCTTTTATGACAAGAGGTGTGCCGAATCCGTCACCGCCTTTGGCAGGCATTACATAACGATGATTGCTGAAATGGCAAAACAGCACGGATTTGAGGTGATATATGGCGATACGGATTCCATATTCCTGAAGGTGGGTGAAAAGAGCAAGGAGGATGTTATGCAATTTTTAAACGAGGTTAACTCGAAGCTTCCCGGCATAATGGAGCTGGAGTTTGAAGGGCTTTACAAAAGGGGGTTGTTCGTCAAAAGGAAGAGCGGGGAGGGTGGAGCAAAGAAAAGGTACGCTTTAATTGATTATGAGGGCAACATGGTGATAAGGGGTTTTGAAAGGGTGAGGCGTGACTGGTCGAAGCTTGCCAGAGAGACGCAGGAAAAAACCCTCTATTATGTTTTGAACGGGGAAGTGGAGAAGGCAGTAGAATATGTTAAGAGTGTCATAGAAAGATTGAAGAAAGGTGAGGTGGATAAGGAAGAGCTGTGCATCTACACAACCATAACCAGGGGGCTCGATTCTTACGAGCAAATTGGTCCGCATGTGGCTGCTGCAAAAAAAGCAGTTGCCAGAGGGCTTGAGATAAAACCGGGAGAGACGATAAAATACATAATAACGAGAGGGAGCGGTAGCATATCTGATAGGGCCGAGCTATCTGTTTTTGCGGAGAGTTATGATCCGGAATATTACATCCACCACCAGGTTCTTCCCGCTGCGATGCGCGTGCTGGGTGTGCTGGGCTACACGGAAGACATGATACTTTCGGGCACGAAACAGACAGGGCTTTTCCAGTTCACGAAGAAATCATAAAATTTGGAGCATTTTGAGCAGAACGCTTCTCATAACCCTTCTGACCTTTCCGAGAGGTGTTGTATCGTAAATCAGCGCAGAGCTCATACGATTATGCGAACTGAGGGATGAACTGTTTACATAATTTTCTTTAATTTCTCTCACATATTTATGCGAACTCGCCGGTTGTTTTGCGGAGAAGTTCAGCAGAAACACGGGTTTTTCCAACACACAGTTCTTGTCGTGGTACCACAACTTCACTTTCAAAGTACACGGCCTGATCTCATCAACTTCTTTGACAACATTCATAAGGGTAATGTTCACAACGCTTTGGTTCTCCACCACCACATCTATTTCGTTACCTTTCCACCCACCTTCGGTCGCGAGCTTTCCCCCGCATATTATGTAGGAGTATGCTGAAAGATTTATGCTACGGTTCATTTTGTTGTGAAGCACAAGAAACGTGCTGATATTGGAGTTGCTCAACGCAATTTGTGGTGTGGTGACGTTTTCAACCTCAACGAATGCACACGACACTTTCCTCTTCTTCTCACGAGTTATGGGTTGGGCTCCTTGCGTCTGGCACTGGCATGAAGACCTCACGATCTTTCTACATGAGCTTGCAGCACCGTCCTTAATCGTGAGTTCTGCAATATCTGCATCACCCCACGAAGCATCAGCCCACAAGATGTATTTTCCACCTTTCAACCTGCCGTCACAATTCGGTTTGAGCTGTACGGGCACAACCACCACATACTCCGCGTTTTTCTCCATTAACTGCACCGATAGTTTTTCGGACGCATACCTCCCGTTTTCTGGATTCTTCACGTAAACGTATATTGTCCTCTTATCGTTATCTCCTCTATTGGCTCTTAGTTTGACTCGCACAACGTCACCAAAATTAAGCTCAGTTCTGCTCACACTTTCAATTTTAACAAATGACGGCATATCCACATCTCCATTCATCTTTGCATCTTTCCTTCTGACTATCAGCATTAATGATGACTTGTTGTCTGGCAGGATGGTGGTGTTGGATGTCGTGTTCACCATCATCGCTTCCACAAAAAACACCTCACCCTCAATACCCGGGGGTGTCCAGCTGCGCTCGGAGGTGCAGATTTTTGAATATGTGGCTTTAGCTTTCAGCGTTGTGCTGTACGCTTTCTTAACCTCTCTTCCATAAAGGTCTGAGATCCAATAAAGCACCGTTATGTTCATATCCCTTCCAAACGTTGAGGTGTTGGGATACGCGCATATCCTGTAGTTTATTGTTTCGGATTCGTTGCAGATGAAGCAGGAAATGTTCTCTATTTTTAATTCAAGCGCTATCATGCTTGAATTTTCACTCCTGTTGCACGCGTTTTCAGCTAGAGGAGTTGGTAAAGCGACAATCCAGCTGCCATTGCAGAGCTGGATGGAATAACCCTCCACATCCATCTCAGCTGTGTAATTCACGGAATCAACAACGCTTCCGTTAGCGAGCGAGAGGGTTATGTTCATGCCATCATTGTTCAGACCTTTTCCGCAGATATAACTTGTGTTTGTGTGGAAAATGTATGTTGTGTTGTTTGTGTTGAACTTTTCAAGAACGTCAGAGCCAGAGCCGCCATCAACAACAAGAGCATAGGTGTAAGGTGGAAGAAGAGTTGTGTTTGTGGTTATGGTGTTGTTGGCATCTTTTGAGATATATCCTGGAATGAGGGAATAATTGCATAGTAAGTGGGAGGATATGTTAACGCTTGTGTTTTCATCATTGAAAAGCTCAATATATTCAGAATAGTGGTCATCACCCGCGGGGTCAAACATAACTTCAGTTATTTTTAGCTGGTGGGCTTGTTTTGGGAAAACCGCGAACAACAAAAGAATTAAAACAAGCCATTTTTTCATGAGAGTGACGTAAGAAACAATTTATTTCAATTTTTTCGTTCGACAATTTGTGTATGATTTCGGAAGAAGCGATTGGAAAGTACATTAGGGCTGGAAACGTGGCAAGAGAAACTCTCGAGTTATCGAAAAAACTGGTTAAACCAGAAGCAAGTGTGTTTGATGTGGTTACCGAGCTCGAGGAGTTCATAAAGAGCAAAGGGTGTGAGCTGGCCTTTCCTGTCAATCTCTCGATCGATAATGCTGCAGCTCATGATACCGCAGATATTATGGATGGTAGAACGATACATGAAGATGCAGTTGTTAAGGTGGATGTTGGAGTGCATGTTGATGGATATATTGCGGATAGCGCAATAACAATAGACCTAAGCAACAGGTATAATGACATGGTCAAAGCTGCGGAAGAAGCGCTGGAGGAGGCGTTGAAGCTTTTCACCCCTGAAAGGAAGGTGGTTGAGATAAGCAGAACGATACAGGAGGTTATAGAGAGTCATGGCTTTAAGCCGGTGGTTAACCTCACAGGACACAAGCTTGAGAGGTATGTGCTCCACGGAAATGTCTCTATCCCGAATGTTGAGTACGATATTCCTTACGAGCTGAAGGAGGGGGATGTGTTTGCAGTTGAGCCCTTCGTTACCAATGGTTCTGGCAAGGTTAAGGAGGGAGGAGAAGCAAAAATCTTCGCGTTTTTGAAGAAAGTGAGATGCAGGGGTGATGTGGCAAGAAAAATCCTTGAGTTTGGAGAGGGGAGGAAGGGCTTGCCTTTCTCTCTTAGATGGATGTTTGAGGAGAAGAAACCCTCCGTAGTTCTTGCCCTTAGAGAGCTGGTGAACAGCAACGCTCTATACGATTACCGCGTTCTTAAGGATGTGGAGGGAAGCATAGTTACTCAGGCAGAGCACAGCGTGGTGGTTGGAGACAAACCATTAGTTTACACAAAATAGTTGTGCTAATTTCGTACTTGAAACTTCGAAAAAATAAACAAAATTTTTTGAAATAGGAACTGGTGGTTCGTTTTTAGATAATCGCATTTTTCCTTCTTCTTTTTCCGAACGAGTTGATCATCACCGCCAGCAGTAACATGAGGCCCACTATCACGAGAGCTTTTGCCAGGTTGGTTAAGGTCAACTCGTTTACAAGTATGAGGTTTGTGGTGACATCAGTTAGGAATGCGAAGGCAACTATCATTAGTTCAACCCCAAGCAAGCTGCGGACATTTTTTATTTTCTTGTCCAGATATGCACCCACACACCATGCCATGGCGCTTATTCCGAAAGCGTATACTGAGGTATTGACGAACAGCACCACTGTATTTAATATACCCTCTGGCTTTACCGCCGTGACTTTGGAAGCACCTATTATCAATCCGGCAATGAAAAACGTGATGGATGTTAGGTAAAGGAACAGGGAGAAGCGCATTTTGGAAGCTGATTCTGAAAGAGAGTGAAAAACACGAAATACAGTGTCTTCAAGCTGAAAACCCTTGAGGAACAGGTATATTCCTATGAACCCGATTATAAGACGGATGGCTGCCGAACCGAAAAAAGCGTAAAATATCAGGGCTATAGCGGGCACTCCTAAGAAAAGGCGGGAGTAGCGTGGATTATTTATCATGTTCTTTATGAAATTGTAAATCACAAAATAGGTGCTTTCTAACTTAACAGCCTGATTGACCACTATTCTCTCAACATAAACATTTGGCACCTTCCTACTTATGAGAGGTATAACTTGTTCATCGCTTGCCCCATCCGAAACGAAAACTATCTCATCAGCATCAAACCTTTTCAGCACTCTATCTAGCTGATCGCTTATTTTTCTATCGGATTCTATTCCCATACTCTCACTTCCAGTTATAACTGCAACCTCAACCTTCTCACCCTTTCTTCTTAACTCATCATAAATTTGCACCGCTCTGAACATCGCATTCACATCAGAATCGGAAGGATCTGCTAACCCTAACATTTGGGTGGCTTTCAAAACCTCGTTCTTACCTATTATCGGAGCTCTCACATTCGCCTTTACACCCAGATCATCATCCCGATCCACACACAAAACCAGCACTTTCTTTTTAGCCATGATGATTTTATCGAACTTTAACAATAAAAAGTTGGCTGATGTGTTGTCTTAACTCTCACATTTAGGATATTACTGTTTCTTTTATTTGGGTCAGCTTGTCGTTTTTTGTTCTATTCTTTCATTTGAATACATTTCTCATTTTTGGCCCACCTTAGTGGAGTCATGGCTTACTTTGTGTTATGATCCCATATTCTTTTCCAGCATGCGTTTTCTCTCACAAACAGCGCAATTTTTGGAATTATTTCGAGGAACTATTTCCCATTTATTACATTTAACTCTCATATTCTGACAAAATTTTCACAAATTTTACTGAAATTTATATTTTCAAGAAATCAAAATATATTGAGATATTGATATGATATGCTATCAGGATTTAAAAATTTTGGCATGCAAAAAATCAGCATACATAAAAAAAGTTATATAATATATTTTTTCAAGTTTTTATTTTTTATTATATTTTTAACACATGATTTATTTAAAAATATTTTTTTGAAATTAATTTATTTGATTTATTTTTTGTAGAATATAATTCAATAATATGGAAGAATTTCCCATTTTCCTGAGAGTTTCGGACGGATTTTTGATCCCCTTTATTAGCCCTAAAAAGTACCATACTTCCAAAATTATGTTATTTGAGTGCCGGGAACCTATATTATGAGCAAAAAATCATAGAAGATTTTCATATTCTCTAAAAAAGTGCATGAGGTGTTGTGTGTAGTTGGGACTAATTTCCCATTTATTCTCCAAAATGTTCTGAAAAACCCTCACACTTTTTTATTATATTTTGGCCTTTTACCTATATTACGGGAGACATAATCGACCTAGCTTCACCATTCCCGGAGTTCTATTCTTTTCTAAAAAAGTATACAATATACAACAATACTATATAATATATCAAAAATCGATATACGCAAAACAAGTTCGCATAAGGTTCATTATGCGAACTGAAGGGTATGGATGGAAAGTGTAGAGAAAAGAATATTTTGTATAATATAAAATAAAAAATATTTTCCTAAAAATATGAAATGAAAGTGGGAAGAATTGACAGGAAATATCGTGAATTCTCTTCCAAATTTTACAATTTTATATATTTTGAAATCTAATAAATATCATGTTTGATGATATTTTCGGTTCTCCAAAAAAATCCAGAAAAAAGAAAAATCCGTTTGATTTTGATTTAAGTTTATTTCCTTCTCAAGAAGAAAAGAAAAATAAACGAGGATACATCTATAAGGATTACAGAAATAAGTTATGGGAAAAACAAAAAGGGAAATGTGCTAGATGTAAGAAGAAATTAGACCCTCATAATTATCACATAGATCATAAGAAACCCGTCGCACTGGGAGGCAAAACAACATTATCCAATCTTCAACTTCTATGTCCCCTATGCCATATGAAGAAAACTGCAGAGGATAGACGAAAAATATCTCAAAATAAGAAACGACAGAAGAAATCTAGCGCAAAAGACCCATTTACCGTTGATCTTTTCGGCTCTTCTTCAAGATCTAGAAAGAAAGATCCTTTTAGTTTGTGGTAAGTCTATAATGTATGTTCCTGAATGTTCAACTTTTTGCCTAACTCTTCAAAACTCATGACGTCAGTTTTCCAATCTATATCATATCTTAATGCTACCATTTCCTTCCCAAGCTTCTCAAGTGCGCGCTTCGTGAAATCTCGTGCAATCAAAACTCCTTTTAAACACTCATTACCTAGCTCAGAAACATAATACTTTAGTTGTTTGAAATCATTTTCTGAAGCTTTTCCAAGTTTGACTTCTATCACAATTTTCCTTGAAACTCCTATAGGTACTGCTTCTTTGATCAATATATCTACATGTCCTTCTGGCAGTGCTTTTTCACTTAAGACTTCAAGGTTGTTTATATCCAATTCCTTTATTCCACAAACATCCATAAGATTTTCCAAATTAGAATTTTTTGATAAGTATTTCTTTATTAGTGCTTGAAGAATAACTTCCTTAAATGAAAATACTTCAGGTGGATTTTCATTTTCTCTCCTTAAACAGAATTTTGGTTTAAAAGTTTCGTATTTCGGCATTTCCAAAGTCTCTACATTTTCTTTAATGGTCCTACCTACTTGAGAAACATATTGAAGCGTGGTTTGATCTGCTTGAAAATGTGTTTTCCTATAACCTCCACGCAAAAGCAAATTTTCAGCTACATAAGCAAATTCGTTTCTTATGAGGAGCTCTTCAAACTGCCTTACTGGTTCAAGATACAATCTAAAAGGAAACCAGTATGTTCTATTTGATGGTTTAAATGTTATCGGTTTCCATGGTGGGAGATCTTTAGCGTCTCGTATTGCTTCTTTTTTCTTAACCCTATAAAGATTATGCGCTCTTGCGCCATAAAGAAATGAAACAAAATCCCCTTCGTTTATTTCTACATATGCCCATGCGCCATTAATACTATTTGTGAACCCTGCCAGAGCGAATTTTTTACATAGTTCTAGGTTTTCTCTATTTGACACTGATATTAAAAAATAGTTTGGCTTGTTCATAATTAAGTAAAGCTAATAGAAATCTTATAAATATCACTCCTCTTGATCTATTCATGATGAAATATGGTGTTTTATACTGCGTTTGGGATAGTGAAAACGTTATAAAGTTCTCTGAAATTATCGAAGCAGAAAATCTAAGGGAAGCAATCGAAAAAACAGATAGAAATCTGGAATTAAATGTTGTGATCCCACTTACAAAAGCGAACAAAGAACACCTTAAAAGATTACTCGAATAAAACAAGAAGCGTTATTCATCCTACTTTCAAAACCTCAAACCCATAACCACTTTCTTTAACAAATTCTATAAATTCAACATCTTGCTCCACAAACCTTTTCCATGCTTCTTCATCATTTTCAGCATTGCCTATCCATCTTACCGTTATGTCGTTCCTTTCTATTGTTTCATTCTTGTTGTTTAAATACTCTATCGCATGCGGCGGAACACAAAGGACCATGAACTTTGCCATGAATTTTACTTCCTTTTCAAACCTTTTTAAACTATCTCGTATTGGCTTGCCGAAACACAAAACATACAACTTTGTATAATGCCTCTACAAAATTACTGACAAAGTAAGGACACCTAGTTGCCACATGCCACACACCGCATGTTAGAAATCGATCTAATGTTAGTACAAACTACTAACTGTAGAAGGGAAATATTAGCCAAATTAAAAACCTATAATTTCCTTATTCTGATCTTATCTGGTCTAACAATTATTAAACCTTCTTTGTCTTTTAGCTTATCAAACGATTTTTCGAGCAAGCTTATTATCCCTTGAGGCGTTAACTTTTTCGGTCTTAGGATTATAATGGTGCCTTTTCTGTATTTGAAATACAGAACTCCAAAATCAAGATCAAGCGTAATTAATTTGTAGTTATTTTTTAATGCGAATCTATACAGTTTGTCATCAGAGGCTCCTTTCAAGCCAACTTCGTAAGCTTTTACTACTTCATATCCTTTCGTTTCAAACCAGCTTTTCACACTTAAAGGAACATTGTCATCCAAGAGCAATTTCATAAAGCTCCTCTCTACTCATAACTTTGGACGCGTACCTTATAGCATCCCTTATATCCTCTTCCGTCAGCTCAGGATATTCCTTCAAAATATCCTTCACACTCATACCTTCTGCAAGTAGCTGTAGCACCAAATGAACTGGAATCCTGGTGCCTTTAATTACAGGTTTACCTCTCAATACCTTTGGGTTTATTTCTATGGGCATAATACAATCACCTAACCTAAACTTATTTCATCTCAAACCTTTTTAAAGTATCATGCACACACAACCTCCAGCTTAGGCACAAACAACGGTAGCCTTGCTTAAGTGATTTTTACCTGTTAGTCCAATACGTTTTTAAATTCCAAGATGAATTAAAAAATATGGAGGCTGAAATTGAAAAAAGAATTTTAAAGGAACTTTCGGAAATAAAGAAAGAGCTGAAGATTATGAAAAAACAGCTCATGGACTTGGATATTTTCTTGACAGAGGAAGAGCACAAGCTGGTTAATGAGAGCATAAAACACGAAAAGGAAGGAAAATTAATCACGTTGGACAGCGTTCTCAAAAAACTCGGTGTAGAGGATGTTTGAAGTACTTTTGGACAAGCAACCAATAAAATTCCTTGAAAAAACCGAGAAGGAAGTTGCCAAGCGGATTCTTATCAAGCTCAAAGCTCTCTTTTGCTTTTTTATCACTCATGTAAATATACAAACTATCGTTTTCGTAATCATAATCAAACATTATCTTCTTTTCCATAACCTCACCTTCTTTTGCATTTTTGAAGTTCCTTTTTTCAGAAATTTTATCAAATAATTCTTTAACTTCGTTTTGAAATTGTTTGAGATCCATAATCACAGTTATTCGAGATCTTTTATAAACTTGGTGTTCCCGCGATTACTCATGATATTTTGATGACCTTACCGAAAAATAAAAAAGGATTTTCAAACACACCCGCATTTAACTATAAATGTCTCAAAAACCCAGGAATATTAATGATAAAAGGTATAATATTTGATCTCTACGGCACGCTTGCTTACAAACCAAAATCTGTAGATCCTGAAAAGTTTTGCGCTTTTCTAAGGAAAAATGGATACGATGTATACCCTCAAGAATATCAGACAACTTACAAATTTGTATTTTTTTGTGGAATATCCGAAGGGCCATATAAATTCCTACGAGGGTTTTTATCGCAAGGTTCTTGAACTTCTGGGTTTTATTCCAGATAAGGACATTCTAGTCAAGATAGTAAATTATGTGAAGAAGCGGGACGTGTTCCGTCTTTACCCAAACGTAAAGTTCATTAAAGGCCTGAATGTTCACAAAGCAATTCTCACTACCACACCAATATTCATGTTTAACTATCTCCATCTTGACGAATTTGATCCAATATTTACTGGAAAAGAGATAGGAAGAGCTAAACCACATCCAAATGGATGGTTGAAAATCCTCAATATATGGAAATTAAGGCCTTCAGAGGTTCTCATGGTTGGGGATGAAGTGGATGGAGATATAATTCTTGCAAGAAAATTGGGAATAAAAACAGCTTTCATCAGCAGAGAAGGACAGAAATGCGATAAAGCAGATTATAACATCTCATCCCTTAAGGAAATTTTGGAAATATTGGGTAATGAGTATGCGAGCGAATGAAGCGAATAAAGAATAAGCTCGGGGTTAATTCCTATAATTTTATGTACTTGCGTGATGAATTGTTCATCATGAAAAAATATTTGGTTGTTGGTGGAGCAGTTATTTTTAATGCATTATTAATTCATCTATCTCTTGCTTATATAATCCCCTCAGTATTCGGTTATACTTCCTCTGCTTTCGCCGTTTATTTAATCCTGGCAATAATAGGATATATCCTTGGTAGGATCTATACTCTATACTTTTCCAGAAAATTACAGCTAGATAAACGAGGGTGGTTAATTATCGGGATTTTAATGGCGTCTTTAATATTTGTTCAATTTGTTTTATCATTTTGGTATGTTGAACAACAGACTCGACAGATAGAAACTGTTCTTCAACAGGCTGGAGAGCTCACAGGTTTTCAAATAGAACTCTATAGGACGCCTCTCAGCCCATTTCTAATGATATTGAGTTTCCTGGTTCCGTTTGTATTTCCTTTTGTTAGAGCCTATTTGAATATCAGTTCAATTCGTACATAGCCCTTCTACTAACCAAAGATACCTAGAGATGGATCGCAATTTAATTTATGTATCAAAACTTAATGTGTGTTTGGTATGACCCAACTAAAAATAATCACCACCAATAGGAACAAGTTTAAAGAACTGAGCAGAGCTTTGGAAGGAATTGCTGAAGTAAAATGGGTCAATTTACAAATTCCAGAATCAAGGGATCTGGATGTTGTGGATGTTTGTAAAAATAAGCTATGGTTGGCACATAAGATAACAGGAGAAAGAAACATCGTGGTGGAGGATAGGGGTTTTTACATAAACGAACTAAATGGGTTTCCCGGCTCAATGGTTAATCTTGTACTGCAAACTATTGGCATCGAGAGAATCATCAAGCTTGTGGAAAAGGACAAGAAATGCTATTTCAAGTACGCATTGGGATATCTTGATGAGAACAACAAGACGCATTTTTTCACAAGTGTGGAGCAAGGCATGTTAGCTGAAAATGTAAGAGGGAACAATGATAGAGGATGGAGTCCTTTAATGAACGTGTTTATAAGTCCTATGTTCCCAAAGAAAACCTTGGCTGAGCTGAATGATGAAGAATGGAGAAAATACAAGGAAGTATTCCACAAGAACAGCCACATAAGCAAGTTTGTTGAGTTCATTTTATCAGACAGGCAGGCATCTTCCTGTTAACCCACAAATACACCACAACAAGTATCGCAAAACAAGCCCTATGTAGGTGTGGAGCACACTCCACTGGTGTTTCCTCCATCCCTAAAAAACTTCAGTACTTGCTTCCCGGTCCGGAGGGAGCAAAGTAAACCGTGATTCCACCCAAAGCAATAATAAGAAAGGTCACCACAGGCAAAAATATCGATTACAAGCAGACCCTTCTCATGTTCGTGAAGTTCCACCATCCTTCACATCCAAAATTCATACTTCTCCAAGTATTCGAGAGCTTCCTTCTTTCTTAAGTTCACTTCCCTCTCTTTATCGGATATTATCTCCCTCTCCAGCTTATCCTTCACGATCTCAAACACGTCTATGGCATTAAAGCCCTCGTATCTCGCAACGTAAACTTTACCGGGAGTTATCAATCTCAGCTTTATAAGAAAACGCTTTGCATCAGGCCTTGTTGCCTTAATCTGCTTGAAGTGCACGAAAAGCATAGCTTCATCAAACATTTTCTTGGCAAGGTCAAGCAGTTTTTCCACATCCTTTTTGATGTGTTCCATCTCAAAAGCATCAACTTTATCATAATCCCCGGCAAACTGCACCACGAACTTGCCTTCGGCAGGAAGTTTTGCATACTTCAGCAGGGCTTCAAGCACATCTCTCTTGGTTATGATACCCACCGCCTTATCGCTCTCGTCAGCTATCACAACGCTTGAAATATCATGCCTCTTCATCAAACCAACAACCTCTTTGAGTTTTGCATCAGCACCCACACTTATGACAGGAGAGCTCATTATTTTTTTGACTGGCGCGGAAAGCGGATGGACTTTCTCACCCTTCATCTCACCCCTTTTAGCTCTCTCACGAGGTATCAAAAACCTTATAACTATATCGTGCATGGTGACTATTCCCACAACTTTACCTCTATCTATAACAGGAGCTCTGGATATGTTGTTGTCCCTGAAAACAGCAAGAGCTTTCCCTATGCTGTCGGAAGGAAGAAGGGTTATCAGGTCAGCTGTACAGTAATCGATGGCTTTCTCATCACCGAACGCCTTCTCAACAACCTTGACAAGGAGGTCAACATCACCCACAATACCCGCAACAACATCCTCATCTTTATCAAATACGGGCACTGCCTGCACATAGTTTTCAATCATCCTTCTGGCAACCTCTACAAGAGGTGTGTCCTCATAAGCTTTAGGCACGTGTCTTGCTAGTGTTTTCACCTTCGTTTTTGTAGGATCAACTCTCGCTCTATAAATCCACCTTTCAGAAAGCACGCCAACATAATTGCCTTGGCTATCCACAACCATTATAACATCCGGCTCCTTTTCCTCAAACACAGTTATCGCTTTGGAAAGCTTCTCATCTTCCTCCATTATCGCGAAATTCTTGCTCATCACATCTCCAGCCTTTAAAGTCTCCACCATAATCGACCACCCTCGACAAACAATCCTGTATTAAGAAAGGGAATTTTTAAATTGTTTTAAAGTGTGTCGACTCTCACCACCATGCCATCATCGGTAATCTCCAGAGGGAAGGTTCCGTTGCGGTGGTTGGTCCTCCTCATCTTCCTCACTTCTATGTTTCTGAACACGCCCTCTCCTATCCCCATATAATAAAGAACTATCACGCCATCACAAACAAACTCCTCAACCCCAAACCTGCTCAGCTGGTTTGAGTTCTCCGGAATCTCTGTGGAGAGCAGGATCGTGGATCCGGTTGACTTTACACTCTCTATCAGCTTGTAAAGCATCTTTCTTATTTTATAGAGGTCATTCACATAAAGTCCAAATAGGGCTGTGGAATCTATGGCGACTCTTGCATAGTTGTTCATCTTTATCATGTCCGAAAGCCGGTTTGCCAAATCCCCAAGCTCAAATGGATCGAAGTACTCTATGCGCAGCTGTCCGTTTTGCTCGTAGGTTTCAAAATCCCAACCGAAAACAGCAGCATCGCCCTTTATCTCTTCCGGCGTCTCCTCAAGCGTCACAAAAAGGCAGTTTTCCCCTCTCTTCAAACCCTCCCAGATGAACTGGCTGAGAAAGGTTGTTTTACCTGTACCCGTGCCTCCAGCCACAAGAACAGCACTACCCTTCGGAAATCCTCCATCAATCAGTTCATCCAAGCCGGGTATGCCTGAGGGAACCCTTTCAATCATCACTTTTGCCATACCTTATAATTTCAAAAGAAGTTGTATATAAAATTTATTTCTTCTTCTTTTTCTTTTCGGTTTCAGCAGGATGAGCCATAACTCCGATTCCTATGGTCTGCGCGGCTTCAATCATTTTCATGATACCAACTGCCAGAAGTATCCCGAAAGTCGTGAAAAATATTATGAAGAGTTTGAACATGCTGTATTGCAGCCATGATTCAAGCCCGAAGTAAATTATCATGCTTCCAGCAAGCAAGATATATGATGCCAACATGAATATCATGAAGGACTGCTTGAATATCTTGAGCCTGAAAATTCTGTATGCTTCAAGCGAAACATAGACTAGGGCTACAGAAACACCTATGTTGACAAGCGTCACTATCGCAAGCATGGAGTTTTTGAAAAGTCCCTCAAGCATGATTCTTTTTTTTTACAGAAACACTTTATATTATTTTTGTTCACGGGGAAGGTAGTACTAACAAATGGAGCCCGGGGTGGGACTCGAACCCACGACCACGAGTTCTCCAGCACGTGGCTACGAGATTCACGCTACAAGACTCGCGCTCTACCAACTGAGCTACCCGGGCGCGAGAAAAATATATAATAAAGAAGAATATTGGCAAAACCTTTAAAATTTTTTCAGGACTTGGTGCCCATCCCCAAGGCTGTGATCGCATTGGCAAGCCTGAAAATTCCGAAGGACAACACTATGAGGAATGTCGTGAAACATGTAATGAATATTTTTAGTACGAAATCATTAAATAACAGGTCTTTGAGGCCCAAGTAAACTGTCATGTTCGCAGCCAGCCAAATGTAAGATGCGATCATGAAGATGAAAAAAGCGTCCTTGAACACCTTGAGCTTGACTTCCTTGTACGCGACCATTGAAACGTAAACCAATGCTACTGACACCGCTATATTTGCGAGCAGCAGTATGCTCATCAAACTTTGCTCGCTTGCCATGGGGCTCACTTTTTCTTCTTTTTCAACAACCTCTCAACCAAAACCTTTTTTCCACATCCCTCACACTCTATTCTGTATGGCCTTCTTTTGAATGATGCTTTGCCTTTCTGTTCCTTCCCGCAGTAAGGACAGACCATCATGTAATGAAATTCCTCCTCGCCCCTAACCCTGTACATAACTACTCTGCCTTTCTTTTCCCCCTTGTCGTTGGCGAGGGTTCTCTTCGTGAAATAATCCAGCTCTTCAATCGGCGGAATCTTCATGAAAAAGGATTATTTTTTAACTCCTATATAAAGATTTGGATAATGTTTTTATTCTCCAAAAACCACATCCTACATTATGCGAACTTCGAAATGGATTGAGATGCTTGAAGCTGAGCTGAAACTTCGCGGCTTTACTGAAAACACGATCTCAAGTTACACAATACTCGTGAGAAATTTTCTGGAAGACATGAACAAAGACCCAAAAAGGATTAGTGAGGGAGATGTCAAAGCTTACATATCTAAAAAGATGGTGGATGAGGGGTTAAGCCCAAGAAGTGTGGTATGCATTATAGCTGCATTACGTTTCTTTTTTGAGGAGGTGGTGGGTAGGGATGATGTGGTGAAGATAAAGCCGCCGAAGCAGGATAAGAAGCTTCCAACTGTGCTGACAAAGGAGGAGGTGCGCTTGTTGATAGATGCTGCTGAAAATTTGAAGCACAGAGCGCTTGTCGAGCTCCTGTATTCTTCTGGTTTGAGAATAAGCGAATGTCTTAACCTGAGAGTTAAGGACTTGGACTTGGATAGGATGGTGGGCGTAGTAAGAGCAGGTAAAGGGAGAAAAGACAGGATGTTCATACTGTCCAGAAGGGCAGCTGAAGATGTGAGGCAGCTCATCCTGATGGAAAATAAAGGGAGTGAGGACTTCATCTTCACCGGGAAAAATAAAAGAAAGAGGATGACTTCTAGGGCAGCGCAAAAAATAATATCGAAACTTGCGGAAAAAGCAGGAATAACGAAAAATGTAACGCCCCATGTATTGAGGCACAGCTTTGCCACACATTTGCTGGAAGGAGGAGTTGACATAAGAAAGATTCAGGAGCTGCTCGGTCATGCGAATCTTAACACCACGCAGATATACACCAAAGTTTCTATGGAAGAGCTCAGGAAAATTAGAAGTCCGCTGGACGAAATTTGAATTTATTCTTTCCTTTCATCAATCTTTCTGAGAATTCTCACCAGCTCATCCAGAAGGTCTGCAACCTCTTCACCAATATTCGTTAGCTTTATGTAGCGCGTCCTACCTTGCTTCTCTGACTGTATCAACCCCTTCTCTTCCAGAAAATCCACAATCTTCATGGTGTGGGAGTATGTGCAGTCAGCATATTTTGCTATTCTGGTGGTGTAGGAGGAGCCACCATTATTCCTGATACCCAGTATCATCTTTACCGGCTTCTCGTGCAGCAGAACATTCATGAGTTTTTCCATTCAGTTCACCATGATTTGTTTTCAACTCATTTCTATTTAGGTATATAGGTATTTTTATATGTTTCCATTTTGTCTAATATCTATTTTAAAAAATATTATTTCTGGTTGAGCTTTTTGCGTCCAGAAACTTTCTTTATGACCTTAAAATTGTGCACCACAACCCCCACATAAATAACCAAGAAACTCATGAGTAAGCTTGTCGCCATCCGTTCTGATTCAAATTTCAGGAGGAAAACGATTGTGAGCACAACCACAAGATCTACAAGTTTGAAAAGAATAAAATCCTCTCTGCTTTTTTTCAGCATGAATCTTGCAACCGGATTTAGTTCTGCGGTGTAATCGAGCCTGCTAACAACTATCAGCGTTTCCATGAGGTCTATCATCCAGAGTATGGCTACACCCAACGCAAGCAATATGAGCAGCATTAAATTTTCTTATACAGATCTCAATTTATATTAGTTCGTAGTATCCTGCAATGACGACGAGCAGCAGAACTGCCAGCACAATCACACTCACAAGCTCAACATAATCCTCTCTCTTGAACTTGAGCTTTCTCTTTTTCATTCCATTCAACCTCCTTCAATGAAAGTTTTGGAGTGGTAGCCCCGCCAGGATTTTCGGCCGCAACAGAAAACAAATCAGCGGCATTCGAACCTGGGTCAGCGGGTCCAAAGCCCGCCATGCTTACCACTACACCACGGGGCTGTACAAAACTCTTATAATCTTTCCTATCCGAAAAATATTTTTATGGTTTTCGTAATCAAGATGAACGGCGAGAAGGCAGAGTTCAACGAGGAGAAGATAATTCACACCGCAATGAGGGCAGGAGCATCGAGAGAGCTTGCGGAAGAGGTTGCCAAAGCCGTCAGAAGCAGGATTTATAATGGAATCACCACCCGGGAAATCCTAAAGATGGTTAGAGAAGAGCTGAAAAAGCACAGCCCATACTTGGCAAGGGTGTACACCCTCAAAGATGCGATTTCTCTTCTTAACCCCGATATCTATGAGTTTGAATATTATGTGGCATCCCTTTTCAGGTTGAAGGGCTACAATGTAAAGAGAAGTCCCGAGCCCAAGCCGCGGGGAAGGTGTGTCGAGCACGAGATAGACGTGCTTGCAGAAAAGGATGGGAAAATAATCGTGGTGGAGTGCAAACACCATCACAAGGAAAGAACCTTTACTGGCTTGGATGTGGTTATGAGGCAGCATGCAAGGCTCATAGATTTAAAGGATGGCTGGAGGGATGGAAAGAAAAATTCGATAGACGTTCAGGAAGCGTGGGTTGCAACCAACACCAAGTTTTCAGAACACGCCATAAAGTATGCGAGGTGCAGAGGTATAAAGCTGCTCAGCTGGCGTTATCCAGAGGGCAATAGCCTCGCGGATTGGGTGAACAGCATGAAAGCTTATCCCCTCACCATAGTGAACCTGCCATTAAAATACAGAGAAGCGCTGCTTCCTTACGGTGTGTGGAACACTGTTGATTTTATGAATGCGGATGACAAAATTTTGAGGAAATCCGGGCTAACAGACGTTCAGATAAATGCGTACAAGAGACGAATAAAGACCATGAAGGAGCTCATGGGAGGTTGATCTTTGTGGCAAAGCCAAGACCGAGAAAAAAGAAATCAAGCAAAGTAAGGGAGGAGAAAGATAAGCGAGGCTATTATTTCTCCCTTTTTGTGGCGTTTTTGCTTGTGTTCTCGATTTTTGCGGCCGCCTATAGCTCTGGCTTCTTCTCTTCAGGCAAGAAGTTGAAGCTTCCTGAAACGACGGAGGTGGGGAAGCTGAGCAGGGAAGAGCTGGATTTCATAGTTAAAAATGGCAGGGCTGTGCTTGAAATTGTGATGCCTGAGAACTGCACGGTGGAATGTGAGAGGGTGTATGGTGAAGCTGTTCAGCTTGCCCAGGAGTTTTCTCCCGTGCTTTACTTATCATCCTACAGAACTCCCAACGCAACCGCACTTAAAATAAGGTTATACACGCCACTCAGCTATTATGGTGTTGAGGTGGAGAACCTCGGCGTTGTCCAGGAAATGCTGTGCAACATAACCTATCCCAAACCAGAGGTGTGCATACTGAAAGAGTTGCTTGAATAACAACGCTTCCCTAACCACTTTCTATACTGAAAGCTAAATGGTAGAAAAAGAAATGACTGAAAGTCCCTGCCATCGCTTTCATCCGAAGAGCGCGCTGAGACCTGCTGCCGCTTCCTCTTCCTTCTTCTCCTCTGCTTCCTCCTTCTTCTCTTCCTTCTTCTCCTCTGCAGCTGCTGCCGCTCCACCTTCAGCTCCAGCTGCAGCTGGAGCAGCTGCCATGGCAACGGTTGGAGCTTTGCTTATTGCCTCCTCTATGTTCACCTCTTCGAGCGCTGACACCAGTGCCTTTATCTTTGCCTCATCCGCCTGAATTCCTGCTGCCTCCACCACCTTCTTAATGTTCTCCTCGTTTATTTCTTTCCCTGCCTTGTGCAGGAGCAGAGCCGCGTATATGTACTCCATCTTTAACTACCTCCTTATCATTTTTTCTGAGTTGCCTCATCCAGAGCAAGAGCATGCATCTGGGCTTTTTGGAGCAACAGCTCCATCACATCCTTCTCATATATCTCAGCATTGTAAGCAAGGTTGAATGCATGGCTGTATGCCTCCACAAGCTTGAGCTCCACAACATCTCTTGCTGGATAGTCCGCATTGTAAGCAAGGTTGAACGCGTGCTGCACAGCGGTTATTATATTGTTCTCATACTCTGAAGCATCAACATCGAGCACGTCCTGAGTGTAAACCACACCATCCTCCCATGCTCCCACAAGCTTCAATCCAATGGATGATGCTTTTATTCCCAACTTCATGAGCACGTTGGCAACCTTTTCATTTATAACATCTCCAGCATCCAATAGTTTGCAGTCCTCCATAACCACAATGTTCTGGCCCTGAATCGACGCCTTTATACCGACTGATTTTAAATCACTAATGATTGGACCGGGAGGAAGGTCTGTTGGTCCTGCAGGCACAACAATTTCCCTTTCCGCCTTATCTCCTGCCTTTGCAAACGTGGGTGTTCTCCTCTTCTTTATCAGCTTGAACAGTTTGAACGGGTTGTCGTTGGAGAGCAGTATGGCTGGCATCTCAACATCAAGTTCCATCAGCTTCTCCAAATTTGGCTTTCCAGCTGCTTTTAGAGCCCTTTCTATTATGCTCTTTTTCTCCACCTTGATGAAGGCGACATCTCTCAACTCCTTCCTTATCTTCTGGAATGGATCTGAAGGCAATCCCTTTATGTCTATTATTCCAATCACTCTGTGTTTCTTGATCATGTCAGCGAGCTCTTTTGCACGTTTTACCTTTTCCTCCTTCACCATAGAGCACTACCTCAAAACTCATCCACTTTTACCGGAGAGCCCATCGTGGTTTTTATATATACACTTTTTATGTTGTTTCTGCCGTTTGGAAGCTTGTTTATTATGGCAGACATAACCGCATCAAAATTCTTTTTGAGGTCCTCATCACTCATGTTCTCAGTGCCTATGGGGCACTGGATTAGGGGAGCATCCTTAAGCACTATTCTAACGCTTCTCTTAAGCCTGTCAACTATCGTTTTTATGTCGGCCTGTGGGGGCACGGGCTTTGGCATTTTGTTGCGCGGCCCCAAATATTTACCCAGGCTCTTACCTATCCTAGCCATTAATTGTGGTTCAGCCAGGAAAAAGTCCACGCTCTTCACAAGCTTCTTTATCTTTCGCTTGTCTCCTTCGAGCTCTTCCAGCATCTTTTCGTTTACAACCTCATCTGCTATCCCCTTAGCCACCTCAGCCAAGCTCTTCCCTACAACACAAACCTTTGCATCTTTACCCCTACCTGCTGGAAGCATGACCTCCATCACAAACCTGTTTGATGGATTTTTGAGATCAACATCCTTGACGTTAACTATAAGATCTACTGTCTGCGTGAAATTTCTCTTCTTGCTGTTCTCCCTCATTTTCTTGATGGCTTCATCAATCTTCATCGGCATCACTCCTTGAGCAGGTCATCATACTTACCTTCATCAATTTCATTAATCACTTCCTTGGGGTGTTTACCCTCAACCGTAACGCCAAAGGAAACACAAGCCCCCACTATACATTTAACAGCACCTTT
This sequence comes from archaeon, assembly GCA_029258795.1. Lineage (GTDB taxonomy): Archaea > EX4484-52 > EX4484-52 > EX4484-52 > WAPT01 > WAPT01. Next base: position 52,584 of record JAPDKB010000005.1, read on the forward strand.
GAGTGTTTTTGCAAGCATACTGTCTCTCTTCATCTTAGCTATCTTAACAACCTGTTCCATGGTTAGATTCCCAACCCATTCCTTGCCCGGTTCCTTGGCGAGCTTCTCAACCCCGAGCTCTTTCTTGACAAGCTGCGAAACGGGTGGAGAGCCAACCTCTATTTTGAATTCCTTGGTGTCAGTATCAACTATCACCTTCACAGGCACCTTCATTCCGGCAAAATCCTTCGTTTTCTCGTTTATAGCATCTATGACTTCCTTTATGTTGACTTTCAGCTGTCCGAGCGCCGGTCCTAAAGGTGGGGCAGGCGTGGCTTTCCCTCCTTCCACCAGCGCTTCAACGATTTTTTCAGGCATAATGGCATCACTCTTCCTTTATCACTTTAAGCAGGTCTGCCTTGATGGTTATAGGGATGGGCACAGCGGAGTCAATAAGCTCGATTTTCGCTTCCCTCTTATCCTCATCAACCTTAATAACTTTGGCGCGCTCTCTCTTGAAAGGTCCGCCGATTATCTCAACTAGATCTCCCTCCTTCACCTTTATCTCTTCAACCTCTGGCTTGAGGAACTTTTCAACATCATCTATCGTTACTTCCTTTTCTATTAGCCCTCTGACGTGAGGCACTCCTGTCACGAGCTTCCTTATCTCATCCTCACTCTCGCCCTCTATGAACACGTATCCTTTGAGCTCTGCTGGCGCAAGCAATGCTTTTATTGCAAGTTTTTTCGCTTTCACCTTAGCTTCCAGAGCATCCATCACTATCTTCTCCCTTCCTATAGTCACGCGTGCGGTCATGATGGTCATACAAATCACTCGTTCACATGTTTATGTAAGAGCTGAGCAGCACGAACAGCGAAAATATGGCAAAACCGATAGCGCCGATTATTGCCATACCCGCCAGCGTTATCTTCACGGTGAGTTTTATCTCTTCCAGATTGGGCTTTTTCATTATCTTGAGCACTCTAACACATCTGTTGATGAAGTTTTTGGCACTTCCTGCAATGTCCTTCATTCCGATCACACCTCCATCAGAACGCGCCCCTCCTGCCCCCTCCGGGCAGTACAGCGGGCGAGATAGCTTGCATTTATACCATCAAAATTTAAAAAAGTTTATGATTCCGGTATTGGCAATTTTTACTAAACTATATATGCAGTGAAAATTTTATTTTTATATTGGTTGAAAAGCATGCAATCGCGTGGTTAGATGCATGTCAGAATCTTCATTTTGTTTGGGTTGGTAATCATTTTATTATGGAGCGGGATTGCCTCAGCTTCAACCCTCATAGTAAACCAGACCTCTCCCACATGTACAACAGGAGATGCTTACTTCTCAACCATACAGGATGCGGTCAACGCTGCAATTGATGGTGACACCATTATTGTTTGCCCTGGAACATACACGGAAAACGTGGATGTAAATGTGTCTGTTGAAATACGCTCTTACTCCCAGAACCCCA
>JAPDKB010000006.1 GCA_029258795.1 archaeon
GCAGGGATAAAGAGGATAATATACAAGGAAGGCTATCCTGATGAATTCTCAAAGGAAATACTCAAACAGGCGGGTATTGAGGTTCTCAAATACGAGGAGGTTCTGGGGAAGGAATACACGGAACCCTGACTTTGCTTGACATACCCCCTCCACCCTTTATAATCTCCCTGAAATGAGAAGATTTTTTGAACTCGTAAAAAAAGAACTCAAGGTCTTCCTGTGGGTGGATGGGGTGCTTTTTGCCCTTGGGCTGGCCCTCTGTTTTCTTGTGCCACATGTATACACAGCCTCCGCAACCTTTACTGTTGAGGCACCAAAGGTATGGCAACTGGAAGCAACACCCTTCCTTTCTATCCCCTCCCTCATTCCACGACCTCCCACGAGTTACCTTGAGGTTTATGCAGCTGCAACCACTCCATGGGTAATGGACAGGGTGATAGAGCGTGAGAATTTAAAGGAACATTATGGGAAGAAATCCCTGGAGGACACCCGGAAGGAATATCTTCTTCGGATGAGCATAAAGGTAAAAGATGATGGGTTTGCTATTCTGGAATACAGAGACAGAAGTCCGGAAAAGGCATGCAGGGTATGTAACCAGATTCTGAAAACCATGAACGACTTCTATTGCCAGCACAAGTCCTCCCATTATTCCGAATGCGTGGGTTTTTTGAAAAGTGCAAAAGAAAGCCTTAAAAAGGAGATAAAAATTCTGGAGGATTCATTGGACTTGATATGCACAAAATATAATTTCTTTCCGGATATATCTTCGTTGGAGGAAATAAAAGAAATCTCCAGGGAATGGAGAGAAAATATAATATGGAAAGAGCTCCGGTATCGTTATTATCTTTACAAAAATCCGAAAAGTCCTGAAACGAAAAGAGCAAAGGAAGAACTGGATTTACTTTATCGGGGATGGATTGATGTAAATCTCACAGGGATAAGACACATAAGCTGGCTATTCCCTGTCCAGGATACACTCTCTCAACTTTTCCTCCGCCTCGCAAGATTCTCTCTTTTAGAAACAATGAAAAGAGAGATTTACGCATTTATTGAAATACAACTCAACCGCGCTATCTTTCAGAAAGATAAAACCATCCCCATGATACATGTTATAGACCCACCTGTGATACCTGAAAAAAGGTCATTCCCCAAAAGAAAACAGATGATGATGGGGTTTTTCATTATTGCAATGACCTTTAATCTCCTCTGGCTTGGAAGAAAAGAAATCCCGGAGTGGTTCCGGCTAAACCAGGAGGAAGGATGAGAAAGGAATTCCTTGTATTCGGGAGCCCTCTCATAGAGGAAGAGGAAATAAAGGAGGTTGTCCATTCTCTCCGCACCGCATGGCTTGGAACAGGACCAAAGGTTGAGCGTTTTGAGGAGATGTTCAGGGAGTACAAGGGCGTTAAATACGCAATGGCTCTTTACTCCTGCACTGCATGTCTGCATCTTTCGATGCGTGTTCTGGGAATAGAAAAGGGGGATGAGGTAATTGTTCCAACCCTAACATTTGCAGCAACTGCAAATGCTGTTGTCAATGCTGGGGGGAAGCCTGTTTTTGTGGATGTTGAAAGGGATACGATGAACATATCTCCTGAGGAAATAAGGAAACATATAACCCCGAAAACAAGGGCGATAATTCCCGTCCACTTTGCCGGGCGACCGTGCAACATGGATGAGATAATGGAGATAGCAAGGGAATACAATCTTTATGTTGTTGAGGACTGTGCACATGCAATAGAAGGTGAATATCACGGAAAAAAAACAGGAACTTTTGGGGATATAGGATGCTTCAGTTTTTACGCAACCAAGAACATAACCACCGGAGAAGGCGGTATGGCAATAACCAGCAATGAGGAATACGCAAATAAGATAAAGGTTCTTGCAATTCACGGATTGAGCAAACATGCATGGAGAAGGTTCAAGGACGAAGGATACAGGCACTACTATGTGGTTGAGGCAGGATTTAAATACAACATGATGGACATCCAGGCGGCAATAGGAATCCATCAACTTCCCAGGATAGAGAAATACTGGAGAAGAAGAAAGGAAATATGGGAAAGATACAACGAGGCATTCAGGGACCTTCCTGTTATAACCCCGCTTCCCCCGGAACCGGATACAAAACACTCTTTTCACCTCTACACACTCCTTCTAAAACTTGAGGATATATCCATAAACAGGGACGAATTCTTACAGGAGATGACCAGAAGAAACATAGGTGTGGGAGTGCATTACATAGCCCTTCACCTTCATCCCTATTATCAGCGTGAGTTTGGATATAAAAAGGGACAGTTTCCAAATGCGGAGTGGATATCCGAGAGAACGGTCTCAATCCCCCTTTCTCCAAAACTAACGGATGAGGATGTTGAGGATGTGATATGGGCGGTAAGGGATATACTGGAGAAAAAGGGATAAAGTACGCAGCACATCTTGTTTACCGGTATCTTCCCGTGACAGAGAACTGGATTTACTCCATGGTATCCCGGATGAAGAGATACCATGGGGTATTTCTTGCAACCCGCACCGAGAACCTGGATAAATTTCCATGGGACCCTGTTGTTGCGGTAAGAGAAAAGTCCCTACCGTATCAGGTGATTGAAAAACTGCATAAGGAATGGTTTGGATACTTCAGGCTCCATCTTCAGGCAATAGAAAAATACAGGGTTTCTCTCATCCACGCACACTTTGGAACAAGAGGCTACTATGGACTTCCACTTGCAAGAAAATCCCAACTTCCTTACCTTGTTACCTTCTATGGATATGATGTATCCGCTGTTCCGGGAAAAAGGGGCTGGAGGGAAAGATACCGGATTCTTTTTGATGAGGCAACTTTATTTTTAACAGAAGGACCGCACCTGAAAAACTGCCTTATTGAACTGGGATGTCCTGAAGAAAAGGTTGTGGTCCATCATCTCGGGGTTGACCCGGAGAAGATACCCTTTAAGGAAAGAAAACCTGAAAAAACAATAAGAATTCTCATGGCTGGAGGGTTTGTTGAAAAGAAGGGAATTCATCTTGGAATCCGCGCCTTTGATAAACTGAAGGAAAGGGACACCGAACTCTGGGTGGTGGGATGGTACCGGAAGGATGAACCCAGGCATGCAAGGGGTGCCTCCCTTATCTTTTCTGCATTTAAGGAGGCAAAAAAGAAAGACAAAATAAAGTTTCTGGGTTATTTATCCTATCAGGAATACATGCGAGTTCTTGAAAAATGCCACATCCTGCTTGCTCCAAGCCTCACGGCATCGGATGGGGATACCGAAGGGGGTGCTCCTGTGGTTCTTCTTGATGCAATGGCTTCAGGAATGCCTGTTGTTTCAACCCTTCATGCAGATATACCGGAGGTTGTCGTGGATGGTGAGACCGGATTCCTTGTTCCAGAAAAGGATGTGGATGCGCTTGTTGAGGCACTTGAAAAAATGATAAACGCTCCCTCCTTATGGAAGAAAATGGGAAAAAAGGGAAGGCAGAGGATAGAAAAGGAGTTCAATGTAAACATTCAGGCAGAAAGGCTTGAAAGGATCTATGATAGATACGCGTAAGCCCCTTCTTGTCCTTGATGTCTATGGAATAGGGGATGTGGTTATGAGCATCCCCGCACTTTACAGTATAAAAAGAGAAACAAAGGGGAAGGTTGTGGTTGCGGTGAGGGGTGAGACAGAGGGAAAGGTTTTGGGAATGTGCCGGTACCGCTGGGGAGACGGGATGGTAAAGCTGAGGGAGGGGAGAGTGAGGGCGGCTGGAAGAATAAGAAGAGAAAAAATAAACATGGTGATTTCACTCGGGATAAATCCTGCAAAAACGGTTGCCTTTTCTTTTGCATCCGGAATATTTCAGATTTACGGGGCGCATCCCTACCGCAGAAAAAAGGGACTCACTACCCTTCCCTACAAGCTTTTTCTCCCAAATCCCGGCCGTCTGCATAAGGAAGACCTTTACCTTGAACTTTTGAGAAAACTCGGTTTTAATCCCGAAATTCCCGAAAAGCCCTGGATTTCCCCACCATTTTTTGAAGACCTCCATGAATACCTGAAAAAACTCAAAAAAAAGCATAAAAGATTGATTGCCCTTCATGTTGAATCTGTAAGGAGAGAAAAGGAATGGCCTCTCCATCATCAGAGAAGATGGATTGAAATGATGAAAAAGGATTTCGGTGTGGTTCTTGTGGGAAAAGGGAAAAAGGATATCGGGAAAATTCTGGGGGTGGAGGAGGGAGACTTCGTAGATAAACTCACCCTTGAGGAGACATCATTTGTGATAAATGAGGTGGATATACTCATTGGTGGGGATACCGGGCTCATGCACATAGGTGAGGCTCTCTCAAAGCCAATGGTTGTTCTCTTTGGTCCCACCCATCCTGAGATCACAGCCCCCAGGGGAGAGAGGATAAAAATAATAAAAAAAGACCTCCCATGCTCACCCTGCCATTATGGAAGATACACAAACTGCAGAAATCCCGTGTGCATGCAGGAAATAACCCCGGAAGAGGTGAGGGATGCCTGCTATGAGATTGCGAATACTTTACATTGACATAAATCCGGTTGTTTCATCCCCTGAAAGAAGACTGAAACTCATATTTGAGCATTTCAAAAAGCACCATTGTGCATTTATGATTGCAAGAAAGGGAGAGGTTTCGTCTTTTTTAAAAAGCACCTTCTCCTTATCCCTTCCTCCCTTTCACTCTCTGAAGTTCAAGAGAAAAAGAGGAAGACTATGGCTTCCAGAGTTTAAAGCGTTCCTTTCACACGCACAGACATTTTTCAGGATTTACAAAACTGCGAGGAACCTTGATGTGGATGTTATACATACAACGGGATTTTACTCTGCGATTCATGCGGCTTTGCTTGGAGGGATAAAAAAGATTCCTGTTGTATGGCATCTGGTTGACTTCTGGCCCCTGAGGGGAATTCCAAACCGTCTCGTGGTTAGGTTGCTTCTTAAGGATACAAAAAAAATAGCAATATCAGAAAGCATAAAAGGGGCTTTTGAAAGAAGTGGTTTTGGGAGGGTGGAGGTGGTTTACGGAGGAAATATTGATGGATTCTTCCCGGAGCCCAAGAAGAAAGCAAGGAAGAAATTAAACCTTCCGGATGGATTTCTTGTTGGATACTCAGGTAAGATATTCCCCGGGGACAAAAAGGGGATAAAAACCCTTCTCCATGCATTCTCCATGCTCCCTGAAAAAAGGAATGCATATCTTGTTCTGTGCGGTGAATTTGTGGAGGGATATGAGAAAAACTTCCGGGAAGATGTGAAAGAAGCAGGGATTGATGGAAGGGTTATTCAGTTTTCTCTCCCACCGGATAAGATGAGATACTTTTTCAGTGCGGTTGATGTTACGGTTCTTGTTTCTGAAAAGGAGGAAGGCCTGGGAATGTCCCTTGTGGAATCCCTTGCGTGTGAAACTCCTGTTATAGGAAGTAAAGCAGGAGGGATTGAGGAGGTTGTGAAAGACAGAGAGACCGGAATACTTGTTCCACCAAAGGACCATGAGTCTCTGAAAAATGCATTGCTTTTCATGATGGAAAATCCTGAAAAAAGAAAAAAGATGGGGAAGAAAGGAAGGGAAGATGTTCTTTTGAGGTTTTCTCCTGAAAGGATGTTAAAAAGGATAGAGGAGATATACCATGAGGTTCTCAGTGAGAGAGGCAGGGCTTGAGGAATGGAGAGAATTTACTGAAAAATCAGAAAAGGCAACTTTTTTCCACACCCCGGAGTGGTTCCAGGTGTGGGGAAGATACATGGGGATAAAATCCTTTCCTGCTCTTTTTGAGTTTGACGACGGGAAGAAGATTCTTTTGCCTCTCGGAATAAGAAGAAAAAAAACATACAAACTCTTTATTTCCTCTCCAGGAGGAACATATGGAGGATGGATTTCTACCGATGAACTCTCCTCCGAGCATGTTTTTTCCATATTTGAGTGGCTGAAGAGACACTACTTTATCCTGAGATTGAATCCATACGATGAACTTCAGCACAGGATTCCCGCAGAGCATGATATAACCCAGGTTATCCCCCTTGATGAAAGATTTGAGGATATAGAAAGAAAGTGGAGGCAGAGCATAATGAGAAAGGTAAGGAAGGCAGAGAGGGAGGGTGTTCGGGTGAAAAAAATGGAGGAAGAGAAGGGGTGGAGGGAGTATTACGGGGTTTATCTTTCTTCTCTTGAAAGATGGGGAAAGCACGCAACATCCAGATATTCCTGGAAACTTTTTGAGATTCTGAAAGATACGCCGGGAGTGGAACTGTGGTGTGCGGAATATGATGGAAAAATTGTGGCGGGAGCTGTAGTGGTTTATGACAGACACAGGGCAATATACTGGCATGGGGCATCCCTTTCAGAATATCTCCATTTGAGGCCCGTGAATTTGCTCATGTTTTCCCTCATTATGGATGCAAGAAAGAGAGGCAAACTCTACTTTGACTTTAATCCGAGCGGAGGGCATGAAGGGGTTTTGAGGTTCAAACGCAGTTTTTATCCGCACGAACTTCCTTCAGGGATTATAAGGAGGGAACCATGGTGGAGAAGGTTTTTAAAAGGATAAGAAACTTTCTGAGGCTTGTTGCAGGAGTTCCTGAGGCATACCTGCTCACGACTGCAAAGGACCCGGGTTCTCCCCAGTTTTTCATAACGGGTTTGCCAAGGACGGGAACCACCCTTGTCTATCAGTATCTTGTTCACCGACTCCATCTTGCATATTTCACAAACGGGGCTGGAATCCCGGTATTTACCCTCTCTCCGGTCTGTGTTACCTGGTTTCAGATACACACCCATCCTCCGTATTATTCTGATTTCAAAAGCAAATTCGGGAAGGTTCGGGGCTATGTTGCTCCCAGGGAGGCGGGAGGAGTTTGGGCCAGATTTTTTGACCTTGAAAACTATGAAACCATTGATGATATGAAATTTCATGAAATTGAGATACTCAAAAGAACGGTATGGAAACTCCAGAACATATTTGGAAACGCACCCTTTGTTAATAAAAATGTCAAGCATATGTTAAGGATAGAACCTCTTTCCCGCATCTTCCCGCAGGCTTATTTTATTGTGGTTGAGAGGGACCCTGAGGATGTTGCATTGTCCATTCTTTATGCAAGAAAAAATGCCGGAGGAATTGAGCACTGGTGGTCGGTGAGACCTCCTGATTATGAAAAAATAAAAAATTTATCCCCCCTTGAGCAGATTGCCCATCAGGTTTTATCCCTGAGAAAAAAACTCATGGAGGATTTAGAACCAATAAAAGAAAGGATGTTTTTTATTCATTATTGTGAATTCTGTGAGGACCCTGAAAGTGTTGTTATGTGGGTATGCAGAAAATCTCACGTAAAGGAAAAACATGGACCGGTCCAGAGGTTTGGATTCAGGAAGAGACAGCCCCGTACCGAGGAGGAAAAAGAACTTGTGAAACTGGTCAAAGAACTGGAGGAAAGGTATGGATAAGAGAAAATATTATGCCTTTTATCCCATCTTCTCCCCTGCCTTTGCGGTTATGAGAATAGCGGGGAAGAAAATAGAGGAGTATGCGAAGCAGTATCTTGGAGGAAGAATGCTGGATGCGGGATGTGGTGATAGAAGGAAAAGTCATCTTGTGGGGAGATATGTAAAAGAATATGTGGGAATGGATATAAAAAAGAAAAAGGTGGATGTTGCAGGTACTCTTTACTCTCTGCCTTTTAAGGAGGGGAGTTTCGATTCCGTCCTCTGCACCTCGGTTCTTGAGCATCTCAATAAGCCAGAAAAGGCACTCAGGGAAATTTACAGGGTGCTGAGGCATGGAGGAAATGCAGTATTCACCGTTCCTCTTTTCTGGCATCTTCATGAGGAGCCTCACGATTACTACCGGTTTACCCGATACGCCCTTGAGAATATCTTTAAAGACGCAGGATTTGAAATAAATAAGATAGAGCCCCTTTCCGGTTTCTGGACGACCTTCCTTTGTGAGTTTCTCTACTACCTCAAAGAGACACTTGGAGGAAAAAATCCTGTTTATTGTGTTTTTGCGTTATTTTTGAATCCCTTAATCATGTTGCTTCATCCTCTGGACCGCTCCTTCAAGTTCACCTGGCTTTATATAGTTTCGGTGAGGAAGCCATGAAGGACATAAAGAAAGAGGCGATAAGAGGAATAAGGTGGAGTGCACTTTCGATGGTGGTGGGGCTTTTTCTGAGAATGGGTGCCCTTGCTGTTCTTGCAAGGGTTCTTGACCCTGCAGTTTTTGGTGTAATGAGCATGCTCATGGTTGTTGTAAGCATAATAAAGATTTTTGCAGACATGGGAATGAGCGGTGCATTCATACATTATCAGGAGGTAACCCATGAAGAACTGTCAACATTTTTCTGGGTGAACATTATTTCTGGTTTTGTCCTCTGGATTATAAGCTTTGCAATCTCTCCCCTGGTTGCACTTTACTACCACATGGAATCCTTGAGGTTTTACCTTCCTTTGCTTGGAGTAAGTTTTATACTCTATGCTCCGGGGATTGAGTACAGGGTTCTTTTGCAGAAGGAACTGAGAATGAAGCCCATTTCTCTTATTGAGATTGCGACCGAGAGCGTAACCTATGCAATGATAATAGTGCTTGCTTTAAGAGGGTTTGGTATATTCAGTCTCATTGCAGGGGAACTGTTCCGTGCGTTTTTCCTTTCGCTTCTTCTGTTCCTTTACGGAAAAAGGGAATGGATGCCTTCCTTCACCTTCTTCCTTCCCTCCATGGGAAGGTTTTTCCGGTTTGGTGCCTATCAGATGGGAGAGAGGACAATAAGGCTTGTGAACCAGAACCTTGACTATCTTATAATTGGTCGTTATCTTGGTGCAACCCCTCTTGGTTACTATTCTCTTGCATACAATATAATGCTTAAACCCATGCAGAGGGTAAATCCGGTAATAACAAGGGTTGCATTTCCTGCACTCTCCAAGTTTCAGGACGACGATGCAACGATAAAAAGGTATTTTTTAAAGATGATAAATCTCATTTCATTTTACAGTTTTCCATTATATGCATGCCTCATTGCAGTTGCACATCCTCTTGTTTTAACCCTGTACGGTCCGGGATGGGAACCCACCGCAAGGGTTCTTGTCCCTCTCTCCATGCTTGGAATGCTCTATGCAATAGGTAATCCAATGGGAAGCCTTCTGCTTGCAAAGGGAAGGGCGGATATTGGCTTCTGGCTCAACTTTTATCAAACCTTCGTGCTTATCTTCGCACTTAGAGTGGGTTCCTTCTGGGGAATAGAAGGGGTTGCATGGACGCTGTTTTTTTCAACTCTTTTTATTTTCGTTCCCGTTGGTTTCTGGGTGAGGAAAAAAGTTGTGGGGATGGGTGTCTTTGAGTACATAAAGCAAACCCTATCCCCCCTTACCTTCTCTGTAATATCCTGCCTCATCACATGGGGTGTGGGAAAATTTCTCTTTTTTTCTTCCCACCCCCTGACCCTGATTGTTCTCCTGGTGGTATTTCTTATCTCCTATTTTGTTCAGGTATTTTCGCTGGAAAGGGAAAGATTTATGGGATACGTAAAACTGTTCCTTGCTTTCAGAGAGACCTTTTAAACTGGAAGAATTGACATGAATAGAGTTAATATGCACATCCGCATCCGGGAAGGGATATCCACAGAAGACACAAAATTTTCATGGCTCCCATCTTGTGCTTGACATTTTGTTTTCATTCCTTTAAAATTTCTCAAAAAAAGGAGGAAAGGGATGAAGAAGTCAACGCTTTTGAAGAAGATGATCCTGGAAAGGAAAGGGCTTGTTGTTCCAGGAGCCCATGATTGTATATCTGCAAAACTCATTGAAAAGGCAGGATTCAAGGCACTCCAGGTAAGCGGGTTTGGTCTTTCAGCAACCTACCTCGGAAAGCCTGATGTTGGATTGCTTACCTTCACAGAGGTCCTCTGGTTCACAAAGAACATAGTTGATGCAGTGGATATTCCTGTCATGGCGGATGGGGATACAGGATATGGAAATGCACTCAACGCAAGAAGGACCATTGAGGAATTCATAAAAATAGGTGCCGCTGGAATGAACATTGAGGACCAGGTATTCCCAAAACGCTGCGGGCATCTTGAAGGAAAACAGATAATCCCCATGGAGGAAATGGTTCTGAAAATAGAGGCAATAAAGGAGGTGAGGGACAGGCTTGACCCCGACTTTGTTATAAACGCAAGAACGGATGCAATTGCAGTTGCAGGGATAGATGAGGCAATAAAGAGGGGAAATGCATATGCAAAGGCAGGTGCAGACCTCATATTCGTTGAGGCGCCAAGAAGCGTTGAGGAGATAAGAAGGGCAGTCAAGGAGATAGATGCCCCGGTGAGCATTAATCTTTTTGATGCGGTGAAGGGAGGGAAAACTCCGCTTGTTGCAATAGAAGAGTTGAGGGATATGGGGGTTGCCAGAATAAGTATCCCCGTTGGTCCTCTCTTTGCATCCGTTAAAGGGCTTATGAACTATCTTGATGCGATAAAAGGAGACAAACTCGCAGAGGGAAGGTTTGACCTGGTTATTGACTTTGACGAGTTCAAGAAACTCGTTGGATTTCCCGAGTACAGGGAACTTGAAAGAAAATACCTTCCAAAGTTTGTGGAGTGAACCATGACCATAGCAGAAAAAATCCTTGCAAAGGCATCGGGTAAAAAGGAGGTAAATCCCGGAGAGATAGTGATTGCGAAGGTTGATGTTGCAATGTCCCATGAAAACGGGAGGATGGTGAAGAAGGCGTTTGAGAAGATAGGGATAAAGAAGGTTTGGGACCCTGAAAAGATAGTGATAATATTTGACCATCGTATTCCCGCAGAGTCCGAAAAGACCGCAAACCTTCACAAGGAAATGAGGGAGTTCGTGCGGGAGCAGGGAATAGTGAACTTCTTTGATATAAACACCGGAATATGCCATCAGGTTCTTGCGGAAAAGGGATTTTCAAGACCGGGAATAGTCCTCATAGGAACAGACTCCCACACCACAACCGCCGGAGCATTTGGGGCATTTTCAACGGGTGTTGGTGCAACGGATATGGCGGGTGTTTGGGCAACGGGGGAGATATGGCTCAGGGTTCCTTCAACCATAAAGATAGTGATAAATGGAAAACTCCCCCCGGGTGTCTCTGCAAAGGATGTTATTCTTTACATAATAGGGCAGAAGGGAATAGATGGGGCGGATTACCGCTCGGTGGAATTCCATGGGGAAACCGTGCGTGAGATGAGTATAGCATCAAGGATGGTTCTCTCCAACCTCTCCATGGAGATGGGGGCAAAGGTCGCCTTTGTTCCTCCTGACGAAAAGACCCTTGAATACGTGAAGGCAAGGACCCGGTATCCATACGAGGTTGTATTGCCCGATGAGGATGCGGAGTATGAGGATGTCTGGGAGTTTGATGTTTCAAACCTCTCTCCCCAGATTGCATGTCCTCATACGGTTGACAATGTGAAGCCTATTGAGGAGGTTGAGGGAATAGAGGTTCATCAGGCAGTTATCGGCTCATGTACCAATGGAAGACTTGAGGATTTGAGAGTTGCGGCTGAGATACTTAAGGGAAGAAAGGTTCATAAAAATACAAGATTGCTTGTCATTCCTGCATCATGGGAGATATATAAACAGGCAATGAAAGAAGGAATACTTGAAGTACTGATAGATGCGGGTGCGGTTATCCTCAATCCCGGATGTGGTCCATGCGTGGGTGCGCATGAGGGAATCCTCGGGAAGGGAGAGGTTGCAATCTCCTCAACAAACAGGAACTTCAGGGGAAGGATGGGAAGTCCTGAGTCCCTCATCTACCTGGGTTCACCCGCAACCGTTGCCGCATCCGCAGTTGAGGGCAAAATAACAGACCCAAGGAAATACCTTGGAGGTAAGTGATGGAAAAGATAAGAGGAAGGGTATGGAAGTTTGGGGATAAGATAGACACCGATGTTATATATCCTGGAAGATATTTAAAGATAACGGACCCGGAGGAGACTGCAAAGCACTGCTTTGAAACGGTCTATCCCTGGTTCATGGAGAAGGCAAAGCCCGGAGACATAATCGTTGCCGGGAAGTTCTTTGGATGCGGTTCATCAAGGGAACAGGCAGCAACGTGCCTCAAATACTTTGGAATTGGTGCAATAGTTGCAGAGTCTTTCGCAAGGATATACTACCGGAATGCCATAAACCTGGGGCTTCCAATAGTTGTATGCCCTGGAATAACACGGCATGTTGAAGAAGGAGATATAATAGAGATAGACATGGAAAAAGGAGTGATAAAGAACGAGAGGACAGGAGAGGAGATAACCTTTACACCGCTTCCTGACTTCGTTCTTGACATCTTCAGAAAAGGAGGACTCATACCGTACCTGAGGGAGAAACTCGTTGATAAAACCCCTTGACAAATGAAGACTTATGTGCTATATTTAAAGTAAATCTTTAAAATGGAAGGGGGAAGATGTTTGGTAAAAGAAAAAGAACAAGTGTAGGTATTGATGTTGGCAGTTCCCTCATAAAGGTTGTGGAGCTGGAGGGTATACCGAAAAATCCGAAAATAGTCAGGTTTGGAATGACGTCCCTTCCCTCTCATGCGATAGTGGATGGGGATATAATGGACAGAGAGGCTGTTATAGATGCGATAAAGTCCCTCATTGAGAGTCTTGGGATTGAGGAAACCGAGGTGGTGAGTGCAGTTCCAGGAAGAGGGGTTATAGTCAAGAAAATACAGATGGACAGGATGAAGGAGAGTGAGGCAGAGGAGCAGATAAAGTGGGTTGCCGAGCAGTACATTTCATTTCCGATAGATGAGGTTGTTATAGACTTTGAGATACTCAATCCCGAGGTTGGAGAGGACCAGATGGAGGTTCTGCTTGTTGCGGCAAAGAAGGAGATGGTTGAGGGGAGGCTTTCTCTTTTGAGAGAGGCAGGACTTGAGCCTATAATTCTTGATGTTCCCGCATTCGCCATTCAGAATGTGTATGAGTTCAACTACGAACCCGACCCTCAGGAGCTCATAGGAATGATTCATGTTGGGGCACAGTTTACAAACATAACCTTCATTCAGGGTCCTGTGAATCACTTTACAAGGGACATCCCCACTTCTTTAACCACCCTCTCCCAGAATTTGCAGCGCGAACTTGGTCTTCCCTCTGAGGAAACATTTGCTCTTATAAGGGGAGAGGGACTTGAGAATGTTGACCAGGCCTCCTTTAAGATGGCGGTGAACAACTTTTTTGAGGATATAGCCGTGGGAATAGAAAGGGTTCTTCCCTATCTTCCGGAAGGGGTTGAAAGGGTTCAGCGTATTGTCCTGAGTGGAGGAGGAGCACTGTTACCAGAATTACCTGAGTTCCTTAAAGAGAGGTTTGGTGCAGAGGTAGAAATTCTTGATCCTTTCAAAAAGATAGAATACGAGGAGGGAATCTTCGAGACCGAACCTGCAAAGATAGCCCCCATAGCCGCCCTTTCCATAGGACTTGCCATAAGGGGGGAGTAAATGGTAAGAATAAACCTCATACCAAAGGAAGAAAGGGTAAAGAGGGTAAAGAAAAGGGTTCCCACCCGGCGAAAGGTGGCAATTCCTGCGGGGATTGATGTATATGCCGGTATAGGTTTTGTAATCATTACCCTTATTATCGCAATAGTAGGTCATGCCAGGTTAACCAGAAAGATAACAGACCTCAATAATAAAATCGCAGCGGCAAAGGAAGAGCTGAAGAAACTGAAAAAGGAAGTGCAGCTTGTAAACAATCTCACGAAGGAAAGGGAGAAGCTCATGGTGCTTGTGGATATGGTGAAGGAACTCAACAAAGAAAGGGCTCTGAGATTTTATTTCCTTCAGGAAATGTTAAGGATATTGCCTGAGTACGTATGGCTTACATCTCTTAACGAAAAGGAACGTTCAGTGAGCCTTTCCGGAATCACATTTTCCAACCTGATAGTTGCCGATTTTATGGAGCGGATGATGAAGTCTCCCTATTTTCAGGATGTGGAGCTCATTGAGTTGAAAAAAACAGAGATAGAAGGGCATGAGGTCACGAACTTTACAATAACTGCAAAGCTTGTATTCCCGGGAATCAGAAAGGAGGAGCATGATGGCAAAACCTGATATATCCAGAAACCTTCTTATCCTTATAGGTGTGGGGGTGATTATTCTCGTGGGATATTACTTTATGGACCATTCAAAGAAAAAGAAGGAAATAAAGAGACTTGAAAAAATACACAGTGCATATGCGGAGTCCTTAAGGGTTGCAAGAGAAACTGCAGCAAGGCTTGAGGAGGTTCAGAGACAGTATGAGATTGTAAAACTCCAGCATCGGAAGGCACAGGAGATGCTGCCAAAGGAGGAGAATATACCCGATGTTCTGAGGTCCCTTACCAGGGTTGGGGCTGCATCTGGTGTTAATTTTCTTCTTTTCAAAAAGGAGCAGAAGGAATCAAAGGGAAAGTATGCGGTCATTCCCATCTCCATACAGGTTTCCGGTTCTTATCATGAGATAGCAAGGTTTCTTGCAGCTATAAACAATCTTCCCAGGATTGTAAATGTTGAGAATCTCACCCTGGCTCCTGGAAGAGAGGGAGGGGTTACCGCCTCCTTCCTTGCAAAAACATACATTGCAACGGAGGTTACCGGTGAGAAGAAACCCAAAAAGAAGAAGAAAAAGAAAAGGAAGAAGGGTTAGTATTTTGCTTCTCCCTCTTTTGGGGTTGCTGGTGGGCTGCGGGAATGGTGGAAAGGGGGAGAAGGTCATGGAACGCATAATCAAGGGGTTTTCTCCAACCGTTGCAGCAGAGGAAAAAGTGGGGGTGAAGGCAGAGGTTGCAGCTGTTGCAAATCCAGGAAAGAAAAAAGGTAAAAAGGAAGAGAAAAAGGAGGAGGTCCCACTGGATACCCTTGATATTGAAAGGGCTCTTCTCTGGGAGAAGGTTAGCTATAATTCTTACGGGAAGAGGGACCCGTTTGAGCCTTTGATAAAGCCGGGTAAGGAGGAGGTTCAGACCGGGCTCAATCTTGAAGGCGCAAAACTCATAGGAATTCTGTGGGGTTCAAAAGGATATCTTGCTCTTGTAAAAGACAGGGGTGGAAAAGGATACGTTCTGAGAGAAGGGGATAAAATTCAGGGTGGATGGGTTTCCAGGATAACCTCAAATTCCGTCACCTTTGTGGTCGTTCAGTTTGGAATAAGGTCAGAGGTAACCCTGAAATTAAAAGAAAAAGGTGAGGTGTCCCGATGAGAAAAACAATACTTATCTCTTTCATCTTTCTTGCCCTCTATGGTGTGAGTCTCCAGGACATAGTGATAAAGCCGGGAGAGGAAGGGACAGAGGTGCTTCTCTCCCTTGATGGACATGTGAGTTATACCGACTTCACGATAGGTGAGAAGATAGTGCTTGACCTTCTTGAAGTTACCTCTGCATTTGATGGGGCTGCCTTTGAGGTGGGACGAGGAGGAGTAAAGACAATAACCCTTTCACCTGTTCCCTCTGCAAATCTTCTCAGGGTGGTGATTACGGGTGAGTCCGCATACACCTACACAGTGAATATGGTTGATGGTGGGGTTCTTCTTGTTCTGAATACAGGACAGAAGGATTTTGAGGAGTGGAGGGCAAGTGGTTCTTCCTATAACCCACCTCCCCGTGAGGAGAAGGTGGCAGTTCCAGAAGATCATTCCGCACTTATATCCCTTGACCTTGAAAATGCAGACCTTCTCACAGTCCTCAGGTCCATAGCAGATTATGCAGGAATGAACCTGGTGGTGGGAGAAGGGATAAAAGGTAATGTTACCGTGAGGCTTGTGAACGTTCCATGGGAGCGTGCCCTCTCTCTTATCCTGAAATCAAAGGGCTACACCTATATCATTGAGGGAAATGTTATAAGAGTGGGAACGGGAGAGCAATTTGCAAAGGAAAGGGAGGCAAGAGAGCTTGCAGAGCCTCTTGTGAGGAAAGTTTACAGGCTGGAATTTGCAAAACCAAAGGAACTGGAAGGGATTATAAAGCCGATCCTTAGTAAGAGGGGAACGATAAATATAGACGAAAGAACCAACTCTCTTATCGTAACCGATATTGACTCAAGGCAGCGCGAGGTGGAGGAACTCATAAGCCTTCTTGATACCGAAACACCGCAGGTTGAAATACAGGTGAAGGTGGTGGATATTGACAGGGATGTTGTTCAGGAACTTGGAATTGACTGGAGTGTTGTAAATCTTACATTTGGGGATGTAACCGGTTCTGTTGTGAGAGGAGCCCCTGTGGAGCTTGCGGAGTACTCCGGAATAGCACTCAACCTTGCGACCCTCCGTTCCTTTGCAAAACTCACATCCATAATAACCGCACTGGAACAGGAAAACAAACTCAATGTCCTTGCAAACCCAAGGATTGTAACGACGAACAACAGAAAGGCGAGCATATTTGGTGGAAAGAGGATAGCAATTCCTGTAACAAGTCCCCAGACCGGAGTTACCTACGAATGGACATCCGCCGGTATAAAGCTTGATGTGGTTCCTCACATAAACTCTGCAAATGAAATCCTGCTTGAACTTGTTGCAGAACTGAGTGAGATGCAGGCCACGGATGTTATAACCGAAACAAAAGCAGAGACCGAGGCGCTTGTAAAGGATGGTGAGACCCTGGTAATTGGAGGATTCATACACTACACGGAAACCATGGGGGAGGAAGGGGTTCCAATTTTAAGGAACCTTCCTCTCATAGGCAGGCTTTTCAAACGAACAACAAAGGAAAAGAAGGAAAGAGAAGTCCTCATATTCCTCACGCCCCATATAGTCAAGAGATATTGAAATAGATGCTATCACGCATCCTTTTAGGATTTTTTCTCCTTTCCTTCCTCTCTTCCTTTTACTTTCTCCTGAAGGAGGCGGGGGAGGAAAGGAGGCGTCTTTTCACAGGTATCTTTTTAGTCCTTATTTTCATCTTTCTCTTCCCATCACAGGTTACCTTTCTTGTTTTCGAGAATCAGCCCGTCAAAAACTTTGGAGGGGTTGCAGGATACAGGGTCTCTGAGTTTTTATTTGAACAGTTTGGATTTCCCTCTTTTCTTATTCCCTTTCTTTTTCTCCTTGGCGCGATTTCAGTCTTTCTTCGTTCCCTGAGACTTTTCTTCCACATGAGTTCTGTTTTGCTTGCCCTTTTTCTTTTTCTCCTCTTTGCTGGAAGACAGGGAGAAACAGGAAAGGGGGTTGATGAGTTTTTGAAAAACACGGCTGGATTTGTTCGCTTTCTCATTTACCTTTTTGTTCTTTTCTCCCCTGTGCTTGTGTTTGTGAAAAAGAGAAAAGAAAGGATTCCTCCTGAGCCAGAAAAGAGGAAGGAAAAGAAGAAAAGGGAGAGAAAGAAGAGGGAGAGGAAGATAGAGGAAAAGAAGGAAGAGAAAGAAATTCCTGTGGAGGAGAAAAACCTTAGAGATGAGATACTTTCCCTGCTCCACGACCCGGTGAGGGTTGAGGAAATTTCAAAGGAGGAAGCGGAAAGACTTGGAAAGCTCATTGAGGAGAAACTTGAGAACTTCAAGATAAGGGGGAAAATAGTGGATTACATCTCGGGTCCCGTCATTACCCGATTTGAATACGAACCCGCTCCTGAAATAAAGGCTTCCTCTGTTATTTCCCGTGCGGACGATGTTGCAATGGCGATAAAGGCACCGAAGGTGAGAATGTCCATGATATCGGGAAAAGGGGCGATAGGTATTGAGGTTCCGAATAAAAGAAGGGAGATAGTTTACATAAAGGAACTCTTAACCCATCCTGAATATGAAAGGGATAAGCATCCTCTTTTTATACCCCTCGGAAAGGACATAACAGGAAAACCTTACTACGAAAGAATAGACGGAATGCCGCATCTTTTGGTTGCCGGGGCAACGGGTTCGGGTAAAAGTGTTTTTATACATTCGGTAATCACGAGCATTCTATTCCGCGCCGGATCTCAGGATGTGAAGTTTTTGCTTGTTGATCCCAAAAGAATAGAACTTTCAATCTACAACGGAATACCCCATCTTGTAAGACCTGTTGTTGTTGAGCCAAGGGAGGCGGTTGAGGTTCTCAAAGAATCAATAGAGTGGATGGAGTACCGGTACAGGGAACTCGGGAAGGCAAGTGTGAGGGATATTGAGGGTTACAATAAAAAGATGAAGGAAAAAATGCCATACATACTCATAATCATAGACGAACTTGCCGACCTCATGATGGTTGCAGGAAGAGAGATAGAGCACTGCCTTGTAAGGCTTGCACAGATGGCAAGGGCTGTCGGGATTCATCTTGTTGTTGCAACCCAGAGACCATCTGTGAATGTCATAACCGGATTGATAAAGGCAAACTTCCCTGCCAGAATTTCCTTTCAGGTTGTCTCCAGGGCGGATTCAAGGACGATACTTGATGAAATAGGGGCCGAGAAACTGCTTGGAAAGGGGGATATGCTCTACCGTTCTCCCAGGGGGGATGAATTGATGAGGCTCCACGGTGCGTTCGTGTCTGTTGAGGAGGCACTTGGGATAAGGAATCTTTTTGCAGGAGAATGGTTGAAGAAACTGCTTGGTGGAAGGATAGATAAGGTAAATGAGGTTGTGAGATTGATAATTGAGGAGGACATGATAGATGTTATCTCCGACCCTGGAATTCCGGGAAGTGAGGAGAGGATAGAGGCATTCTGCAGATTTGCCGAAAATGAAGTTGGCATACCGGCAGAAGAACTGAAACAGGTGCTTGAGGAGGTGGAGTACTATCCCGGTATAGAGGAGATGCAGCATGTGAAGAAAGAGAGGAAAGAAGGTGAGGAGGGTGAGGAGGAGGAGAGGGACCCATTGTTTGAGGAGGCGAAGAGGATTGTCATACAGTACCAGACAGCGTCAATTTCTCTTCTGCAGCGCAAACTCAAGATAGGTTATGCACGGGCAGGCAGGCTTATAGACCAGCTGGAGAAGGCGGGAATAGTTGGACCTTACCGGGGCTCAAAGTCAAGAGAGGTTCTTATAAAGGGAGAATGATGGTATTCTTATTTTTCCTCCTTCATGAGGTTGAGAGAAAATTTGAAAATGTAAATCTCTTCTCTGCATCCTTTGTTGAAACTGTTGACGCAACCGTATTCAGGGGGAAGTTCTGGATAGGGAGGGATTCATTCAGGGTGGATGTTTATGAGCCCGATACCCAGTGGATATTTGGGAAGGATACGGTTTACGTTCTCTTCTCCGATGGTGAACTCCAGGCTCTTCCCGATTTTCCTTCCCTTTCCGGTATTTTTTATAACTTCAGAAAACACTTCACGGTGAGGGAAGAGAAGGACAAGCTTCTGCTTATCCCCCCTGATACCTCCTGCAGGGTTGAGGTTTATTTCTCTCCCGATTTTCTTCCCCGGAAACTTGTTGTCAAAACGGATGGAAGATACACATTTCATCTTTTTGATGTGAGGTTAAATCCAGGGAGGGTGAGGTTTAAGGTGTTGAAAAACCCCTGAATTCCTCTATAATGAACCCCATGAGACCCTCTTTTATTGAGATAAACCTGAGAAACCTGAGGGAAAACGTGAGAAAAGTCAAGGAAATGACCACGAGCAAAATCCTTGCTGTGGTCAAGGCAGATGCATACGGGCATGGGGCGGTGAAGGTCTCGCAGGTCCTGGAGAAGGAGGGGATAGAGTGGTTTGGAGTGGGAATTGTTGAGGAGGGAGCCGAACTCAGGGAGAACGGGATAAAGGGAAACATAGTCCTCCTCTCCCAGGAGTTTCCCGAAAGGATAAAGAAGATTCTGGAATACAATCTCATTCCCTGTGTATCGGACCTTTCCTTCCTTCACGACCTTGAAAGAGAGGCAAAAAAGAAGAATAAAAAAGTCCCCTTTTTCCTCTTCCTGGATACCGGAATGGGAAGATATGGTATCCTTCCTCAGGAACTTCCTTCCTTCCTTGAAAAAATCTCCTCCTTTTCCTCTGTTGAAATGCTTGGAATTATGTCCCATTTTCCATCTGCGGATACAGACCCTGAATACACAAAAAAACAACTCTCAAAGTTCCTGGAGATAACCGAAAAATTCTCCAATAACCTGATAAGGTGCATGGGAAACTCCTCTGCATTTTTAAAACTTCCCGAATCCCACCTTAATATGGTGAGACTTGGAATCCTGCTTTACGGAATACCTCCATTTCCCATGGAAAATCACGGGTTCAAACCGGTTATGCACATAAAGAGCAGGATAGCATTCATAAAGGAATTGCCGAAAGGCTCAGGGGTGAGTTATGGAAGAACATGCATACTTGAGAAGCCAGCAAAAATAGCGGTTGTTCCCATAGGATACGCAGATGGATACGACAGACATCTATCAAATCGTGGATGGATGATGATAAGAGGTAAAAAGGCACCCATAAAGGGTGTTGTTACAATGGATGCAACCATGGTTGATGTTACTCACATAGAGGGGGTAAGGCCAGGAGATGAGGTAATTGTGATGGACGATGGTATAGATGCCTGGACCCTTGCGCGCCTTGCCGGAACCGTTCCGTACGAGATAGTATCAAGGATGGGAAAGAGACTTCCCAGGAATTACATTGAATGATTCTCCTTTTTCTCCTCTCAGACACACTGAGTGTGAAATATAAAGCAGAGAGAATAGAATACATTGTTTCCCCAAGAAAGGTTGTCCTTACAGGTAATGCAAGGATAGACTACGGGAAACTTTATTTAACCGCAGATACCATTGTTTACCTTCCTCAGGATAAGAAACTCATAGCCTGGGGGCATCCTTTTTTGTTTGATGGAGAGAGGGAGATATACGCAGAGAGGATGGTTTACGACCTTGAGGAGAAAACAGGATGGATTTTCAATGCACGTGCTAAGGTTGAAAAGGGATACCTCTATGCAAAAAAGGCAAAGTACATAAAGGATGAGAAGGTTATAAAGATAAAGGGAGGATACTTCACAACATGTGAACTTGACCCTCCACACTACTACTTTTACTCAACCTACATGAGAGTGAACATAAACGACATGGTCATAGCAAGACCTGTTATTTTGCTTGTTCAGGACATTCCCCTTTTCTGGCTTCCATTCTGGTATTTTCCCATTAAGAAGGAACGCTCAAGCGGGCTTTTGCCCTTCAAGATAGGGAAGTCATCAACATGTGGAAGATACCTGAAGGGCTACTATTACCTTGTCCTGGGTCCCCATGCCGATGCAACCCTGGGGGCTGAACTTTATGAGAAGAAGGGCATTATGGGTTCCCTTGAGGCAAGGTGGCTTCTTTCAAGAGAGATACTTGATGGAAACATGAATGCAAGATATGTGAGGGAGAAAGATACGGGTAAAAGAAGGTGGGAGCTCAATCTTAATCATGCAAGCAGGTTTCTTCTGGGAGCAAGACTCAAGGCAAATGCCTCACTCAGAAGTGATAAGAAGTTTATAACCGATTATTATTCCGATACCGTTGAGGTGTTTAAAACCCACAAAGAATGGGAGGTTTCCCTTTCAAGAAGAATAGGAAGATTTTCAGGAAACCTTGTTTTTGACTATGACGAATCACCTGAGGGTATTGTTAAAAAGAAATTTCCAGAGTTTTTTCTTTCCATTCCCACTTATACCTTTGGCCCCATTCATATAAGTTCCTCTTTCAGATTCCTGAGAAACGAAAGTGATGAGCGCATAACATCTTATTCAGTTTCCCCTTCCTTCACCCGTTCTTTGTTTCGCTATTTTCCTCTGAGCTTTTCAGGAGAGTATCGCGGAGAATACCATGTTTTTCAGGATACCTCGTTCCTTAAAGACGAAAAAAGCGTGAGAGCATCCATAAGAACCACATTCTACGGGCTCTCAAACTTTGGCATTTACCCTTTTGAACGCTTCAGGTCGGTTTACACCCCTTCTGTTTCCTTCTCCTATTCCTTCCCTTCACAAACCTCACCCTGGGGAAAGAAGACATTTGGATGGTCTTTGAGGTACGTTCTTCAGGCAAAAAGGGAGGATAAAAAATACGACCTTTTAACCGCAAACTTTTCCGGAAGCTATCTTTTTGAGGACACCACATGGAGTGATATCCAGGTCTCCATGACAACAGGGATGGAAAATCTGAGAGGAGAATTGAGTGGAAAAATAAAAAAGGGAGATTTTACCCTGCAGAAGTTTTCTTTAAGGATAAAATTCAGGGACTGGAATGCTGACCTTTCCTGGAATCCCAAAACCCCTGCCTTCACCGGAGGTCTGTCCGGCAGGTTAAAACTCACCCCACGATGGACGGGAAACTTTACCGGAAGATATGACTTCCTTGAGGGAGAACTCGTATCCGCAAGGCTTTCTTTGACGAGGGACCTGCACTGCTGGGAACTCCGTCTCTCCTGGAATATGATGGGTGAGAACCAGAACCTTGAAATATCCCTGCATCTCAAACGCATACCCGAGATAAAGATAGAGAAAGGGATTTTTGAGGAGCTCCTTCCGTGATGTCTCAATGAAAGGGGAGCTTTCCTTTGAAAAAACACAAAAAAAGACTTGACAAATTCAGAAATTCTGTTAAATTAAGGATAGAAAACCATAAAAGAAAGGAGGTGAAGGAATGAACAAGAGAGACATGATCGATCTCGTTGCAAAGGAGGCAGGGATTACCAAAAAGCAGGCTGACAGGGCAATCACCGCATTGCTCGACGGAATCAAGAAGGCGCTGAAGAAGGGGGACAGGGTTACATTCGTCGGCTTCGGAACATTCCTCACCAGGAAGAGGGCACCGAGGAAGGCGAGGAACCCCAGAACCGGAAAAGAAATCAATATTCCTGCAAAGGTTGTTCCGGTCTTCAGAGCCGGTTCCGATCTGAAGAAGGCGGTGGCGAAGAAGAAGTAAAAGGTTTCAGGGGGTGGGTTTCCCCACCCCCTTTTTATTTTTGAGGAGGGATTATGGTTGCAAGCCTTTTTTCCATAATTGCCGCATCCCTTGTCATAGAAAGGGTTGTTGAGCAGATTGCCGAATTTATTCCCAGAAAGAGAAGGAAGAGAATAACCTGGATAATCTCAACCATTATTGCCCTTCTTTTTACCTTTGGTGCAAAGGCAGGGATATTTCAGGAACTCGGACTCCTTAAAGAGGGATATCCCTGGGTTCCTTACCTGGACTACTTCTTAACCGGATTGCTCATAGGAGGGGGGACTGAGCCCGTCCACTCGGTTGTTCATGGACTTGAAAAGAAAAAGGAGGAGCTGAAATACAGGGCAGAGAGGGCAAAGAAAGATGCGTCTTGAAGAGAGAGGGGAGAGGGGGTTAGTTGAAATTATAAAAAAACTCTGGAAGGTAAAAAGTGAATGGGTTGAGGAGGGAATAGGAGACGACTGTGCAGTTTTAAAAAACGGGTTTATTTTCACCATGGATTCCTTTGTTGAGGGAACCCATTTTTACTATGAGGTTTATCCTCCTCATGAGCTTGGATACATGACCCTTGCCGCATCCCTTTCCGACATCGCAGCAATGGCAGGGGAGCCCCTTTGTTTCTTTTTAACCCTCTGCCTGTGGAAGGACCTTCCTGAGGAGTGGGTTACAAATCTTCTGGATGGGATGCAGGAACTTGCAGAGAAGTATTCATGTGAACTTGCAGGCGGTGAGACGGTTGCAGGGGATGAGATAGCAATAACCATTGGTGTTCTGGGAAGAGCGGAAAAGCCCGTAAGAAGAAAGGGAAGAAGGATAGGGGATTACGTTTACGTTACAGGAATTCCAGGGCGGTCATATCTTGGCAGGCTTGCACTTTATAATGAGATAGAGACAGAACTTGTGATGTGTCACTTAAGACCTGAACCCAGGATAAGGGAGGCGAGGATGCTTGTTGAGAGATACACGATAACATCAATGATTGATGTCTCAGATGGAGTCCTCATAGACCTTTCAAGGCTTGAGGGAGAGGGAGGAATTTATCTTGAAAGTTCCCTCTTCCCCACCGATCCCGAGATTGAGAGACTCTGCGATGTATTCCTTGAAGACCCGGTGGATGTCTTCCTTCGCGGTGGAGAGGATTACGAACTGCTCTTTACCTCCCCTGATGAGATAGGGTTTCCATGGGTTAAAAAGATAGGGGTTGTCAGGGAGGGAGAAGGTATTTATATTGATGATAAACCCACGGAGGTGAAGGGTTATGAGCACTTCTGTTGAGTTTGTAAGACCCCATGAGAATATATTTGAGAAATTAGAATCCCTTGATTTATCCTTCAGGGATGCCGTGGTTTTCCCCAACGAGCGTTCAAGGTTCTACTTCAGGGAATTTTACCTGAAAAAGAAGGAGGGTGTTTTACCTTCCCTTTTTACCATGGAGGAATTTCTCTCATTTCTTTCCGGGAAGGTTCCCACAGACCAGGAGAACTCCCTTGGAATATTGATGGATATTCATCCCTCTGGTTCCTTTTCCATTTCCCTTGCCTACGCAGAGAAGTTGCTTGAATTTTTCAATGAAATAGATGCAGGGATGGTTGGATGGGATGAGATAGAGTGGGTTGCCGAATACGAGCCCTGGAAGAGGTTCATGGATGAGGTGAGAAAGATATATGAGGAGTATAAAAACAGAATGAGGGAGAAGGAATGGGTGGATAAGGGGGATGTTTACAGGGAGGCAATCAAGGGGGTTGAGAAGGCAAGAAGACACTTTGAAAGAATAATCTTTGTTAACCCTCTTGCACTCACGACTGCTGAGCGAAGAATAATCCGGTCCGTTCCATCCATCATACTCCTCCAGACCCTTGTGAGTGAGGAGGATAGGATTCCGGGAAGACCGTTTCACCATCACCACCGTTTGCTGAAGTATCTCGGGAAGGAGATTCCATCCTTTGAGTTTGAGGCGAGGGCAGCCATTGAGGTTTATGAGGGGGAGGACAGGCACGGGCTTCTTTCCATGATGGAGCATGCACTTTTATGCGCAATGGATGCCAATATACCCCCTGAGAAGGTGGGGATTATCCTTCCTGACCCCTCCTATGCGAGGGTTATTTCCGAAAGGATAATGGAAAGGTATGGAATAAAGTGCAACCTCACGATGGGACTTCCATTCATGGAAACTCCTCTTTACAGTTTGCTGGATACGATTTTTACTCTTGTTGAGACCGAAAAGGATGGAAAGTTAAGGAAGGACGACCTTCTGGAACTCTTTTCCCATCCCTACTTCTACGCAAGAAAGGACCTGAAGGATAGAATAGAAAAGGTGAAAAAGAACCTGGAGGAGACGTACATTCCTCCGGATGCCATAGGTGACAGTATTCTTCAGTCCGAGGTTGTTTCCGTGCTTGATTGTGTAAGAAAAAAGAGGACCCTGCGCGAACTTTACGATGGGCTTCTTTCCTTAATAACCGTTCTTGAACGCGAACTTGAAATTCCTCCTGGGTATCCCCATGCCGATGGATTCAATGTTCTTACCCGTCATCTTGTGAGGGTTAAGGATACGGAACTCGGAAGGTTCAGCGTTGAGCAGGAAAAATCTTTTGAATTTTTAAGGGAAATCCTTTCAGGTTTGAGAATCCACAAGTTTGGTGAGCCCTTTAAGGGGGTCCAGATAATGGGTGTTCTTGAGTCAAGGCTTATACCATTTGAGGTTGTTGTTGTTCCCCTGATGAACGAGGGATACTTCCCCTCACCCAGGAAAAAAGAACTCTTCCTTCCCGATGATGCAAGGGGGAGGATAAATGAGCGTGCAGGAGAGGATAAACTTGAACTCCAGCGCCACCGGGATTCCACCTTTTCCTATTTCTTTCATGTATGGCTTTCCGGTGCAAAAAAACTTTACCTGGGATATGTGAAGGAGGAAAAGAAGAGCACACCGAGCAGGTTTGTTGAGCAGGTTACGCTCGGGCTTTATGGGGAGGAGGTGAAGCCTGTAAAGGTGGGTTATGAGGGAGGGGAGATAAAAAAGAGGGAGAGGTTTTTTGAGAGGAGGATAATAAATCCTGATGAGTTTGAATTTTCACCAACCCGCATAGACCTCTACTTCCAGTGCCCGTACAGATTTTATCTTGAGTATGTTCTCGGGATAAGGGAGGAAAAGGAAGAGGAGGAGCTTGAGGGGAAAGGTCTTGGAAAACTCGTCCATGAGACACTTCAGAGGTTTTATTCAGAGATAAGAGAGGGACCTCCTGAGGATGGAAAAAGGCTGTTTGAGATATTTGAGGAACTTTTCAGGAGGGATTATCCCGTTCCATCTGGAAGAACACTTTTGAGAAAGGAACTTGTAAAAGAGAGACTCAGGATGTTTGTTGAGGAGGAGAAAAAGAGGAAGCCCTTTAAGGTTCTTATGCTGGAGAGGAGCATCACCACCCAAACGGGAAGGTTCAGGATTAAAGGGGTTGTGGACAGGGTGGATGAGGAGGATGGGAGGTTTGTGGTTATAGATTACAAGACCGGTTATCAGGTTAAGACTCCCCTTTCCTTCACTCCGGATGACAGAGAGGATTTGAGGAACGGGAAAAGGAGTGTTCAGCTGGATACCTATCTTTATCTTCTTTCAAAGAGGGGTGAGGTTGACCCGGATAGAACGGAGGTGAGGTTTTACAGTTTCAGGGAGAACAAATATCTTGAAAAGAGGTTTACAAAATATGGAAGTAAGAGGGAAGTGGAACTTTTTGAAGGGTTTTTGATTTCTGTTCTTGAGGAGATAGTGGATGAAAACAATCCCTTTGAACCAAACTATGAATCAAACCTCTGTGATTCCTGTCCATATGCTGCACTTTGCAGGAGGTGGGAGTATGTATAGGATGGCATACGAGGCATCCGCAGGAGCAGGGAAAACCAGGATTTTGACCCAGAAGTATGTTGAGACCCTGAGAAAGATAAGGGAGCACTTCCCCATCCTGGCAATAACATTCACAAACGAGGCGGCAAATGAGATGAAGGAGAGGGTTGTGAGGATTTTGAAGGAGGAGGGGGAGGATGAACTTTTGAAAAAGGTTCTTGAGGAGTATTCTTTACTGAGAATACAGACAATAGATTCCTTTCTCACCCATGCCCTTGCCGTTTTTTCACTTGAGCAGGGTATCCCTCCGGGCTTTGATATAATGGTGGAAGAGGAGGGGGCAGAGGAGAAGCAGGCTTTGTGGGATGAGTTCTTTGAGGAGGTTTTTAATAATCCGGGGTTGAGGAACGAGGTTATGGAGATTGTGAGGAGGAAGGGGGAGGAGGGAGGAAGTTTCAGGGTGGATGGGGAGATAGAAAAGGCAGTTCACGGGATAATGGAGAAAGAAATATTCTTCGGGGATGGGGAGGAGATGCTCAGAAGAATTGAGCACTGTGAGTTTGAGGGGAAGGAGAGAGAGGTTATTTTGAGGATGCTTCCTTTTATGAGAATATACCTTGAATTTTCCAGAAGGTTCAGGGAAAGAAAGAAGGAGAAGAATCTTGTTGATTTTAACGACATAGTGAAGTGGGTGAGAGAGATACTCAAAGAAGGGGAGATTCCTTATTTCTATTACCGAATAGGCGGGAAGATAGGGTATGTTCTCATAGATGAGTTCCAGGATACATCCCGCCTCCAGTGGGAGGCGTTGAAACCCATAGTGGAGAATGTTCTTTCTGAGGGTGGGGGATTTCTTTATGTTGGAGACCCGAAACAGGCAATCTACGGGTTCAGAGGAGGGGAGAGCAGGCTGTTTTACGAGGTGAAGGATGAATTTCCGCACGATATCAAACACGAATTTCTGCCTGAAAATCACCGCTCACGGAAGGAAATAGTGGAGTTTCTGAACGAACTTACAGGATACTGGTTTGAGGGAACTGACCCCCAGATTCCCCGGAGGGGGGAGGGTGGATATGTGGAGATAAATCTGGAGGATATTCCACCTGAGGAATGGCTGGTTGAGAGGATAAAGAAGGTTCATGATGAGGGCATTCCGTATTCCTCAATCATGTGTCTTCTGAGAAATCATTCCAAAATTCGCGAGATGAGTGCGGCTCTGAGAAAAGCAGGAATTCCATGT
This sequence comes from archaeon, assembly GCA_029258795.1. Lineage (GTDB taxonomy): Archaea > EX4484-52 > EX4484-52 > EX4484-52 > WAPT01 > WAPT01. Next base: position 27,882 of record JAPDKB010000006.1, read on the forward strand.
GTGAGTGGAAAGAGCGTTTCCATACTTGAGGAGCAGGCGGTAAAAGAAATCCTTGCGCTCTTAAAGGTTATCGTTGACCCGGAAGACCGAGTAAGTGAGTCTGTATTTCTGCATTCTCCCTTTGTTAAGGGTGGAGAAGATGCAGAGGATAGGATAAAAAAGGCAAGAGATATGGAGAAGGAGAGTTCCGTTTACAGGCTCATAAGCCGTGTGCTTGAGCTCCTGAATGCAGAGGAGGTCTATCCTGAGTCAGTTCCTGCCTTCCAGAGATTGCTTGAGGCTGCTCTTGATTTTGAAAAGAGCGGTGGTTCAACCACAAGAAGGTTTATTGAGTATCTTGAGTGGCATAGAGACAAATATACTCTTCCATCCTATGTGAAAAAAGAGGGTGTAAGGATGATGACCATGCACAGTGCAAAGGGACTTGAGGCAGATGTTGTTTTTGTTGTTTTACCCTGGAAAATGGGAGGGACTCAGGAGAGGATGAAGTATATAAAGGATGAGGATATCTTCTGGTATGGAACCAGTGGGGACTGCAGAAGTTTATATGAAAGATGGAAAAAAGAGCAGCTCGAAGAGGAGAAGAGGGTATGGTATGTTGCCTTTTCAAGGGCTCGTGAAAGGCTTTATGTGAAGGGAATTTTTGATAAGTTGAGGAAAGACGGTAAAAAAATGCGGTGTCCTTTAGTGAACGACCTTCTTAAGGATTTCATGCAGGGTGAAAAAGTGAGGGTGTGGGGCAAGGAGGTTCCCATTGAGATAGAAAAACCTGAGGAGGAGATAGTTTCTTTCAGGATAAAAGAGGTAAAAAAAGGATATGCCGGAAGGCTTGAGGTGAGGGATGACGAACTCCTTGAACCCTCGGTAGTTGAGCGTGAACTTGAGGGTGAAAGGATACATGAGGTTTTGAGGTTCTTTACCTTCTTAGAGGATGAGAATCCTGAAGAACTTCCATCCTGTGTAAGGGAGGTTGTGGAAAAACCCGAGCTTTCCTTCATTTTCTCAAGGGAGGGGAGGGAGAAGAGAGTTTACAATGAAAAGGAGATCTGTTATAAGAAGGGTATTCTGCGTCCTGACAGGGTTGTGTGGGATGGCGAGAGGATTTATGTTGTTGATTACAAGACAGGAAGCATATCGGATGAGGACCGCAAAACCCTTTCCCTTTACGGAGCCACCCTTTCTTCTCTCTTCCCCGACATGAAAGTCTCCCTCTACTTCCTCCACCTCCCATCAGGAGAACTTGAAGAGTTATCCAAGGAGGAGGAATGAAAGGGTTAATCAGGGATGTTTTCGATGCTCTTTTCAAGATAAAGGTGGATGACCTGAAGGGATGGGAGGATACGCACCTGACAGACACGATGTGTGAGAGGATAAAGGAATGTCTTCCTGAAGGTATTGATGTAAGGCATACGCATATTTCCGGGTCTTCATTTTATGGTAAAGGCTTCTATCCTGACATAGTGGTGGAAAAGGATAGTATAAAAATTGCGATAGAGATAAAACTAATAAATAAATTTCAGAATCCTGCCCCTACAAGACAAATTGCGGCAGGGATTGGTCAGTGTTTGGTCTATACCTGGTGCGGGTATGACTCTGCCTTTCTTTTTGTAATAGACCACTGCGGGGTTCTGAAACGAGAAAATCCCGAACTTTTATTTGAAAAATTCCTCTGGCATCACCACAAAATAAAGGTTGTTATAAGAAAATTTCCACATTATTAAGGAGCAAATGCATCCTTTCTCACCCTAAATCGGCTCTTTGTCAAAAATGACTGACTTTGAGATGGTGTTTAACGACGTTTTTCAGGTTTTGGTGTGTTGCTTGACTTTTGATATTTGATTACTCATCCTCAATTGGGGTTGGAAAAGAGATAAAAATAATAAAAGAGGCTTAAAAATGAAATACAGAAACAATGGGTCTCTTTCTCATGAAGATATCAGGTGTAAAATTTCCAGGGTTGAGCCTGCGGGTGAGAGTTGAAAAACCCGAGCGCACCTCAGGGGGTTATCTTCTTTATGCCTGGTTTCTTTTTATGGTAATGCTTCCGAGATTGATGGGAGATGTTTTTATTTACCTTCCAGTTTTCTCACTCTTTCATTTAATTCTGCAATAACTTTTCTCAGGTGCATGACCTCCTTTTTCAGTCGCTCTATCTCTTCATATTCACGTCCTTCCTTATGTGTTTCTAAATGCGTCTGTTCTGATGAAGGAGGAACCTCAACATCTCCTTTTATAACCTGTTCAACAATATCTCTGATCTTGCCGTAAACACCTGCAAAAGGTCTAACACCAAGCTGGGCAAACCATTCCTGTGCCCTTGGACCCATTCCCCCTGCGAACACCATATTTGCTCCTTTACCTGCTATATACCGGGGAATTTCTCCCGGATTGTGTGATTGGGCACCAGGGTTTGGTTCAACAAAAACATTTTTTACCTCATTTCCTTCAATTTCAACAAATGTATAGAAAGGACATCTTCCAAAATGATAACTCACAACACTATCAAGTCCTCTATCATCATCCGATGCAAAGGCGAGTATCATGATACCTCCTTTGTTTCGTTTATTTCGTTGGTCTCGTTGCTGCCAACAACCATCTTTATCTTAATATCTGTTTCTCTTTTTGGCAATTTTCTCGGCATCTTTAATCAGGTTCAGCACATCGTCAGAGCTCAGTCTGTAATACACCTCTGCACCTTTTTTCCTGCTTACGACCAACCCTGCCATTTGAAGAATTGCAAGGTGGCGTGAGACAACGGATGGGTGGATAGAAAACAAGGAGGCAATCTCAGAGACATTCTGTTCTCCATATTTTAATGCTTCAAGGATATGTATTCTGTGCTCACAGGCAAGCGCCTTAAAAATCACCGTCCTTGAGTCGCCAGCACCGTATTTCCAATGTTTCATATTTGCATATCTGTGCATGTGCGTAATATAACATTAAATTTTGTGCTGTCAAGGGGTAATTCAGGATTATTTGGAAAAATATTTAATTCTTCGTATCCTGAATGGAGGTATTTATCGGCTGTCCTGCTTTTATGACCTGTGGCACAGCCTCGGTTTGCTCCTTACATCTTTTTCATCTCCTTCTCTGGAGGAAGAAGATAAAGAGAGAACGCCGGTGAAAGGGTGATTGTCAGCAGTGAGACGCAAGCTGACAGCTGATTCCTCTGGGGTTTTGAGACAAACTCAGCAATCTGCCCTGAGATTCCGGTCTTTTAGGAGCCTGTCAGGTATAAGGTAAGCATACTCCAGAACCCATAACCCCGGAACCGCATCCACAAAAGCCCTCCTCCAACACCTTAAAGAAAAGTGATAACAATCTCCTGCCCATTTTACATTCTATGGCCTCCTTTTACTTGACTTTTTATTTGAAAGGAGGTAAGAATTAAATATGAAAATGAGAAAGAGCTTTTTATTATTCTTAATTTTACCAGTATGTATCACCTTATTGCTTTCACGGATATATTATCTCCTCACCCCTTTATTACTTGCTTTTATTATTGATGCTTTATCCTCTTCTGATATTTCCAGTTTCCGATTATGCTTTCCCATACTTCTTTTTTCTTCCTTAATTCTTGCACTGAGTTATCCTCTTGGTTCATTCCTCTTGGGAATGTTCAGAGAAAATCTTATTTATAGCACACGCATGCAGGTAGTGAAGGTATTTTCCCGTGGAGATTTTTCTGCGGTTTCAACCTGTGGAAGCGGAAATTTTGTTTCTGTTCTCGATACGGATATCCCGGTTTTCTTTTCTTTTCTTACAGAGCGATTGTTTCAACTTCCTTTTGACCTTGCAATGTCTTTCTTTGTTATTTTTCTCTTTTTCAAAATATCCCCTTTCTTTGCAGGACTTCTTCTTTCCTTTGGCATTATCATAACGATTCTTTCCCACGTATCATCCCGGAGACTGAGGGAAAAGTCTCATGGAGCTCAGGTAGCAAAGGGGAGACTGAGGCAGTTTTTAACCGAAACTTTGAGAGGGATATGGGTAGTCAAGGCGATGTGTGCTGAAAGATGGAGAAAGAAAGGATTTGAAAAACTTCAGGAAAGAGAAACAGAGAAATCTCTGGAAAGGCACCTTTTCAGCGGGTTTGTAATGCTCTGGAATCATTCAGGAGCAAGGGTAATAGCGCTTGCCATTCTTCTTGCAGGAGGAATTGCAATGCTTGATGGAAAGATTAGTTTGGGAATGCTGTTCTTTTATCTCACGGTTGGTCCTCTTGTTTTCTCTCCCTTTTATTATTTCATTTCTCTTGTTAGGGACTACCGCATCTCCTCCGGGGCTTATCGTCGCATCTTTTCCATGCTGAATATCCCTACCGAGTTTTCTGGTTCTGGTGGTTGGGTTGGTGGGAGGATTGAATTTAAGGATATCTGGTTTTCGTATGGGGATGAGTGGGTGCTTAAGGGTGTAAGTTTTGCGGTTGAGCCTGGGGAGCATGTTGCTCTGGTTGGCAGGAGTGGGGCTGGTAAAAGTACTCTTGTCAATTTGCTTTTGAGGTTCTATGAACCTCAGAGGGGTAAGATAAGGGTTGGAGGGATGGATGTGAGGGATATAGATCTTGGGGTTTTGAGGGGCAGGATAGGCATGGTTCCTCAGGATGTTTTTATATTTTCCGGGACTTTGAGGGAGAATATTCTTATGGGGATGGATGTTGATGAGGAGAGGCTTGAGAAGGTGATAAGGATGGCGGGGATTGACAGGATACTGGAGAAGTTGCCGGAGGGCTTGGATTCTGTGGTGGGTGAGGGGGGATACGGTCTTTCTGGTGGTGAGAGGCAGAGGGTTGGTATAGCGAGGGTTTTATTGAGGGAGCCTGAGGTGGTGATATTTGATGAGGCTATGAGTGCTCTGGATTCTTATTCTGAAATGAAGATAAAAGAATTTATTGAGGATTGGGGTAAGGGCAGGACTTTTGTGGTGATAGCGCACAGGTGGTCAACGGTGAGGGATTTTCCTTCGGTTCTTTTTCTGCATGAAGGCAGGGTGATAAAAAGCACCCATGAGGAATTGATGAGAATAAAAGAATACAGAGAAATGTTCAAAGGAGAGGAGGGGAAATGAAAAAGATAATGATAATATCCATGGTTCTTTTTGTTATTGTTCTTTCTCTTTCCTTTCTTTTCTTTTATCTTCTTTTCTCCATAAAAGTGGAGGAAGAGATCGAGGTAAATGCTGAGGTTAAGGAAGGCAGATTCTGGTGTGAGATCCCTGAAACATGGAGGTTAAAAGAAGGGGATACCCTGAGGGTTGAATGTGGGAATAAAATTTTGCGAGGAATGATAGTAAAAAAGAGAGAGGCTCAAACTTTAATCTCGGTTCCACTCCCTGATACTTCACTTTCCCTAATCCTGCATTCTTCCCCCTTTCCCATTGGTAAAAAAATATTCCTTCTCTACCTCCAGCGCCTTGGGCCTCGTAAGTATTCCAGATAGACCGTGCATACATGAATTACACAAGATTATTCGCCTATTAATTTGGGTTTTTCTCTATGTTTTGTCAGAAATTTTTCATTTTTTCCGTAAAAATTCGGGTGTTTGCCAAGAATTATTGATGATCTTCGAGATATATGTTTTTAACATGGTTTCATCTCCTTTCTTATTCATAGCCAAGTTTGTATGAATTGAGTTTTCCCTTGACAAAATACGACCTGCTTGTTATATTTAGATAAGCATTAAGTATGTAAACTTATCTTTTTGGTGGGGGAAGCGCAGGTCAAGAAAGGAGGGAATGATGCTGCCGAGATGGCTTGAAAGGAGGTATGGGGTTTTGTGGGAGGAGTTTGGGGAAAGGGAGTTCAGGTTTGAGGAGGCGAAGAGGGTGTTGCTGGAGCAAATGGAGGATGATGAGGAGCAGGTGAATGCCATCCTCAATGAACTCAAAAAGAGGGGGGTGCTGGAGGTAAAGGCGGACCCGGAGGATGCGAGGAAGAAGATTTACAGATTGAAGAGCAGGGAGAAAATAGTTTCTCAATTGCTTCTTTTCAATGAGGAGAAACTCACAAGGGGAGAACTGGAGGCACTTTTAAAGAGAGCCGCAGACTTGATAAGAACCAGAGTGGATTACACGTTCATACTCGTTCTCTTATTTTACAAAAGGATTTGCGACAAGTGGAAAAAGGAATACGAGGAGGCATACCGGGAGGCACTGCAGGATGGGTTGAGTAAAGAGGAGGCGGAAAAGGAGGCAAAAAGCACCGCATACCACGATTTTGATATTCCAGAAGAATATCTGTGGGATAACCTGAGAAAAAATCCTGCAGAACTGCCTGAGAGATTCTCCTCTGCAATGAAAGCCCTTGCCGAGAAAAATCCGGACCTGAGGGATGTTTTTGAGAATATTGATTTTATACAGTTCACCCAGAGCAGGGAAAATGCGGAAATTTTGAGACAACTTGTGGAACTCTTCAGTTCCCGTTCCCTTCACAATGTCTCCCCCGATATCCTGGGGGATGCATACGAGTGGATACTCCGATACTTTGCACCACAGAAGGCAAAAGAGGGGGAGGTTTACACTCCAAGAGAGGTGATAAAACTCATGGTGGAAATCCTTGACCCCATTCCCCACGAAAGGGTTTACGACCCTGCATGTGGTTCAGGAGGAATGCTTATTGTCGCGTATAAGCACGTGGAGGAGGAGAGGGGAAAGAGCGAGGCGGACAAACTCTTTCTTTACGGTGAAGAGATAAACCCGAAGACCCTTGCACTGGCAAGAATGAACCTTTATATACACGAGATAAAAAATGCACAGTTGAGGCAGGGGGATACACTCCTCCGCCCGAAGTTTAAAGAAAAGTTTGATGTTATCATCACAAATCCACCCTGGAACCAGAAGGGATACGATGAAAAAACACTCAAAAAGGGAGAATTCTGGAAAGAAAGATTTAAATATGGATTCCCGGCAAAGCAGTCCGCAGACTGGGCATGGATACAGCATCTCATAGCATCTGCGAAAGAGAAAGGAAGAATAGGGGTTGTGATTGACAACGGGGCGCTTTTCAGGGGAGGGAAGGAGAAGGTTATAAGAAGCGGGGTTATTGAGGATGACCTGATTGAATGCGTGGTACTGCTTCCTGAAAAACTCTTTTACAACACGGGAGCGCCGGGAGCGATAATAATTTTAAACATGGACAAACCCGAAGAGAGAAGGAATAAAATCCTTTTCATAAACGCAAGCAGGGAATACGAACAGCATCCTGAGGTGAGGAAGTTAAACAGACTGGGGGATAAGCACATCGAAAAAATCGTTGAGGCATACCGGAAGTTTGCAGAGATTGAGGGATTTTCAAGACCTGTCCCTGTGGAGGAAATAAAGGAGAATGATTACAACCTCAACGTAACCCTCTACGTCTTCCCGGAAGAGGATGAAGAACCCATAGACGTTTCCTCCGAATGGAAGGAACTCCAGAAACTTGAGACCGAACTTGAAAAACTGGAAGAAAAAATCAAAAACCACCTCCACGAACTGGAATACCTGAAAGATGAGGAATGAAAAATTAGGACTTGAAATACTAAAGATTAGGATATAAGATACTAATATGAAACTGGGTAAGGAGAATGTAGATAGAATATTTAAGGCACTTGAGAGGCAGATTGAAATCCACGGGGGAAAACCGGTCTCCCTTGTGGTTATAGGTGGAACTGCGCTTGTGGTTCAGGAAGTTACTTCCCGAACTACCAGGGATGTGGACATACTGGGAGAGGCGATTGAAAAAGAGGGAAGAGTAGAAATTCGGAAAATGGAGGAGATTCCCGAATTTTTGAAAAAGGCGGCGGCTGTGGTTCAGAGAGATTTTAATCTTCCGGAGAACTGGCTCAATACCGGTCCTGCATCTCAAATAGATCTTGGGCTGCCTCCAGGATTTGAATCAAGGCTTGTGAGAAAGAAGTACGGAGATTATCTCACGGTGTATTTTGCCTCCAGGATTGATCTTATACATTTCAAACTTTTCGCTGCTGTGGATAGGGGTGGATACCATGTTGAGGATTTAAAACTGCTCAATCCTTCAGAGGAAGAAATGGAACAGGCGGCAAGATGGGTTTTAACACATGATGTCTCTCCAGAATTTCGAGAAATTCTTAAACAATGTCTCAAGGAGTTGGGATATGGAAAAGTCACTGAAAGAATTTAAATCTCGCTTTATTGACCTTCTTCTGGAGGTCATGTGGAGGCAGTGGACGGCTCTCGGGATTGCCTCCCATGTGGAACCGGAGGATAAGTGGTTGATAGACCCTGAGGCGCTTCTTTTTGGTGTGTTTTTTGTCCGTGATAGGGACAAAAGGCTTTTTGAGGCTGTGGAGGAGTGGGTTCGTGAAAATCACAGGTTTATAAGCACCGCGCGAATGAAAAAAATAGAGAAAAGTATTTATGGCAGGGCTTTCAGGCATGATTTTATTAGGAAATGGGAAGATGCAAAGTATATTCGTTTATATTACACTCATGTTATATCCACACAGAGAGAAAATAAAGCAAAAGAAATTCTTGCCCCTGTTTCTCTCCTTCACCCCCCTCTTCTTCGTCTCCGGTTAAGAGAAATCTTGGGCCAAAATCCACGAGTGGAAATTCTCATATACTTCTTATACCATGATACCGGAAATTCTCTCTCCATTGCAAAGGAGGTTTTTCTTGACCAGAAGTCCGTTTATAATGTGCTTGAAGCCTGGGTAAAGGTGGGGATGCTTGAAAAGGTGGGAGGGAAGAAAAAGGGATATCGTATAAATTCAGAGGCAAGAAAAACATGGTTAAAAATACTCGGGCTCAATAGACTTCCCTCCTATCTCAACTGGGGAAGGCTTTATATTTCACTCTCAATAATCCTCAAAGCCCTTGAAACTCCTCCATGGAATAAAGATGTTTATCTTCTTTCCTCTCTATTTCGTGATCTTTATGGTGAAATTAAGGAAACAGCAGGAGAGATATCCACTCCCCCCTCACCTGAACTTTATCAGGGAGAGGAATTTTTTGAGCCTTTCTCCCGATACCTCATCGGACTTCTGGAAGGAATTATGGGAAAGAAGAAAAAGAGAGAAAAGATATGAATGCTCTAAGTCAGACTTTCCTGACTTACAGAGGGAGAAACCTTTCTAAGTCAGAGAATCCTGACTTAGAGGGAAAGAAAACTCTGTGGAAAAACTCATGGAAAGACTTGAAAGAGGTGAGGCATTCTAATAAAATTAAAAAGAAAAGTTACTGGAAGGAAAGAGATGGGTAAAGAGAATAAAAAAGTCAGATTTCTTCATGATGTACCGATAGATAGGGATGAATTAGGAGTTCATTCTCGCCTTGCGAATGTACTGAAGGAGATGATAAAAGATGTGACAGATGATTCAAAAAGACGCTCTGGAAATAGGCTTAAAAATGTCATTGGGTTATTTGGCGTATGGGGTTCTGGAAAGTCAACGTTAATTAAGATATTGGAAAATAAAATAAAAAATAAAGGCAAAATTTTTGTATTCGATTCCTGGTCACATAAAGACGAGTTTATAAAGCGGGCTTTTCTTATCAATCTGGCAGAATTTCTCCAATTAGGGGATATTTCTTTAAAGAAATTTTTAGAATTGCAGAAAGAAAATGAAGAAGATAAAGATATTACAGTAAAAAATTATTTAATCTCAAAAATTTCTCAACAGAAAATTACAAAAAAGAACGCCCCCAAAATTTCTATCTCGCTTTTCTTGGTAATTTCTTTATTGATACTTACTTCATTGAGTAATTTATTAGCAAATCTATGTTCTTTTGCTACTCCTAAAACAATTACTGGCATAGAAGTAGGAGTTATAATAATAACATCTATAATTTTATATGGAATCTTCCGAAGAAAAAAAGAATGCTTTTCTTCTATAATTGCACCCTTTGTGTCAGGGACATTGGACGTTGAAACTTCACAAATTACTTCACAAACGATGGAATTCACAAACTACGAGTTTCAGAGATTGTTTAAATTCTTGATTTCGGAATATTTTAAAAAAGAATCTTTGGACTCTCTAATCATTGTTTTTGATAATTTGGATAGGGTAGATGATGAAACAGTTTTAAAATTTCTTTCAATAATACATTCATTAGTAGAAAGTAAAAAAGAGAAAGATTTTGAAAATAAAATAGTTTTTATTGTGCCTATCGATAAACAACGTCTTCTTTCCATTTTCAATAAGATGGCAACAGAAAATGAAAAATCTACATTTGCTGAAGACTTCGTGGAGAAAATGTTTCCTTATTCTGTTGAAATTCCCAATATAAAGCAGTCAAAATGGAGAGATTTCTTCAAAAATAAATTCAAAGAGGCCTTTTATGGTGTTAAAAGAAAGCATATGGATTTAGATTTAGAAGTCATTATTCGAATATTTCTTGCAGGAATTGAGGAAAGCAACGAAAATCTTACTCCCCGAGAAATTATATATTTCATCAATCATATAGTATCAAATTATCTTTATTGGGGAAATAAGATAGATATAAAGCATCAAGCAACGTATGTGGCACTTTGTAAATACCAACCTCAAATAATATATGAACTGCAAAGGGGAGAGAGGAGTTTTATGGAGCACAATGAAATTATTAAAAAAGTGCTGGATTATACCTCTTCGGACGCTCTATTCAAAGATCTGCTTAAACAGATCTTCAAGACAGAAAGAGTACATAGTATTCTTTACAAAGATAAATGTGCTAAATATTTTGAGGAAGGGGATATTGAAAATGCGCGAAATTTGGTTTCCAAAATTGGGGATCCCTCTTCTATAAAAGAAATATGGGAAAGCGTATTAGAAGATGCAGAAGAAGGACTAAAATCTGATATAAGAATTTTGGGGAATATAGCCTATGTTTTCTCCGTGCTTTGTGAAGAAGAAAAGGTTTGTGGAGAAGCAAAGGAAGAAAACATATTACAGATATTGAGGAGCCGATTAAAAGAACTGATAAGAAATAGAGAGGCAATATATACGAGTCTTGATGCAACGGCAGGAAAAGGAATAAAGTGGCTGCTATTAGCAGAAGAAGAGAAAAAAATAAAAATGTTGATAGCGAAGTTGTTAGATGCTTTTATAGAAGAAGCTGAAAGAAGGGAGGCGTCATGAGTGAAAGATTTAAAAAAATGGCCGAGGGAATAAAAGAAATTTTAAGGGATAAGGCATTACGAGATATTTTTAAGGATGTATTAAAAGAGAAGAGAAAAAACTTGGATGATACTGTATTTGAAAAAGTGTATAAGGAATTATACTCTACTTTGGAACTTCTCGGCGATGAAGATATCTTGAGTGAAATCTTTGATGAAGAAGTGGTGAGCCGGTTTATGGATATAGTGATTAAACGAGTAAAAAATACTACTTTACAATCATCAGAGATTGATTTTATTGATGAATACGATACAAAAATTTTATGTAATGAAAAAATTATTGAAGGGAAGGATTTTCTGGCTAAGAAATATGACCTTTTTATAGAGACTTTTAAATCATTTATTATAAAAGAGTTGATATCTAAGATTTTTACTCTGTCACAATCTCCTGGAGCGAAAAAGTTTATTACTAATAAGCCATTACTTGAAATACTTTATTTTGTCACATTATACTTATATTCTTTAGACAAAGTAGATTTACTAAAGAAACACAAAAATCTATATGAGTATGTTTTATTTGAACATTTTATTCTTTCTAAAAGGCTAACAGATAATAAAATAGAAAACGATGTAGCAATAATTATTTCCATCTTGTGGATTTTGTTACATAAAGAAATCGACTTAAACTTAAATGGTAATGTGGATTTACGACAAGACGGATACAGAGAGCGTACAAGATTTTCTATAAAGGCATTGCTTTCTCAGATTTTTTCTAAAGTTTTGCGGATGGAAGAAGAAAAGATAATCTATTACCTGACAAAACTCGTTGATTTGAATCTCTTATATAAATTTCTTGATGGACTGGAAAAATTTGAAATTAATGAGGAGATTAAAGAAAAATTTGCAAGATGCACGATTACGGTTTTAGAAAATATCAATACACAAAGCGCCATTTCAGATAGCCATATAGAAATTCTTACTGATTTTCATAAATTTTTCTATAGTAAAGCAAGAGAAAAATATGAGTCTTTATTAAAAGCACTATGCGATAATAATAAATATAAACCTGTTTTTGAAAAAATCATATTAAACAATTTATTAAAAGAAGATGTCGAAATATTATGGGAAGAATCCCTGCTATTCTTACTGCGAACGAGTATTGGAAATAATTTATTAAGTACAAAAACAATGAGAAAAGAAATAATAAAATTTTTGCAGCAAAGGGTACAGGAAATAAAAGGTCTTTTTGATGAAGAAGAGGAGCATTACATCTATTTAGTGATACAGGAATTAATAAAGAACTACAATGAAAATTTAAATTTAACATTTACAGGTTTTGGTACAAAACTATTAAAATATATTGAAGATTTTGTTATGTCTAAAACTACCACCGAAATGTGGCCTATAGTGGAGTTTGTACTTTCACATTTGGAAAATATTTTCAGCTCAAAGGATATTGAAAACTTTATTCACCAATTTTTGGGTTTAATAACAGAAAAGTTCGACTCTTTAAACATACAGAATGTGAAACAAATATTAGAAAAAATTCAAAAATATATTTCCCGAAAAATCCTACAGGAATATTTACAAAAATTAGGAAGAAAACTGATCGCCCAAGAATTTCCTCGGGAAGGAATCAGACTTTTTAGAAAACTATTAGAAATTGCAAAAAGATTTAAAGATACTATAAATCTAAGGGGAAACCTGAAAACTTATCTGCAAAATCACCCTGAGGATGAGGAATGTCATAAACTTCTAAATATGCTGGAGAAAAAATCATGAGGAATATGAGATTTGGGCCTTGGGAAAAGATAAAATTAGGAAAAATAATAGAAATTGTGAAAGGGAAAAAAGTTCGTCTTGTCTCTTGTCAACAGAATTTCGTTACCATGCCATATCTTACAACAGAGTATTTAAGAACCGGAACCCCTAATCAGTTTGTATTAAATCCTGAAGAAGGAATTATTGTGGAAAAGAAAGATATACTGCTACTATGGGACGGTTCTAATGCTGGTGAGTTTTTCTTATTCTCGGGTGAAAAAGGCATCTTATCTTCTACAATGTGCAAACTGCTTATTAAAGAAAAAGTCGAAAAGTTGTTTTTTTACTATCTTTTGAAATTTTATGTAGAAGGACGTTTAAAGTTACAAACAAAAGGTACAGGTATTCCCCATGTGGATCGTAATACTTTTATGGAAATTCTCATCCCCCTTCCTCCTCTCCCTGAGCAAAAGAAAATTGCGGAGATACTGGGGGATGTGGATGAGGCGATTGAGAAGGTGGAGAAGATTATTGAGAAAACGGAAAGAATTAAAAAAGGATTGATGCGCGAACTCCTGACCCGTGGAACAGGACATAAAGAGTTTAAAAAGACAGAAATAGGAACGATACCGAAGGAGTGGAAGGTGGTGAGATTGGGGGAGGTGATAACCGATATTCTTACGGGAGCCACTCCTTTACGAACTGAAAGGAAATATTGGGTGAATGGGAAAATCCCTTGGTTGACAAATAATGAAGTGGAAGACAACAAAATCAATTATATTTACGACACACGAGAGAAAATTACTGATATTGCTTTAAAAGAAACAAATGTAAAACTCATTCCCGAAAACTCCTTAATTCTTTCTCTTACTGCTTCGGTAGGA
>JAPDKB010000020.1 GCA_029258795.1 archaeon
CCTTACCCTGGAGCTTGGCCTGCCATTCCTCGAATGTCGGTGTCTTGCCTGCCTGTGCAAGCTCTGCCACGAGCTGGTTGGCTGCCGGACCACCAACCAGTATTATGTTCTTTGCACCCTTGTACTGTCCTGCCTCTGTATCGAGAGCTGCTATTCCAGTTCCAGCCAGTGCTGGGAATGTCATCTCGGCAGCTCCGGTGCTCACAGTTCCACCGAACTGTGGATCAGGTCCTATAGCGACAGTGTAGTACACCTGCTCATCTGGGTATGTTATTGTTACCTTACCCTGATCATTGACCAGTTTCTCCACATAGGTACCCCATCTTGTCAGAGAGGTGTATTTGTCGTCGTTGCTACCCCACTGTTCGAAGCCCATGTCGTAGAGGCCTACACCCGGTACATATCCATACACTACGACGTTATCGACAGTTATATATTCGTTGCTTGTATCCCAACCCGCATAAACAATCGTTGCGCCCTGGTGGTCGTCGTCATCCTTTTCTTCTATTATCAAAACTGCTGGCTTTGTTGTATCTTTCAGGGTTATTTCGACATTTGATCCTTGTGCAGTGAAGTTGTATAGCGAGCAGAGTTCATCCGAACTTGAAATTCCTGATGTGGTGGTTACTGTACCCTCACATCCAGGTAGTTTAACCAAGGTGTTATTTTCTACTGTAACAGGTGCCACGAACGCTAGCTCTTCACCTTTTCTGAGTTTCATTACTGGGAACACCACTGTTTCGGTTCCTGCATCATTATAACTGGCGCCGTCTCCCCATGTCACAGTAACGTCCGTGCCATCGGTAGAGAAGTAATACGTGTATCCGTCGATCACCTTACTTCCCTGTCCAGTACCGTTTAAGTTGACTTTGTATGTTGTGCCCGTGATCACATCCTCAAGTTCTATCTCGTTGTCGCTATCACCAGAGCTGTATTTTATGTCCTTGACTTTCAGAATGTGTGCAAAATCTCCATCTTTTGAAATCACCAAGTACCCTTTCTCGGGTATTCCCTGCCCTTCATACGTCATTACTGGTTGTTTGTCGTCGTTATCAAGATATAAATTGCCGGAGTCATCTGCATATGCAAACGTCACGGTCTTCGTGTTTCCTCTCTTGTCGGTGAATTTCACTGTTGCATAGTCATCTCCAGATGTGCTGACCACAATCTGGTCAGCTGTTGGTAATACCTCTGCGGTGTTGTCCTTGAACTTGACTTTGAAGCCGAATACAGGATCCACAAACTCGCCACCGAGTGGTATGAAGTCGCTGTCGGAATCTTGTGCTGCAACTTTTATTTCAATGGTGGAAACTCCCTCACTTCCAGTAGTAATGGAAACAGTAGTACCGTCTACAGTATCTTCGTCTTTTCCTATTTTAACGGATTGCCCATTTTCTAGGACAACTTTCTTGCTTCCCACTGTTAGCACAACATTACCGGTCTTCTCTGGTACTTCGTAAAGGTTAATTTCTTTTACATGGAATACTGTATCTCCTATAGTTACGTCATCTCCCTCGCTTTTTGTGTAGCTCTTGCCATTAATCACAATAGTTGCTGATGTTCCATCCGAACCTATACCTGCCACACTTACCGTGTACTCGTTTCCGTCAATTGTTACTGTTGTTTCCTGTCCAGCTGCAACTGTTATTTCCTGAGAAGCTTCGTACAGGATGATTTTCTGGTCGGTAGAATCTTGACCTATTGTAAATTCCTTACCAAACAACTCTATTGTATTGCCCTGAACATCGGAGTTTGAGAAGTTAAGCTCATCGTTGAAAACGACCTTTAGGGTGTATAGTGGGTCGTTATAGTCAGTTCCTACATCTACATACACGATTGGGTCATCCAGATCACCGGGCTTACCTGCCTTTACTTGTTTATTTCCAATGTAAATGTACTGGTCATAGTCATACTCCTCTCCAGTGTCATCTGTTACTGTTCCGCTTGCGAGCAGGTTCGGCAGGTCATCACTTGTCAATGCCTGCTTTGCCTTATCAATTGTGTCGAGCAGATACACCTTCTCGCTCTCGGTTTCGAGAGCGACACCGTTTGTAACTTTTGTCACTTCTCCTCCTCCAGTCACTGTTGCCTCAGCTCCGTGCCTTGCCAGAGCTGCTGCAACGTTTATTGCACCAACAACGTCTGCTGTCTTTGCGTTTGCTCCCACCACAACCACTGTATCTGCTGTCGTCATGTCTTTGAATGCAGACAGGTCTGCAGCCAGAGCTCCAGCCAGCACAGCAGAGCTGGCCATCAAGGAGCCGACCAATGTAGCTCCTATTCTCTTCAGCTTCTGCATATTTCACTCACCTTTTTCGTTGTTTTTCTTCATAGGACTCGCTCATAAGGGCGAGTCCTACACATAAATTGCACGCCCTTTATATATATTTTTAACTTGAAACTGTTTCACACGAAAAATGATGTTCGCAATGCAATATTTTTTTCATCGATTTCTATGCTTTTCTTTAAGATAATTGTTTCAAACTTCAATTTTTCTTTTATTTTTCTAAAACATTCAAAATTCTTTGATTTTGATTTTTGCAGTTTGTGAAACCACCATCATGCCATAGTTCAGCTTGATCTTGAATCATCCAAGATGTGAAAGTAACAACGAGAGGTGGATAAGCTTTCCATCATTCTCACGAAATTTTTAATGATATACTGCCTCATGGTACAAAATTATAAAAATACGTACTACATATAATACAAGTCATGAGACGATATCTTATAGATAAAAAGGAAGATATAAAAGAATTGGAAGTAAAAGAAAGGGAGATTGGTTTCTTTGAAACACGATCTGTGGCTCAAACCATAATTGGGCCCAGAAGAGCTGGAAAGAGTTTCTCGCTCTTCTTTTGGATAAAGAAAAAAAAGCTAAGAGATGAGGATTATATCTTTGTGAACTTTGAAGATGATGAAATCAAAAACATGAAACGTGATGAAAAGGTTAGGTGTATTGAAGCACACCTTGAAATATACGGTAAGGAACCGAAATATCTGTTCTTTGACGAAATTCAGGAGCTTGAAAGATGGGAATCCTTTCTTTACAGTTTGGTGGAGAAAAGAAGATACGCTATTTTCGTAACGGGCTCAACCTCGAAAATCTCTAGCAAAGAAATAGCTTCAGAGCTTCGCGGTAGGTGTATAACAAAAGTTGTATTCCCTCTCAATTTTAGAGAATACATTAAAATAATGAGTGAGTATCACACCGCACCTCTTTCGAGTAGAAAGGAAAACATAATAAAACACAGACTTAAAACTTATCTGAACAGTAGTGGTTTTCCACAGATAGTGATAGATGGTCTACCCCCAAAACTCTTCATTCGGGAGTATATTTCTACAGTCGTTTTTAGAGACCTTGTGGAGAAGTATCACATAGACAGCTTGTCAAATGCCCGTTATTTTTTGGGTCGTGTTGTTGCAGCTTACGGAAATAGATTTTCAATTAACAAGGTTTATAATGAAATGAAGTCTTCAGGAATGAAGGTGGGTAAAGGTGTTCTCTACAATTATCTTGCTTATCTGGAGGATCTGTTGATAGCATTTTCATTAAGAAAATTCAGTTACTCAGAGAGAGAATCACAAGTATCCATCCCTAAGGTATTTCTGTGTGATCATGGGCTAGCCAATTACTTCATGACGACAAGATTTTCCGAAAATATTGGTAGGAATATGGAGAATGTGGTGTTCATCGAACTGAAGAAAGAATCATTCGAGAAAGATATTGAAATATTCTATTATCATGATCCGTTACAGCAGTACGAGGTTGATTTCGTTGTGAAGGAGGGAATGGAGGTGAAGCAGCTGATACAGGTCTGCTATGCTTCAAACTTTGATGAGGTGGAGCACAGGGAGCTCAGAGCATTGCTGAGAGCGAAGGATGTGCTGAACTGCAGGAATTTGCTTGTCATAACATGGGATTATGAGGACACAAGAGAAATCAGGTGGTTTGGGAGAACTGGAAAAATAAGGTTTGTGCCTTTGTGGAAGTGGTTGCTCAACCTCGCTAAAGCGTAATCCTCAGGGCGTCAGATTTTCAACAGCACTCCTAGGATCCTGTGCTTTCGCCATCCTCTAAAATTAGTGACTTATGGAAACGGTTATAAGATTGTACAAAATTAATTAAAATGAATCCCATTGGGATTAAATTTTATATATTTTTGAATCCCACTTATACCATATGCTCAGGGATTATCTAATAGAAATAAAAAGGGACATCTCGGAGCTGAGAGTGTATCCCCGAGATATAGATGTAAATGTGAATTATCCTCTTGCAATAGTTGGTCCTAGAAGAGCCGGAAAAAGTTTTTTTCTGTTTCATCTTATAAAAACGCTAAACCTTAATGAAGAGGACTACCTGTACGTCAACTTCGAGGACTATGAAGTAAAGACGACAGACCCGTCCCAGCTGTTACCGACGCATTTTGAAATATACAGGCGAGAACCAAAATACCTTTTTTTGGACGAGGTTCAGAGCATAAAGAACTGGAGCCATTTTGTGTACTCTTTGGTGGAGCGAAAGAAATACAGAGTCATCCTGAGCGGTTCTTCATCAAAGCTTTTATCAAAAGAGGTGGCATCTTTCTTGAGGGGTAGATTCCTGTCAAAGCTCTTGCTTCCTCTCTCGTTCAGCGAGTTTCTGACGTTCAGGAACGTGATGCTGGATGAAATTCTGAGCAGGAAGGACATATCGATAGTAAGAGGTTACTTAATGGAGTACCTGAAAAACGGAGGATTTCCTGAAATAGTTCTCGGGATCATAAGAAAAAAAGACTTTGTGAGGCAGTATCTGGATGTGGTGCTTTATAGAGATTTTGTTGAGAGATTTAATATAGAAAATCCGGAGGCAGCCAAATTCATTCTTTATTCTCTGATCCAGTCGAACGCCTCGAAAATCTCATCAAACAAAATCTATAATCAGCTCAGACAGATAACAAAAGTGAGCAACAAAACGGTGAGGAAATATCTGTCTCTCTTTCAGGACACTTTGGTGATATTTTTCACAAAGAAATTCCATTACTCTGCGAAAAAAACACATCTGTCGCAACCCAAAATTTATTTATGCGACCTCTCCCTAGAGCTTGAGGAAGATGGTACGGGAAGAAAGATGGAAAATGTGGTGTTCTTGAATTTAATAAGGAGGGATCAAGAACCGTTCTACTTTGAAACCCATGAAGGCTATGAAGTGGATTTTCTGATTAAAAACGGCTTCCGGATCAAACAACTTATCCAAGTGACTTATGCCAGTTCCTTTGACGAGATAGAGCACAGAGAAATAAGGGCGTTGCTGCATGCTTATGATGTGCTGAAGGAACACAAACCGGAACTGCTTGTGATAACATGGGATTATGAGGACACAAGGGAGATCAGGTGGTTCGGAAAGAGCGGGAAAATAAGGTTTGTGCCTTTGTGGAAGTGGTTGTTGAAAATTTAATAATAACCATAATACAAAAATTTATAAAAATTGTATACCCATTATACAAATCATGGTATTCAACGACAGCCTTGTTTTGGAGTTCTTTGAAAGTATGGAGCGGAGATTGAAAACAGAGGATATAATTGAGAGAGATCTAAAAACAAAACCCGTCCGTGATAAGGTTGTAGTGATAATCGGTCCGAGAAGAGCTGGGAAAACTTACTATTTATTCCACAAGAAAAGAGAGCATGGTGGCGTCTACATCGATTTTGAGGGCATAGAGTTCAGCAAACTTGAGGGTGAAGATGTGATCAAAATAGTGAAATTGTATGAAAATTACTACAGCAGGAAGGTCGATGTGATCTATTTGGATGAGGTACAGAGTTTAAAAAACTGGGAAAGAGTTGTGAGATCGCTTTTGAATCTCAATTACAAGGTGTACGTCACAGGATCATCCTCTAAGCTTTTGAGCAAGGAAATCGCTTCTCTTTTAAGGGGCAGATCTCTCTCCTACCTCCTCCTGCCGTTCTCATTCGAGGAATTTCTGAAGGTAAAGCAACTTACCAAAAAAGAAACGTATTCTATTTCAGAGGTCACCCGCATAAAGAATTATTTGAGAGATTACCTCGATATTGGTGGTTTTCCCGAAGTGGTTCTTAAAGAGGAAAAAGAAAAAATTCTGAGGGAATACGTTGACTTGGCTTTTTTCAAGGATTTCGTCGAGAGACACGAAATAAAGAGCATGGAAGTGGCCAGAATAATCTTTGAATACATTTTGCAGAACTTCTCAAAGGAAATATCAATAACAAAAATTCAGAACTTCATAGAAAAAACAATCGGAGTGAAAACAAAGACCACAATCTACGATTATCTAGAGAAACTGCAAGACACCATGTTTTTCTTTTTTGTAGAGAGATATGAACCCAGTGTTTACAAGAGAAAAAAGTATCCAAAAAAAGCATATCTATGTGATGTGGGCCTGACGAAAATTTTCAGATTTTCTGAGGATTCTGGCAAAAAGATGGAGAACGTTGTATTTCTAGAGATTTTAAGAAAAACTAATGAGAAAGCAATGGAAATCTATTATCTGAGGACACGTGAGGGTTATGAGGTTGATTTCTTAGTGAAAGATGGTGAGAGAGTCACACAGCTTATACAGGTCACGCGTGCATCAGCTTTCGATGAAATAAATCACAGAGAAATAAGGGCGTTGCTGCACGCTTATAATATCCTAAAAGAACACAAACCGGAGCTGCTTGTGATAACATGGGATTATGAGGACACAAGGGAGATCAGGTGGTTCGGAAAAAGCGGAAAGATTAAATTCTTACCCCTCTGGAAGTGGTTGTTGGATATCAAATAATTGAAAACTTCCTCATAATAAGGAAAAATTTTTAAAAAATTAGTTCTATAATAAGGACATGCTTCGAAAAGATGTAGTGGATTTTCTAAAAGAGTACGAAGAATTCAGGCCAGAAATAATCGAGCGGGATTTAGAAATAACACCAAGCATCAAATTTATAACCTCGATAATCGGTCCGAGAAGGGCCGGGAAAACTTACTATCTTCTTCATCTTAGAGAAAAATTCAAAAAACCCCTGTATCTCAACTTTGAAGACACGAGACTAATGGACACAAAGGGAAAAGAGCTCAGAGAGATCATAAGAATATTCATGGAAATATATGGTGCTTCTCCAGATGTGCTGCTTTTAGATGAGGTTCAAAATCTCCCTGAATGGGAAGGAGTGCTCAGAGAGCTTCACGACCTGAAGAAATATCCAATAGTAGTGACGGGCTCTTCATCCCGTCTTCTTGCAAGAGAGATAGCAACACAGCTGAGGGGGAGAACGCTAACGTACATTCTTTTACCTTTTTCCTTCACTGAATTTTGTAAAGCAAAGAAAATAATCGTTAATGACTTGCTCTCCAGAGATGAAGAAGCGAAATTTATTGCCCTTCTAAGAGAATATCTCCAATTCGGTGGGTTCCCGGATGTTGTTTTGAGCGAGGATAAACTGAAGATCTTAAAAGAATATTCAGATCTTATTCTGTTCCGGGATTTCATTGAAAGACACGAAATCAGAAATCTGAGCCTAGCAAGACATATATTTTCGTTCATCACGCAGAATTTTTCAAAGGAGATATCGGTAAACTCCCTATACAATCGCTTCCGTTCCAGCGGTCTGAGAGTTTCCAAGGACACCATCTACGAATATCTGGAAAAGCTTGAGGACACGCTTTTTGTTTTCTTCCTGCAGAAATATTCTCTGAAAGTGCACATGAGAGAATCATATCCAAAAAAAGTATATGTGTGCGACACGGGAATAACACGAGTTACGAGATTTAGCGAGGATTTGGGCAAGCTCATGGAAAATGCTGTTTTTCTGGAGCTCAGGAGGAGGGAGAACGCGAACCCGTTGCAGGAAATCTACTATTTCAAGGATGCACAGCAGTACGAGGTTGATTTCGTTGTGAAGGAGGGAACGGAGGTGAAGCAGCTGATACAGGTTTGCTATGCTTCAAGCTTTGATGAGGTGGAGCACAGGGAGCTCAGAGCATTGCTGAGAGCGAAGGATGTGCTGAACTGCAGGAATTTGATTGTGATAACATGGGACTATGAGGGCACAAGGGAGATCAGGTGGTTCGGGAGAACTGGAAAAATAAGGTTTGTGCCTTTGTGGAAGTGGTTGCTGAACATCAACTTTCCGTAATGAAATGCACAAAAATTTAAATTTTTGTGCATTTAATGTTGATCATGTTGGAGATTCATGAAAGACTCCTTCGACAGAAGAGAGAAGTTGAAAACATACTCGCTGAAAGGTTCGTAGAGAGGGATCTGCTCCGGAAAATGAAAAGATGGCTGAACTCAGATATTATAAAAATTGTGTCTGGAGTCAGACGCTCCGGAAAGTCGTTCCTTGCCATTCATTCTGTCAAGAACGTTCCTTTCGCATACGTGAACTTCGATGATGAGATGTTATGCGAAGCAAAGTTTGATGAGATTCTGAAACATCTCCGTGCAATTCACGGAGATTTCAAACTCTTGATTCTTGATGAAATTCAGAATGTGGATAGATGGGAACTTGTGGTAAACAGGTTGAAAAGGGAAGGGTACAACCTCGTGATCACAGGCTCAAACGCCAACCTGCTCAGTAAGGAACTCGCAACACACCTAACCGGCAGATATGTTGAATTCACACTCTACCCCTTCAGCTTTCTGGAATACCTGAGAGCAAGGAACGTGAAACTGAATGTTGAGGTTGCCGAAGATGTGGGTGATCTTCTTCATCATCTGGAAGATTACATGAAGAGTGGCGGGTTCCCGGAAGTTGTAATTAAAAATTATGATCCACAGGAGTACCTGAACACCCTGCTGAAGGCGATACTGCTAAAAGATATTGTAAACAGATACAGACCAAAGTATCCATCGCATATTTCAAATTTAGCATATTACCTCCTCTCGAACATAAGTCACAGAGTATCGTTTTCCCGGCTCAAAAACATTCTTAATGTTGGAAGCGTCCACACAGTGGAGAAATACTGCAATTATCTACAGGAAGCTTTTATTTTCTTTTTCCTGAGACCGTTCTCCTATAAAATAAGTGAACAATTAAAATCTCCCCGCAAAGTTTATTGTGTAGATACAGGATTTATTCGCTCCTCTGGTTTTCGCTTCTCTGAGAATTTCGGAAAATTCATGGAAAACATAGTTTTTCTGGAACTTGTAAAAAAATTCAGATGCAACCTCGAGCTGTTTTATTATCATGACGTTGCTCGACAATATGAAATTGATTTTCTCGTAAAGAGCGATCTGAGAGTTAGGCAGCTCATACAGGTCACGCGTGCATCAGCTTTCGATGAAATAAATCACAGAGAAATAAGAGCTTTGCTGCACGCTTATGATGTCCTAAAAGAACACAAGCCGGAGCTGCTTGTCATAACGTGGGACTATGAGGACACAAGAGAAATCAGGTGGTTTGGGAGGAGTGGGAAAATAAGGTTTGTGCCTTTGTGGAAGTGGTTGCTGGGGATCGGTTAGCATCAGCTCTCACTGAGCTTTGACCTCATTTTCTCGAACATCTTCGCGAGCTTCTTTATCTCCGTCTTGCTCACCTTACCCTTTCCGTAAAATTCCAGCAGCTTTTTCGCAACATCCTTCAACTCTATCATCCAGTAAATGGAACCCTTACCAAGCTCTTCCTTAACCTCCTCCCAGCTCTTGCCCTGCAAAACCTTGGTGATTATGAGCATTTTGTGCACCTCATCAAGCTCCGGCTTTCTGTCAGCAAGAAACGCTGCTCTGCACACCTCAAACATGCAATCTCGCACACTCTCAAACGTTAAAATGCTGTAAGCATAGCACGCCAGCCTTTTCCACTGCACCTCCGTCAGATCAGGCCTGAATCTTCTGAAAGCCCCACCCCCACCCATCACCTCAAGAATCAGTTCAGCTGGCACCTCATCGAACGGCTCTGGCAGCGAGTTCACGAGCTTTATAAGGAATTCCTCTCTTGCCATTGCAAAAAGCTGCTTTGCCTTCTCACTTATGGGCTTGACAACGATGGTCGAGAACTCTCCCGTTGATGGGTTTGGAGCCGGGGCCATGTGTAATGGTGTGTAGTTGTTCTTCTTCCAGAAGTTGAGTAGCTTGGCGGTAGCACCGAAACTTGCGCCAACCCAGTCGTAGCCGGCTTTGCTGGCTTCCTCTTCCAGCTTGGAGAGCATATAGCTTCCAATACCCCTGCCCATTAGCTCGGGGTGTACTGCTATCCTCACAACCCTCAACCCCTCCATCCTGCCGAACTCGGCATTTCTGTAGTGTTTTATCATCCTGTCCGGAATCAGATGCCCGGGCGGCATATCTCCGTAGTACATGTCATAAGCTTCTTTTTCCAGCCCGCCTTCCTTCGCTATCTGCAAAGCACAGACCACCTTGCCGTTGAATGTGAGCGCTCTTATTACGTGGTGGGGTGCATCACACATCATACCGAAATCGTTCGGATTGTTTCTGTAGTGAGCTGTGACAAAAATTCCGAAAAGCTCGCGCAGCTTTTTCTCATCTGAAAACGGCAGAGTTTCCATATCCACCTTTTCGTACTTCAACTTCTCCCTGCTGATGCTTTCTTTTTCCTCCTCACTTAATTCCGGTGGCTCAGCATCCAGCAAAAGAACATCGAACAGCCACCTCTCTACGGGGTCATTCTCCCCATACCTGATCGGTTGAATCATCTCGTGCTTTACATGTTTCATGGAAGCTTCGTCCAAGCTCCGCAGGAATATTATGTTAAAGCTTCTGCCAGAACCCTCATAGCCGTGAATGGTTGTTGAGTAAACAACTTTTTTGGCGTGCTTCATCGCTTCAAAAAGAATGTTGACTGGGATGGACGCTGCCTCATCCACCACGAGCAGATCAGCTTTAACCTTCTTTATCTTGTAAGGCGGAAAATATCTGATCTTCGAGCCCGTCTTCTTTATTATTATATCCTCCATGCTCTCGTAATGTTCCATAACCCTCGCGTTTATCTTTGCCTTCCTTAATCCGGCATCCAGAAACTTGTAAAGTTCCTTCACATTCGACCTTTCGGGCGCGCTTACAACAACATTGACCTTTTCCTTTATCACCAGCGCGGCTATAAACAATCCAAGCAAGCTCGACTTACCCCTACCTCTATGAGACGTCAAAATGAATATGTTCTCCCCGCCCTCCCTAAAAAACCTCCACAGCTTCTCAAGCCCTTCAAGCTGGTCCTGCGTTGCGCAGAGTTTCAGAATCTTCCTCTTTATCTCGCTTTTATCCGGAATTTCAACCTCTTTTTGCTTCGATCTTCTCTTTCGAATCTTCGCCATTTTTACAGGCACACCATCCTCAATTATGGTTATTCCCTCATGCTCCATCAGCTTCTTCACGAACCACCTGTTGAAAACACGCCTTACATGCTCCTCGCTATAAGGAGGAACGAGAGCCATCCTGTGGAACCTAGTGAAAATATTCCTATACTTCTCCAATCTCGGCATGAGAAAAATCAGAATGCCTCCTCCCCTAACCACACCCACAATTTTTCCCAGATCGTTCGGAGCAATCCCTTCATTGAGGTCAAGGATCAAGCCATCATAATTTGTGCCAAGCAAAGCGTCAACCTCCTTGAACCTGAAAAAATCGTAATTTATGTTCTCCTTTTCCAGCAGTTTTTTTATCTCAACGCTCATCTCCTCCTCCAGATCCCTGCCCACCCAGAGAAAAACCATATCCTTGATCTTCTTCCTTTTTCCATTCTCAACAACTTCCTTGTAAGCCCTTATTATGTGTTCCACACCCCTTACCTTGGTTTTGAACTTGCCCGCTACAACGAACACTCTCCTCTCATTGAGATTTATTGCATTTTCCATCACTTTCTGCGCTTGCTTAACCCACTCCATGAAAAATCCTTAAAACATTAAGTTTAAATGAAGTTTAGTTATGCCCCACAATAATGATGAAAGC
The DNA here is from genome assembly GCA_029258795.1 of archaeon. GTDB lineage: Archaea > EX4484-52 > EX4484-52 > EX4484-52 > WAPT01 > WAPT01. Next base: position 11,898 of record JAPDKB010000020.1, read on the forward strand.
ACGGAAGAACCAAAAAAGAAGAAGCTGAAATTTCTGCAGGATTACAAGGGACTTATTCTTTCTGGAGCGAAAACCTCCACCATAAGGAAAGGCCACAAATCCAAGTATCAGGAAGGGGATGTGGTCGATATTGTTGCTGGAGATGAGGTGATAGGAGAAGCTGTAATAAAAGCTGTCAGGCACACAACCTTCAAGGAGCTAACACCAAAAGACGCAAGAAAGGATGGTTTCTCAAGCAAGTCAAAGCTGAAGAAAGCTCTCAAGGAAATCTATGGTGAGTTCAAGAGCGATGACCCGATAACCCAGATAGAGTTCGAGATGGTAAAGAGAAAAAGGTGAGCAGTTACACTGTTACTGTTGAGATTATAGGACCAAATATTGCCATGATAAGCGCGTAAATTAGCAGATACATGGGCAGGCCCACCAGTAACAACTTCCATATTGTGTCGTGTTCATAAACCTTATCATCTCCTGCTTCTATCCTTGCTATGAACATGCCGGAAATGATCAGCACTTCCACCACATAAATACCCACCACCAGCTGAAGAAGTTCTGAAGGTATTGCACCACCTCCGAGTCGGGGTAGGTTGCTTTCAGGCAGACCTTCAACACCCCCGCCGATATCCAGCGTGCTCATCTGTTGCATTATCTTTTCCAGTATGTTGAGTATGAGTTTCGCTATACCCACAACCACTCCAGAAATAACTGGCACGAGCACGTAGGCCTGGAATTTTAAGCTCGAAACCACGGTGGAAAGCAGATCCTCTATCTTCTCCTGAGTTGTGCGTATGTTGCGCAAATACCTGCCTATTGTTAGCATGACTACAGCAGCTGACCTCGAGCCGTGCTGGATTGCGTCGGCTATAGCTTTCATTATGGCGGAAATCATGGCTGAAGGATAGTAGCGTAAAGCTCCGAACTGCTTGTTGAAGATAGCTTCCTTGAAGGTCATGTTGAGCTGTGTCATGTTCTTTATTATAATCCTTAGAAAATCCGCTATCTTCATTTCTTTGATGTCCTGCTCCGCTTTTACAAGCGCCGTCTCGACCGGCAGCTCATCCATCAGCCGGTTACCCAAGGCAAAAAGCACTTCCTCGTACTCCTTTTCCATCTCTATTATTTCCTGTCTCAATTTTCTCTTCTGAAAACAGCTGAGGTAAAAGTAGAGAGCTGCACTCATGCCAAGCAAAACAACAAAACCCATACTGACAAGCATTGTATGGCTAATGCTCTCAACCTTGGTTGTAAAAAAGTTGGTTAAAATCATGATTTTGAGGAGAGGTGCAGAAAGAGTGAGGAAAAGTGCTGATGCTGGCAAAATGGCTGGAATGATGATGCGTTTACCTATAATATCTATCTTGAACTTTCCTGGAGGTATATAATCAGGATGCTTGCTTATCTCAACGGTGGTGTGTGTTGGAGGTCTTTTCATAAATATCTGGTTTAGTAGTATGAACACGAATAGAGGTAAAACTACATCATAACCAACGAAGAGTGTCTTTCCTATATTTGGCCCGATCTCCTGCATGAACACACCCACGAGAGGGAAAACTATCATACCCATAACAGGCAATAGTATGCCCAAACCGTGCAACACCATGACAGGTGTTTCCAGCTCCCTCACATACCTCTTCATCTGCTCATCCATTTCAAGGAGAACCAAATCGATTGCTTTGTTCAGCATCATGTCTTTTCTTTCTGGAGATGGTTCGAGCATGCTCTGCCTTATGAGGTGGATTGCCTCCACCAGCTCTTTATTGTAGCGCCTCCATACCTTCAAATAGTCAAGAAGAGCATCCTCAACCGTTGTGAACTGTCCTATTTCAACTTTCCACAGAACTTCTTTTAAGTCCTGGGCAAGCTTCCCTTCCAGATTGGAGGCAGCAAATCTTACAGCTCCTTCAAAATTAGGGTTGGTCTTCATGTATACTATCATGTAAAGCACAGCCAGCAAAAGCTCCTTTCCAGTCCTTATCCTCATCCAAGCAGCTTTGTGGAGGGGATAGTAAATGATGAGATAAGCTATGATAATGGGTACGAGTAAAAGTCCTATCTTTATGTAAGCTGAAATGGGGAAGTAAAAAGTGGGAATAAGGAATATGAGAGAAATTATTGCCATAAGTACGCCAGTGGATATGACTTCCGTGGGCTTGACTTTCAATCCTGCAAAATTTATTGCGGCTTCCAGTTCATTCATGAAATCATCAGAAAACTTTATATTGAGGTTGGGTGCTGATTTACAAAGTTTTTCATAATAGGTTAGCATTTTCGCTTTCAGCTCTTCCTCTTTGAAAAGCTTGTACTCTAGTGAGATCGCTTCCTCTCCTTCCTTTTTTTTCTCTTCAGGAACTATAATATTGTATCTTTTAACTATTTCCTTCATCAACCTCTCTTTTTCCATTTTTTCTTCCAGCTTTTCCTTTTCCTTGGATGCCATCCCGCTCACTTTCAGAGTTTTTTAACCTCACTCCTCAACCAGCTCCTCCATAAGTTAAATGCTCGCTCATTATCGAGAGTCCCGTATTCTTCTATAACACGCTCGGAGATGATGTGGAAAGCCACATTGGCCCTCACGTAAAAATCAGCTTCCATAATCGCGAGGTTTCCTGTCTGTCTCGCCACATTGACCAGTTCCTCTTTCATTTTAGCTCTTATTTCTATGTTGTTCCATACCGCCTCCCAGTCATCGCGCCATTCCTTCACACGTTTGGCAATTTCGTTCAATATCAAGCTCTCTCCATTTAGCAGCGTTTCGGTTGGAACAAGTTCATCCTTTTTAGCATCATAAACCATGAGCGGAACGAAAGCCCCTTCCTTGACAGGATCCTCACTCCAGTCCTTCCTGACCTCTGTAATTTCCACCACTCTCCTGAAGGTGTGCAGACCATCGGCAGACCTCAATCTGTTCGCTATGACTATGATGTCCGTCGCCTTGAAGCTTGTGGGCGGCACTTCCAGATCGTTCACCACCCTATCAAACACACCGTAAGGAGAATCTCCGTGGATTGTGCCCGCCACAACGTTGGCTAAGGCGCCTATACGCATGGCTTCATAAAGAGCTCTTGCTTCCACACTCCTAACCTCTCCTAGAATCAAGCATGAATCACCAAGCCTTAAGGAAACGCGCAGCGCTTCATCCGTCGGAAGCTCGCTCTCCACATGCGTGATTATGGAACGGGATTTTAAGCGGGCTATGTTGTAGCCCAGCCGCCTTAGATACTCCACCGGGAGCTCAAGCGTATCTTCCACAGTCACTATTCTGTAGCGCGGTAATATTTCGGTTAAGGTAGAACCAAGCAATGATGTTTTACCAGCACTTCTAGTCCCCGCGTAAAGGATGGTGCGAGCTCCATCTATTATGAAAGAGATAAGTCCAGCAGCCAATGGGTTAAGCATCCTGTTATGGATGAACAGTGGCATTGTCCACGGCTTATCTCTATGCCTTCTGAACGCAAAGGCATAGCCATCTGGGCTTAAGCTTCTGGTTATGGCTGCAACTCTGACCCTTGCATAGGGGGTTATCATCTCCGTGTCAAGCACAGGATTTGATTCATCCAGAGGTCTTCCACTCTCTATTCTGAAGCGTGTGGCCCATGCTTCGGCATCCTCCTGCGTTGGAATTATGTTGGTTATGCACTCCTCGTAATCAGAATGGAAGAGAAAGATAGGGGTTGTGCCGATGGGAGCGTTTATGTAGAGGTCCTGCACTTTTTCATCAGCCATCAGCACTTCAAGAATTCCATAGCCAGCAGTATACCTCGCCAAAATATTTGCCAGCTTGTTTATACTCTCTGTGCTGATTTCCAGCCTCATGTGTTCGGCAAGCTCGAGCAATAGATCCTTACCTATGTTAAAAAATATTTCTCTCGCTCTCTCCGGCTCAGCAAATTCTGCTCTTGTGGGCTTGTGCGCACCAAGGTACTGGCGTGCGGCATCAAGCAGAACGTATTCATCCTCGCTCAGCGCGAGTTCAGGAGGGATTATGTGATATTGATATTCTGGCCTTGTTGTGAGTTTGAATATCTGCACCTTTATGTCCTTACCCACAGTATAGCTGTCAATCTCCTTTCCATCAGATGGTGGGAGAAGCATGAAGCGTGTGAACATGAAATTGGGCCTTATTATGGGGTGGAATATCTCGCGATAAATGCTTCTATCCCCCACCCTATACTCATCAAGTCGGGATTTCACAAGGTTTATGAGCTGCGTGTTTTCAAGCGCGGCTTTTAGGGGGAGAAGAGCATTTTGGAGGTAGTGGTTGATCGATTGCTGTGTTCTACCTCTGGCAACCTTTGCTCGGAGAGTTTCCTTCTTAATCTCTTTGAGGAGTGTTATATAAGCACCTATCGGGTCGCGCTTCATAATGTTAAGCAGGAGGTTCTGAATAAACGCTATTCTTGCTGGAGCCTCTGGATCGTTTGGGAATGGAGTTACCGCCCTTATAGATATGAGTTTGTTTTCGGTTGTGTAGTACTTTATGGTGGACGCTATCTCCTGAAGCATCGAGGTCTGGGGGTAATCATATTCGAAATCCCTTGTTTGGGAGAGAACAACGCTTTGCACACCCTTTATCTGCATTAGCTTGTCTATGACTCTCGACATGCACTCCTCAAAATCCTCTATGCTCGCTCCGTACATGCAACCCAGACAGTTTATTTTGAGGCGGTGGAGCTTTCTGTCATATTCGTAGCTGCAGGGCTTTGGCATTTCCATCTGGGGCATAAAGTGACACCTTTTGGTTGTGGTGGTGTGGCTAACTTATATATTAATGTTTGGTCACCACATATTAATATAGTTGCATAAAATGCGAGCTTAAAGGTGTGGAGATGAGAGGTTCTGATATCAACACGATGGTCAACGAACTGTTGAGAAGAGTAAACGATAATATGAGAAGGATAAGGTTGATTGAGGAGCGCTTGAGAAATGTAGAGGTGAGGTTGAACGCTTTCGAGCGGGATTTGATCTCTTTTGAGAAGGAGATGAACAAAAAGAGTGGGGATATTGATCATGCAATAAAGCTGATTGAGGACAAAATGATAAATATAGAGACTGACATAATAGAGTTGAGGAAGGAAATAAAGAAGCTCGCGAAAGTTAGCGATATTGAGGAGATGAAGCGTTACATAGAGTTGATATCTCCCGTCACAACCAGATATGTGACAAAAAAGGAAGTGGAGGAGATGATAAAAGAAAAGATTGAGGAATTGCTGGAGGAGGAGCAAGGTGGGCTTGTTAGATAATCTCTTTGGGAAGAAGGGTAAGAGCAGTGCATCAAAAGCTGGTAGTATTACTCCTTCCCCCTCTCCACAAAAATTACCACCCATGCAACCTGCTCCTCCAATCCCTTCTCCAATATCTGCTGCTCCCCAACCATCTTATGGGCTCGCTGATGAAACCAGATGGGTTAATTATGCCATGTCTCTCTTCTCGCAGGGGTATGGTGAAGCTGAGGTCAGGTCTGCTTTGTTATCCAACGGACTGGATGCTAATGAAATAGACAGAATAATGACCAAAGTTATGAGGCAGGTTGTCACTTCCAGAGATAGCTATTCTCCTGCAGAATACTCAGCACCGCAGCCATTTTCGGGAGAAGACGAGGGTGTGTTTGATCTAACCCCGATGAGAAGCGGGAATGAAGAAAATGTGAGTGGTGGAAGTGAGTATTATGAGGATTATGATGAGGATTTGAGTTTCATGGAAGAAGTTTCCTCGTTAATAGAAAGCACCATAAATGAGAAGTTGGAAGTTGTGAATGACAGAATGGAAGAGATTATGAGCAGGCTTGAAAATTTAGAGAGGAATTTGAACGCGCTTTCATCAAAGTTTGAGGAGACGGTAAAAACGCTGGAAGAAAAGGACAGGGAAATTGAAAATGAGTTGAATGATCTCAAGGACAAGCTGGCAAAGTTTGACCCCAGAGTGAAAAGCTTGGAAGACGCGTTTAAAGACATAGTGCCCAACTTGGTTGATAACGTCAGAGAGGTTAGAGAGCTTGTCATGGAAATTAAGCACAAAGAAGAAGTTAAAAAGCACAGGAAATTAAGAGAAATCTAAAGGTTATTTCTTAGCTATCAAATACACAGCCCCAAAAGTCACTAAAAGAACTATGATCGTCATGACTGTTTCTGAACTGATTGAAGCTGTGGTGCCACTTGCAAGCATGTATGCAATGGCAACTATTATTACTGCGCCTATTCCGGCTATGTATTTGGTATCGCCTCCAAAAACCTCTTCCGGCTTGACGCCGAAAAGAGCCAAGAAAATTATCAGAATTACTATAGCGGCTATTATCGTTCCCGCTATCCCGAAAATCTGGGTGAAGAAAACACCCCTCAATGTGTACGTTGCCAGGAAAGCTATGGCTATTGCTATTGCACCATTCACCGAAACTTCCTCACTTATCGTTTTTTTGTTCTGAAGGATTCCAAAGACCACTGCAAGGATAAGAACGAATGGCATGAAAAAGTCGTAAAATCCGAGCTGTGCCAGGTTATCAAGCACACTCTGAATCAAAGACATTCGCGCTCACCTATAGGATGATTCACTTTCATCCTCTCATCGCTATCCAGATGACCAGCAGGATGAATCCAAATACGAACAGCACGGTCATAGTTTCCTGCGAGATACCAGCTGAAAGTCCTCCGCCGTAAGCGTTATTGTAAACTATCCATGCAAGAATGACCAAAGCTGCAACCACAATGTATTTTATTTTGTCTTCTTGGAATATTCCGCCTTTCCCACCTCCAATCTCGAAGCCCATTATCGCAACAAAAAGCACCAAAACTAAAAGCGCTGACAGTATCATGGACATGCCGCCGAAGAGTCTGGAGTAATAAGCGGCTATACCTCCAACAGGAGTGTAGTTCACAACAAAGAATGCTATGGCTGCTGAGATTATTGCGATTATACCTCTATCCTCTCCAAAAATTCCAGTCCTCTGGAGCAATCCAAAAACTATGCCGAAGAAGAGGAGCCAGGGTAAAACAAAATCATAAAAGCCGACCTGATTCAAAATGCCTATGACATCAAGGAAGTTCATTTGACTCACCTTTTCAACCATTATTTTTCTTGTTGATTTCCTCCACCGCCTTTCCCACCGCTCATCGCTATCCAGATGACCAGCAGGATGAATGCAAGTGTGAGTATCACCACAAGCGTGTCGTTTGAAAGCCCTGCCCTTCCGTATCCACCAAGAGCGTTGGTGTATGCTAGATAAGCAAAGATGACAAGCATTATCACGACAGCGTATTTTATCGGAGGTTGTTTATCTCCACCCTCCTTGAACACATTCTCCACACCCATGATAGCTGCGAACAGCATTAACACGAGTAAAGCTCCTATAATCATTCCAGCCCCTCCAAACAGTGTGGAGAAAAACTGAGCAAGAGTTGTGCCAGCGGGAGTGAAAGCAACTATGAAAAACGCTATGGCTGCTGATATTATTGCGTTTATGCCTCGCTCTTCAGTTATTATTTTCTTGTTTTGTAACAATCCAAAAATTATGCCGAAAAACAGAAGCCACGGTACGACCACATCATAAAAGCCAACCTGATTGAGCACGTTCAGCACGTCAAGGAAGTTCATACTGGCATCACCACCATTTCATGGTTCTTAGTTTGATTAAGGTATTGAAGGCATATATAAATTTTATCCATTCTCAGTTCCCGAATGTTTAGTTCCGAGCAGCAGGATCATTACCACTATGAAAATACCAATACCCCACACCACATTTTCTTCCATGCTCGGACTTATGAATGACAGCATTCCTCCTTGGTAAAAGATGTAGAGCAGCAAGAGAAGGAAAAAAAGAACTATCACACTTATCATTGTGTCCCTAGAAGGGGATTGAGAATCTTTATCCTTACCAATTCCCAGATTGTTCTTGATCAGAATGAAAAGGAACAGAAAAACTAGAATTACGGCGGCGTAAGGCATTATCTGCCAGATGAACATAACGACGCTCTGGTTGAGAGAGGCAAAAAGCGCTATAGCCACGGAAACGAGAGTGGCAGCTGACTTGTCTTTACCAAGGTTTGTGAGCTTGACCGTGCCAAAAACTATTGCAAAAATTAGCAAGAATGCTCCTGCAAACTGAATCAATGGGTCATTTGCCATGAAGTATGGGGAGAGCATGGGGGTCACTCGCTTTAGTTTTTCAGGAACTTTTAAACTATTGAAGGGTCACGATTTACATCTTTTTCCGCATTTCTAGTAATTTTTTCAGCTTCTTTATCCTTTATACCTCCGCTTTCTATTGTTGCTTCTGTGTCTTTTTCTACAATCTCTTTTATTTTTTTTCCGTATCTTTTCATATACTCTTTTTTTATCTTTTCCCAATCTTCGTTAGTTATTCCTAATTTTATTCTTGTGTTTTCATTTTCTCTGAGCTTGTATTCTACATCAGCAAGCCGTTTGTGTAACTCTTGGATAACGTACGCCCACCCTTCTCCTTTCAATTCATGTTTTGACTCTATTCTCTCTATTGCTTTTCTGAGTACTTCCCTTTCATATTCTAATCTCACGGTTTCTCCGACTAGTTGAAACAAAAATGTCTTGTCGTACCTTTTGTATTTTTTGTAGAACCATTCTCCGAGTTTTCCCATACCCTTTGCTCCCAGTTTTAGAAGTCCTGCTTCCGTTTCTTTGCTCATTATCATTCGTTTGAAGGTTTTGAATGTGCCTAACACAAGAGCGATTATAAAGATAGGGACAAATAGATGAGCTATCACTGGATACCATCCGTTAACTATTATGACAGCAAGTGCTCCAATAGTTATCAAATTTTTTACTTTTGTATGACCGCCAGCAAAAGTTGAGGAGAAGACATTTAGAATTATATACAAACCTATAACTGGAAGGAGTATCCCATATACTATATCATGAGTAAACTCTCCAGTTAGAAATGGGTCAGCAGGATCAAATCTAAGGAGGGAATAAAACAGCATGTCGTATATGTCCATATGGTTTCACCTCCATTACCGAAATTTTCATTTTCTTTCAATATAAAAATTTACTTCCCTTTCCGATTATATCTTTTTTTCCCATACTCATAAATAGCCGCTTGAATGATGTTTATCTTATCCTCAAGCTTTTCCAAACTTTCTCCAGCGGATGTTATTGCTTTATAAATCACATCGTAAAGGCCTTCGTCGACCTCCCTAACCTCGTTCAACATTCCTAAAAGCTCAGTGAGCAATTGCTGGTGTTCCTCATATTTCTGTCTTGCCCATTCCTCAAAATCACTTTTCTCCACTTTACCATATTCCTCTCTACTCTCTCGAACCACCCCTTTATTCTATCAAATATCGCTGAAGGATCTCCGTAGATTAAGGATGCGACTCCTAGATCATCGTTACTAGTTATTTCTGGTTTGCCTTCTTTATTTTCTTTATAAAAGAGTTGGAATCCTAGTGGTTCGTACTCCTCTTTCATTGGAATCCTATCAGTTTGATTGTTTTCTTC
>JAPDKB010000011.1 GCA_029258795.1 archaeon
ATGGTTGGTAAGGTTGGTTTTGAGTCGGCAGGATTTTTGACTGTGCGGGGATAGAAAAGGTTAAAAAAGTTTGCTGGGTTTAATTTGTATGCCTAAAAGGTTGGGTGAAGAGCACATTCAGTTTATAGTTGAAAGGTTAAAACAAGGAAAACCTTTGCCGGAAGAATTTAAATGGTTGTTGTTTGGAGGTAGGTAAGGTAAGAAACTTTACAGTTTTGAGAATAAGAAAAAGGTATAAAATGATGATAAATAGAACTCGCTTAAAGGTAGAATTAAGTAATCTTCTGCCTAAAATTAGAACACCCGAGCATATTTTTAATTTATTTCACTTGTTAAATTATCCTAAAGATTGTTTTTTTGATACAAGTTATAAAAGAAAACCAGAAAAGTTCGATCTCAAAGTTGGGGAAAAAAAGAAAATAAAAAATATTTATACTATTTTAAAATTCCAAGAAAACTTAACAGTTTTTCTAGTTGAGGTTAAAACACTCTCCTCTGTGCTAGTAAGATATCTAGCAAAGTTTTTTTCTGATAATTATGATTCTGTTTTATTAGTAATAACGAAAGATTATCATAATATTTTATTTGTTTTACCTGATTACGAGAGAGGACAAAAGGGAAAACCTAGACTAAAAATTACGAAATTGTATGTTGAAAGAGGAGAGCCGTACTATACTGCCCTAGAAATCTTATCTAATATAGCCTATGAGGGTGAATCAGATTGGAGGAAAATAAAAAGAAAATGGCAGGAAGCATTTAATGTAGAGAGAGTAACAGAAAAATTCTTTGAAGATTATAAAACTATTTTCTTTAAGATTAGAAATTATCTTCTCAAGCAAAAGATAGGTAGAAAAGAGGCTCACCAATTTACTTTACAGTTACTTAACAGAATTATGTTTGTTTACTTTGTGGCAAAAAAAAGATGGCTAAATAATGATACGAGATTCATGAGATTTTTCTGGCAAAGATATTTAGTTGAAAGAACTAAAGGAAATGTAAAGAAAGATAGTTTCTATGATATTTGGCTTAAGCAATTATTTTTTAAAGCATTTAATAACAGACAATCGGAGATTACAGATTTACCAAAGGATATAAAGGAAATGTTCTATGATTTCCCTTATCTTAATGGTGGTTTATTTGCAGAAAATGAATTAGATAAATTAAATGTCAAACTAACTGACGATCTTTTCAAAGAAATTTTTTTATTTTTTGAGAAGTACAATTTTACGATAAAAGAAGACATGCCTTTAGAAAGGGAGGTTGCTGTTGATCCAAAGATGATCGGTTATGTTTATGAATCTCTTGCTAATGTAGCTGAGGAAATTTATGATAGGAACGATTTGGGTATTTTTTACACTCCTACTATTGAGGTCTATTTTATGTGTAGGAGATCCTTAGTAGAATATTTGTCAAACCATCTTCCTGAAATACCAAAAGAAAAAATTTACGAATTTGTATTTGATGAGGATAAAGAAAAAGTAGAGAAATATTTTGATAAAATAAATGCTTGGAGAAGGATAAAAGATGTATTAGACAATCTTTCTGTTGTTGACCCTGCATGTGGTTCTGGCGCGTTTTTAGTAGGAATGATGAATGTTCTGTATGAATTATATAAAATTGTTTTTAAACATTTGGGGAGGAAATGGAATGCTTTTGATTTGAAAAGTTCGATAATAAGCAGATCACTTTATGGGGTAGATGTGATGCCTTGGGCAATTCGTGCTGCTGAATTGAGATTATGGTTACAATTAATAATAGAAACAGAATTTAGCAAAGAAGATCTAAAGAAAAGACCTTTATTGCCAAATCTAAATCTTAATCTTAGAATTGGAGATTCTTTAGTTCAGGAGATAGGAGGAATGATGATTAGTTTGAAAAGTCCAGATATTTCTGAAAGGTTAAAGAAAAAACTCTACTGGCTGAAAAAAGAAAAGGAGAAGTATTTCTTTAATATCTCAAGTGAATTTATTAGTAGAAAAGATATACTGAAAGAGGAAGTAAAGCTTTTTGAGGAAATTATAGAAGAAAGAAAAAGAAAACTTTTGAAAAAGAGACAATTACTCGAAGAGATATCCAAAAATAAAAAAGCTTCACAAAAATCCTTATTTAAAACGGTATCAAAATATGATAAGATTTCTTTTGGCGAGATAGAAAAACGAAATATAAAACAATTATTGGGAAAAATCCCTTCAAGTTTAAGCGAATTTAATAAGTTAATTCAAACACAGATTGAGAGGATTGATAAAGAAATAGGTGAACTAGAAAAAATAAAAGAAAACCTAGAAGATCCTGAAAAGAAACCTTTTATTTGGGAAATTGATTTTGCCGAAATTTTTGGAGATAAAGGTGGGTTTGATATTGTTATTGGGAATCCTCCCTATGTAAGGCAGGAAAAGATTTCTCCACCTAATAAGACAAAAGCTGAGGTAACTTTAGAAGATAAAAGAGAGTATAAAGAAAAGTTGATAAAATCTGTAAAGAACAGATTTCCTATAATCGAAAAAATAGATAAGAAGAGTGATTATTACATTTACTTCTATTTCCATGGCTTGAGTTTGTTGAATGAGAAGGGTGTATTTTGTTTCATAACTTCAAATTCTTGGCTGGACGTAGAATTTGGTAAAGATTTACAAGAATTTCTCCTAAAATATGTTCCAATAGTTGCTATCTATGATAATCCAAAAAGAAGTTTCGAGCATGCAGATATAAACACGATAATTGCTCTATTTGGTGCTCCTAAAATTGAAGAAAAATTGATAGAAGATCTAAAAATAGAAACTAATAACTGGTCAATGTTAAACCATATTGCTAAATTTGTAATGTTTAAAAAACCATTTGAGGAGGTTTTAACTTCCGAGAACTTAATTAAAATTGATGAAATCGATATTAAAGTTAAACATAAAGAACTGATGGACTTGGTCGATAATGTGCTTAATACCGAAGATTTCAGAGTTTTTCCGATTTTGCAGGGGGATTTACTTAAAGATGGATGGGAATATCCAGAAAATTACGACAAAAATAAAGGAAGATTTAAAGCTGGGCAATATGTAGGGAATAAATGGGGTGGGAAGTTCTTAAGAGCTCCAGAAATCTTTTACACAATTTTGAAGAAGGGAAAGGGGAAATTGGTTAGATTGGGAGATCTTACTAAAGTTAGAAGAGGATTTACGACAGGTGTGAACGATTTCTTTTATTTACCAAGTAAATATTTCGATATTAAGGAAGAAGGAAATTATTACAAATTAATTCCTAAGCAAGATGGATTACCAAAGGATATTAAGATAGAAAAAGAATTTCTAAAACCTGTTATAAAATCTCCAAGAGAATGCAAAACGATCATAATAAAGCCAGAAGATTTGAAACACAAGGTTTTCATTTGTAACAAATCAAAAAAAGAATTGAAAGGAACGGGAGCTTTGAAATACATTGAATGGGGAGAGAAGATGAAGTTTAATAAAGTACCGACTGTGGAGGGGAGAAAATATTGGTGGAGTTTAGGTGAAAGAAAAATAAGTGATGCATTATGCATGATGAGTTATAATGATCGTCATATCTTTTGGAAAAATGGAAAGTTTTTAGTAGATGCCAGATTTTATGATATTTATGCAAAAAAAGAATATTCCAAAAATCTAATATTCTCTTTAAATTCAACTATAACTTTCTTAAGTGTAGAATTAAATGGAAGAATAAACCTTGGTGAAGGTGCTCTTGATTTTAAAGTTTATGAAGCTAAAAATATTATGATTTTTTCTCCTATAGCAATCTCAATTAAAAACATGAATAAAGGATTGCTGACTCGTGAAATCCGCTCAATCTTCGAAGAACTCGGTTTCGATCCTTCCAGACCGATTCGTGGGCAAGAGCCGAATCCTCTACCAGACAGAGCCGAGCTTGACAATATTATTTTTGACGAACTCGGTTTAACCGAAGAGGAGAGGAAAGAGGTTTATTGGGCTGTTGCCGAGTTGGTGAAACAAAGGTTGGAAAAGGCGAGAAGTTTGAAGAAAAAAGGAGGGGTGTGAAAAATGATAGTAAAACCTCATACAAGCCTAAAACATAGGATTTTAGGAGTATATTTTAAAATATGCAGAGAAGTGGCTAAAAGGAGGGATTTATACTATGTAGACCTCTTTGCTGGCGATGGAGAAGCAAAATGTGAAGAGACACCAATAAAAAAATGGGATTCTCCTCTAATACATTCATTATTGAAAAATGCTGAAAAAGAGAATCTAAAACTACACTGTTTTTTAAATGAATTAGATAGAACAAGATATGAGAAATTAAAAGAAAAAGTATCATCCTATAATAAATATGTAGAAGATATAGAAAATGAAGATGCAAACAAAATATACAAAAAATTTTTGGAGAACATACCAAAAAATCAATGGTCTATTTGGTTCTTAGATCCCAGCAAACACTCAGATTTAAAATGGACTACCATAGAAGGAATTGCTAATCACAAGGGATGGGACAATATAAGTAGAGTAGAGAGAAAACCAGAATTAATTATAAATTTTATGACTTATACAATGCAACGAAGTATAAGGAGAAATGATGAAAGTATTACAGAAGCATTAGGAACGGATGTATGGAAAGAAAAAATAGAAAAAAATCCTAAAACTCCTGTATATGAAATATTTTTAAAGCTGTTTTTAGATCAACTCGAAAGATTAGGATATAACTGTACTTGGTTTTCAATAGAACAAACTCCCCCTCAGAGAACGCATCTTTATTATCTAATATTTGCAAATAATATCCCTTCCGCAATAAAAATAATAGCTGAAAAATTTGCTCCTTGGATTAAAAGGACTATTAGAGATAAGTGGACAAAAGAAAATTTCAAATGGAGAATGATGACAAAAGCTAAAAAGCAAAGATATAAATTATTATGTGAATATGGGGGATAAAATGGATTTGAAATGTCCTATTTGTGGATCTGAAATGAAAATAGACAGAAAATCAAAATTAGCCGAATGTATAAATTGCGGATTGATTGCTTGGTATTATGAAGAGCAAACAAAAATGAAGCATAAAGTATTCGAAGATTATTTTGATAAATGGGTTAAAATTCTCGGTAAGTACTATAAACTAAATTATGTTGATGGTTTTGCTGGAGCAGGTTTATACTATGATAGAAATGGTAACTTCCATTATGGTTCTCCGATCTTAGCTGCAAATATAATAAGAAAAAATAAGAAAAAAGCCAACTTAGTTTTAATAGATAAAAATGAGAAAATTCTTAGTAATTTAAAAAAAATTATTGATTTTATAGAATTAGATAAATCATCGAATTTGAAAATATTTATTATTTCTAAAGATTTCAATTCAACTATCAATGAAATACTAAAAACTACAAATGGTAACTTGGCACCCACATTTGTTTTTGTGGATCCGTTCGGATTTAACGATGTAAAATATGAGACTTTGAAGAATATTATGGAAAAGGTGCCAAAGCCAGAAATATTAATAAACTTTATGTTTAATGCTATTACAAGATTTCTAGGGATTAGAAATCTTTCTAAAAGTTTTAAAGAAGTATTTGGGTTAAAAAATTGGAGAGAAGCACTTGAAAAAATTCAAGGCACTCGCGAAGATAAGGTATTACAACTTTATATTTCTCAACTTAAAAAAATCTCAAAATTCGTTTTTCCTTATAGATTAACTTTCCCTCGTAAAAGAAGGACATATTACTATCTTATCCATCTTACTAACTACTTAAAAGGAGCTTCTATTATGAAATCTAGTTTTGCGAAATATTCATATGGGAGGGTTGAATGGCTTGGAACTTATGGAGGACAAATGAAATTAACAGAAATAGGTACTGTAAAGCTCAGCGAAATAAAGGGCTATTTACTCAAAAAATATGATAAGAAAAAAATTACTTTTAAACAAATAATTGAAGAAAATATAGATACGACATCATATCTTGAAAGCGATTTTAGAAAAGTAATTAAAAAATTAGAAAAGGAGGGCATTGTGTATGTAGAAAGATTTCCGAAAATTGGTAAAAATGGTAAACCTCGGGCTGGCTTAGATCTCAATGATGTCATTTATTTCAATACATTCCCAAGCATCAAAAGAAAAACACTTCTTTACAGAACAAAAGTAGAGTATGGAAATTTTACAATAAATCACATTTTAGGATGTTCACATGGATGTAAATATCCATGTTATGCATGTATGCTTGCAATTAGATATGGAAAGGTTAAAGATTATGAAGATTGGATACATCCAAGAATTGTGTCAAATGCTTTAGAATTATTGGATAAGGAAATACCCAAATATAAAAAGGAGATCGATTTTGTTCATCTATCATTTACAACAGATCCTTTTATGTACGATCCTGTAAATAAAAGAGTATACCCACAGATAAAAGAATTGACATTAAAAATTATTGAAAAATTAAATAAAAATGGAATAAAAGTGACTGTATTAACAAAAGGTATATTCCCTAAAGAGCTTGTAAATTTTGATAAATTCAGCAAAGAGAACGAGTATGGTATTACATTAGTTTCCTTAAATGAAGATTTTAAAAAGAAATTTGAGCCTTATTCTGCTCCTTTCGAGGAGAGAATATCTTCTTTAAAATTCCTTCATGAAAATGGGCTTAAGACATGGGTAAGTATCGAACCTTATCCTACACCAAATCTTGATCCAGGAGCATATAATATTGAAAGGCTTTTGAATACAATCAAATTTGTTGATAAAATAATTTTTGGTAAATTAAACTATAATGTGAAATCAAATAAATTTGAAAATAATGAAGAATATTATAGGGAATGTGCAAAAAAGGTAATCGCTTTTTGTAAAAAATATGGAATTAAATATCATATAAAAGAAGGCACACCTTATAGCAATAATAAAACTAAAACTATCTTTAAGAATGACAAAAAACTCTTCTAAAAAAGTGGATAACATAAGTAAATCTGTAATTAAAAAAATAAAAAAAGAAGTTGAAAAAAGCGGGCATCCTGTTAGTTTGAAAACTTCAATTATTTTAAATAAGAAAGGTTGGTATGTGAGAAATGCGCCCAGATACTTTGATTCAAATTTAAAAATTTCTCGTGAAATAGATATTGTTGCACAAAAGAAATCTATTTATGTAAAAGATGCTATTGATGTATTAATTATTGAATGCAAAAAATCTAAAGGTAAGCCTTGGGTCTTTTTTAGACAAAATAAATTTAATGCTGATGTACTATCACTTAATGTAGATATGGCAGAAACGACTGAAGGTGCAATTTATGATTGGTTAGGGAAGCATATATTCAAAAAACATTATTATTACAAAAGACCTTGCCATACCTACTACTTTGTAGCTAACGCAAATCCAGCTAGTAAGGCAGGTAAGCAAATTTTTGATGCAACAGAGCAAGTCCTAAGTGCCTTAAGATTTTATTTGGTACAAAGATTTAATTTATTTTCAGAATATAGACTAAAGCCAAAAATTCCCACGTTTTTTTATCCAATAATTGTTTTTGATGGGAAGATGTTTGAAGTATCGGTTGAAGAAGCGGATATAAATATAAAAGAAACAGATTGGATTTCTCTGTGGATAGAAAAAGAACTTAAAGAACCGTTACTTATGAAATTCTTATACAGACAAGGTTTTCGCAGAGTAGTATACTCAAAACCAATTGTAATCGATATTGTAAAACTCGATTACTTTGAAGAATTTTTAAAAAATTTTGATAAGTTAAGTAGTGATCAAAAATGACAATTCCACCACAGATAATAGACAACGAAAGAATAAAGCTTTTGGATTTTATAGTTGGTATTCTCAAAGACAGTCCTAATACCAATCTAGATATCGCTACAGCTTTCTTCAACATCAAAGCTTTTGAAATGATAAAGGATTATGTTAAAGGTATCAAGAGGTTCAGGCTTCTTTTGGGAAAGGCACCAGAAATTAAAAGTGATAAAACATTAGGTGAGGAGTTACTAAGGATTATTAAAGAAGAGGTTGAAGGTTTGGAATTATCAAAAGAAAATGAGGATAATGTAAAAACTTTTATTGAATTTTTGAAAAAATCGAATGTTGAAGTAAGAATCTATGACAAACAATTTTTGCATGGAAAAGCATTCATATTCGATAAGGCAGTTATTATCGGCTCCTCAAATTTCACTCCTGCTGGCTTAACTCACAATACAGAATTAAATTCAGTACATTTAGAAGCCCAAGCAGAATACGTAAGAAAAAATTGGTTTGAGAAATTCTGGCAGGAAGCAAGAGATTTTAAAGAAGAATTAATTGAACTCTTAGAAGCTTCAAGATTTGGAAGTAAAGAATATACTCCTTATGAGGTATTTATTAAAGTTCTTTATGAATTGCAAAAAGAAGATATACTTGAACAAGAAAAGATGGAAGAAAGAGAAGGTGCTATTTCTTCCAAAGTTGAGTTATCAGAGTTTCAGGAAGATGCTGTAATAAGAGTGAAATCAAGATTAAAGAAGTATGGTGGGGTAATAATCGCTGATTCTGTTGGTTTGGGTAAAACATGGATAGCAAAGAAAATAATAGAAGAATTTGGTTTTTATGAAAGAAAAAATTTCCTTGTGATATGCCCTCCACAATTAAGAAAAATGTGGAGTGATGAGATCAAAAGCATAATGTTACCAGCAAATGTAATGTCTTTAGAAGAGCTTGCATCTGAAAAATTTCTAGAGAAGGCAAACGAGATTACTTCAGGTCATTTAGAAGATGTCGAATTAGTAATTGTAGATGAAAGTCATAATTTAAGAAATCCTTTGTCAAATAGATGGGAAAATTTCTATAATTTAGTTTGGGAACATATAGCAAAAAAAGGAAAAAGACCCTATCTTATATTTTTAACCGCTACACCTATTAATAACACAATTTGGGATCTGTATTGGCAAATAATGCTAATAGTCGGAATGGATAGAACAGCCTTCATTAAAGAAGGGATCTCAGACTTATTTAAATTCTTCAAAGAAGTTGATAAGAGAGGAGATGCAACTTTACTGAATGATCTCTTAAACGAAATATCAATAAGGAGAACAAGAGAGTATATAAAAAAGAATTATCCTAATGCGACTATAAAAGGTAAAAAAATAACATTTCCAGAAAGAATTCTTGAGAATATAGAGTACAAATTGGGAGAAACCTATAGAGGGATGTATAAGAAAATAGCAAAAACAATAGCTGAAGACCTTACAATGGCGTGTTATCAATTACTGAAATACAAAAAAGTTGAGAAGCTCAGTAAAGAAGAAGAATGGGAATTAAATGGGATGATTGCATTGTCTGGAATTTTAAAAACCATTTTTTTAAAAAGATTAGAAAGTAGTGTAGAAGCTTTTAGAATAAGTGTTAGGACACATATTCATTTTCTTCAAAAACTTAAGGAGTATATGAAGAAAGGAAAACTTCTAACAAAATCAACTTTCAATAAGTACATTATGTGTTTGGATGAAGAGATAGAGAAATTTGAGGATAGATTAGAAAAGTTTAATCCAAATGAATATAACATAGATGAATTGTTTTCAGATATAGACAAGGACATAAAAATTTTAAAAGAAATTTTAAAGTCCGTTGAAGAAATAACACCAGAGAAAGACGCTAAGCTCAACGTAGTAAAGAAAAAACTATTAGAATTATCAAAAAAAGGTCAAATAATACTGTTTACTTATTATGAGGATACTCTAAATTATATTTGGAATCAGCTACAAAACTCCAAAGAATTTAAGAAACTAAAAATAGAAAAAATATCTGGTTCTACTTCAACACGCGAGAGAATAAGAATAGAAAAGGACTTATTAGCGAAAAAGATTGATATTTTGTTAAGTACAGATGTACTCTCGGAAGGAACGAACTTGCAATCGGCACGAATTATAGTTAACTATGACTTACACTGGAATCCTACGCGCATGCTACAAAGAGCAGGAAGAATAGACAGGATAGGTTCTCCTTATAAGAAAATTTTTGTTTTTAATGTGTTCCCAGAAGATGAGCTTGAAAGTTTGCTAAAGTTAGTGCAGATCCTTCAAACTAAAATTACAAAGATAGATGAGGCTATAGGTTTAGATCAGAAAATTCTGGGAGAAGAGATTCATCCTAAAGTATTTGGTATAATTAGAAAGATAAGAATGTGCGATACAAAAATTTTAGATGAGTTAGATGAGATGGCTTTTGGAGGTGGAGAAAAATTCTATCAGCCAATAAAAGATTTCATGAAAAGGCGTGGGTTGGAGGAGTTGAAAAGAATTGAAAAAATTCCTTACGGGATACACAGCGGTCTTAAAAAAGGTATAAGAGGTATTTTCTTTTATTATAAATACTCTGATTTGTTTCATTTTTGGTATTTATATGATATTGAAAATAAAAAATTTATTACAAATAAATCGGAGATAATAGATTTTATTTCATGCTCGCCAAATGAAAAAAGAGTAATTCCAGAATTCTCCCAAAAAGTATATGAAATAAATGCTCGAGTGATCCAAAAAATAGAAGAAAATTATAAAGAATTCGAACAAGAACAAAAAGTGGATACCGAATTAGTAAGAATAGTTAAAGATAAAAGTTCGAGATTTATAAGGGATGTGATAAAAGAAGTTGAAATTTGTATCGATGAACATCTTATAGAACATCCAGATGATCAAGATGTAATCTCTTTATGGGATAATGCAAGAAATAAATTGTTAACAATCTCTTTAACAAAAAAAAGATTACAAATTTTAAGAAAGATATGGAAAAAGTATAAAAAAACTGGTGATTGGAAACAACTAATAAGAGAAATTTGGAATTTTGTTAAGCAATTGAGTTCTAGGAAAAGAACAGAAATTCCACAGTTTGAAAAGAATAAACTAAAGCTTGTTGCAATAGATTTCATTTCCTAATGAATTCCTACTTCTTAGGGTTTATTGGGGTATCTCTTCAACTTATTCTTATTTTGTCTATTAAAAGTTATTTACATCTTGAACGAGAAAAGCCGAATTTAAAAGATCAGTTTATTTGGACTATTGTTGGTCTTATTGGAACTTTATTTTTATTTTTCTTATTAAAAGTTTTTTTGCCTATAGATGAAAATAAGTCTAGTCTTTATAATGCTATATTTTTTATATTAGGGGTAACACCTCTTTTGGAAGAGTTTTTATATAGAAGAGTAATACTTCAACATTTCTTAAATTTAAAGGAGCAATCTTTTTCAATAAAGGAATTATTAGCATTAATATGGATGAGTATATCTTTAATTATTCCACCTACTTTTTTAGGACAATATACTTTAAAACATATTCTTTACACTTTTGTTGCTTTTTTACTTCCTTTCTGTTATTTTTCGTTTAAAAAATCAGAAAGGAAGAAACCTTTTATAAATTGTTTATCAAATCTTATTTTTTTAATTTCGCAGGATGTTTTGTTTGTTCTAGGACATGGAAGTTCCGCATCCATGTCTCTATTTTTTACAGGATTTTTATACGGTTTTCTTTATTTAGAGAGCAAAACAATTATACCCTCATTGATTGCACACTATTTCTATAATTTTCTCATTTTTATTTATTCTTAACTTACTTAGCTTCTAAAATTTTGGCAAATTCTATTTACAAGAACAAAAAATCACCAAACTATTAGAAAACTTTTCGTATTCGTCTGAAACGGTTAATAGATCCGCAATAAGGGCATACGAGATATTTTGGAAGTATATGAAAATCTTCTCTAAAGGAAAGTTTATAAAGTTTTATTTACTAAAGTAAATAAAAATGGAAATGTTGGATGGTCTTTAGTTTGTTTGCTGTTCTGTTGGTTCTGATGTGTTAGATGACATGCATTATAGACTTTATACTACAACACTTCATTAAGCAAAGTTGAAAAATTCTTCAACACAAAGTTTAACTTGCCGAGTCAGTGATGCAGTAAGAGAATTATATAAAAAGGATGAACGTATTTAATATATATGACAAATAATAAGGTTGAGTATAGTTTTGTAAATCATAAAATAATGCTTAAAGGTGTTTCTATAGCAGACCCTCTTAAGCTTGTGAAAGATGATAAAATTGATATTAGGAGAAAATTACGGTTTATAAAAAAATATCATTTAAATACTATTCGAGTGCCAATTCTTCCAGGATTTTGGAGAGCTTACCCAGATTTCTATTTTACATATTTAGAACAATTAGCAGATGCGTGTAAAAAAGAGGAAATGTTCTTAATTATAGATTGGCATGCCATAGGTAATCCTGTAAAAGGAGAAACTAGGATGGTAAACAAATACCTTTGTATAAAAAGAAAGAAGTTCTTACTTTATGACGCAAATATGGATATAGCTATAAAATTTTGGACATCTATCTCTAATATTTTTCAATACGAGGATTATGTGATCTTTGAAATATTTAATGAACCTTGTCCAGATAGTAAACCTATTCCAAAATTAGGCTTATCTCCTTTATATTGGAAAGACTGGAAATCAAAGGCAGAAAAAATAATCAACATTATTAGGAGAAAAACATATAATTTTATATTAATTGGTACAATTAATTGGTGTAATAATATAGAGAAAGTTGTGGAAAACCCTATAAACGAGGAGAACATAGCTTATGTTCTTCACCCTTATCCAGGACATGAGGGTTGGATGAAAAATATAAAGCTAGCTATTAAAAATAATCTTCCTATATTTATAACCGAATGGGGATTTAAAGAAAATACTTCTTCTAAAATATTTAGAGGTAAGAAAGAAAGTTATGCTCTTCCCTTGTTAAACCTTTTAGAAAAAAATAAGATTAGTTGGATAGCATGGTGTTATGATACTGTGTGGGGACCTGCACTTCTTAATTCTTGGAGAAAGGATGATTACACAAAGTGGGGACAATTTCTTTTTAATTGGTTAAATAAGCATAAAAAATAGAAAATAAGCTATGACACGCACATTATTTGGCATTCACCATTGACTATGTTTGGGAGACAGCCAGAGGAAAAGCAGAGCACTTCTATGCCTGTGTTTGTTGTCATTATTTTGCCTTTATCCTTGCATAGTTGCCATA
>JAPDKB010000003.1 GCA_029258795.1 archaeon
CAGCCAGCCCCTTACTCGCCAGAACCTTCGTTATGGCAGAAGTAAGGGTGGTCTTACCATGGTCAATATGACCTATTGTCCCCACATTCACATGGGGCTTCTTCCGCTCAAACTTCGCCTTTGCCATCTCTCCTCCTTTCTTTATAAGAGAATTGTTTTCACACTGGAGCCCATGACCGGACTCGAACCGGTGACCTCGTCCTTACCAAGGACGTGCTCTGCCGGCTGAGCTACATGGGCCCTTTAAAGAGCGGGAGACGGGATTCGAACCCGCGACCCTCGGCTTGGAAGGCCGATGCTCTTCCAGCTGAGCTACTCCCGCACTGGAGGGGGGAGGATTCGAACCTCCGTAGGCTGCGCCAGCGGATTTACAGTCCGCCCCCTTTGTCCAGCTCGGGCACCCCTCCCTATATACGTTATTAAGCTGGCGGAGGGATTTGAACCCCCAACCTGGTGATTACAAATCACCTGCTCTGCCGATTGAGCTACGCCAGCGGCCGACAAAAATATAATAAAATCTCAGGAGTTTGTCAAGACCTTTTAGGGGGTGTGACTGATTTTCCTCTCTTTGGTACCCATTTTTGAGGGTCAGTCATTAACAGTTAACAATTTCAAAACCTGAAATCCAGATGTCTTGTCAGGAATAAAAGCAGAAAAGAATAAAGAGTCACTAGGGGACTTAAGGGGAAAATACACCCTTTCACTGGTTGACAAATTATGAGAAAGAAAGTAAATTTTTCAATGATGCACATTTTGCTTTTTTCCCTTATCTTCCTGAGACCTGCAAGAGACCCCCTGGGAAAAGATATCTCGGGGAATGGGGGAATATTTGAAATAAACACTCCCTCACGAAAGGTACTCATAATTGAGGCTGTGAATGAAAAGAACGAGCCGGTTGAGGGAATTCCGGTTGTGCTTGTATTTCCAGATGGTAAGGTTTTTCCTGATACCGCAATAACAGACGCAAGGGGATACGCAGTTTTTCACATCCAGCCCGAAAAGGAAGGGAAAAATGAGATAACAGCAATCTCCCCTCTTGCTGAAAATGAGGTAAAACTTTTAATTTACGGGTTTAAAAAATTCTGGCTATTTTTCATGCTTTCCGGGGTTCTTGGAGGACTTGCACTTTTCATGTTCGGTCTTCACTATGGAGGGAAGGCATTAACAAGGGTTGGAGGGAATAAACTGAGAGAGTTTTTATGGAAATTTACACGCATTCCTGTTCTGGGTGTTCTCACCGGAATTTTTATAACCATAATGACCCAGTCAAGTTCTGCAACAACCGTGATGCTGGTGAGTTTCACGGATGCAGGAATAATGAAGTTCTCGGAAACCCTCGGGGTTATCCTCGGGGCAGACATCGGAACAACCCTCACGGTTCAGTTAGTTGCATTCAAAATCCATGAATTCTCACTCTTTATGATATTCACCGGATTCATCCTCATGCTTTTCCCCGGAAAGAGAGAAAAACTTGCAGGAAGGGTAATATTTTCCTTCGGGCTTGTTTTCTTCGGGATGAAGATAATGAGCGATGCAGTGGCTCCACTTAAAGAAATCAAAAAATTCCACTCACTCCTTGCATGGGCGGGGAAAAGGCCCCTTATTGGAATCCTTGCAGCCGCAGTATTTACAGGAATAATCCAGTCATCGGGGGCAACCATGGCACTTATTCTTTCACTTTCCTTCCAGAACCTTATAACCTTAAAGGAGGCGATACCACTCATATTCGGTGCAAACATAGGAACGTGTGTAACTGCAGTTATAGCAAGTGTGGGAAGGGATGTTGAGGCAAAGAAGGTAGCCCTTGCGCATGTTCTCTTCAAGGTTATCGGGGTCATTTTATTTTTCCCCTTCCTTTCCCATTTTGCCAGCTTTATTTCCCTTCTATCCCCATCCCTATCAAGGTCCATTGCAAACGCACATACCTTTTTCAATGTTGGTGCAACCCTTTTATTCCTTCCCTTCCTCCGTCCATTTTCTGCCCTTGTGAGATTTCTGACACCTGCGGAGAAGAAGAAAAAAGAGTTTGGTCCCTTATACATTGACCCCACATTCCTGGGAACACCTCCCATTGCCATGGGTGCTGCAATGAGGGAGGTTTTGAGGATGGCGGATATGGTGCTTGAGATGTATAAACAGTCAATAAAGGTGCTTGAAGAAAATGATGTTGAATTGAGGGAAAGGATAATAAAGGAGGATGATAGGGTTGACCTGCTTGACGAAAGGATAACCCTTTATCTCACACGCCTTTCAGAGGAGGAACTATCCCCTGAACTATCAAAAAGAAGCGTGATATTGCTTGAAGCGGTAGATGAACTTGAGAGCATAGGGGATGTCGTTTCAAAAAATTTAATGACATACGCAAGGAAGAAGATAGAAAAAGGTTTCATGTTCTCAAAGGAGGGATTCTCCGAGATAAAGCGCTTCCATGAATGGGTGATGGATACCCTTGTGATGGCAGTGGATGCCCTTGCGACATTTGAAAAGGAACTTGCGGGGGAGGTTGTTAAAAGAAGGGAAGAAGGGGTTGAATATCTGGAAAAACTCGAGGCATCTCACATTCAGAGGTTGAGGAAAGGATACCGGGAATCCATAGAGACAAGTGCGGTTCACCTTGACCTCATAAGTGACCTTGAACGTATAAACTTCCACGCAACAGGAATTGCAAAGGCAATCCTCATGCACGGGTGAAATTGGCAGGCGTGACCTTCCCGTGACACCAGGTTAAATTTTAGAAAAGGGTTTTATAACCCGTTTTTTCAGGGAAGGAGGAACTTTTAATGGATGAAAGGATTTCCCTTATAAAAGAAGTGATAGAGGGAGAGGTGAAAAGTGCGGGGTATTCCGTGTGTGATATTATTCTGTTTGGGAGCAGAATTCGTGGAGGAGCAGGAAAGAAAAGTGACTGGGATTTTATTGTTGTGGTTGATGGGAGTCCTGATAGGAAAGAGAAGTAACAAACCCCGTTCGGACCCCCACCATTTTTGAGGAAATCGACCTCTTGACAATTGCAATATTTTTATTAAAATTATTGTGCAGTGCAAAAAAATCCCAGGAAGATAAGATGATGAGATGAAGAAAAAAGGAGGTGAACGATGGTTAAAATGGGATCTTTGTTGACAAAGTCTATTAAAGGAGTTACGCACCTTGCTGTGCAAAATTACATAGTTAGAAAATTCCTCCTTAAGAATGCTGTCAAGCGGATATATAGGGAGTTTATCTTAAAAGAATCGGATAAGTGTCCACCGAAAGAACAGGAAGATAAATTTTATATGGCAAGGGCTCTATTTTATTCTATTGAGAGGGCTATATCACACGGAATTTCACCAAAATGTAGGGATGCGCTTCTGGACATTCTCTTTGGCAATATACTCCGTGGAGGGGATGCTGAGGCGAAGGAAAAATTCTACATGGAGTTTGGATTTTATCCGCCTACTTTTGTTACTATCAGCCCTACCAAAGCCTGCAATCTGCGATGCATTGGGTGTTATGCAAGTTCGGAAGAAAGGAATGCCGAAAGACTTGATTTGGATGTGTTTGACAGAATTATACAGGAAATAAAGGAACTCTGGGGTTCCCACTTTGTCGTTATATCTGGGGGAGAGCCACTGCTTTACAAAGGTCTCTTTGACATAGCAGAAAAACACAGGGATACCTTCTTTCTGATGTATACAAACGGTACTCTTATTGATGAAAAGGTAGCAAAAAAACTTGCAGAATTGGGGAATATCACCCCTGCTATTTCTGTTGAGGGATTTGAAAAAGAGACCGATACACGAAGGGGAAAGGGTGTGTATAAGCGTATAAGAAAAGCGATGCAAAACCTTAGAGATAGTGGAGTTCCTTTTGGTATATCTATAACAGCGACTTCTCAGAATGTAGATATAATAACAAGCGATGAGTTTTATGATTTCTATTTTGAAAAGGAACCCAGGGCTTTTTATGCCTGGATATTCCATTATATGCCCATAGGTAGAGGTTATACAATCGAACTTATGCCCACACCGGAACAGAGGCTTCTGATGTGGGAAAGAATTAGAAAAATAGTGCGAGAACGAAAGATATTTATTGCAGATTTCTGGAATGATGGGGTTATAACAGATGGATGCATATCAGCAGGCAGAACAGGAGGATATTTTTATATAAACTGGAATGGAGAGTGTACTCCCTGTGTTTTCCAGCCTTATGCTGTCCACAATATCAATGAGGTTTATAAAAAAGGCGGTAATTTGAATACGGTCCTAAATTCTGAATTCTTTAAAGCAATAAGAAAATGGCAGGATGAATATGCTTATAAACAGCCTAAGGACAGGAAGGGAAATCTCTTAAGACCCTGCATCATCAGAGACCATTATGGGATATATTACAGGCTTCTAAAGTGTTACAGGCCCAAACCCATAGATGAGGCTGCTATGGAGATTCTGAGTGACGATGAATATCGCGAGAAACTCATAGCCTATGGAGAAAAAGTAGAAAAATTGACAAGGGATATTTGGGAAAGAGAGTACCTGCAAAAAACAAGCAAGACATGAAGATAGCAATAGCTACCGATGTCTATTATCCCCAGATAATCGGCAGCTCTTATGCAGTGCATAATCTTGCACAGGGACTAAAAGAACGGGGGCATAAAGTGGTAGTATTTGCACCTCTGGCTCATGGAAGGGATCACCATGAAAAGCTTGGGAACCTTGAGGTGTATAGATTTTTTGCTTTACCTGTACCATGGCAGAAGGACATAAGAACGGCAGTTTCTCCAATATCAATTTTAGAGAAATTGAGAAGGATAAAACCCGACGTTATTCACATTCACCATCCATTTTTAATTGGCAGTTCAGCACTTATGGGAGCAAAATTATTGAATATCCCCACGGTAATTACTAACCATTTGCTTCCGGAAAGTTTCCTTATGTTCTTTCCTAAACAGGGGAAATTCAACAGGTATAGAGATAAGTTAGAATTTCTGTGGAAGTTTATTGTGGGATTTTCCAATGAAGCCTGTTTTGTCACGGCACCCACACAAACAGCTGTATCTTTACTGAGGGAGCACGGTCTAAAGGTAAAAGCAAAAGCAGTATCAAATGGAATAGACTTAAACAGGTTTCATCCCCACCGGGATGGCGAATATTTGCGCTGGAAATTTAATATACCACGCAGGCCCATTGTATTATATACAGGAAGATTGAGCGAGGAGAAAAGGGTAGATGTACTGATAAAAGCGATACCTTATGTATTGAGAAATATAAAAGCACACTTTGTAATAGTAGGAGATGGTCCATTAAAAGGAGCATTAGAATCTCTTGCAAAGAGATATAAAGTTGAAAAATTTGTTACATTCACCGGATTTTTAGACCATGAGAGCTATCCCGATATTTATGCTATTGCCGACCTGTTTGTGATGCCATCTTTATGTGAGCTTCAGAGCATATCAACGCTTGAAGCGCTTGCATCAGGATTACCGGTAGTAGCTGCAGAGAAGTATGCACTTCCTGAGCTTGTTCACCCAGGAAAAAATGGATTTCTGTTTGAGCCTGGAAACAGCAAAGGCTTGGCTGACCGAATAGTCAGGATCTTATCCGACAGCAGGATAAGGAAAAGCATGGGAAGGAGAAGTCTTGAAATTGTGAAATTTCATTCCTTACCAAGAACGGTAGAGGAGTATGAAAGTGTGTACAGGACTCTCAAATAAAAAGAGAATAGGAGTAGCCTTATCAACCGGCTCAGCAAGAGCACTTGCACACATAGGCGTCCTGAAGGTTCTCGATAAAGAAGGTATTAAGATAGATGTTATATCTGGAACAAGTTTTGGGGGATTGATAGCGGGAATGTATGCCTCAGGTATGAAACCTGATGAAATAGAGGAGAAATTTCTCAAAATTACAAAATCAAAGTTATTTTCCATTTTCAGACCCGCACCCAAAAGGTCAGGATTTATAGATAAGAAAAGACTTGAAAAATTGGTAAGAGAATTTGTGAAGGATGTGGATATAAGTGAGTTGAAAATTCCTTTTGGGGTTCCTTGTGTGGATGTTATGACAGGAGAGAAGGTTGTGATAGACAAGGGATCGTTGATTCGGGCAATTATGGCTACCATGGCCTATCCAATTGTATTTACTCCCATAGAATATGATGGAAGATATCTACTGGACGGTGGTATTATAGATCCTTTACCGGTGGATATAGCACGCAGGCTTGGAGCAGAGATTGTAATAGCAAGCATGCCATTCCCTGGTGGTAATGAAAGGCTTGCAAAGATTAGTGAAAATATGCTGAATAGCAGGGTCAACGAGATTACGCATTTTTTAATGGTAGAAAAAGAAATAAACAATTGTAAAAATCAAAAAAAATCTCTTAATATGGCTCATATATTTATGCAGTTATCATCAATCCTGGAGAATCAGAGCCTGCTTTTACAATGGCAAGAGCACAAACCTGATATACTTATTGTGCCTGATGTGAAGGATTTAAAACCACTTGAGTTTTACAGGGCAAGAGAGACAATCCTGCAGGGAGAGAAGGCAACAAGAAGGGCCATTCTGAGCATAAAAAGAATTATAGAGGCTTTGGGATAGCCCGCAGCCTGGTTAAAAGAACAGCATCCAATTCCATCGGTTGCTTAAGACAGAGAGCCCTCTTACAGTCTTCTGGACCTTAAAAGGGTTATCAAAAGTCCAAATCCAGAAAGGCCGGCAAGTATAAATCCTATAATTCCAAAGGCCGGGAGATTGAATAAGAAAGGACCTCTGTTGGAAAGTACAATAAGAGAGGAACCTATTACTATGGAGGCCATTATGAGACTGAATGAGAGTCTGTTAAGGGCTCTTTCTATCCTTGATGCAATGGCTTCAAGTCCTTTGTGCTCCATTTCCATTTTTAGTTTTCCTTCCTTTAGTTTTTCCAGTATCTTACGCACATCTTCAGGGAATTTCTCAAGAAATTTTCCATAAGAGGAGACTATTTCTTCTGTTTTTCTCAACACAGCCTCTAAGTTATACCTTCTTTCAAGCAGTTTGAAAGCATAGACCTTAAGGCATTCTATGATTTCAAATTCAGGATAAACCTGATGAATCACTCCCTCAAGGGTGGATAAGGATTTTGCGAGGAGAACAAAATTTCTGGGCATTTTCATTTTGTATCTTCTCGTAATATCAAATATTTCATTTGCCACCCTTTTTATTGATATCCGGGAAAGGGGAATTCCATAATATCTATCCATGAGGTCTTTAATTGCCTCTTTAATCTCCCCGATGTCTGTTTCTTTACCTATAACCCCAAGATTTAAAAATATTTCCACAGTTTTATTAACATCCTTTTCCACGATGGCTATGAGCAAAGCCGATAGAATATCTCTGGATGTTTCATCAATTCTTCCTATTAATCCAAAATCCAGGAGAATTATTCTGCCATCCGGGGAAAGCATGATATTTCCTGGATGGGGGTCAGCGTGGAAATATCCATAATCAAAAATCTGCGTAAAAAAGAAATCAGCAATTCTTCTTGCAATTTCCTTTCTGGAGATTGATACTCTATCTATATCTTTTATGTTTATTCCTTCCACCCTTTCCATGGTTAGAACCCTGCCGGTGGTATATTCCCGGTAGACGGAAGGTATAATCACATTTTCATCGTTTTTAAAATAGTTTTTAAATCTTTCAATGGATTTTCCTTCCTTTATAAAATCCAGTTCCTCAAGCAGATTTTTTCCTATTTCCTCTATCTTCCCCACCACGTCAAATTCTTTTACCACATTAAATCTTTTCTCAAGCATTTCGGCTATTCTCCGGATAATGGAAAAATCAGATTCAATCATATTTCTTGCCTTTGGTCTCTGCACCTTTACCACCACTTCAACACCCTCTTTTATCTTTGCCCTGTGGACCTGTGCCAGGGATGCGGTTGCATGGGGTTGCTTTTCAAACACCGGAAATATATCGGAGATTGACATCTTGAATTCTTTCTCTATTACATCTTTTATCTCCTCAAATGGAACGGGTTTCACCCTCTCCTGAAGTTTTGAAAGTTCCACTATAAAATCTTCCGGAAGGAGATCAGGACGGAGGGATAGAATCTGTCCTATCTTTATAAAAGTAGGACCCAGTTCCTCTATAGCCATTCTCAATCTCTCTGCCCTTGTCCCTTTAATTTCCTTCCCTTTATACCGTATTCTTACCGGGAGACGTTCAACTATATCCCTGAATCCATATTTTGCAAAAACAAAAAGAATATAGTGAACCCTTTTAAGGTTCCTTATGCTTTTTACTATTCTTTTTAACATTTTTTAACTACTTTATCTTCTTCTCAAGAGCGGATATTCTCTTTGATAGTTCCTCTATATCTGCCTTTGTGGCCAGGTTTAACCTTTCATGTATCTCCTCCACCTTTTTTTCCACAATTTTTTCTATTTCCTTTTTTGCTTCCTTACCTCTGGATATGAGATGTTCCTTTGTAATGTCTCCTTTTTTGAGAAGCCCCTCTAAGGTTTTGTCCGCTTTTTCCTTCAGAGAGATTAAAAGCCCCAAGGATGCAAGAAAGAGATCCTCTATTTTTTCCTTCTTTGCCATGTTTTACCTCCTTCCATAAATTATGTTGTTATGCCCCGGGATGTGAGGGGCCTGACATGTCAGGGAATATTGCAGCAAGGATGGGTGAGCACCGGAAAGCGAGGCAACGAGAGACCCATTGCACATATGAGGCAGCCCGCCTCGCATAAAACCCTGAAACCCAGGAAGAACCATGCACTCCATATTCCCCGCAATTCACATGGTCCAGGAGACCTTCTTTACATACATCATCAGCAAAGATAATTACCTCCTTATTTTATATAAGATACTAACACAGATTTAGTTTGTCAAGTGTGGGGTGGGTGTATAATAAAAATATCTGATAAATATCCAGGGTTATCCAGGTTATGGGGCTGGTTATGGAAGAGGTTAACTCAAGGAGGTAGAGATGGGGAAGGTATCAGGAGGGAGGGGGAATTTCCCCCTCCAGGAGAAGGAGGTGCTATGGACGTTTTAAGGGACATCATAGAAGAAAAGGACCTCAAGGTTACGAAAGTTAAAAAGACTGAGGAAGGATGCAAGCATTGCGGTTCATCCAGAGTGTGGCGTAATGGAAGGGATAAGGAGAGGAAGAAGGCAGGAAGGTTTATCTTGTTATAAGGAGGCAGAAGTATCTCTGTGGGGATTGTAAGCGCACTGTTACTGTGATGATAAAGGAACTGCCTCCCTGGAAGAGGTTCACCCTCTCCCTTGCCCTC
>JAPDKB010000017.1 GCA_029258795.1 archaeon
TTGTATTGGTGCATAGTCAACAAGATCCTGTTATTGAAGCTATAAAACAGCAGCAGCCATTTAGTAGCGATTTACTTAATTATTATGGTTTAAGAGGTCCAATCAAAATATGGAAAATTAACTATCCAGATAGCATTATCGCTAGACCAGAGTTTGTAAAGACACAAGGAGAGTGGGCAGAACTCGATGGTTTGCAATTTACTTCTTAGTTTTGCTTCCGAGCAAGGTTTAAAAATGTTAAAGTATCAGAAGTAATGATGGCTAAAATAGCATTCATAATTGGGACAAGAGCAGAGTTAATAAAGACTTTTCCTGTTATGTTGGAACTACAAAAACAAAATATTGATTATTGGTTTATTCATACAGGACAACATAATCTTGGTAATCTATGCGAACAATTTGGTATTAAAAAACCAGATTTTGTTCTTACTAAAGAGCCTACTAAAGCTACAACAAAATTTTTTCAAAGTTATACAAAGATAAGTGTTTGGAATCTTGAAGTTATAACTAAAATAAAATTTTTACTTAACAGACTAAAAGGCTTAAAGTATGTGCTCTATCACGGTGATACAGCTTCTACCATGAATGCAGCAATAGCTTCATCAAAATTACTCAATCCGTTTAAAAAATATAAAAATATCCATCTCGAAGCAGGGTTAAGGTCTGGCAATTTATTTGAACCATTTCCAGAAGAAATAAGCAGAATTATTGCCGATCATTTTTCTGATATACTATTTGCTGTATCCAAACGAAGTAAAAAAAATTTGCAAAAATATGAAAAAAAGAAACAAATAATTGTAACCGGAAATACAATTATTGATGCAGCTTTAATAGCATATAAATTAGCAAAGAAAAAAAAGTTGAAGAAGTTAGCTAAACATTATGCTTTAGTATCTGTACATAGAGATGAAAATCTGAAAAGTAAATCAAGATTAACTAGTATTGTTGAGATCATTACTTCAGTGCCAATTGATGTTTATTGGACATTGCATGATAATACGAAAAAATATCTCATTAAATATAGATTGTGGAAAAAAATTAAAAAAAGTAAAAATGTTCATGTAGTCAAACATATGTGTTACATCGATTTTATTTATCATCTTAGCAATGCTAATTTATTGCTTACAGATGGTGGAAGTATTCAAGAAGAAAGTTTAATTTTTAAAAAGCCATGTGTAATATTGAGGAAATTTACTGAACGTCAAGAGGGTTTAGCTACAGGAATAAATTTTCTAACGAAACTTGATATTGATTATAGCAAAAACATAATTTTAAAAATCCTATCAGGATTTAAAATACCAAAATTTAAAAACCCTTATGGTAAGCTAGGGGTAAGTAAAAAAATTGTAAGGTTATTGCGATGATTAAATTAATAGTGAATGGGTATTATAGAAGTGGTAGTACTCTGTTATTTAAGATGTTGGAGCTAGCTAATCCTAAAACTTTAGTTCTATATGAACCATTACATCCTGAAATTTTCTTTTCTTTTATGAGGTTTGGTCCAAATTATATAGAACCGCTTCATAATTATACTATATATAGATGTTATTTTAAATTATCGAAATTTAAATTAATCAAACAATTACACTATAAAATAGGATTTAATTATTTTGATTGGAACAAGTATACTACATCTTTCTTTGATGCTATTCATAACATTAATAAGCCAACAATTCTTCAACTTAATAGAGGACATTTTATCTTATATAATATGTATCAAAGATATAAATGCAGGTTTATCCACGTTATACGAAATCCTTTAGATGAGTGGTTATCTTTTATTAGTCCCACTATTATGAATAAAAAAATTGAGCTAACGATTTGCGGTATAAGACTGCCTTCTTTGCTTAAAACTATATTTAAGGTTCATGAATTACCTTATATATGGAAAATGATAAAAAGAAAAATTCAATTAAGAAAAACAGGCCCATTTTATTTAGATTTAGAATTCGAACTGATAAAAAATAAATTCAAATTGAAACTTACCCCCCGGGATAGATTTGATAAGTTTATTTTGCTCTGGACAATCATTAATAAGTCTGCTATTGCCCAAGTAAACCGGACTAGGTATGGTATGTATGTTTGGTATGAAAATATTGTTCTAAAGAAAAATGAATTAAACAAATTAGAAAAATTCTCTAACTTTAAATTCAAAACTAAAGAGATACAAGTATATAATAAATCGATATTTAAGTTTGATATGGAACTTCTAAAAGAATTTTGGGAAAGATGTGAGAGATTAGGAATAAAAAATGATGTAAGAAGTATACTTAAAACATCTAAAAATGAAAATTTGCTTAGTATCACGGAAATTTGATAAAAGCAGTGGTAGTGCGGAATGGATATATGCAGATAAGGTTAAAGAAGAATTAATTAGTCGGGGTTATACTGTGTATACTATAGAACAAAAAGATTCGGGAATATATTCTTCAAAAATTAAAAAAATTTTTCATGATTTTTTTGTTTTACCTGCCAAACTTTTATATTATCGGATTTTTAAGCATGTAAAACTATATCATTTTTTTACTGAAAATCAAGCAATATACAGTTGGCTTTTACGATTATTAGGGGTTAGTACTATTGTTAATTTTCATGATTTAATGGGGATCAAATTATCGAAAAAATTATTACGAAAAAATTATTTCTTTTTAATATATTGGTTAGCAACTTTTACAAATATTATTATTTGTAATTCAATTGCTACAAAAAATGATTTAATTATGTTAAATCCTTTTTGCAGAAAAAAGATAGTTTTAGTTTACCCTGTTCACAGAAAATTATCTAAGAAAAAATTAATAAAAAATAAAGGAGAATTTATAATCGGGTATTTAGGGGCTTTAAATTACAGAAAAAGACCTTTTTTATTATTAGACTTAGCTAGAAAAATAAAGCAAAATAAAATTCAGGGTTTGCATATTCATGTATGGGGACAAGGACCTACATACGATTATATGATAAATAAAATAAAAAAAGAAAGATTATCCTCCTTTATATCAATGAAGGGATTCGCATCTGAAGAAAAAATCAATTCCATCTATCATTCTTTCGATTTTTTTGTTTTTCCCTCTTTGTATGAAGGATTAGGGTTGCCTGCTATTGAGGCAATGATGGTGGGGTTGCCTGTATTCGTTTTGAATGATGCATATATCCCCCATGAAGTAAAAAAAGGTTGCATTATATGTAAAAATATAGACGATTTATTAAATAAAATCATTTATTTAATGTCAAATAAAAAAGCATATATTAAAGCCTGTAAAAAATCCATATCTTGTTCAAGAAGGTTTGAGTTTAATAGAAATATTAAAAAATTAATTAACCTATATAAAAAGTTAGCAAAATGATAGACATATATCTTCAATATCCATGGAAATTTCCAGATTCTCCTTATTATAAGTATTTAGTCAATTATCCTCCAAAAGGTGTAAACTATATTAATGTGAAAAAACAAAGGTTTGGGGTGGTTACTTCAAAGAAAAAGTTTGCATTATTAAATTTCACGAAAAAATCGGTAAGATTTGTTTTGAATAAATTTAAACTACCAATTCCAAACGCCCACATTTCCCCAACACAAGATTATGATTTAATTCACTGTGCCCATTGTTTAAGTTTAAATAAAAAACCTTGGGTTGCCGATTTTGAAGCTGCATGGCAAATGTGGATTTCTGGTATGGATACAAGGCTAGGTAAGCAGGTAGTTAGGAAGATTCTATTAAGTAAATATTGTAAAAAGATAATGCCGTGGACAAATGCAACAAAACAGCAGATACTGCAAATTTTTCCAGAGAAGAAAATAAAAGAGAAAATTGAAGTGGTATATCCAGCTGTACCTCTACCTAAAATAAAGAAAAAAAAGAAAAAGAACGAAATTACTATATTATATGTGTCTAGGTATTTCTGGATTAAAGGAGGTTTGATCGCTTTAGAAACTCTAAGAAGATTAAAGAAAAAGTATGATATCAATGAGTATTTTATTTCAGATGTTCCACCCCACATAAAGAAAAAATATAAAGAAATCAACATAATTGGTTTAGTTCCTCAAGAAAAATTGTTTAATTATTATTATCCAAATTCTGACATCTTCTTTTACCCAAGTTTTTCAGATAATTTCGGTTTTGCATTGCTTGAAGCTATGTCTTTTGGTCTACCAATTGTTACAATCACGACACCTCATACCCCTGGAAGAAATGAAATAGTAACAGCCCAGGTAGGTTTTATTAGATCTTTATCTAAAGTCCCAAATATTTATTCTCTTACGAAGTTAAAAGGATTAATTAATTTTTTATTTACTTCAATTTCCTTTTTATTAATATCTTCTAAACTGAGAAAGAAAATGTCAAGAAACTGTAGAAAAATTATTAAAGAGGGCAAATTTTCAATAAAATACAGGAATAAAAAAATAAAAGAAATTTATGAAATTGTAAAACGGTAAAATGAAAAAACCAAATTTTTTTTTGGTAGGTGCACCCCGTTGCGGGACAACTTCATTTTATGAATATCTTAGAGAACATCCAGAAGTATTTATGTCACCTATAAAAGGTCCTAATTTTTTTGGCGAAGTACCAAATCCTTCTTTTCCCCAATTTCATAATAATATAAAAAAATATTTATCCCTTTTTTCTAAATGTAAGAACGAAAAAATTATTGGAGAAGCTTCCCATTATTTTAACTCTGCAAGAGCACCAAGTCAAATAAAAAAGTTTAATCCTAATTCAAAAATATTAATTTTGATAAGGAACCCTGTTGATGTCGTTTATTCTTATTATTACTCTGGCCTTATTCCTAATCGCATACCTATATCTCAATCACTTCGATTAGATCATCCTTCAGTAAAAGATATGTGGAAAAATTTACAATATGGAACAAATATTCGTAGGTGGATAAAATATTTTGGTAAAAATAATGTTAAGATTATTATTTTCGAAGAATTCCTGCAAAATCCTCAAAAATGTTTTAAAGAATTGTGTAATTTTCTTGAAATTAATGATACTTTTACTCCTAAATTTGTTAAATATAATCCATCTGCCAAGAAAAAGAATAAATTATTGCTAAAAATCATACGAGCAATCCCTGTAAGTTTTAGAATTTGGATAAAAAATATCTTACCTGATAATTTTTTAACTAAAATTAAATTATTTTTATCTAAAATTACCATTAAAGAAGTAATAGAAAAACAGAAAGATCCACAAATAGAACAATATATTAAAAAAAGACTTAAAAATGAAATATTATTAGCAAGTAAAATTTTAAAGATTAACTTAATAAAGAAATGGTTTCAGAAATGAAAGTCTCTTTGATTTGTACAGTAAAAAATGAAGAGGATAACATACGCCAGTTTATGAACTCTATAATCCATCAAACTAGAAAACCGGACGAGTTTATTATCGTTGATGGTGGTTCAACAGATAATACTTACAACATTTTAAAAGAATATGCAAAAAAATATAAGTGGATTAAAGTTTATCAAGTTAAGGGCGCGAATATCTCTGAGGGGAGGAACTATGCTATAAAAAGGTCTAAATATGATATAATTGCTGTATGTGATGCTGGAACAAAATATAAAAAAGATTGGTTAGAAAAATTAGTAGCAGGATTTAATGGTCAAGTTAGTTTTGGTATAGATAAACCTTTGGCAAAAACAAAATTTCAAAAAATTTTAGGAAGAAAGCTTTGCCATAAGTTTAAGGAAGGATCATCCAGAAATATGATTTTTTTAAAAAAAATTTGGGAAGAAGTTGGAGGGTATCCTGAAGATCTCTTTATAGGGGAGGATTCTGTATTTGATGAAAAAATAAAGAGAAAAGGGTATAAAATTTCGATTGTAAAAGATGCTGTATGTTATTGGCAGATGCGTAAAAATATTAAGGAACTGAAAAAACAGTTTTATAACTATGGTTTTTGGGATGGGGTCGCATATAAAAAATATAGGATGTTGCCATTAAAACACAAAATAGCTATAATTTTATTAACTTTAATGTTTCCTCTTTTTCTACCTTTATTTTTTATCTCCAGGTTTTCATTATCTTTAAAAATAGAGTTTGTAAGAAGGTTTTATTATCTAATCGGATTTTGGAGGGGTTTATTAACTATTCAATAAAAAATGATAAAAAATAAAATGAAAGTCGAAATTTTAGAGAAAAGTGATCGGGAGACCTGGAAACAATTACAGCAACTATCTAATTTATCGTTTCATTTTAAATTAGAATTAATTCATGTAATAGAAAATACTTACTCTAATTGTAAATCTTTATATTATTTGATTAAAGATAAAGATCAGATCAAAGCATTATTCCCTTTTTTTATTGTGAAAAGTAAATTGTTTAGTACTAGAGTTATTTCGCTTCCTTTTTTTGATGTTGGATATTTTTGGGGAAATTATGATTTATTACCACAAGTTATAGAGATGATTAGAAACTTTAAAGAATATGATATTTCCAGTATTGAAATTAGAACAAATACCTTTGTTTCCAACTTTAATACATTAAAACAAATTTTAGAAAAAATTGGATTTATTCCTGTACCGTCTAAACAACAATTCATACTTAGGCTTACGTCAGAAGAAGATTTATGGAAAAGGTTTCACAAACATACACGGAACGATATTAGAAAGGCGCTTAAATCAGGGTTAAAAATTGTTAAGATTGATAATAAACAGGAAGTTAAAAAATTTTATAAGCTTTATTTTAGTGAAATGAGGCGGTTTGGTACTCCTCAACATTCTTTTAAATTTTTTGAAAACATGTTTACTCTTATGAACAATTATGTTTTGGGCTTGAACTGTTATTATAATGATATCATGATTGCATCATTGATCATGCTTTATGGGGGTGATTATGGATACATTATGTTTAATGTTTCTAACCCTTCATATAGAAAATTTAGGCCAAACGATTTGTTATATTGGGAAGCAATAAAGTATGGATTAAATAATAATCTAAAATTTATCGACCTTGGACAAGTTGATGCTAATTCAGAACCTGGCACTCATGCTTATGGTATTTATAAGTTTAAGAGTAAATGGTTGGGTGATTTGTATGATAGAATTTATTTCTATTATTCTTTTGAGGGTCAACCATCGTTAGCTGGAGAAAAGAAGGAAAAATATAAAAAATTTAGAGCTATGTGGAGAAAATTACCACCACTTATAATTAAAAAACTTGGGCCTTGGTTATGTGCGCAACTGGCAATATGAAAAAAAACCAAGGTAATAAATATTGGACGAACCCTTATGTAGCATATAATATCTACCCAAAACTTGTAAAGGTATTAACTAAATTTTTGGAACCTGGGTGGAAGATCTTAGATGCTGGTTGTGGTATAGGGAACTTAGCTAAATTTTTACCATCTTATTATAAATTATATGGCTGTGATATTCAAAAATCTGCATTAGCTGAAGCAAAACAATTGAAAAAATACGAAAAAATTATTTATGCTGATTTAAATAAAAAACTTCCATTTAAGGATTGCGAATACGATGCTGCCGTTTCTGTTGAAGTATTCGATTATTTGAGTGATCCTTGGTTTAGTTTAAGAGAACTAGCAAGAGTAGTTAAATATAGAGTTATTGTAGTAGTACCTAATTATAACTGGTTAAAATTTTTTTACGGATCACATAAATTACCAAAATACACTAAACATACTCTTGATTTTAATGTAAACTTTTTAATAAATCTTGGTAAAACATGCGATTTAAACATAGAAAAAATCTTTTATATATCAAATAAATTTGAGAGATTTAGGAATTTGTTTGGTAATTGGTTGGCAAGTAATGTTGGTATAGTATATAAAAAATGATAAAACGATATTTTGCACTAAGAGTTGATTTAGAATCTTATAAAGGAATAAAGTACGGTCTTCCTAATATTCTTGATCTTCTTGCAGAATTTGATCTTAAAGCTTCTTTTTACTTGGTGATGGGTGGCGAATCTAATTTGATTGAATTGTTAAGGTACAGGGAAAAAATAAAAGGGGAGAGGAAAATTAAAGTTTATACACTCAAAGAAAAATTGAGAATAGCTTTATTTCCATGCGATTTTGTAACTAAAAATCTAAATATAATAAGGCGAATTCTAAGGGAAGGTCACGAGTTAGGTATTCATGGATGGAAACATAGAGCATGGACAAGGGCTCTAGATAAAATTAATATTGAAGAACATATAAAAAAAGCAAAACAAAAATATATTAAATTATTTAGCCAAATTCCTATTTCATTTGCTGCTCCAGGTTTTAGAACTAATATGGAAGTAATAAAACTTCTTGATAAATATGGGTTTAAGGTTATAAGCGATCTTCCTGGAGAAAAACCATTTAAAATTAAAGGTACAAATATAATCAATGTTCCTGTTAATATTTGTGGAAATGATAACATGCCGATAATAGAATCATTAACACAAAAACGATATAATGATGACAAGATTGTTACTCATCTAGTTCATAAAATTAAGAAAACAAAATACTCAGTAATGTATATTCATGGTTTATTTGAAGGCATGAATAAAATAGAGTTGCTTAGAAATCTATTTTTAAAATTGAAAAAAAATAATATAAACATAAGAAGGATAGTTGATATAGCGAAACTGTAAAAATTAATTCATTTAGTTCGTAACCTTTATAAACCTTCTTTTTCAAAACTTAATTTATGAGTGATGACATCTATATTGAATTAGAGGAACTTAAAGAAAAAATACAAGAATATAAGAAGCGTTACTGGGAAGCAGGAAGAAAGGATAACCAAATCAAAGATGAACATTTACGAAATGAATTATATGCGCTGAAGAAAGA
>JAPDKB010000010.1 GCA_029258795.1 archaeon
TATCTTTCCTGGAAGGCGAGAGAATACGATTTTCATTCAAACTTCATTGCACTTGCTGCACAGGTAAATGAAAATATGCCATATCATGTTGTTTCCCGCCTCTTTGAAATCTCCCATCTGCACAATACCTCAATCCTGCGTTAAGGGGTGGTAAAATTATGCAAAGGCTGTTGTAGACGGGTTTTTGGATTTTGGGCATTTCCCATATTTTTGCAAAATAGGACTTGAAAAAGCCTCCTTTCCCCTGCTATAATAAGCAAAAAGGAAAGGAGGCAAGATGCTAAGTAGTAATAAGATAAACAGAAAAATCCCATTTGTCAAGGTAGAAAAAGAGAAAGGTATGATTACTTCCCATGGTGGTCTACATTTGGTTGGGAAGTTTGCTGAAAAGGTAGGGCTTTTTGATGCTCTTGATAACCATATAGAGGTGAAGGAGAGGGATTCGGGGTATTCTCCATCTGAGGCGTTGATGAGTCTGGTCTATGTATTTCTTTCGGGTGGAGATGCACTGGATGATATAGAGGTGATAAGGAGAGACCATGCCTTAAGGCTTCTGCTGGGCTATGAGAGGTTTCCTCATCCTACAACTCTTGGGAGACATCTGAGGAGATATTCACTTGGGCATATAAGGCAGGTGGAGAAGGCTATAAAGGAAGTAAGGGATAATGTATTCAGGGATAGATTTTTCAAGAAGATAACCCTTGATTTTGATTCATCGGTATGGAGGGGTTATGGGGATAAAGATGGGTTAAGGTATTCCTACAAGGGGGTAAAGGGTTATAATCCGCTTTTCTGTTTTGTTGGTGAGACCGAAGAGTGTTTGCATATGAGATTAAGGTCTGGCAATGCATATTCTTCTGATGGGGCAGTGAGTTTTTTAAGGGAGGTTTTAGGGAAGGTAAAGGCTGGGGTCATTCGTGTTCGTGCTGATAGTGCGTTTTACCGGAAGGATTTTGTTGGTGAATGTGAGAGAAAGGGTATTCTTTTTACAATAACAGCAGATCTTACCGCTTCTCTTTTAGAGAGGATAAAATCTCTTCCTTCTGATGGATGGGAAAAGGTGGGTGATGATGAGATTGCGGAGTTATATTACAGACCTACAGGGTGGGAGAAAGAATACAGGTGTATAGTAAAGAGGGTAAAGAGGAAAAGAGGGCAGCAGGCAGACCTTTTTGAGGGGAACTACAGGTATTATGTGGTGATAACCAATATGTTTAGGGGCAGTGCTTTTCTTATTCTTTCTTCACATTTTAAGAGGTGCACAATGGAGAAGATGGTTGGTGAATTAAAGAGTGGTTTAGGGCTTGAGCCTTTGCCTCTGCGGGAGTTTTTTGCGAATTGGATGTTTTTACTTATGGGAATACTCGCATTTAATATCCTTATATGGCTCAGGCTATTTTATCTTCCGTCCATTTAT
Source organism: archaeon (assembly GCA_029258795.1). Classification (GTDB taxonomy): domain Archaea; phylum EX4484-52; class EX4484-52; order EX4484-52; family WAPT01; genus WAPT01. The sequence continues at coordinate 1,418 of JAPDKB010000010.1, forward strand.
AGGAAGCATATGACGAAGAGAATGAGGTATCATCTGATAAATATTCCCGGAAGGGTGGTTCAGAACAGCAAGGGGTTGAGCCTTTACCTTATGGAGGAGCATGCGGGGATATTTCAACAGATTTATCACATTATAACGGATACTTAGAAAAATAATGGTTTAAAAGACAGGGAGATTCTGTTTTGCGAAAAGGACCGAAGCCCTGATATGGAAGTGTTTTTATTTGACCGATTTCCCCCTCTTATCCTGCCATTGTAAAGACCTTCTTTTTACCATTCTCCTCCCTATATTCCTCTTTACCCTCATCTTTAACCTCCTCAACCCCAGAATGAATTTTTAATGCAGGATTGAGGGAATACTTTTCTTCTGTTCCTGAAATAGACAACGGTTCTTTTCCTTTTGTTGTCATAGGTTCTTTTTCATTTACTTTTTCTCTTTCATCATCTTCTTTTGTTACTTTATCCTTTTACGATGTTTGTGGAAGGGAGGTATATCACAGGGATCTGGGTTATTTTTCAAGGGGCACCCATCATTGCGAGGTTTCACTTTCATTGCCTTCAGGGGTATATTTCCCCATCCTGAAGGCAGGCACCCAGGTTTTCAGGGGGAAGATTATCTTTATTAACCCTTAAAAGGGGGTGGAGATGCTTGTTTTATCTCTTTTGCTTTTATTTGGGCAGTCACCCAACCATCATGCGGTGTTGATTACGGGTGATACACCTGAGGGAGGGAGATTGAAGGCTCAGTTGTTGAAGGGGTCTGAGGAAGAAGAGTTCACTGAGGAGGAGTTATCTCCCGGTGCATTTGTTCCTGTGGGAATGAGTGTCAATGCAGGACTATGGAATGCTGGCTCTGAGGAGAAGGGAGATGGGGTTTACGATGAATTCTGGAACGATACCTATCTCATGTGGGAGTTGCTGTATAAGAATGGATGGCCTGATGAGAATGGAATTTAAAAAATTGTGCTTGACTTTGGGAGATTTTTTGAATAAGATTGAGATATCAATAGGGGGCGAGGATGAATGGAGATAAGAATTTTGAAGGAATGAGAATTGCAGGTAAAGGGGCATGGCTCCTGTGGTTTCCGTTTATTCTTTTTGCCTGGTCTCCACCGGTGAACATATCGAATACTGAGAGTTTAAGCACCTATCCTTCCATGTGCATAGACAGGAGGGGCTGGTTGCATGTGGTATGGGAGGAGAAGGTTGATGGTTCTATTGGGGTTCATGGGATAAATGATATTTACTATGTTTGCAGGGTGGGTTCGGTATGGACATTGCCTTTGAATGTTTCCAATGATTCATTTGCCAGTTGGAGGCCTGATGTTGCTGTTGATACCTTAAACAGGGTTCATGTGGTCTGGGGCAATTATGAGACGGGGAAGATAATGTGGACTATGTGTGAGGATGGGGTGTGGACAACCCCTGTTTCAATATCTGATTCAGTTCCTTATGCCTGTGTTGCTCCAAGGATTGCGGTAAATCCTCTGGACAATGCAGTTCATTGTGTCTGGCATGATTTGGGCTCTGATACGAAAGACGCGGATGTATGGCATACCTATTTTGATGGGGAGAAGTGGAGTATTCCTGAGAATGTGACGCATGACCCTTCTCGTTCTATCTGGCCTGATGTTGCGGTTGATTCTCTTGGAAGGATTCATTTGGTCTGGGAGGATTGTTTGAGTTCTCAACATGATGGAGCCCATATTTATTATACCAGGTATGAGAATGGTGTATGGCTTCCTTTTGAAGACATATCTCCCAATTGTGAGGGTACTGTTGCCCCCAGGATAGCGATAGACAGGGATAATAATCCTCATGTGGTGTGGGAGGAGAGGGCTGGAGGTTACCTGGTTTATTACACCTACTTTGATGGAACGAGATGGGTAAATCCGGTGCTGGTGGATGGGAATATTTCTCGTGTTCCAGATATAGCAATAGATAAAGAAAATAGAGCCCATATTGTCTGGGGGCATGGAAGTGAAAATGAAACCTTTAATGTTTTTCATGTGGTATACAAGGATACTGTTCAGGAATTTCTCCCTGAAAAATGCCTCCAATAGTGATTCTATTTCTAATGGTCCCTGTATTGTTGTTAAAGAGTATGTGCATCTTATCTGGGGTGAGAATTTAGAAGAAGGCACTTACTTTCCCAATATTGAAATTTACTATTCCAGAAGGGAACTTTCCGGGATAGGGAAAAAAGATGATAAAAAACCATCTTTTTCTTTCCCTTCCATTGCTGTTTGCAAACTCTCCTTTACCTTTTCTCTTTCTGAGCCTTCATTTGTGAGGGTTTCATTTTATGATTTGGCAGGGAGGAAGGTGAAGGAGGTTTCTTTGGGTTTTAAGGGAAGGGGTACCCATCGATGCAGTGTATCACTTGATTTGCCTTCAGGAGTATATTTCCCCATCCTGAGGGCGGGCACCCAGGTTTTCAGGGGGAAGATCATCTTCATTAACCCTTAAAAGGGGGTGGAGATGCTTGTTTTATCTCTTTTCCTTTTATTTGGGCAGTCACCCAACCATCATGCGGTGTTGATTTGCGGGGATACACCTGAGGGGGCTAAAGCGAAGGCTGAGGCGTTGCTTAAGGAGGAAGATGCTGAGTTTGCTGAGGAGTTATCTCCCGGTGCATTTGTTCCTGTGGGAATGAGTGTCAATGCAGGACTATGGAATGCTGGTTCTGAGGAGAAGGGAGATGGGGTTTACGATGACTTCTGGAACGATACCTATCTCATGTGGGAGTTGCTGTATAAGAATGGATGGCCTGATGAGAATGGAATTTAAAAAATTGTGCTTGACTTTGGGAGATTTTTTGAATAAAATTGAGATATCAATAGGGGGCGAGGATGAATGGAGATAAGAATTTTGAAGGAATGAGAATTGCAGGTAAAGGGGCATGGCTCCTATGGTTTCCGTTTATTCTTTTTGCCTGGTCTCCACCGGTGAACATATCGAATACTGAGAGTTTAAGCACTTATCCTTCCATGTGCATAGACAGGAGGGGCTGGTTGCATGTGGTATGGGAGGAGAGAGAGGGAAGACATGAGGTTTATTATACTTTCTTTACGGGTGATACCTGGGGCATTCCTGTAAATATTTCCAATGACTCAAATTATTCTGTGCGTCCCGATGTTGCTGTGGATACTTTAAACAGGGTTCATGTAGTCTGGTGTGATTGGCCTCCTGGGAGGATATTGTGGTGTTATATGGAGGGGGGAATATGGTCTTCTCCTGTCTGTATTTCTGAGAGTATTCAGGCAGATAATGAGGGTCCGGAGTTAGTGGTGAATCCTTTAGACAATACTGTTCATTGTGTATGGCATGGGATTAGTGGTACTGAGTCTGTGATATGGTATTCTTTTTGGGATGGGGAGTCTTGGTCTATTCCTGAGAATATTAGTTCTCTGGATGGATATGGAGCCTGGGCTGACATAGCGGTGGATTCTCTTGGGAGCTTGCATGTTGTCTGGATGGACTATGGAACTGAGGACATTTTTTATTCCTGCCGGGATGGGACTACATGGAGTTCACCTGTTAATATTTCCAATCTTTCAGGTCAATCCTGTGCCCCCAGGATAGCGATAGACAGGGATAATAATCCTCATGTGGTGTGGGAGGAAAGAGAAAATGGCTATCAGGTGTATTATTCTTATTTTAATGGTAATGGATGGGTAACGCCTATCTGGGTAGATTCTTTAACTGCTGCCACTCCTGATATTTCGGTGAGAAAGGATACTGCTTACATAGTTTATTCTCAAGACTATGATGTTTTTTATACTGTATATAGAGGTTCTTCTTGTGTTCTTTTTCCTATGTGTATTTGTAGTACAGGTGGAGCGCTGTGTACCCGTATAGAGGCTAATGCTGGCTTACTTCATGTTGTATGGCAAGATGCATCTGTGGATTCCAGTGTACCTATAAAGAACATAGAGATTTTTTACATCTCAGGTAAAGCTGAGGGCTTTGCCTCTCAGAGTTTTCTTTCTTCGGGTTCTTTTGTAGTGATTAAATATCTGTATCTTCCATTTTCAGGGTGGGACAGTGTAACCATTTATGACATTGCGGGCAGGAAGGTGATGGAGATAGAGAGGGAGGTAATGAGGGGGATAGAGATGAAGATGCCCAGCGGGGTGTATTTTCTGGAAGTGAGGAGAGGGAATGTACGATTTTGGTACAGACTTATCCTTTTAAACCCTTAACAGGAGGTGCAGTATGATTCTTGAGGTTTTGGAGTTTTTACTTGTTGTTTCTCAGGTTCCCAATCATAATGCTGTGGTGGTATCGGGTAAGGTTGCTACGCAGGATTACAACGAATTCTGGAACGACTGTTTCCTGATGTGGGAGTTGTTCTATCAAAATGGCTGGAGTAACGACCACATCCATGTGATATACGGAGACGGTACAGTAACTTCCGCAGGGTCAGGCATTAACAGTTAACAATTTTTATCAATTTATCAAATCCTTCCAGGATTTTCTTTTTTCCTTCTATTCTTGCATATGTCAATTTTGCGCCCGCAGGAAAGGTTTCCTTCCAGGTTGAAGAGTCCTTCGCGTAAGAGAACAACCCCATGTTCTAATCGCATCTTTTTAAATTTTATAACATCCTCAATCTCTCCCATATTTTTCCCGAAAGAATCTATTTACAAGCTCCGGGGTGATTTTAACCTCCATTCGCTTCTTTCTTCTCTCCTTTTCAAGCATATTTAATACTTTCTTCATAAACGCCTCATCACCTATATAATCCTGGACCTTTTTCACCTCAGGCATGGAAACCATCCTTGCACGAACAGGATTGAGATGATGAACATACCTGGTGAGTAATCTCTGCATAAACCTGGATAAAGGCTCATGAGCCGTCTCAATCAGTAAATGGACATAATTAATAAACCTGTATCTGCGGGTGAGCTCCTTCAACATCTTTAAAAATTCCTACCTGTCCTCCCAGAATATCACCCGCCCCCCTCATTTCCCTTGAAAATAACATGATGCAGAGCACCAGGATAATCTACACGCAAAGGACGTGGCATGATAAGAGTTTAAAGAAAAATCAGGAGAAATTTTCAAGCAAATTGTTAACTGTTAATGCCTGACCCTGGGTGACCCTAGGTGGTAGATGCCTGATGAGAATATACTTAGGAAAAACGAATCTTGACATAGAAAATTTTTATGATAGAATCAAATTACCAATTGGAGGTTGAGATGGTTAAGGGTAAAGATTTAAAAGTAATGAAAGAATTTAGAGGCAAAGGAGTTATTTTCCTTGTATCTTTATTTATTCTCTGTGGCTGGAGCACACCGATAAATATATCGAATACGGATAGTACCAGTTATATTCCTTCTGCGTGTTTAGATTTTTCAGGGAGGTTACATGTGGTTTGGGAGGAGAGGACACCTCTGGGAGATTTATTGAATGACATATATTATACCTGTCAGGTTGGTTCGGTATGGACTATACCTGTTAATGTTTCCAATGATTCATTTGCAAGTTGGAGACCTGATGTTGCTGTTGATACCTTAAACAGGGTTCATGTGGTCTGGGGCAATTATGAGACGGGAAAGATAATGTGGACAATGTGTGAGGATGGGGTATGGACTACACCTGTTTCAATATCTGATTCTGTTCCTTATGCCTGTGTTGCTCCTGAGATTGCGGTAAATCCTCTGGACAATGCAGTTCATTGTGTCTGGCATGATTTGGGTTCTGCTACTACTGATGCGGAAATATGGCATACATATTTTGATGGGGAAACATGGAGTGTTCCTGAGAATGTAACGAATGATACCTATGATTCTGGCTGGCCTGATATAGCGATAGATTCCTTAGGAAGGATACATCTTGTATGGATGGACTATGGGACCTATGACATTTTTTATTCTTGCTGGAATGGGACTACATGGACATCACCTGTTAATATTTCCAATCTTTCAGGTCAATCCTGTGCCCCCAGGATAGCCATAGACAGGGATAATAATCCTCATGTGGTGTGGGAGGAGAGAATAGACAGAGGCGGTATTTATTATATTTATTTTAATGGAGTGAACTGGGAAACGCCAACTTTGATAGATACTGCTATTTCAGGGGAGATAGTTACCTCTCAGCCTGATATAAGTATAGATAGATTTAATAAAGCACATATAGTATGGAGACGCCAAGACAATGAAGAAGATAACATTTATTATGCTTTATATTCTGGTTCTATAAATGAAACTGCTCTTATTGGTATTACGGCTATTTCTGCTGCTTCTGCTACTCCTCGGATATTGACGGACAGTTTAAAAATACATGTAATATGTGAAGATTATACTTCAGGTAAAGGAGATATATTCTATCTTACGGAGCTTTTATTAAGTAGCGAAACACATAAAGAATGTTTGGAGTACCCATCCATGTATTTTAGAGTTTTTATACTTAAGAAAATATCACGGGCCAGATTTCAAATATATGATATCGTGGGAAGAAAAGTAAGAGAAGGGATAATAAAGGAAAATGAGCAAATCCGGATATCTTTCCCTTCTGGAGTGTATTTTTTGAGACTGAAGGTTGGGGATAAGGTATTCTGGCATAAGTTTATTCTTTTAAATCCTTAACAAGGGGGTGAGGTATGGTTTTTATGTGTTTGTTTCCTTTGCTGGCGGTTTCTCAGGTCCCCAATCATAATGCTGTGGTGGTATCGGGTAAGGTTGCTACGCAGGATTACAATGAGTTCTGGAACGACTGTTTCCTCATGTGGGAGTTGTTCTATCAAAATGGCTGGAGTAACGACCACATCCATGTGATATACGGAGACGGTACAGTAACTTCCGCAGGGTCAGGCATTAACAGTTAACAATTTTTATCAATTTATCAAATCC
>JAPDKB010000018.1 GCA_029258795.1 archaeon
GTCCTTCTTTCTCCAGACCTCATATCCCACTGTAAACGATGTCCTGTCCTTTATCTTCAACCATATTGAGCCAGTGTCATGAGGCATTGCAAATTCAATAACAGGGGGACGTATTCTCCTTATAACTCTCTCCTTCTCAGAACTACCCTCCCAGTTAAACGCCTTCACCTTCACCTTAAGATTCTCAACGGTAGAGTGGATTACCGCACTATTTCTCCCCACAACGAGCATAGAATCTTTATAATCCTCGTCCACCTTTGCCCAGTAAACCCAGTAACCTATAACATCGTGAAGGTCGCTCCATTCAATACCGAAAGAATCAGGAGAAACGGCAAAAGGAGTAATAAAGGCAATCTCTCCAGGTGGTCCATAAAAAGGATTATACACATAGAGCCCGTCATTCCTTCCTGCATAGTAAATGCCATTCCAGGAGTTGGAAAATATGTCCAGAGGAGATACCTCAACAACCTCAGGAGCACTACCCCACCGGGATGTTATCTTCTCCCAGTTGTTATCCCTGTTTTTCTCAAGATACACCCCACATCCATACCAGCCAGTAGAAGCAATCAGCATCCCTTTCCTGTCAGAAGAAGCAAGAGAGAGAACAGGAGAGTTTGCATCTATAAAATGACTCCTTATCCAGTATCTCTCAGGCTCATCCTTTGATGCTAAATCAGGTATTTGTGTCAAAACCTCGTCCTTCCTGGCTATATAAACTCTCACTTCATTATTATCGTTTATCACTGCTATATCACGAACCTGTTCTTCATCCGGATCCTCGTAAATACGCTCATGAGTTCCACTCCCCACATCCAGAATATGAACCTCGTATCCAGATGCAATATAAAGCGTGTTCGGTCTTAAATAGTGCCATGCAATACTTAAAGAATCCAGATGACCAAACGGAAGAAATGGAGGAAAATAAGGAATATTCCAGGTCTTGCAAGTGTCAGAAGAAAGAGCAATTTCATGTTTTCCAACTCCGTTCATAGAAGCACTATAGGCAATATAAGTTCTTCCATCTCCTGTAAAGATAATATCTTTCAACACACCATATATAACTTCTCCAGGTGTACCAGAACCCGGGATAGTATAGGTCACGGTCTTAAAAGTTCTTCCTCCATTCTTACTCACATATAAAGTAAAGGTATTTCCAGAAGTATACTTTGAACCTGCAACTATCACTCTTCCATCACTGCTTACCGCAAGTTCGCATAAAGTAGGAGATGCCACACTCAGAATCTCGCTCCAGGTTTTTCCATAGTCTTTACTTTTATAAATCCTGTCTTTGGTAAGTGCAAAAACATACCTGCAGGAATCCTCTGCCACCTCTATATCTCTCACATCACCTGCAAGCCACTTGTTCCACCTCTTTGGATAAATAGGAGGCACCCGCATTATAAAAGGACCCTCCGTTTCAGCGATAAGTTTTGCATGCCTTCCAAGATAATACTCCACTTTCACCTTCGCATAATTACAATCGGAAAGACCAGAGACATCCCAGGTGAGATAAAGGTCTCCTGGATCTGTTATTGTATCATACCCATCGTCCATAATCTTTATCCACGATGCTCCATTATTGGTGGAATAGAAAAACCTTCTTCTTACCCCATAGTCATTCGTCCACCAGTCCGTTCGATAATCAAGACTATCCCAGCCAACGAGCACCACCTCCCCCGGCATAGGACGCCGTGGAAGAATCTTGGCGGAGTCTTTACGTTCTATAACAAAATATCTCTCTTTGTGGTCTCCTTCTGTCTCATAATCCCATATATACCCATTCATGTCATACAACCTTATCCATGCATGGTAATCATCTTCTGGAAGTTTAAAAGGATTAGTTGCAAGAACAAGAGCATTCTTGGGATTTTCACATCTATATACCGGAATTCCTATACTTTTTACAAGTTCGTCTTTCCCTATCTCCACCTCTCTTATCAGTTCAACATGCGCCGTAAGAATGTTCCCAAAATCATTCACATTTGGATATAACCTTAAAGATGCTCCCCTTCCATAATAATTATCCCCCCTCCAGTGGATATCTCCTTCATGAGAAAGAATAGGAGCAGCAGCGATAAGTCGTCCTCCAACTATCTCCTCATCATCTATCATCCACTTTTTGATGAATTCGGTGGTGTAGGTGCAAGTTGTAAGAGCAAGTTCTGACACACCGTCATAACTGTGAGATGCATATATTACTGGATTAAACTGAGCGGAAGACAGATAAACCTGTGTTACTTCTACATCACCATCATTAGGATGTCCTGGTATAAATATTCCTTTATTTCCGGCTATCGTTGCAATACCTTCTGTAGGTTCAGCATCAAGAAATTCTGTAAACGGTTTTTCTACACCTGTGTTAATGTCTTTAAATGTTATGTTCTCATCTCCTTGCCTTCTATCAGCAGACAACTCCCAATCCTCACCTACTCGCATCCAAGCAGGGTCCTCTGTAACCCAACTCCATATCAATTCAGCAACACTAAAGTCAAAATAATGGTTAGGAGTTCCTATCGTAAGAAGTTTCCTTACCTTAGACGCACATCCGTAATATTTCATAGCAGCTCGCGCAACTACTCCACCCATTGAATGAGCAACTATGTCTACTTGAGAAGCACCTGTTGCAGCAAGGACTTTATCAATAAAATCGGCAAGATTCTTAGCCCATTTATCACCCGATAATGGATTATTAGGGCCGTAATCATATCCGTACAGCCACTCACTTTGAGGGATTTCATCTTTTCTTCCTACTCTACCATTCGTACTAAGAATATATTGGCATACAAGTTCTCCGTTGCTTCCGATTACTCCCGGCCCCCCATCTATACGATAATAACTAAAATTAAAGATTCTTTTTGTCCCCTGACCTGGCATGAGCTCCGTAGTTTTATCACAAGTAATAGCGGGACTGCCATCTGCCTTCAATCCATAACTGTAGCCTCCATAATGAGCGTCCGCAATCTTTGTCATGGCAGTGGGATATTTTAATGAACCATCAGGGTTCATAGGATACCAGGTGGTCCAACCGCCTTTAATTTCTATTATTTCTCCAGTTTCTTCATCCCTAACCTCCTTATATGGTGTGGCCTCTGATTTGTGCCCATGAACGAATATTATTGGGACATCAGAGGCAAACAATCCCAGTGAAAAGAGTATAAGAGAAATTAATGGAATGTTCCTTTTAAAAGTCATCTTACACCTCCTTTAAAATTATACTCTATTATAAAGCCTACACCATTCAAACAAAGACATACATGACTCCCTGTGGTTCTGCCTATATACCATATTCTTCCCATCATATCTATGCGAAAGTATAACCATTTGGCTATTTGAAAAATACTTGAGATTCTATATCCATACCTATAATAATATTGAGGAGAATAGGAATAAATATAAGAAAGTCTTAATACGGACTTTTTATAAGCGTATCCTATCCACACCGGAAATAAATGAAACTCATAAAAAACATTACTGTATTTTTCTATCCGCGCCCACCCATATCCCACTCCCACCTCAATCCTTTCCTTTTCATTTAGAGAATAAACTGCATTCACTTCTATTGAATTGAGCCAGTAAAGATGTGCTGCCAGATATTCAGGCAATTGATAAATTCCTGCTATAGGAGACGCTTCAAACGGCTTTGCCAAATCCTCTCCTGTCCAACACAGTCCCCCTGAATACCCAATGCCATAAGACAACTTCTTCCACAAAGGCACATCCTGATTGACTTCACCCGCTGATAAAAGCAAAAATACCATTACCATCGCTCCCTCCTTTCCTTTGCCGTCTTTATAAACACAAAAACCCCTTCCTCCTTTTCCTCCCTCTCGGGATGGGAAGGGGCAAGATGGATGAGCATGAAATCTTTACAGTTTTTCATTCCTTTCCTCCTTATATTTTTATTGTAACCCATTTTTCTCCATCTGTCAACCCTCGCTTTTTCCCCTGCCACCAGCCTTATCTGTGCCCTATCTCCCTGAGGAATAAATTGAGTGTAAACATATCTCCATTCGTTATCTTCCCTTAAATTTCCACACATCGCATATGAACCAGTGGTATCCCTTATGTCCATCTTCGCCCTTCCCCCATCAAGGGAAGTCTTAATCCAGCCAGAGAGGAAATCCTAATCTAAGCGACTTTTGTGGGCAAGGGGGAAAATGAAATACAGTATAAAATTTCCAGGGTTGAGGAAGAGGATGAGGGGTATTCTGGAAAACTCAAGCCTCATGTTGCCTGGTTTTTATGGGAGTGCTTCTGGTTCCATTTTCGGTATATAAAAGAAAGTGTAGGGATAAAACTCCGGAGGAAATTTTCCTTCTGTGGGGAAGTTTTTTGGAAATCCAGGATTCTTTCATCCACCACCCCTCATACACCCCTTCCACAAAAATCGCTCAATTTAGATAAAAAAGAGATAGCCTTCCTCAACATAACTCACCTCCTTTTTAAACGAATTACTTTTCCCCTTCTTATTAAGTCTTCATCATGACCTACAAGGAAATATACCCCACTTGGCACCTCTTTTCCTTCCTTATCCTTACCGTCCCATCTAAGATTAAGATACCCAAAAAAGTCCCTCTCTCCACTTAAAACCGCCCTCTCCCTGCCAAGAACATCATACACCCTTACCTCGTCCGCCTTTACCCTTATGTTCACTTCCCTATCAAACACTTCAGGATAAACATAAACACCAGAAATATTATAAGGATCCACAAAAGTATCATTGCCCTCAAACACAAAAATTTTGCCTCTGTGAGCAGCTATGAGATTCCTTTTGTAAAGAATCGGGAAATAATCTGTAGCGGATAAAAAGGATGCAGGAGTCCCAACACTGTCACTCTGATAAACCATCTGTCCACTATCTAAGTCAAAAGCAAATATCCAATCTCCAGAAACCCAGATAAGGTCATTTGAAGTGATGGTGATGGAACCAATCCCTGTATATCTTCCATAAAAAGTATCAGCCCATACCATTTCTCCAGTCTCTCCATCAAATCTACGAAGTACTACATTTAACACACTATCCTGAACCAGCCAGTATTCCTGTGCTCCTATTACAGCGTTGCCTTTAGAAGATAAAATTAATGTAGGAAATGTATCTACTTTCCATATCAAAGTGCCCCGTCTTTCATCGATGGAATAGAGTTTCTCTCGCAGAGATGAAAAAATAACCATGGAAGAAGAAACCATTTTGCTCATTATCCACTCCTCTATTTCATAAGCCCATAAAAAATTCCCTGTCCAAGCATTAAGAGAGAGCAAAGCACAGTTCTCATCACCTCCATATATTTTTCCTTCATAAAATGAGGGTGTCTCATGAAATCCTCCTCTTCTTCTCCAGAGTTCATTCCCTCTTAAACTTATCGCCGTTAATGTTCCTCCGTATAAATTTGGAGCGTATACAATCGTTTCCACCACTATGGGAGAAAATTCCACAGTATGTAAAAACTTACTCCACCTTACATCTCCTGTAAAGGCGTCAAGACAATAAAAGGTGGGACTCAAAGTATCCCATCCTATACTCGTCCCCACAAACAGAAGAGAATCACCAGCAGAAAGGGCACATGTCCAAACATTTGAAGTCAACTCCCTCGCCCATACCTCCTCACCAGTCTCTATGTCCAGCGCAACAACCCAATTTATACAATGAGTCCAGTCACTACGAACATATAGCATACCATTCCCGGCACAGGCAGATACCATGGTATAATCAGGACTGCCATACTCAGGATGAGGCTTACCATACTCCCACCTCAACTCCAGCGGAGGATAAAGAGGAAAAGGATAATAGCCCGTATGCTGTGCATCATAACCAAGCATCCTCCAGGAATAAAGAGTATCAGATGAATCAATAACTGTTTTCCTCCGATGGCAATAATACCCTGATTCTGCATCTTTTTCCACCTTCACCTCAATATCCTTTACCTCTTTTTCCTTAACCTCTCCGCCTGAAAAATAAGCAACCACCTTTATCCTTATCCCTCCCTTAGGAGGCTCCCCCTTAACAACCCACCTGAAGGTATCCTTAATGGAGGATGAAATAAAAGGATACCGATAAACTCCCACAGGATACCAGTCTTTACCATCAGGAGAATAGTAAATCTCAACCTTTCTTGTCCCCTTCTCAACCTCAAATGGTATCACAACCTGAGTAAGGGCAAAAACCAGAAGCATCTCCCCTCCTGCGTGTTAAAAACAAAAACCCCTTCCTCCTTTTCCTCCCTCTCGGGCGGGGAAGGGGTGAGATGGATGAATAGAAAATTTTTACAAGCATTCATCTCTCCCTCCTTTTTACTTCATTTTACATTTTCTACCCTGAATACAACTTCAAAGTTCTTGGGCTCCATCTCCTCTATCCAGACAAGATAAAGTCTCCCATCCCGGATAACACCATCAGGATTCCTTGAAAAATAAGGAGTCTCAATCCTGTGAGTCTCAAACTCATTCCCATCCCAGGCACTCCAGTAAAGATCAGCAGTACTCCCCTCTATCTTCCACCATAAAAGATAAAGGTCAGAACCATGAAAAAATATCCTGTCAAGCCTCGGCTTACCACACATGGGAAAGGTATCAACAGAAGACCATGAAGTATCCTCCTTGACCATATAGGCAATGTTATAAGTCCCAAAACCACAGTGAAAATGAGGATCAT
>JAPDKB010000014.1 GCA_029258795.1 archaeon
ATGCATATGCTCTTCAAGTATCCCCTTAAGCACATCTATCCCCTCCTTTTCACCAATCTCACCAAGAGCCCGGGCAACAGCCTCGGCAACATTAGGGTTATTCCTATGCTCTTCAAATATATCCTTAAGCATCCCTATCCCATCTCTCTCACCAATCTCACCAAGAGCCCAAGCAACAACCTTTGCAAAACCAGGGTCATTCCTATGCTCTTCAAATATATCCTTAAGCATCCCTATCCCATCCCTTTCACCAATCACACCAAGAGCTCGGGCAACAGCCCATGCAACCAGAAGGTTATCCTGATTCCCTTCAAATATTTTCTTAAGTAATTCTATTCCACCAATCCTACTAAGAGCCCAGACAACATCCTCTACAACACCAGGTATATTCTTATGCTCTTCAAATATTCTCTTAAGCACCCCTATCCCATCCCTTTCACCAATTCTACCAATAGCGTTGGCAACAGCCCATGCAACCAGAAGGTTATCCTTATGCTCTTCAAATATATCCTTAAGCACCCCTATCCCATCCCTTTCACCAATCACACCAAGAGCCCAGACAACAGCCTCTGCAACATCAGGGTCATTCTTATGTTCTTCAAATATTTCCTTAAGCACCTTTATTCCCTCCTTTTCACCAATCTCACCAAGAGCCCAGGCAACAGCCCAGGCAACAACAGGGTTATGCATATGCTCTTCAAGTATCCCCTTAAGCACATCTATCCCCTCCTTTTTACCAATCTCACCAAGAGCCCGGGCAACAGCCCAGGCAACATCAGGGTTATTCCTATGCTCTTCAAGTATCCCCTTAAGCACATCTATCCCCTCCTTTTCACCAATCTCACCAAGAGCCCGGGCAACAACCCGTGCAACATCAGGGTTATTCCTATGCTCTTCAAATATATCCTTAAGCACCCCTATCCCATCTCTCTCACCAATCTCACCAATAGCCCAGGTAACAGCCTCGGCAACATCAGGGTTAGGCATATACTCTTCAAGTATTCCCTCAAGCACATTTATCCCTTCTTTTTCACCAATCTCACCAAGAACTAGGGCAACAATCCTTGCAACATAAGGATTATTATACTTCTCAAATATCTTTTGAAGGTCTTCCACCGAGGAAATATATCGGGCAATCCTCAGTTTGAAGTCCAAATCCCAGTCATCTTTTATCTTAACATGTTCCCTTACCGCAAATACCGCATCACGAAGCCAGGAAAGAGAAACTTTGCATTCAAGTTCCATTCTCACAAGTTCTATAAGGTCATTGACAACTTTATCAATAACCTCTTTTTTAACCCTTCCCTCCCTTACACAATATGCCGCAAGTTCAACCGCTCCATTCTCCTCAAGGAACTCCACCATCTCTGTCGCATCCTCAAGCAAACCAGAAAGAAAGATAATAATGTTCCAGAAATTAAAATCACAATAATGCCTCTTTACAAAATCCATGTATTTCTTTCTTTTCCAGTACCAGGCAGAAAAATACTCAACAAATGAACGATGGAAGAAATAATAAATAGTCTCTTCACCCACCTCATCGCACACCAGGAGAGAGGCTTCAAACAACCGAAGTATATCTTCCCAACCCAAAGATGTTTTTCTAAACACATTCTCAATCTTTTCTCTCAAACGCTCAACCTTTATTCCATCCTTATTCTCACTGAACATTTCCCATGCAATTTCCGAAAGCACATCCATGATTTGCTTAGCGTAGCCCTCCATGGATTTCATACGCACTTTCAATTCGGAGTCTTTCTCCTTCGACCATTTCCATAAAGCATATTTAACGAATTTCTTAATAAGAGAGGTAAATGTCTCCGGAATTTTCTTCTCCTTGCGATAAAGAATACAGGCATAGGTGAGAAATAATGGATATTCCAAAAACCTCCTGAAAACCTGATTTTTCTTAATCTCCTTTATAAATTTATCCGCATCCTCCTTCGCCAGCCACGCCTCAGGAATCTTCCTCCATTCATCCATCACCTCAAAATGCAACACCCTCAAGTCCCTTATCCTATCCATGCATATAAATTGATACTCAGGCCTTGTGGCAATTATTACACTTACAGAATGAAATAGGGCATCCTTTATCTTATTTAAAGCCGTTACCTTCTCCCCCACCTCATCAAGCCCATCAAGAAAAAATACACCCTTTTTGCGTATCTTATCTATTACTTTCTCCTGCACATCCTCTTTCACTCCTGAATTCCTGAGAATTTTCCTTATGCCTTCCCATACATCCCACCCAGAATCCTTAAGCGATGAAAAACTCATATAAATAGGTATAAGACCTCCTTCTTCTGCAATTTTCAACGCCCAGTATTTCAGACTTGTTGTCTTCCCTGAACCCGCATTTCCCACAAGAACCCACCAGTTCTTTCCCTTTATCATCTCCTTTATCAGGGCATCCTCTCCATAAACTCTCTCCCTTTCTCCTCTCTCCTCCAGCATATCTGCCTTATCAGGAGCAATAAATGATGGAAGTGTGCCTCTCCAGGATCTCTCCCTTTTCTCCTCCCTTAACTTCCTTGGAACATAAATTTCCTTAATATCCCTGGGCTTCGCAGAAGAGGGTAAAGTTACATCCTTTACTTTATTTAACATAAACTTCCTCAACTCCCTCTCGGCTTTCTCCTCCGGCCAGAGGAAGAGTTTGAATCGGGGAGAAGAAAGATATACTCTCCAGGAAGACCACACATCGTATTTCTCCGCAGCCTTATGCCTTTCCTTGATAGAAATCAAACTTTTTATCCCTCTTATGAGATCATATCTCTCCTCCTCATGCCTTGCATTCACAATTCCTTTATAAAAATCGTTTACCACCGGCTCTACATTAATCTCATACAATTTCCCCTTCTTCCCAATCGCACACCCTCCCGCCCTGGCAGCATGATATGCAAAACGATATCCATTGCAAACAGAGAAAAATGTAAGAACAACTCCCTGACATATCTTTTCCCACTTCTCAGGTGGAATATATTTATTCACTTCCTCCTCTTCTCCTATTACATGAAGGATGTGTGGCTGATGTTGATTTACAATATTTTTCGCGTGTCCATTATCCATTACACTGTCTTTAACAATAACAACCTCAACCTCACCGGTCTTAGTGAGTGCCTCTATGTATTCTTTTTCCTTCTTTTCTCTGCTAAGTTCTTTCTCCCCCACCTTCATTACCAGTATCTTTACCTTTCCATCGTCTCCAATTTCCTTTTCCTCAATACTATCTCTCCAGGATACTGTCCTTAACACAAAAACATCGTGATGCAAAACAGGAAATAATGCTTCCTCCTCAGGAGGAATAACAAAAGGAGAGACTATCACGGGGTCGTATTCCGGAGGGAATACAGTGTATAAAAGTTCAAAGGGAATTTTCTTCAGAAAATTATCATCGTCTGTATCAATGAGAAGTAATTCTCTGAATTTAAACCTCTTCCATAGAGCAGGAAGGGGAAAGAGGAGAAAGTATATATAACTTCCCAACTCACGCACTTCTT
>JAPDKB010000013.1 GCA_029258795.1 archaeon
AATAGAAAAACCTTCTTCTTACCCCATAGTCATTCGTCCACCAGTCCGTTCGATAATCAAGACTATCCCAGCCAACGAGCACCACCTCCCCCGGCATAGGACGCCGTGGAAGAATCTTGGCGGAGTCCTGGGGTACAATTGCAATTTCAAAAGTTTTAACGGGTTCCTCCTCCCACTCCCAGAGATAGCCATCCATGTCGTACATCCGGACATTCATTATGTAAATGTCGGAACTAAATTTAAAAGGATTTGTTCCAAGCACAAGAGCGTTTAAGGGATTAACGCATTTATACGCAGGAATGCTCCATGATTTAACAAGATCGCCACCAAGATCGTACATTTCTATCTGCACCACAAGTAGATTTCCCATATCCTTTACATTTGGGAAAAACCTTAGAGAAGCAGTATCCCATGGATTGGGAGCAAAGCAAATCTCTCCAGCCAATTCTGTCTCCATTTCCTCATCATCTATTATCCATTTCTTGATAAACTCTGTGGTGAAGGTACACTCTGGAAGTGAATTTTCCCCGGAAGCGCCGTCGGGTGTACCATGGTCATGCCCAGCAAATATCACCGCATTGTGTTCTGCTTCTCTTATCCATGCTCTACCAACCGGAACGACTCCATCATTCTCACCTAACTCATCTTCAAACCTTCCATAAGTTCCAGCCACAGTGGAATATTGCACCTCTGTAATGTTATCATCATCAATCGAAATCCATTCTGCCCAGATCTTTTTCTCCCCAGTCTGAGCATTTATAAAGTTTACATTTCTCCAGCCGAAATGAAGATGAGGATAAACATTACACTCCATATCCTCTCCAAATTTCATCCACTCAGGATGTTTCGTAGCACCTAAGGTATACCAGTTACTTCCTGGTACCCCATGGTTGGGCGTTCCTATTGTTAAAAGTTTTCTCACTCTTTCCTTTACAGGGATATTAGTTCCTGGGATTTTAAGATATGCAATTGCTGACCTTGCGACAAGTCCTCCCATCGAATGTGCAACTATGTCCACCTTCGCATCAGGATTACTTTGCCAGTCGCTTCCATAACAGGCTTCGAGAACCTTACCTATAAATTCAGCAAGCCTTTCAGCCCATTGTGCTTTCTTCCATGAAGAAATATACTTTAGTGTAATGGATGTAGGTACTCTCAGTGTGTCGCCATCTTCCGTTGTTTTCTTTTTTACCTCAGGTACATATTTAGGCCATACCACTGTTGAATCATAATCTGCGGTGGAGTAATCTGTCTCAAATGGGAAAATGATTCTAACTGTATACACATTTAAAAACACCTCATACTCGTAGGTAGTATCTGTTGTATCTGAGGAGACGATCTCTAAATACCCTACCACCTCTGCATCAGTATAATAAATATTATCCACATATTGAAGAGCGCTTATTTTTATTTCTTCTGTAGTAAGTCGCTTTGAAGAAGTAAAACTCACCAGATAAGGCACGGTTACATCTTTCATTTTAAGAACTTCCGTAGGCACTCCCCCAATCACCCCAGGACTCCCATCAGGAGAATAATAGGAGAAGTTGTATATCACCTTTGTATATCCTCCTGTCGGTCTCGGTGTTGAATCTATACTGCAATTCAAAGGATCTCCTGCAATGTAGCCTCCATATTGAGAATCAATGATCTTGGTCATGGCAGTGGGGTAAGCTCTACTACCATCTTTATTTCTTGGATACCAAGTTACCCATCCTCCTGCAGACTTGTCATTAGGGTCATCAGGCGCACCTTCAGGTCTTGCTTCTTCTTTGTTCCCATGCAGAAAGATAATGGGAACATCGGCTGAAAAGAGACCAAAAAGAGGATAAAAGAGGAATATCACCAAAAAGATTCTCATTTTACACCTCCTGTTAAGAGGAACCTATATCTTATAAAGACACCAAACCCATAAAAACTCAAGACCATATTGTATTCCCAAGTTTTGTCCGGATAGTATGTTTTTGCTTGATATTTTGCATTTCCTAACAAAATGCCACACGCTATATATTTATTAAATCGGTACATCAATTTTATCTTATATCCTGTTCCCTTTCCTTCTTGAGGCACAGAACCTTGCACCTTTCCAGGATCTTTTGCTATTGTATAAATCACTTCACCTTCTATTAAGATTTTGTCTTTTTCGTATCCACCGATTAAAGAGAGAAATTTAAACCTCCAATTATCATATTTACTCGGAGATATCCTTGCCCACCCATATCCCACTCCCACCTCAATCCCTTTCCCATCTCCAAAAGGATATATAACAGAGGCTTCAAGAGAATGAAGGAGATAAAAAAGGCTCAGAAAATCATCAATATCAAAAATAATATCTCCAGACAAAGGAGTTAAATCTTTACCCCTTAAACAAATCCCTAAGGAATACCCTACATTATAAGAAACTCTTTTCCATAAAGGAAGATTCTTCTCTCCCTCCGATGTATTTCCCCAAATCACCCCAGGACTCCCATCAGGAGAATAAAATGAAAAATTAAACACCCTCTTTGTCCCCTGATCAGGCATAAGTTCAGTATTGATATCGCAGTCAATCGCAGGTGAACCATCGTCTTTAACACCCCAATCATATCCCTGATAACCTATTATCTTTGTCATCGCAGTGGGATACTCGAGACTTCCATCATTTTTCATAGGATACCATGTTTCTAAACCATAATTCTCATCTTCATAAGGAGGGTCTTCAGGATCGGTCCGCAACGGCTTCGCAGCGCTTTTATTTCCATGAACAAAAATAATAGGAACATCAGCAGAGTTCAAAATGAAAGGAAAAACCATTAACAAAAACAAAGCCTTGCCTCTCATTTTATACCTCCTATCTTTAGTTTTAATCCCATATATAAACCTGAAAAGACCAAGAAGATTTTCTTTTCTTCATTCCAAGGAGCATCGCTTTTAAATTCTCTCGCAAAACTTATTAACCTTAGACTAACTTCAGGACTCAAACAAAATTTATCAAAATAACGATACCCTTCCCATTGCCACTTCACGATAATACCTCCTCCGGCATAATATCTTGAAATATAAAATTTTTCACCTTCCAGGGTGTACCACTCCGAGATCGACTTCGCCAATATTATCTCAACTCCTCCTGTTATGGTTCCGGATTTTTTAAAGCACGAAAGATAAATTTTGTTTAATCTGCAATCTCCTAATTTCCTCGCATCCTCTATCCTTGCCCACCCATATCCCACTCCCACCTCAATCCCTTCCCCATTTCCAAAAGGATATATAACACCAGCCTCTATGGAATTAAGAAAATAAATATTACACGCAAGAATCCCTATTGGATCGTATAAAGTAGTGGGAGTACTCGCCAAGTCTCCCCCTCTATAGCATATCCCCCCTGAATACCCAATGCTATAAGACAACTTCTTCCACAAAGGCACATCCTGATTGACTTCACCCGCTGATAAAAGCAAAAATACCATTACCATCGCTCCCTCCTTTCCTTTGCCTTAAAAAAACA
>JAPDKB010000012.1 GCA_029258795.1 archaeon
GTTCGCATGGTCTAACTGTTTCAGGTTTTTGATTTGAGGTACCACATGCATTAAGGTCAATGCATTCTCGCGTTTGAGTGCCATTAATACATTCGCTCCACTCGCTACAATTCCATTGTTCAATACAGATACAATTACCATTAATACAATTACCAACACATGCAACAGGACTTGACCATTCATAGCAAGTATCAGAATCATAATTGCCACATACAACATAATAACTTGAATTCACGCACTTTCTGCTACCAGTTATACATTCATTAATGCAACTTTTGCTACTGCCGCCACCACCCCTTCCAGAACTTGAATAAGAGAGTATCGTTATAGTTAATTGCCTTGTTTTGCTGTCTTTATTTGCAGCTTTATCTTCACATAAGATTTTCCATTTGTAGGTTCCAGATTGTGTAAAGGTATAGGAAAAACTATCTTGTGAATTATTGTTTACAGAGTTATGTGAACTAATGAGATTATCATTAATATACAAACTACAATTCAAAGTCGAAGAATAGTCATCTATTACATTATATACAAAATCAACTGTAACACTTGAACCTGAAGCGGAGTAGTTATCAGCCGGGCTTATTAAAGTAACATTCGGATTAGATCCATTGATTGTTACAGTCGTTGCCTTGTTTACTGTATTGCCAGCAGAATCGTTTGCATAAACTGCTATAAGATGGTTGCCTTCTTCAAGTGTTAAGCTAAAACTGCATTCAAGATTTTTAGATGTTTGATTATTAAAACAAATATGTGTTGCATTAATCCAAATTGCACTTACATTTATATTGTCTGATGCATTTGCCTTTATAGTCACCACATTATTGTTAACTTGCGTAACTATAGTTAAGTTTGGTTTTATTGAATCAACATAAAACATCTTTGTTTCTGATGTATTTGTGTTGTTTGCATCATCTGTGCAGTTGACATACCAGAAATAATTACCATCGCTCAAATTCAAACTAATCTCAAATATGCCGCTTCCATATAAGGTATATGAGGTTATGTTAACTGTATCATTAATTATTAAATCGCACGTTAAGTTACTATCTATATTGTCTGTTGCATTCCATTTGAATGTTACTTGCTTGGACTGATATGAACTGTTTTGTGGTTGAATTAAGGTTAAATTAGGGTTCTCTGTGTCTCGGATAAACCAACGGGTTGTTGAATTAGCTTCCCCAGCAGCATCTTCACATACAACATTCCATGTGTGGTTTCCTTGGTAATTAGTCAAATTTACAGTAAAGATTATTTGTTTAGTCTTTGAAACATTGGTCAAATAGCTATTGTTTATCAATAGAAAATCGATAAATAAAGAACAATTTATTGATGGAGAAAAGTTTCCTTGTCCGCTTGCCTCAAAAGAGTTATCAGAAACATTAAATGTAAAATTATATGTATCTGCATTAAGCCAACCATTATCAGGTGAAGTCAAGTTAATGCTTGGTTTCTTTGAATCTAAATAAACATGATGTAAGAAAGAAGAACCTTCATCATACTTATTTCTTGCTAAGTCTGTAACATTATTAATTCGATAATCAATAAAAGAGTTCATATTAGTTGTAGGGGTGAAAACGCTGGTACAGTTCCATAATCCTTGTGAAATCTCAGTACAAGATAGGTTTAAATAGCCACTAACATCCCCACTAGTTTCCATATTTTGATTATCATCATATTCAACTACAGATTGTTGAGTTGTATCCAAGCCTGATTCGTTCTCCATAAAGATAAATGAAAAAACAAAAGGTTGCTTCTTTACAAAACTCCAATCTGGTGGAGAAACTGAAGTGAGATTTGGAAAGATTAAATCATTAATAATTACCACACTAACATTTGTATAGTTTATATCTCCGGCACTATCAATTGTTGTTATATTCCATATGTCAGTTATATTTGATGTAGAATTATCCACAATTTCATTTGCTTTTGCTGTAAAATCAAATTCTAAAGTTCCGCCTGGAGAAATACATGCAGTTGAAGAATACCAAGTTATAGAATTTGAAGTAGGAGGGGTATGATTCCAACCATCAATATCATAAACTTCTATAATATTAAACTCATTTAAATAAAGAGTTACATTACATATACGGCTAGCATTAGTTCTCTTTTCATTAACAATTGTTAAAGTATAATTCTTCTCCACCAACTCATAAGTTTGATTTGGAGTAACAGATGATGACGAAACATGAGCAAAAGGTAAAATTGCCTGCGAAACACTGAAAGTCAATGAAAAGATTAATAAAGATAGCACAACCCAAACCAATACCCATCTAGCCCTAGTCATCATTCACCCCTTTTATTTAATTTTTGTATTAACTTTCTAGCATTTTAAGTTTAAAAATGTTTTTAAAAGAAAATGTTAACATTTTAAAATAACAGCAAATAGAAAGGTTTTTAAATCGATTAATTTAATCAGCTTAACGCATCAAGCAATTGCTCATAAAAGTTAAATAGCAGCCATTTAAACAAAGAATCAGAATTGAAAAAGAAAGAGAAATTAAATACAAGAAAACTTCCATCCACATCAAATATTTCTTCTTTTTCCAAATATTCATCAAGACTACTCAGTTGGGATTTAAAGATATTAGAGCAGATTTTGATGTCTTGGGAATTCAATAGTTTAATATTTTTTCTTTTTAAATCCATTAAATTTTCTAGCACTTTTCTTAATAAAACAGAACCGCTGTATATAGGGGACTGAAAAGAAAACACATACCTATTAATTAGATTTTTCCAATTATTAAAAATATTAAATACACAAAATATATTTCCATCATACCAAATTTCATTATTTCTTATACAATGAGAGGAAAAAGAAAATTCAAAGGAATACACAACATCAATAAATGATTTATCGCTATTATCCTCAAACTTTATACCTAAACTGCGAAAATGATCGTACACCTTACCACCTTCTAAAATAGGTAAAATACCTGTTGTAGGGTTAGAGAGTATTAACACATACTCTTTA
>JAPDKB010000023.1 GCA_029258795.1 archaeon
GCAAGGGTAGGTCTGTCTGCTCCTTCACGAAGTCCCAGTCGACAAGATTTTCCTCGATTATCACCCTGCACATTCCCAGTGCTAAGGCTGCATCGGTTGCAGCCTTAACCGGGATGTAGTAGTCTGCGTGCACTGCAGATGGACTGTAGTCGGGAGCTATAACAACAAGCTCGGCTCCTCTGTAGCGTGCTTCCGTCAGGAAGTGGTACTTCTCCTGCCTCGAATATGCGGGGTTTATGTTCCATATCAGGATAAGGTCGGAGTAGAAGAAGTCGTCCCATGTCGATGCAAACTGGTACTTTCCGAAGGTCTCGTAAAGCCCCGCGCTGAGATCCTGGATGGATGCTGATTCGAGATCGAAGCATATACCACCAATGGCCGTCATAAACTGCACTATCGTATCCTGGGAGTACATCGGCCCCCCCTCTCCGGGAGGTATCTCGTACAGTATCGACTGCGGGTTGTACTCCATCGCATCAATGAGCTTGTCGGCTATTATCTCGTAAGCCTCATCCCAGCTTATCGGCACCCACTTGCCACTCCCCCTTCCGAGCTGCTTCATCGGCTGCTTTATTCTCTCCTTTCCATGGGTTGCGAGGGCGTAGCTGCACTGCCTCGCACACCCTGCGGGATTCCAGTCCGGCGTGTTCGGATCAACAACCGGGTACTTGCCGGTCTGCTCCTGATAGACGATCTTTCCATCCCTGACGTATCCGGTCAGAGAGCAGTTTCCGGGATAGCAGTCGTTGGGATGGCTGACCCTTACGTATTTATCAAATGTCGTTCTTTCCTTGTATTTCTTTATGGTTTTTTCCAAACTCATTTTTTCACCTCCCCTTCACAAAAACTTCATCCGGATGCTTCACAAACGGTCTGAAGAAGTCATCCGGCCAGCGGAAACCTATCAGAATCTCCATTAGCTCCGACTTCTCTCCTCTGCGCATCTTCTCCCTCTCCTCCTTCAAAGTGTTCAAAGCATCCTCAACCTCCTCGCCAAAGAGGTACTTCAGGTAGTCAATCGGTATGCGCTCCTCGTCAACGAGCTTTCCATCCTTGTCGTACTTAGGTGACGAAAGAGGCGGGACGTAGTAAACATTCGGCTGTGTTCCGTACTCAGCCCTCAGGGGTAGAGCCACCTTCCATTTCTTGACGAGCTTATACACCGATGAGTTTTCATCGTCGAGAAAACCGTAAAATCTCGCTCTTGCGGGACATACTCTGGCGCATGCCGGTGGTACGCCCTGCTCTATCCTCGGAAAACAGCCTATGCACTTCTGTGCTATACCCGTTTTACTGCTTGTGGTTGTGTATTCTCCCCCAATCTTGCCCTCTACGTTGAAGTAAATGACTTTGTATGGGCAAGCTTCCATGCAGAACCTGTATCCGTGGCATTTCTCCTCGTTTATGAGAACTATTCCATCTTCACGCTTGTATATGGCATTTCTCGGGCAAGCCTCCAAGCAGGCTGGGTGCGTGCAGTGGTTGCAGAGGCGGGGAAGGTAGAAGAAGTAGGAGTTTGGATGCTCTCCTGCCCCTCTGTCCTCATCCCAGTTGTACATCCACTCTGGCCTCTTCTCTGGAGCTGTTGCAGCTTTACCCTCTCCGGAAGTTATTGTCTTAAGCGGGTAGAGTTTGACGTACTCTCCAAACTCCTTTTCATCTGGTAAATGCGATGCAACAGCTTTCTTGCCGACCTTGCTGCCGAACAGTCTTCTCAGCACCATTCCTAAAGCCGTGCTCATAAATCCTCCGCCCATGTCCTCCCAGCCTCTCGGTGATCCTTCGCCAGGCATGGTGTTGACTTTGTTCCACCACATGTGCTCCTGCCCGTCTCCACTCGTCCACATCGTTTTGCAGGCTAAGGTGCATGTCTGACAGCCGATGCACTTGTTGAGGTCTACAACCATCGCGACTTGTCTCAGCTTTTTCACCCCCATTTGTTATAAAAATTAGATTAAATTTACGAAAAAATATATTAAGATCCTTTCAGACCAAACTTCTCAAGTTCTTCGGGCTTTAAGGATTCGAAATCGACGCAAGTGTGTCTGTATATCATTTGCGGCTGCCAGTTTACAAATCTGTAGTAGAAGTGGCCGTAGTTGTATGCGATATCGTTACCAGCGGCAAGGTGGAGAGGTTTGATAAGTCCTGCAGAGAGTTCGCTTTTGAGGTTCCTTGCGTTCGGGAACAGGAACGTCTCCCAGCCATGGTAGAATATGATCTGGTCGTCAGCTGGTAGTGATGAAACCTTTGCTTGGACTATTACCTCCCCAAAGTCGTTGAAGACTCTGATGTAATCTCCGTCCTTAACGCCCTTCTTCTCCGCTGCCTTCTTGCTGATGTAAACGAAAGGTTCTCCGCGGTGCATGTTCATCTGAAGCTCATTTACAAACGTTATGCAGTGGGTGCTGTACCTGTTGTGCCCGCTTGTGAGGATGA
>JAPDKB010000022.1 GCA_029258795.1 archaeon
TGTTGAAGAATTGAAGGAGACAATTGCTAAAGCTTTCAAAAAGCTGACAGAATCAATATCCTTTGCAAAAAGGTGGATTGAGAAGTTCTTGGGTGATAAGTTTAAGATGTTATGCACTTAACCATAATTCTTTGAGTGCTTCATACTTGTCATCCATTCCAATTGCTATTAAACCGTCTTTGGTTATAATAAGAACATTCCCATTGTAAGTAGTTTCAATAGCTTTTTGACCAAAATAAATATCAATCTCGCTCCAAATCCTCTGATTAAATGGTATCTTTGGAATTTCATCAACCCAGACGGGTGGATATAAATACGCTCCAAACCCTTTGATTTTACTCTTCGTACGTTTTCTAATAATCTTCTCTGCTTCTTTGAACAATTTCATTCTATACTTTTCTAAATCTTCATATTTTTCAGCGTTTCTACGTATATGTAGTCTCCAGTAGTCATATAATATACAAAACCTTTTTCAGCATCCTTTCCTTTAGGTTTTAACATCTTTTGGTCTTCCGCTGGAAGACAGTATTTGTAAGGAGACTCTCTACAAACTTCTGAAACTATGTCAGAGGGGTCAAGCTCTAATAAATCTCCCTTTATTAGCCATACGCCAATGTCTTCCGTGATAGCATTGCCATTTCTAAAGATGTTTGGTTTATCGTATTTCACGAATGCTTGCTTTTCAAACCACTTAAAAGCATCCCCAAAGAAGTCTTCTAATAGATCCTTTAAGTTACGTTTCTTACCGTCTATTGCTGTTACTTCTCTATCCCATTTATCGTCCGATAAGATATCTCTTTGAATGTAATGTGGATAAGTCGCTTTATTTAGCTCCGGATATATATGTATGCAGAATTCTCTATCTTTTTTATCCTTATCGTGTGAGATTATTAAAATTTGATGTAGTGGCTCTAAAAACTCAATAACTTCAATTTGACATGGTTCAGTAAAATATAAGTTGTAAGGGATCCATCTTCTTCCATCTTCACTCAATTTAGCATATTCAGATCTAAATATATCTATTAGGTTATTAAGATAGTTTTTCCATTGGTTTTTTCTAGTGTCTGTGTCAATTTTCATAATCTAACCCCATATTTTTAGCCCGCAGCCCAATGTCGTTTAACGTTCTGGGCATATCCGAAGTTCCGAGCGAGGCGAGGAATTTGGACGGAGTGTTAGTGAAGTCGGATATGCACCTGTTAGGCGAAGTCATCTTTTTCCCCCTTTAATAAATCTAATCACAATTCTTCCTTGTAAAGTATACCTGAGATTTAACTTTAGTATTCCGCCTTCTATTGTTTCTAACGGCAATCTGTACACATGGGTGCGGGTATTTTGTAACAGAGATTCATCTATATCGAACATTAAATATCATTTTACTCTCTCAGGAACCGGTTGTCCCCATAATTGATATAATTCTTCGTCTGAGCTTGACGGAGGCAGATCTGTGAAATACCAACCTTCGCCATAAACAGCATCTAAAGCTGTAGAGAAGAATGATGGGTAAAATTCCCTAGTTCGCATTATTTGATTATAGGCTTTCTCGGAGGTATAATGATATACAATCATTTTTCACCTCCAGAAGGGTTAAGTACTGCAATCTATACACATCTAGGGTCTTCCCCACATCACCACTCTGACAACCTCTGAATGAGCTTCTTTTCCCTGAAACCGAGCTTAATCATCATCCCTGTTAACAGGACAGAAAGAGAGCACCTCTTTTTAACAGGTTCAAAAGA
>JAPDKB010000015.1 GCA_029258795.1 archaeon
TACCTCGGCTCCATTGAGCGTGGGGAGGTGAATGTGAGTGTAGGGAAACTCTGCGGGATTGCGGAGGCGCTTGGAGTTGAGGTGTGGGAGTTATTCTTTCCTCTCCCTCTCTATGAGCAATATCCGGCAGTGAGAGAGGTTATTGTTTCGGGAAAGAAAGATTTTATAGAATTATTTGAAAAATTCCTGCTCATCGTTAAAAGATAAATTGAAATTCTCATGCGAGATATTCTCTCGCTTCATCAAATCCCAGTATTACATTTATCCCGAGTTTACTTGCATACTCAAGAACCCCGGGATAGGCATAAACCGCAACCACTATGCGTTCATCAACCCTGACCCCCTCAACTTCTTCGTAAAATCTCACTGCTTTCTCAAAACCATCTACTTCGGAATAGGTAAGAGAGGATTTTACCTCAATTGCTATACGCTTATTGTCCCTTATAAATATGTCAATTTCCACAGGCCTTGGGACTAGGAAAAACCTGCCTTCCTTATCGTACTTCTTCCACTTCACGACCTCATACCCCAGGTCTGCAAGAACCTTTTCAAACCCCTTCCTGAATGCCCCCTCTGCACCTATACCCCACCTTGAACCAACCACAGATATGGTCTTTCTCAACACCTCAAACCCATCGTTCATCTGGCGTGTCAGCTCCTCAAACCTGCGGTCCATCTTCTCAAATCTGCGATTAACTTCCTCAAACCTGCGGTCCATCTCCATCTGAAGAGCCTCAAATCTGCGATTAACTTCCTCAAACCTCTTGTTTGTTTCCTCTCTCTGACGCTGGAGTTCAAGTAGGATTGCCTCTATGTCATCCTTGGTTGCCGCCTTCTCTTCCAGTATCTTCCATATACGCCTCTTTATTTCGGGATGTCTCTCTATTATCCCGGGCAGTTCCTTTTCTATAATCTCAATTACATCCTTCTCGGTCAGTTCCTTCATTTATCAGCCTCCTTTTTTAAATATTATAAACCGGACCTCTCTCTGTCAAGACGGCGTGCTATTTTACCATTTTAGTGCGACTAAAATTGTATAATCCTACAAAAATAGTCGCTTTTCTGCACAACCTCTATAAAATCTGCACTGTTTTTATAATTTTTGTTTATATCCTGATTTTTCTCTTTACCAGTTCTCTTACTTCTTTTGCTATTTTAATGGATTCTTTGGCTTCCTCAATAGACGGAAGATAAAAGTCATCAGGGTAACGAACCTCTACTGCATAAAAAGTAAGACGGGCGATCTTTTTCTGATCGAGAAAAGAGAAATCCTTATCGAGTTTTATACACATATCAAGAAGTAACTCCATATCGTGTGTTTTTGTAATGCGTATATCCCGAAAAGTTAAATATGCCTTAAAATATTTCTCTACTAACATATCACATCGGTTAGAATTTCTTCCGAAGAAAGAAGTTTTTCTGCAGCCTGCAAATCATTTTCAGCTTTTCTCAACCATCCTTCTATAATCTCTCTTTTCATATCTCCCTTCCCTCAAGTGCAGCCTCGCTGGAAATAGTGTTTACAACTTCTTTCTCTTTCTCAAAATCATCTATGGACTTTATTATAAGATCCAGCGAAATAGGATACCTTTCGTGAATTGCGTGAGAAACTGCATACCATATTGAGATTTTTTCATGCATAGGAATTTTTTCCTTCACCAGAACGAGTATATCCCAGTCACT
>JAPDKB010000021.1 GCA_029258795.1 archaeon
ATGGCAAAGGCGAAGTTTGAGCGGAAGAAGCCCCATGTGAATGTGGGGACAATAGGTCATATTGACCATGGTAAGACCACCCTTACTTCTGCCATAACGAAGGTTCTGGCGAGTAAGGGGCTGGCTGAGTATGTGCCTTTTGAGAATATAGACAAGGCGCCTGAGGAGAAGCAGAGGGGGATAACTATCCAGCTTGCGCATATTGAGTATGAGACTGAGCGTCGTCATTATGCTCACATTGATTGTCCTGGTCATGCGGATTATATAAAGAACATGATAACTGGTGCTGCTCAGATGGATGGTGCTATTCTGGTTGTTTCTGCTCCTGATTCTGTGATGCCACAGACCAGGGAGCATGTGTTGCTGGCTCGTCAGGTGAATGTGCCTTATATAGTGGTGTTTATCAATAAGGTTGACATGGTTGATGATCCTGAGCTGGTTGAGCTGGTTGAGATGGAGGTCAGGGATTTGCTGAACAAGTATGAGTTTCCTGGTGATGATGTTCCTGTGATTAAGGGCAGTGCTTTGAGGGTTCTGGAGAGTGATGGGGAGGATGAGTCATGGAAGGCGATATGGGAGTTGCTGGATGCTCTGGACAATTATATACCTGAGCCAAAGAGGGATGTTGACAAGCCTTTTCTTATGGCGATAGAGGATATATTCAGTATAACTGGTCGTGGGACGGTTGTGACTGGCAGGGTTGAGAGGGGGAGGCTCAGGCCTGGAGAGGAGGTTGAGATAGTTGGTTTTGGTCCCACGCGCAAGACTGTTGCCACGTCAATTGAGATGTTCAGGAAGGAGCTGGACGAGGCTGTTGCGGGAGACAATGTTGGGGTTCTTTTGAGGGGTATAGGTAAGGATGAGGTTGAGAGGGGGATGGTGCTGGCTGCTCCTGGTTCTATAACTCCTCATACGAAGTTTAAGGGAAGGGTTTATGTATTGAAGAAGGAGGAGGGAGGAAGGCACACTCCGTTCTTTACTGGTTATCGTCCTCAGTTTTATTTCAGGACCACGGATGTTACTGGAACGATAAAGTTGCCTGAGGGTGTTGAGATGGTTATGCCTGGTGACCATGTGGAGCTTGAGGTTGAGCTCATGTATCCTGTTGCTCTGGAGCGCGAATTGAGGTTCGCAATAAGAGAAGGTGGTAAAACCGTTGGAGCCGGAGTGGTAAC
>JAPDKB010000001.1 GCA_029258795.1 archaeon
CTGCTAATACTGTCGAAGTGTACGGTTCAATAAACGGGAATGTGAATATTACTGCAGAGAATTTAACGATCTATCCGGGAGGAACTATTGATGCCAGTGGGAAGGGTTATCCTAATGAGCAGGGTCCTGGTGCTGGTATTGATAGTAGCAAGTGGTATGTTGCAGGTGGGGGAGGGGGTTATGGAGGATATGGGGGTGATGGTGGGGGTAATAATAATCAGGTTTCTCCAGGGGGTTCTCCGTATGGAAATCTAACTTGGCCAACAGATTTTGGTTCTGGAGGGGGGGACTGCAAGGGAGGGTATGGAGGGGGAGCAATTTTCATCAATGTAACAGATACTCTAACAATAAATGGGTCTGTTCTTGCGAATGGAGGGAATGGCGGAATAAACTGCGATACTGCTAATTATGATGGCTCTGGTGGTGGCTCTGGTGGCTCGATTCTGGTTTTGAGTAATAGGCTCGAGGGAAATGGTACTATTCAGGCAAACGGAGGAAACGGAGGAAACGACAACTATGATGGCGGAGGAGGATCAGGAGGAAGAATAGCCATTTATGCCAGTCAGTTCCTGTTTGATGGGAGTATAGAAGCTAAAGGTGGGTGGGGATATCAGTATGGAGAAAGCGGCACAATTTATGTGAATGGTAATTTTGTTGAGCCGTTCTGCGACTGGAGATTAAGCAACAACACACACTGTTATGTAACAGAAACACATTATTTAACTGCAAGCCACGTTTATGAAAACATAACATACCTGAACATCACCAGCACGGGCAGCCTGACAGCATATAACAACATAAACCTCTCTTTCCCCAACCTCAAACAACTCTATGTATATGGGAGCTTGGGCACCGGAAACAATGTTATCCTGAATATCAGCAATGCTAGCGAGTTCTATGTGTATGATGGAGGGAGTGTTAGTCTTGGCTCGAGCTCTATACTTGATCTGGGAAAAAATGTGAGCAATATCATAGTGAATGGAAGCGTGAGCCTTGACTATTTCTCCAACCTTACTGTTGCTGCTAATACTGTCGAAGTGTACGGTTCAATAAACGGGAATGTGAATATTACTGCAGAGAATTTAACGATCTATCCGGGAGGAACTATTGATGCCAGTGGGAAGGGTTATCCTAATGAGCAGGGTCC
>JAPDKB010000019.1 GCA_029258795.1 archaeon
TATTGTGCAGATGGGAGATTTCAAAGAGGCGGGAAACAACATGATATGGCATATTTTCATTTACCTGTGCAGCAAGTGCAATGAAGTTTGAATGAAAATCGTATTCTCTCGCCTTCCAGGAAAGATAGTAGGGGTCAACAAGTATGCAGTGTCCACCTATTCCGGGTCCGGGATAAAAGGGCATAAAACCAAAAGGTTTGGTGGAGGCAGCATCTATAACCTCCCATATGTCTATCCCCATGCGCTCACAGAGAATTGCAAGTTCATTAACAAGGGCAATGTTCACGCTCCTGAAAATATTTTCAAGCAATTTTGTCATCTCTGCAATCCTGGGGGAGGATACCTTCTTCACCTGTGGGGTAATCTTTGAATAAAGAAGGTAAGTCAATTCCGTACATGTCCCGGTAACCCCTCCAACAACAACCGGGGTATTTTCCATGGTGTATTTTTTATTTCCCGGGTCAACCCTTTCGGGTGCAAAGGAGAGGTAAAAGTCCTTTCCTACCTTCAACCCTGTCTCTTCAAGAATTGGAAGAACCACCTTCTCTGTTGTTTCAGGATATGTTGTGCTTCTGAGAATTATAAGCTGTCCTTTTTTGAGATATTCCCTTATTCCCCGGGATGCATTTATAACGTATGAAAGGTCAGGGTCGCGTGTGGGAGTGAATGGGGTTGGAACGCATATGTTGATAACATCACATTCCTTTACTGCCTCGTAACTATCCGATAGCCTGAACTTATTATTTTTTACGAAGTAAAGTATTTCCTCTCCTTTAACATCATCAACATAGGATATTCCCTGTTTGAGTTTTTCTATTCTCTCCCTGCTTATATCAATTCCGTAAACAGGAAATCCTTTTTTAAGAAAAACTAAAGAAAGGGGCAGGCCAACATATCCAAGCCCCACAATTCCAATAACTGCCTCTTTATTCTCAATTTTCCTTCTCAGCTCCATCAGGCGGGATGATAACATAAAAGATATTCCCTGTCAACCTTGCGATTTT